>NZ_JBBHJX010000018.1:0-80845 GCF_037482915.1 Paucibacter hankyongi
ACGGGCGCAAGCCCGGGGCGGGGGACAGGAGCGGGGCAGAGTGCCCAGTCGGCCTGCTCAACCAAAGCCTTTGCTCGTTCGCTAAGGCCGGCAAGCAGTCGTTCCAAGTCGGATGTCCGCAATGTGCCGCTTGCCGTCTTTTCCACATTTGCGGCAAAGCATAAAAAAAGGCCCCGCATCGCAGGGCCTTCTTGTTCCGGGCCACGCCGTCGCGTAGCTCAGAGAGGAGCAGAAGATTTACTTCTTGCCCTTCTTCTTGCCCTTGCCGTCATCAGCAGGAGCGGCAGCGGCCACGATCACTTCTTCAGCGACGGGCTCAACCGGGGTGGCAACCACGGGGTTCGGCTTGCCGTGAGTCACAACCTTGATGCCGGCAGGCAGCTTCAGGTCGTTCACGTGCACCGAGTGACCCTTGGTCAGGCCGCTCAGGTCCACTTCGATGAACTCAGGCAGTTGCTGGGCCAGGCAGGTGATCAGCAGTTCGGTGATGACGTGGTTGACCGTGCAAGAGTCGGTCTTGACGGCGACCGAAGTCTCTTCACCCTTGAAGTGCAAAGGCACCTTCTTGGTGATCTTGGTGGTGCCGTCGACGCGCTGGAAGTCAGCGTGCAGAACTTGCGGCTTGTAGGGGTGCAGTTGGAAGTCGCGCAACAGAACTTGCGAGACCGCGCCGTTCAGTTCCATCTCGAGGATGGTGCTGTGGAAGGCTTCCTTCTTCAGCGCGTAGAACAGGGCGTTGTGGTCCAGTTCGATATTGGCGGGCTCGCCTGCGCCGAACACGACGGCAGGAACGCGGCCAGCAATGCGCAGGCGGCGGCTCGCTCCGGTCCCCTGCAACTTGCGGTCAAAAGCTGTGAATTTCATAGTGACTCCAGAAAGGCTGAACAGCCTTGCGGCTGTTCATGGATTTGAGCGCCCGCGACCAGGCTGCTCGGTGAATTGCGATCTTGCGATCGCAAATTTTAAAAATTGTTGTTCTGCTCAGAGAAGAGCGAAGTGACCGATTCACCATCGGAAATCCGGCGGATCGTCTCGGCGAACAAGAAGGCCACCGACAGCTGGCGGATCTTGCCGCAGGCCTTGGCAGCGTCGCTCAAAGGAATGGTGTTGGTGATCACCACTTCGTCGAGTTGCGACTTGGAAATACGCTCAATCGCCGGGCCCGACAGAATCGGGTGGGTGCAATAAGCGAACACGCTCTTGGCGCCACGATCCTTCAGCACTTCAGCGGCTTTCACCAGGGTGCCAGCGGTGTCGATCATGTCGTCCATGATGACGCAGTTGCGGCCATCGATTTCACCGATGACGTGCATCACTTCAGAAACGTTGGCGGCCGGACGACGCTTGTCGATGATGGCCAGATCGCAACCGAGTTGCTTGGCCAGGGCGCGTGCGCGCACCACACCGCCGACGTCGGGGCTCACCACCACCAGATTGGAATAGTTGCGGGCCTTCAGGTCCGACAGCAACACCGGTGAGGCGTAGATGTTGTCGACCGGGATGTTGAAGAAGCCTTGGATCTGGTCAGCGTGCAAGTCCATGGTCAGCACGCGCTCGACGCCGACTTTTTCCAGCAGATCGGCAACGACCTTGGCCGAAATAGGCACACGGGTGGAGCGGGGGCGGCGGTCTTGGCGGGCGTAACCGTAGTAAGGGATCACGGCGGTGATGCGGCGAGCGCTGGCGCGCTTCAGGGCATCAACCATGATCAACAGTTCCATCAGGTTCTCGTTGGTCGGCGCGCAAGTGGGCTGGACCACGAAGACATCGCGAGCGCGGACGTTTTGTTGAATCTCGACGGTGACTTCACCATCGGAGAAACGACCGACCACAGCCTTGCCCAGGTCGAGACCCAGGTGCGTAGCGATTTCTTGGGAGAGAACCGGATTGGAGTTGCCGGTGAACAGGACGGTATTGAGCAGCACGGGCCATCCCTTTATCTGAGAAGGACCCGTGGCCAGCCAGCGTGTCCGGGTGATGTCTTACGACGAAAAACTATTCGAGAAATTTTGGCAGGGGAAGAAGGATTCGAACCTTCGCATGCTGGAATCAAAATCCAGTGCCTTAACCAACTTGGCGACTCCCCTACACAGGACACTGCAGAGCTGCAGCACCCTATAACTTCACGTGTCATTGACTGACGCGTTATTCCTTGCGTGTCATTGCTGACTCAGTTTGTGGCCCAGCCCTGGAGCGGGTGCCTGTCCAAACTGCGGCATATTCTACCAGTCCAACCCGTCGGAATTTCGAAGGGCAACGTCGTTTGTGCGACTATTGACTGGTGCGAACCACCTAAATTTTTTCCTTCACGATATCGAGTATTTACTCGGGCAAACACCGCGCTGCCTGATCCTGTCATTCGGCTATTGCCAAATGCGTTCTCTAACATTTGCAGTGCTTGCACTACCTCAGGGCAGCTTGCTTCGGCAGGTTTTTGAAGATCGTTACGACCCCAAATTCCTTCATCGCTTTCAACAAGTCTTGCGATCCCTTCGGCATCCAAACTAATTGCTTCAACTTTGTTTGACTCAGCATTGTCTGCTTTGTCTTGCTCGTTTTTGTGAGCGTTGCTGCGAATTGATTTGTGTGCAGGAAAGCCCGCTACTATAGCCACAGAATTTGATCTTGCCAAGAGGGGGCTCGAAAATATTTTCTGCGTGGCAATGCTTTCGCTCGGTTTGAGCACCGCCAAGGTCAGCTCGGGCAGCGCGATCGGATGCAAGATTTCGCCGATGCCTTCGACGAAGGCGTGGCTGCCACCCAAGAAGAACGGCACGTCGGCGCCCAGCTTCAAGCCCAGCGGCAAGAGCCGTGAGAGCGGCCAGTTCAATTGCCACAGGCGGTTCAGGGCCAGCAAGGTGGAGGCGGCATCGGACGAGCCGCCGCCCATGCCGGCGCCCGCAGGCAGGCGCTTCTCGATGTGGATGTCGGCGCCGAAGTTGCAGCCGCTTTCGCTTTGCAAGAGCTTGGCGGCGCGCAGGCACAAATCATCGGGAGGCAAGGCGTCGCCTTGGTCATGGCGGGCCAGTGTGCCATCGCTGCGGCGCTCGAAGTGCAAGGTGTCGGCCCAGTCGATCAGGGCAAAGATCGATTGCAGGAGGTGGTAGCCGTCAGGGCGCTTGCCCACCACATGCAAAAACAAATTCAGCTTGGCCGGGGCCGGGACGTCGTAAATCGCAAGCATTGCGGCTTTAGGTGCAGAAAAGAGTTTCAGTTGGAAGATTCGATCCGGGCTCGCAGCGTCACGGCCGGCTCGGCTGGACGGTGCGCCAGGATTAAGCCTTCGTCGAGCTTTGACAGGTCGATGCGCCAGCCCAATTGCTCAAAGCCTGGGCCTTGGGTCAGAGCTTGGCTGGGCGCCTGCGGCCATGGCCGTCCGCGCAGCCAGTCAAACAGGGCTGCAACCGGGATTGCTTCGCCCAGCAATTCGCGCGTCAACTCGTCCAAATTGGCGTAGCTGCGCTCGGCATCGGGCGTTTGCAGACTCACCTCGCCGTCGCGCCAGCTGGCGCGTGCGACCAAGCTGCCCAAGGGGGTGCTCAGCTCCAGTTGCCCGGCGGTCGGGCTGCCGATCAGCTCAAAGCCGGCGTTACCACCCGAGGCTCGGCCGCTGCTGCCAGCCACTTGCACGCTGAGCCGCCCATTCAGGCGGATGTCACCTTCGGTCAGCGAGGGTGCGGGCGTTGGCGCTAGGCTGGCGCAAGCCGCCAGACTCAATGCGGCACACAGGGCCAGCAAGCGAGCGGGAAGGGGAATGTGCCAAGTCATGGCGTCGCCTTCAGGCGTTTGAGTGTTTCTCGCAGCGCTTCGTTCTTTGGTTCGCGGGCGATACCTTCCTGCCAGATGCGTTTGGCTTCGGCCTGTTCACCGCTGACCCACAGGACCTCGCCGAGGTGAGCGGCGATTTCTGCGTCCGGCCTGGCGGCATAGGCCTGGCGCAAGAAGCGCAGCGAGTCGGGAAGATTGCCGAGCCGGTATTCGACCCAGCCCATGCTGTCGAGGATGAAGGGCTCCGAAGGCACAAAGCCGAGCGCCTTGGCGATCAATTCGCGCGCTTCCGGCAGACGGATATTGCGCTCGGCCAACGAGTAGCCCAGCGCGTTGTAGGCGTGGTGGTGATCCGGCTTGATGGCAATGACCCGCTTGAGCAGGGTCTCCATTTCATCCAGGCGGCCGAGCTTCTCGGCCATCATCGATTGCTCGTAAATCAGGTCCGGGTCGTCGGGCAGGCGCTCGTTGGCACGCTCCAGTACTTCGTGCGCAGCCTTCCATTGCTGCATATCGCGCAGCAATTGAGATTCCGCCATCAGCTTGGCGCGCAGTTCCTCTTGGTTCGATTCGGGCAGCGCTTGCAGCAGCTTTCGGGCCTCGTTCAGCTTGCCTTGGCGGGCCATCAGCGAGGCGCGGCGGTAGCCGGCTTCCAACTGCCGCTGCGGAGCATCGACCTTGACCAGCCAAGCCTCTGCACCCTTCAAGTCTCCGCGCATTTCTGCAGCTTGAGCCAGCATCAGCCAAGCTTGTTGGTGCGCCTCGGAGGTGATGGAGCCCTCGGTCTCTGCGGCGGTTGCGGGCGATTCACCCAGCAGTCGCAGGTATTCGCGCAAGGCCTTGTCGGCCGCGTCTGCATGCTTCAGCTCCAACTCCAGCGAGCCTAGAGCAAACCAGGCCGAGCCGGTGTTGGGTGAGCCTTCGGTGACGGTGCGGAATTCGCGTGCGGCCTCGGCCGGGCGTTGGCTGCGTGCCAGCGCGCGCCCATAGGCGAGGCGCAGCAGATGGTTGTTCGGGCTGGCGCTCAGTCGGGCCTGCACCAAGGCCTCGGCGTCCGCCTCGTTCGGCATCAGGTCCAGCGCCAGTTGCATGGCATCGTCCGACTCGGGCGTTTGCTTCACCAGTTCACGCGCCAGCTCTAGTGCGCGCTTGGTTTCACCGGCGGCCAAGTAGAACCGGCCCAGCACGACCTGGGCAATCTCACGCGTGTCGGCGCGCTGCGCGCTGGTGCGCAATACCGGCTCTAAGGCACGCAGCACTTGCTTGGGTTCGGCCGCGCGCTGGAACAGGCGCGGCAGTGAGGCCAGCACGCCGGGCCGCTGCTCCGCTGGGCTGATCTCCAGCAAGGAGCGCAGCACGTCGGGGACCTCGGCCGGACGATTCAGCAGGGCCAATAGCTGCATCACCATTTGATGTGCTGCCTGCGACTTGGGTTTGGCGTCGCGCCAAGCCTTGGCGGCGATCAGTGCTTGATCACCGGCACGAGCCTGCAGAGCGATATTGATGACCCGCTGAAACAACTCGTCATCACCGGTGCGCCGCGCCGCGTCGAGCAGGACCTGGAAGGCCACGCCGGGTTGGCCGCTGCGCAGCTCCATCTCGCCGACCAGCAACTGGTAGAACAGCGGGGCGTCCATGGCCGAATTGCGCAGCGGTTCTGCGGCTGCAGCCGGCGTCGACGCTGCGGCGGACGCGGCGCTGGCGGGCACCGCAGGCGCGGGGGCGGCCAAGGCGGCGTTGCTGATCAAGGCCGCAGCTAGCATGGCAATCGTCAACGGTGGGCTGCGACGGGAAAACTCGGGCATGAAAGCTCCTGCATCAATACTTGCGCCCGCCGAATGCTTGCGGGGCGAGTGGGCATTCTGCCCCGATATCATCCGGCCATGCCCGAGCTCCCCGAAGTTGAAGTCACCCGCCGCTCCTTTGCCGATGCCATCGAGGGTGCCACGGTGCTGCAAACGCGCCTGGGCAAGCCCTTGCGTTGGCCCTTGGGCTTGGCGCCCGATTGTTTGACCGGTGGCCGCGTCGGCGCGGTCGCCCGCCGCGGTAAATACCTGTGGCTGCCCTTGTCTCGCCCGGTGGCCAGCGGTGGTTTACTGCTGCATTTGGGGATGTCTGGCTCCTTGGCTTTCACGGCGCCGGGTGTGGCGCCCGAGGCGGCGCAACATGATCATTTCGACCTGTTGACGGATCGCGGGTTGTTGCGACTGACCGACCCGCGGCGCTTCGGCGCGGTGGTGTGGGCCGAGGCCTTGGATTCGCCCGCGGCCGCTAAATTGCTGGCCGGGCTGGGCTTGGAACCCTTTGATGCGCGCTTTGATGGCGCCCATTTACATGCCGGTCTGAGCGGCCGGCGTGTGGCCATCAAACAGGCCTTGCTAGCGGGTGACATCGTGGTGGGCGCCGGCAATATTTATGCCTGCGAGGCCTTGTACCTAGCCGGCATTGACCCACGTTTGCAGGCCGGCAAGCTCAGTCGTCCGCGCGCCGAGCGGCTGGCGCAGGCGGTGCGGGGGGTGCTCGCCCAGGCACTGGATGCGGGCGGCAGCACGCTACGCGACTTCAAGGATGCGCATGGCGTGGCCGGCAGCTTTCAGATGCAAGCGCGTGTTTATGGCCGCGAGGGCCAAGCTTGCTTCAGCTGCGGCAGCCTCGTTCGGCGCATTGTTCAGGGCCAACGGGCCACATTTTTCTGTCCCCAATGTCAAAAGAGATAGAGCTGCCTTTGCAGTTTGCCCGCACGCTGATCGCTTGGCAGCGCCGTCATGGTCGCCATGCGTTGCCTTGGCAGAACACGCGCGACCCTTATCGGGTCTGGCTGTCTGAAATCATGTTGCAGCAGACCCAGGTCGCCACGGTGTTGGGCTACTACCAGCGTTTTCTTGAGCGCTTCCCGACAGTGACGGCCTTGGCCGCAGCCTCGTTGGACGAGGTGCTGACCTTGTGGGCCGGCCTGGGCTATTACAGCCGTGCGCGCAATCTGCATGCCTGCGCGGTGGCGGTGGCGACCCAGCATGGTGGCGAATTCCCGCGCAGCGCGCTCGCCTTGCAAAGCCTACCGGGCATAGGCCGCTCCACCGCCGCGGCCGTGGCGGCCTTTTGTTTTGGTGAGCGGGTGGCAATCTTGGATGGCAACGTCAAGCGTGTGCTGGGGCGCTTGCTGGCTTTTGATGGTGATCTGGCCAGCAGCGCCGAGGAGAAGCGTTTGTGGGGCATGGCCAGTGAATTGCTTCCCGACTCCGGAATCGAGGCCTACACGCAGGGCCTGATGGATTTGGGTGCGACCGTCTGCACGGCGCGTTCGCCGCAATGTTTGCTGTGCCCGGTGGCCGAGCTGTGTGTGGGACGCATGCAGGGGGAGCCGACGCGCTTTCCTATCAAGACCCGCAAGCTCAAGCGCAGCCGGCGCGAAAGCTGGTGGTTGTGGTTGGAGCAAGAGGGTCAGGTCTTGCTTCAGCAGCGGCCGGCCACCGGTGTTTGGGCCGGCCTGTGGAGCTTGCCTCTGTTTGACGATGAGGCCTCATTGCAGCAAGAGGCGCAGCGTTTGGGGGCCCAGCTCGAGGTCATGCCGCGCATCCAGCATGCGTTGACGCATTTTGATTGGATACTGCACACCCGGCGCGCCGAACTGGTCTCGAATCAAGAGCCAATGACGGCAGGCTCCTGGGTGGCCAAGGAGCGTTTAGCCGAATACGCATTGCCCGCGCCGCTGAAGAAAATGATCGTCTGCTGAACTCACTTCACCTGCACCTAAGTCCATGAATACCTCCGTCAAGAATGTCGTCGAGTCCGCCCTGGTCGCCTTGCTGGCGGCGGCGTGCTGCCTGTGGTTCTTGATCTCGGCGGCCCATGTGGACGGGGAGCCATCGCCGGCACTGATGACGTTTTTGGCGCTCGGTTTGGCCGCGGCCTTGATGGCGCATTGGGTCTTTATGGCACTGGCGCTGCGGCGCAGCGGCCGCGGATTACTGCCCTGGATGCTGGCCCTGGTGTTTTTGTGCCCGCTGGGCACCGTGGCTCTGCTGGCCTTGTTGTCGGCCGGAGATGATCCGCGGGCGCAGGTCTGAGTTTGACCTGCATGATGGATTGACGGCCTGATTGGCCGGGAGCTTCGCCGGCCAGGTCGCCTCGCCTATTTGGCGTCCAACTCGCGGTGGCGTTTCAGCACCTGGCCGTGGTGGCCAAATTGTTCCGCCAAGGTTTCCACCAGATAGACCGAGCGATGCTGGCCGCCGGTGCAGCCGATGGCCACGGTCAAGTAACTGCGTTGATCGGCGGCGAAATTGGGCAGCCAACGGCTGAGGAACTCGCTGATCTGCGCCAGCATCAAGCTCACTTCCGGCTGCGCCTTCAGGTAAGCGGCCACCGGCGCATCGCGTCCGTTCAAGGGGCGCAGTTCGCGGTCGTAATAGGGGTTAGGTAGCACCCGTACATCGAAAACGAAGTCGGCATCGCTGGGCACGCCATGCTTGAAGGCAAAAGATTCAAACACCAAGGTCAGCGAGTTGCCCTTCACCACCACCAGGTCACGCACCCAGGCTCGCAACTGCGCGGGCCGCAATTGGCTGGTGTCGAGCACGGTGGACTCAACCCGTAGGGCGGCCAGCAATTCGCGCTCCAGGGCGATCGCCTCAAGCAGCGCTCGGTGGCTGTCGTCGCTGCTACCTGGCGTGGACAAGTCCTGGCGCAGCGGGTGGGGGCGGCGCGTTTCGGAAAAACGCCGCATCAAGGCATCGGTGCTGGCATCGAGAAAAATCGAGCGGATTGAAACCCCTTCGGTGCGCAGTTGCTTGATCAGCGGCAACAAGAGTGGCAGCGAGCCGGCGCTGCGCACGTCCACGGCGATGGCCACGCGGCGGGCGCCGCGCTGTTGCTCCAGCCGCAAAAAATCAAGCAGCAGATCGGCGGGCAGGTTGTCGACGCAAAAAAAGCCGGCGTCTTCGAGGGCATGCATGGCGACCGATTTGCCGCCTCCGGACATGCCGGTGACCAGCACAACCCGGCTTTCCGGTGCTTCTTGGGTAGATGAGCCTTGCGGCGCCGGAATCGGCTGGACCACCGCTTCGTTCGTCATGATTTGGCCTTTTTTGTCCTCGAGGGGGAGGCGGGCGAGGAAGAGGGCAGGGAGGAGGGGGCTGAGGAAAGGCTGAGCATTTCCTGGGCGTGAGCCAAGCTGGTCGAGGACAGTCGTTCGCCCCCCAGCATGCGGGCGATTTCAGCCACCCGGGCTTCACCCTGCACGGGGCTCACATCGCTGCAGGTCTGGCCATTGCGGGCAGCCTTGGCGACCAGGAAATGATGGTCGGCGCAGGCCGCGACCTGAGGTAGATGGGTCACGGCCAGAACTTGGCGCTCGCGGCCGAGTTGCTTCATCAGTCGCCCGACGGTTTCGGCCACGGCGCCGCCGACGCCGGCATCGATCTCATCAAAGATCAGTGTGCCGACGCTGGTTGCAGCGTTGGCTTGTTCTTGCTGACATGTCGTGACCGCAATGGCCAGGGCGATGCGGGACAACTCTCCGCCAGATGCGACCTTGGCCAAGGGGCGAGGCGTGCTGCCGGCATGACCGGCCACCAGGAATTCGGCCGACTCCAGGCCGAAGCTTTGCGGCTGATCCTGTGGCAACAGGGCGATCTCGAACTGGCCGCCTGCCATGCCTAGTTGTTGCATGGCCTGCGTTACCGCCACGGCCAATTTGGGCGCGGCCGCGCCGCGTGCGACGCTGATGCGCCGGGCTTCTTGGTCGAAAGCCGCTCGGGCCGCAGTCAAGGCTTTGTTCAGGGCATCCAAGTCGGTGGCGGCGTCCAATTGCTGCAACTCGGCTTGCCATTGCGAGAGCAAGGCGGGTAGCCCGGCTGGAGCACATCGGTAGCGCCGCGCCAGCCCCAGCCAGGCGGACAGGCGCTCGTCCAATTCTTGCAGCCTGGCGGGCTCCAACTCGGTGCCATGCAGATAGGTGCTGAGCGCGTGGCTGGCGTCCTGAATCTGGCTCTGGGCGCCGCGCAGCGCCTCGACGGCGGGCTCGAGCCTGGCGTCGTAGCTCAGCACCTTGTCCAACTGATTGAGGGCACTGTCGGTCTGCGATTCGGCGCTGGGTTCGGCCTCACTCAAGGCCTGCAGGGCGCCTTGAACGGCATCCAGCAAGGACTGCGCGTGCGACAGCCGCTGATGTTCGGCATTCAGCTCGTCCCACTCATCTTGCGCGGGGCTCAGGCGTGCGACTTCACCAATTTGCCAGGCGAGTCGATCGCGTTCGCGCGAGAGTTCGGCTTGGCGACTCTCGGCTGCGTTCAGCTGGTCTCCGGCCGTTTTCCAGTTGCCGAAGGCCTGGGTCAGCGCTTGGGTGTCCACGTCGGCATAACTGTCCAGCAGGGCGCGCACGGCGGCCGGTCGGGTCAGGCCCTGCCAGGCATGTTGACCATGGATGTCCAACAAGCTGTCGGCCAAGTCGCGCAACTGGGTCACGGTGGCCGGGCTGCCGTTGATCCAGGCGCGGCTCTTGCCTTGCGTGTCGATCACGCGGCGCAGCAGCAAGGTGCCTCCGGCGTGGTCAAAGCCTGCTTCGTCCAGCCAAGTGGTCAGATGCAGCGGGCGGTCAAATTCCGCAGAAATTTCGGCGCGCGCGGCGCCTTCGCGCACCACGCCGGCATCGCCGCGGCTGCCCAGCGCCAACTGCAAGGCATCAACCAGAATCGATTTGCCTGCACCGGTTTCCCCGGTCAACACGGCAAAGCCGGGGCCGAAATCCAGTTCCAACTCGGTCACGATCACGAAATCGCGCAGATTCATGCGCCGCAACATCAGCTGACTCCCTCGTACCAACGCAGTTTGCGCCGCAGCGTGGCGTAATAGCTCCAGCCCTTGGGGTGCAAGAAGCACACCTTGTGCGCAGAGCGGCGCACGGTGATGCGGTCGCCATGCAGCAGACTGGCCAGGCTTTGCATATCGAAATTGACGCTGGCGTCGCGGCCGGCAACGATTTCCATTCGGACTTCACCAATATCGGGCAGCACGATAGGCCGGTTGGACAGCGTGTGTGAGGCAATCGGCACCAGCAGCCAGCCGGCGATGCTGGGGTGCATGATGGGGCCGCCGGCCGACAGCGAGTAGGCGGTGGAGCCAGTGGGCGAGGCAACGATCACGCCGTCCGCGCGCATATTGGCCACGAACTCGTCGCCGACATCGATGCGCAACTCGACCATGCTGGCGGTGGCGCCGCGGCTGACCACCACATCGTTCAGCGCCAGTCCCTCGAAGATGCTTTCGCCGTCGCGCCAGACTGCGCCTTCCAGCATCGGGCGCTGTTCCATCTCGAAGTCACCCGCCAAGATTGGCGCCAAGGCCTCACGGAATTTTTCGATCGAGATGTCGGTGATGAAGCCGAGTCGCCCTTGGTTGATGCCGACCAGCGGCACGCCGAAGCGAGCCATCTCACGGGCGAAGCCCAACATCGTGCCGTCACCGCCGACCACGATGGCGAGGTCGCAATGAGCCCCCAAAGCATCATTCGCCAGCGCATCAAAAGTCGTGATGCCGGTGTTGAGCGCGGTTTCGCGCTCAAAGGAAACATCGAGTCCTTGCCGCGTGACGAACTCGGCAATTTCTTCAAGGAGCGGGCGTATGCCGCGGGCCTGATGCTTGCCCACAATTGCCACATGCTGGAAACGTTTGGCCATGGAGAAGAATTACACCACAGGGATATGGCAGTCCGTTGAAGTTGCGGTGCCGGCCCCGTGACTGGAACTTACAATGTGCGCATGCTCGACGAGCGATCTAAATCCCTTCTGAAGACTCTGGTTGAACGCTATATCGCGGACGGCCAGCCTGTCGGTTCCCGCACGCTTTCCAAGGCCTCCGGGCTGGAGCTCAGTCCGGCCACGATCCGCAATGTGATGGCCGATCTGGAAGAGCTCGGTTTGATCGCCAGCCCACACACCAGTGCCGGCCGCATTCCGACCGCTCGCGGTTACCGGCTCTTTGTCGACACCATGCTGACCGCTCAGCCTGGCCTGCTGGGGGCGGACTCGCGGCCGATCGAAACGCAGCTGCAGCCCGACCAGCCGCAGCGCGTGATTGCCAGCGCCGCGCATCTGCTGTCTAGTCTTTCTAACTTTGTTGGCGTGGTGACCGCGCCGCGCAAGCCCAGCGTTTTTCATCACATCGAATTTCTTCGCTTGGGCGAGCGGCGCGTCTTGGTCATCATGGTCTCGCCCGATGGTGATGTGCAAAACCGCGTTATCTTCACCGCGCAGGACCTGAGTCAGACCGAATTGGCCGAGGCCAGCAATCGACTCAATGCGCATTACGCAGGCTTGAGCCTGGAGTCGGTGCGCGAGCGACTCAAGCATGAGGTCGACGCCTTGCGCGGCGAAATCGCCGGCCTGATGAGTGCGGCCGTTCAGGCGGGCACCGAGGCGATGGTGGACGAACAGGAGCGCGTGGTCATCTCGGGCGAGCGCAATTTGCTCACCGTGCAGGATTTCAGTAACGACATGGGCAGCTTGCGGCGCTTGTTCGATATGTTTGAGCAGAAAACGCAGCTGATGCGTTTGTTGGACGTGTCGAGCCGAGCCGAAGGCGTGCGCATTTATATCGGCGGCGAGAGCCAGGTCGTTCCGTTTGAGGAATTGTCGATTGTCTCTGCGCCCTATGAGGTCAACGGCCAAGTGGTGGGTACCCTGGGCGTGATCGGCCCCACGCGCATGGCCTATGACCGGATGATTCAAATCGTTGACATCACCTCAAGAATGATCAGTCAAGCGCTGTCGCAGAAATAGCGTTGCACAAGCCCTATACAATCGCGCGCTTCCGGTGCAACGCCGGAAGTTTGGAAACCCCTCGGGGGCCGTTAGCTCAGTTGGTTAGAGCAGAGGACTCATAATCCTTTGGTCGCAGGTTCAAGTCCTGCACGGCCTACCAATTAAATCAAGCACTTAAGCTAGTTTTTCGGAATTCGCTTTATTGTTTTCTGACTTCATGTAGGCGTCATGTAGGCAAACTGGATCGCTCTCGATCAACCTCGAGCCCAAGCGATGTACACCTCATGTGCTCGCTTTCGGTGGTAATTTGCGCTTGGCGCGGCTAACGGGCGCCGCCCCGCTAAATGGCAGGCTATTGATCGCCGTTCTGGCCGTGTAGAAATTCTTCTTCATGCCGGCATGGCCTGTCAGGTCCTTGTCCTTCGGATGAAGTATCGCAAGGACTGCCGCTACGGCGTCGTCGACTGGAGACGCCTTCTCTTCCTGCCTGTACTGCTCCACCAAGTCCCAGCATTGCAGCCCCGCTAGGGGGCCTAGAAGACTATTCATGCGGTCGGCCTTATGCGGAGTGACTCGACCAAGAAGATCGTCCGTCAGGAATGCCTGAATCAACTCCTCCGATGTCGGATCCACGGCGGTCGGCGCACGCAGGGCCTTCCTACGTTGGGCGAACTGATACAGGAACTCTCGGACGAGTCGTTGCAAATCGGCTGTGTCGAACTCCATCTCGGTGTCCAAAACGATGCCGAAGCGTTCGACCCCACGGTGGCTGTCCGATCGGTGTTTCGTGACGAACTCCAAGCCCGGATGCAGCCGTATCGGCTCGCGTACGCCATGCACGAACTTCTCCAACGCGATGTCGTCCTGAGGCTGGTAGTCCCGAGACTCATAGAGACGTCGAGCTACGACGGTGAGTAATTTGGCAATGTCGTTGCCGTTGAGTAGGTCGCAGATCCGAAAGTAGTCCGTGGCAGGCAAGCGCAATGGCTGCACCGCTTCACCAAACGAGGCCCTCGCTCCGGCCAGCCCCTTGTTGATCAACTCTACAAAAGCGCGATCGGTGAATACACGGTCATGCCGCCGACTCATCGGCAACCCGACCTGAAGCACATCCCACACGAGGTCGACCAGACGGTCGTGCTGAATCTCTTGCTCGCTGGCGCCAAGGGCCAGCCAGTACTGCTTGATTTGCTCTGCGATCTCCGCCAGTTGCTCCATCTCGCGAGGGTTCGCTTGGCGGGCTGCGCGGATGGCGTACTCAAGTGGCAGCGCCTGGTTTATGACGTTAGCGAGGTGTATGTAAAGCGTGTTGTCGATCTTTTTGTTGGTCATGTGCGTTACCAAAAAGCGGCTCCCATCAGTAATTCTCACCTTGCCTCTGCATCCCTACCATCAACGACGTTCCATCACACATAGGAGAACCTCGATGAATGTCAATGCCGATATGGAGCTTCCGACTGATACACCGTGCAGACTTTTAGAGGCGAATGGCCTGAAGTGCTCGCCGCCTGGCGACCTGTCACGCGAAAGCCGGTGCTGGACCACCGATGAACTCGCCACCCAGCTAGGCCTAAGTCCCCAAACCTTGCGAAAACGCTACGCCCAAACGGGCTCGTATTTCACGGTTAAACCCTTGAAGCTGCCGAATCGTCGCCTCTTGTGGCCAGCAGATGCCATCGAGCAACTGATCAAGAACTGACCCACTTTGACTTTGTCACATAGAGCCCAAACAGCAAGGAACACCATGCCGTACAAAATGAATCCGCTGACCCCTGGCCGGGGTCTCTTTGCCGCCACTGTCAGTGCTGGCCCAGTCCAGCTACCGATGTCTTTGGGTTATCCCGGCCAAAAGACAAACCAAACCTGGCGACCCCACACGACCAACGCGCCGACGAACAATCTGCCCGGTCTTTTAGGTCGCATGTCATGCAATCTAACTTATGGCGGCCTCGATTCGGCAATCGCTGGAACGCAGCTTCCGGCCTTCGCTTCCTTGCTGGTCCAGTCCCTCGCCGACATAGCTTGGCCGAACGGCCAGCATGCGTCGATTGGCTTCAGTGCCTACCTCCAGGTCGCCTCCAGTGCAGGCAAGTCTGTTCCGTACAAACAACTGCGCGATCCAATTGATCGCGAAGTACGCGCCTGGACCCTTGGGAACGCGGAGAAGAAAATCGCCCCGGCACTCTTCGCCGAGGACATCACTCGCGAGGGCTTGATCTTGCACTTGCGTGAGTGGAAATGGGTTGGACTCTTCTCCGACGATGCTGGACAGTGCAAGCAGTTGGTCAAGGCTGCCTCGCCGACGCTCGCGAAACTGAACGATGGCGACGACATCAATCACGCCCGAGTCAAGGACGGCCGCATTGCGCTCACTGGTCATCGCTTCAATATGCTGTTGGCCGAACAGCCGGGTATCGACGGCGTCGGTCACCAGTTGCTGGCCGGCAGCAACGCCGGTGTCGGCTTGGTGAATCGCCTTTTTGTGGCTCAGGCTTGCTCCGCCCAAATCCCGAAGGCATTTCACGGTGTGACCTTCAGCAATGAGGTCCGCGAAGCCTACGAAAAGCGCGTCAAAACACTGATCGAGGCCAGCATTAAGCAAGTGACATCGGGCTTGGATCGCCCCGTATTGCGCCTCTCCAAAGACGCCAGCGAGTTCCTGATCGCCAGCGGTGAAGAGCTGCGCAATCGTTACTGGGGTCATTCGCGTGGGCAGACCTTGAATGCTTACGTCGCCCGCCACTCCGAGCGCATCCTGCGCCTGGCCGGCGTCCTGCATGTTTTTGAATTCGGAACTGACGGCGAGATCCAACTCGATGTGATGCAGGCCGCTGATGTCATTGGGCGCTGGAGCATTGAGCAGTACGAGCGCATGACCGACGTCCCAGTCAAGCCGAGCCAGGCCGAAGTGGACGTACAGCGTCTGGGTGAGGCCCTGCATCGACACTGCGCCGTCACGGGTAGTTGGGCCCATGAGTTGACCTCAGTACGCCGTCAGTCGTTCAACGTCGGCCTGTCCAAGGCGCGCTTTGACCGAGCGCTGGCTGAGCTTTGCGGTCAGGGCCGTGTATCGATCTTCCTGCAAGGACGCAAGGATCTCCTTTGTGTTCATCAGCCCCTTTCCTTGGGCCACTGAATCACCGAACGGCGGATCAAGAAACCACCACAGCCCGCTGGCTGTGGTGGTGCCCAGGGGCGTGGGCGCAAATCAAAAAGCAAACAACTGGTTCGACCCTGACTGTCGTGCCGATGCCTGCAACTGCGCATCGCTCAAATGCCCGGGTGGCCCATTGCTTTTCGGGAGTAAACCATGATGAATTGCACTACACATGACTACGAACTTGCTGACCTAACCGGGCGTCGGTACAGGCTCAACAGCAACCATCTTGAAAGCCTTGGTCTTTGCTTGAGCTTTATGCGCCTGGTTGTTGAGGGCGATATGAATGTCCGTGTGACCAGCCAACGACGCAGTTGGCCAGCCAGAGAACTGTTCACTGTGCTTGCACAACACCTAGCTTGGCTGCATGGCTACTGGCGGCTGTTCAGCCGTCAGTACACGTTTCACCCCTACGTGGTGCTCTTCCTTCGCACTTACCGCGAACACGCAATCCGGCACCTAGAAGGCTTCTCTTTGAGTACCCGCACCGTGACTGGCCCCACTGTCGAGGAAGTTCTCGAGGACTTCGTATTACAAATGCGTGCCGAGGCTAAGAAATGTCGCCTTAGGAAGCGGGCTGCAGATTGGCAAGGGAAGTACGAGAGAAACGCCGATCGGCTGATTGAACTGATGGGGAGGGTCAGCAAGCATGTACAGCGCTTCACGTTGGTTGAACTCGAACTGGACTATCTTGCGTCGAGGCTTACGCCCAAAGAAGTTTCGGAACTCATTGAGACCTTGAACGACGTCGAACGGGCCGAAGCCGACGCGTACTGGGGTGGCCGTAGTCTGGACCAAACTGAGCCCGCCCAAGTCAAAGTACCGTTCGCCAAAGTCCAAAGCGATCGCAAGCATCTCTTCGCGAACATGAAAGGCAAGACAACGCTCTTCAAAGAACTGCAAGGGTATGTCTGGCGAGTCCAGTTCACCCCGGTAGCTGGTTATGGCTTGCGGCTTTCTTTGATCTTTGACGGTATGCAGATGGACCCTGCTGGCCTGGGGGGCGAAATCGGCAGCTACTGGCAGTCGATCACACGCGGTCAAGGTTGCTTCCGAGTGCTGGAACCTTGGCCGGCGATCGATACCGCCCGACGGATCACAGCACTTGCCGATAACGCCAAGGTCGAGCGGAAAACGTTGCGGCAGGAATTGATGGACCGCATGGGTGGTGTGCTGCTGGCTGTGCAGTGTTTGCCCTACCCAGGGTGCAATCTGTTTGCCACCGGCTTGGTCCATCGCCGAAGCGCTGCACACCAGGAGGGTGTGCGCCGGCCAGTCAAACCAACCAGGGGCGCAGGCAGCGCAGCGCGCATCCGAAATCGTCATTCGTTTGGTGCGAAAAGCACTTGGCCGCATCAAGCAGAAATTGCTCAGTCGGTGGTTGGAGTGGCAGTTCCGGTGCATATGCCGCTCCTCGTGGCAGAAAACGGTAGCTCTGAACTGCAGCACGGAGTTCATCCATGAAGCGCGCAATCCCTCAAGTGGTGAACTTTGACGTTCCTTGGGCGCTTAGCCTGGCCCTCGCCCTACTGGCAAGTGGCATTTCCTTGTGTATTGCGGTCGAGGCCGGGCGTCTGCTCGGTAGCAGTCCGAATGAGCGGCTGTTCCACGCTGGCGTGGGGATCGTTGCTGTACTCGGTGCACATTTGCTGATGCCAATATTTCGCCAGGTATCGGCCTTACCCCGGCTAGGGGCCATCGCCATTTCGGCGGCGTGCATCGTATACATCGTGTACGGCCAAACCAGCTACTTTTTGTCGGCACAGGCGCAGGCCGGTGCACAGCGTATGGCTGCCGCAGTGTCCACGGAGGCATCCCTCAGCGCGCATGCAAGATCACCCAGGCGCGTTGCTTCGTTGATTCTGATGGAATTGGCTGAAGTCAAGGCAGACCTGGCTCAGTTGCGGTCTAGGCGCTGCCTTGCCGACTGTTCACGCCTCGATGCCCGCGAGGCGGTCCTGAGGGCTCGCATTGCAGCGCTGGAAGCCGAGGCTGATGAGGTTCGGCGCTGGCAACAGAATCAGGAGCGGTTGGAGGCCCGCAAGGCCGCGGTGAAGGACGACCCGGTGACCGAACGCCTTGTTGGCCTTCTGGGTGTGACCAGTGGTGCGATGGGATTGACCATTGGAGTTCTGTTTGCCTTGATCCTGGAGGGTACTGCCTGCTTGTGCTGGTTCTTCGTGTTGCAGCGGATCGACTTGGCGGCCGCAGTATCCGCGCCGACGAAGACTGATGATCCGGTCACGGTGATGCCGTCGGGCGCGGTGCCGGTACCGCCTGTCATTTCGCCAGTCACGCCAGAGGTACCGGTCAGTACCGCACTTGTCGAACAGGTGTGCGAGCCGGTCATGCCTGTGGAAGGTGTGATCGATTCAAAGCAGAGCAAGGTACGTCTGCTGGTTGATCGAGTCCTGCCGGAGATTAAGGCCGGGCGCGTTAAGCCCACAGTGACCGAGATTCGTGAGTACTTGGAATGCGCGCGCGCTATGGCAGCTGAGGTTCGGCGAGCCCTGTGACGCCCGCTTGCGTTCCGGGGCCAACGTACCGCGCGTTACGGGTGACTTGCGTGACTGAGGTGCCCTGGTATCCCCAGAATCCTTGCGCCGAGACGACTTGGACTCCCGCGTCCCGTTGCATCTGGCCATGAACATCTGCTTTGGTGATGTCACAAGTCTGCATGCTCATCGGGGTCAAGAACTCACAGCCGGCTCGTAGGTGTTGGTCAAAAACACGCGGCAGTCACGAGTGACTTTTTACTGAAGACTTCTGCTTCCTATGGAATTCCTATGGAATCGATGAAATCGATGAAGGTATGGAATTCATCGATGAAATCCATACCCATGGAATCTATCGACGCTATCCACGATCTATCCACGGAAATCTATCTATGGAATCCATATTCACATCCAACTTGGATCCATGCCTAACTTGTTCAGTCATCGGTCTACTCGGCAACATCAACAGCCGATTGAAAGACGAGCAATCATGAACAACATCCAATCCGTAGCGCACCCTGTTCCAACCAGCACTGACCATCATCACTTGTCTCGCCATCGTCCCTTCGTGCGTCAGGCGGGGACGGTGATCACACCGTCTCGCCGTCCAATACAAACTGCCTGTATTCCTGCTGCAGCGGCTCCAGCTCTAAACAAGCTTGTTCGGAATGGAGTTTTCGAGACCTACCAGGATCTCGATTTTGACCACCACACAGAAGGAAAGACGGAAGGGGAGAGATCAAGCCTTGTTGTTCATGAAGACTACGGCAAGTTAATGCCCCTGGCACAAATTGAGTTGATGGTCGAAGAAATCCGCGCTACGAAGGAGTTGGCTTTTGAAGTAACGTTTGATGACCGAGGTCGGATATTGCTCATTCAGAAGAGCCTGGAGCGCTACTACGTTGCGGTGAAGTCAGTGTTGGCGAGCTATTCAGATCAGTACGACTACAGCCCGCGCGTCGACGTCTTCTTTGACGCAGCCAAAGAACTGAAGCTGCTTTCGGAGGACTTCTCGTTCGGAGATCCGCTGCACTTTGACGCTGCGTCAAGGTGGCGGTATGCCGATCTCTTCAACGAGTTGATCTCATGCATCAGAGATCAATGTGAGAAATCCCGGTTCAAGGCGCGTCTTCGCCAGCATGAGCGCAACGCGAACCGGCGTCTAGGTCGAGCGCTGATGTGGGAGAGAGAGATGTTTGAGTGGCGCTCAAGGCACCTATTTTTGATGCTGTGCCTGAACTACAAGACGAGTGTGCGTCACCACATCCGGCCTGAAGATGTTCAGCGACATCTCCAGCGTTTGCTCAACAACCGACGAGCGAATCGTTTGCTTTCAGGTATCACTGGCTACATCTGGAAGATCGAAGACGGCAAAAAAAGTGGACTCCATGTCCACATCTTGATCGCGTACTCAACCAAAAGGAAGGCCGATGTAAACATTGCCAGAAGCATCGGTGAATACTGGCGTGACGTGATCACGGAAGGGCAGGGCTCCTACCGAAACAGCAACAGTGATCGTCAGATGCATCGCGAAAAAGGACATGGCGAGGGGACTGGTCAAATCAATGCTGTCGACTTTGCTCGCCGCCAGGCCCTGCGAACCAACATCAAGTATCTGACCAAGAGTGAACAGCAACTCAAGCGCAAGAACGGCCCGAAATATCGAACGTTCGGAATGAGCCAACCGCCAAAAAAGAAGGTAGCAGGTAGACCGCGAACTGAAGCGGGCAGGGCTCCGTATCCGGCTGGCCTTTGAGGTTTGGGCATAAAGGCAGCAAAGAGGCCAAGAACGCTCAATCGGCCTTGGCCTGTCGTGATGCCGAGCAATTTTGGCTAGCAAACATAAAGACACGCAGATAAAGCACTTGCGCAAGATGCCGTCAACGGCGCGCATACGCTGGATGCGAACAGCCAACTGCGCCTAGTTGTACAGACGATAGATGCGTTTGCGGCTCGCGCTCAGAAAATGCGGACCCAGTAGGTCACGGATGCGGCGATAGCCGAAACGCTGCCGCACTTGCGCGATCTCGACGATTTTCGCGCTGAGTTTCTGCGTGGTCTCAACCACCATGGGCCGGTTGCCATGGCTGTCCCTAGAGAGCCCCACCAGGCGGCTAGGCTTTCGAACAAGTGATCCTGGGCAATCTCTTGATCGCAGCCCCGCGCCGCCCTGCGTGGCTAGGGCTTTACGCCGAAGACTTCCTGTAGCGCTTGGATGTCGAGGTTGGCCTCAATCCGTAGCTTGAGCTTGGCGTTCTCGCATTCATGTTGTTGCAGCCGCTTTGCACTTTAGCCGGCATACCTCCTTACTAGGCACGCCAATTGTGGTGAATCTCTCCCATAGCTATCCCGGTCTCAGTCCGTTTGAGGATCCCAAGGCCCCGTGTGTTTGCGTACTTGCACTTTGTCATGTCCGTCAATATCTGGAGGTACGAGCTCTGGCACCTTTGCGTTGGTACGGGCGGAGAGGCTCAGGTCAATCGTCGCGCCGGCACCACGCCGGATCGATTTTCCTTAGCCGTAGAACCTGCTAACTCTTACAGATGACAGTGGGCGCCCGATTTGCTAATCGCGCGCAGCAAATTGGTATGCCCCTAAACGCTTCGGCCACATTCAACGCCCCCCAAGAGAGGGTGAATGAATTTTTGTGTCGAATTGGCATACTTTGCCTCAGCAGGCTAAAGAGCCATGCGATTCGAGGAGGGTTAGTGAGTAATGACAGCAGGAACGCATCACTGTTCAGGGCCGAGGTAATGCAAGCCGCTCAAATGCAGTGGCTTGGCAGTATCCGCATTGGGCGTCCACCCAGCTTTGCTTGGGTGACCGGCCTCTCATTATTTATGGCTTTGACCTTGGTCACCTTTGCCATTTGGGGCGAAGTCACCCGCAAGGCCAAACTGCCCGGGCTGCTGATGCCCACGGCCGGCCTGTTGACCGTGAGCGCACCG
Source organism: Paucibacter hankyongi (assembly GCF_037482915.1). Lineage (NCBI taxonomy): Bacteria > Pseudomonadati > Pseudomonadota > Betaproteobacteria > Burkholderiales > Sphaerotilaceae > Roseateles > Paucibacter hankyongi. Next base: position 21,128 of record NZ_JBBHJX010000018.1, read on the forward strand.
CAAGCCGGCGTTTTGACGGAACTGCTGGTGCATGAGGGCGATGTGGTGCAAGCCGGCCAAGTGCTGATGCGATTAAAAAGCGAACGCAACACCGCCTTGGGCGATGCCGCCACCCTCAACGCCCAAGCCCTGGCGCAGCGCCGCGCCAGCCTAGACACCGAACGTTTTTTGACCCAACAGCAGCAACGCCAGCGCCAAGACGCCCTGAACGACCGCCTGCGCAGCTTGGCCGCTGAGGAACGTCAAGCGCAAGGCGAGTTGGACGCCAACCGCCTGCGCGCCGGCTTGGCCGCCAAGAGCTTGGCCCGCTACACCGAGCTGGAAAAAGACAGCTTCGTCTCCGCAGTGCAGTTGCAGCAAAAGCAGGAGGAATTGCTTGATGTGCAATTGCGGGAGCGCAATGCCGAGCGAAGCCTGGCGGCCTTGCAAAGAGACATTCAAGCAACCCGCGCCGAAATGCTCAACAACGAAACTGCAAGCCGCACCAACCTAGCCCAGGTCGACCGCGGGCTGGCGAGTTTGAGCCAGGAATCGACTGAAAACGACGCCCGTGGCGGCCTAACCTTAAGAGCAGCGCAGGCGGGCCGGGTCACTGCACTCGATATTCATCCTGGCCAGGCGATTCAAGTCGGGCAAACCTTGCTGAGCTTGGTGCCAGAAAGTAAGGGGCAAATAAATTCAGAGCTGGAAGCCCAACTTTATGCCCCCAGCCGCACCGCCGGTTTCATCAAACCCGGCCAAGCCGTTTGGTTGCGTTATGCGGCCTACCCCTATCAGAAATTCGGCATGGCTGAAGGTGAAGTGCAAAGCATCAGCCAGACGCCCATAGCTGCGCAGGACTTGCCCGGGGGGCAAGGACAAGCCCTGCTCGCAGCGGCCCAGGCCAATGAACCCCTATACCGAGTCAACGTGAAGTTAAAAAAGCAGGCCATCAACACCTATGGCAACACGCAATTGCTGAAGGCGGGCATGGCACTGGATGCCGACATCATGCAGGACCGCAGGGCAATTTGCGAGTGGATGTTGGAGCCAGTATTATCAGCATCAAAAATACATTATTAGTTAAATCCACTTAAAAAACGAAATTAAAACGAAAGGAGTACATTTATCCGCATTCAGTTTTTAATTGGCTATTAACTCTATAAATTTGAGATTTTTTAATATGAGAGAACTTGCAAGTCAAGAATTATCGGAAGTATCTGGCGGAGCGGATTTTACCTTCGGCCAATACACTTTGAGAATTGGCAACAACGGCATTGGGGGATCCCTGGGCTGCTTTCTACTAGGCGAAGGATTGGGCGGCACAGCTGGGCTTCTTACCCTTAATCCCTTGGTGTACAAGATAGGAGCAGCTGGCGTTAATATAACCTGTCAAATTGCAACTGGAAATGTTACAGTTGTTAAGACTAGTTATGACTCGAGCGGCCAGATAACCACTAGCTGGAGTTCAGAATACTCAGGAGGCAGCTATGATAGCAGCGCACTTTTGGGTGCTCTTGGTGGGATAACCGGCTACACCCCGGATCCACCACGGGCACAGGTGGCAATGTAATTTCAATAGACCAAGAACGATGAGGAATTGAAATTAAAAAATTTCCTCATCCATTTAGTGAATTTCAGAAGTAACTGAATTGTGATGGCTTTAATTATATTTATTTAAGATTTTATCGAAGCCCATCACTGAGTAGAATTGAGGCCAAATGCATGGACCACGTCGCTAATGCCGTTAATGTTTTGTTGGCATTCATTATTCCTGTGGGCACTATTTTATGGGTAATTTTTTTGATCATTAAAAAAATAATCGCAATTTTTCAAAAAAATGAGCGCAAAGAATGAATTTTGCGCAATCAATTAAAAAATATTGCCAAAAATATATAATTTCACACGTAGAATTGAAGCCAGCCAAGTATCTGACGCAGCATCCCGCTGCGGATAAAAATTACGATCGGAAACTGGATGTATCCATAAAAATGATCGATGCGATTCGAATAAATTTCGTCAGAAGTTATTTTGTCAAAATTTGGCACTGGAAAACTATTTGAGGGTAAATGGGAGAGTATGAGGCTGCAGCTCCAATCAGAATCGAGTGAATGCGCCCTCGCCAGCCTCGTGATGATCTGCAGCGCTCACGGCCTGCATCAAGACATTGCCGATCTGCGACGCCGCTTCCCCGTCAGCCTCAAGGGTGCGTCTCTGCAGCAGTTGATCTCGCATGCGGCTGCCCTGGGCTTTTCATCTCGGCCTTTACGCCTGGACCTGGACGAACTTGGGGAATTACAGACCCCTTGCATCCTCCACTGGGACCTCAACCACTTCGTCGTCCTTAAAAAACGGGTGCGAGGCGGCAGATCTGCCCTGATTCTCGACCCTGCTGTGGGCGAGCGGCGCTTATCCATGAGCGAAATCTCCCGCCACTTCACCGGCGTGGCTTTGGAGTTGAGCCCCAATGCGGAGTTCAAGTCCCAAGCGCCGGCGGCCCGCGTGTCTTTGCGAGCCTTGACCGGCAGGTTGATGGGCCTCAAGCGCTCGCTGCTGCAAATCTTTGCCGTGGCCGTGGTGTTGGAGATGTTCGCCATCGTGGCCCCCTTGTTCAACCAGATGGTGGTGGACGATGTGCTGGCCTCAGGCGACCGCGACCTTCTGGCCGTGCTGGTGATTGGCTTTGGCCTGCTCCTGGTCGTGCAAACATCTATCGGCCTGGCCCGCTCCTGGATGGTGATGGTGCTGGGCCAAACGCTGTCGCTGCAATGGATGAGCAATGTGTTTGCTCATCTGGTACTTTTGCCGGTGGACTTTTTTGAGAAACGCCACTTGGGCGACATCACCTCGCGCTTCGGCGCCGTCAACGCCATTCAAAAGACCTTGACCACTGCAGCCATCGAAGCTGTGTTGGATGGCCTGATGGCGGTTGCCGCCCTGGTGATGATGCTGATTTATGCGCCTACTCTTTGTGCAGTGACTGTGACCGCAGTCGCGGCCTACGGCCTCCTGCGCTGGGTGGCTTACCGCCCCTTCCGCGATGCGGCCGCTGAACGCCTGGTGGTGGCGGCCAAAGAAAACACCCATTTCCTGGAAACCCTGCGCGCCATTGCGCCGCTAAAGCTGTTCGGCCGAGAAGAAGAACGCCGTGCTCGCTGGCAGAACCTGATCGTGGATGTGCAAAACCGCGATGTGCGCACGGCCAAGATGAGCATTGGCTTCACCACGGCCAACACTTTCATCTTCGGTATAGAGAACTTGCTGGTGCTGTGGCTGGGTGCCAAGCTCATCATGACGGGGCAGCAAGCCGGCGCAGTGACGATGACGGTGGGCATGCTGTTCGCTTACCTCAGCTACAAGGGCCAGTTCACAGGCCGTGTCTCGGCCCTTATCAATTACGCCGTAGAACTCAAGATGCTGGGCTTGCATGCGGAGCGCCTTGCCGACATTGCGTTGGAGCCGCCCGAGAAGGACGACGCGCCTGCCAACGATTTGCGGCACCTCGTTCCCAGCATCGAACTCAAAGACGTCAGCTTCCGTTACGGCGAGGGTGAGCCCTGGATTCTGCGCAACGCCAACTTCCGCGTGGACGCGGGTGAGAGTGTGGCCGTTACCGGCCCCTCGGGCGCCGGCAAAACAACGCTGTTAAAGATTGCGCTGGGCCTGCTTAAACCCAGTGAGGGTGAGGTCTTGTTCGGCGGCATGCCTGTCCGTCAATTGGGCTTGCAGAACTTCCGACGGCAGGTTGGAACTGTGATGCAGGAGGATGCTTTGCTGACGGGGTCTCTGAGCGACAACATTGCCTTCTTCGACGTGCAGGCCGATCAAGCGCGGATCCAAGCCTGTGCAGAGTTGGCGCAACTACACGCTGATATTTGCCGCATGCCCATGGGTTACCAAACCTTGGTGGGCGATCTAGGTTCAGGGCTATCGGGTGGGCAGAAGCAGCGGCTCCTGCTGGCGCGGGCCTTGTACAAGATGCCGCGCATCTTGGCCTTGGACGAAGCGACGAGTCATTTGGATTTACAAAACGAACGCGCCGTGACTGCGGCTTTGAGCAACTTGCCATTGACTCGATTGATCATCGCCCACCGACCCGAGACGATAGCCGGCGCTCAGCGGGTGGTGATTGTGCGTGACGGGCAAGTGATGGAACTCGCCAGAGCCGTACCCGCCTTTGCTGAAGGTGAGCAAGCGTAGTTGAGAAACCGGACTTTGAAATTTTAGAAAGTTCATTGGGGGCACGGTCTGGTAAGCGAATTCGGCTGCGGCAATGGCTATCGAAGGCTTGAGGCTGCGATCAGATCGGGCATCTCGGGGCTATTCAGTGTTCGTCAATTGGTATCGGCCTGTGTCGATCTTTACCAGCAACTTCTTGGCACAGAGGCTGCTGATCGTGCGGCCCACAAGGCGCTCGATGGAGTCATCCAACTCGCGGGCTACCAGCACTTCTCGCAGCCATTGCTCCATCTGGAATTTGGTGGCAACTGTTGCTCCGCTGCGCAAATGAAACTCAACGATCGTGGTGGCGAGGAGCAGGGCTGGCATTTCGGTCATCCCACGCACAGTGTCATTTGAACGCGGGAATTTGAAATCCCCTACCAGTGCCGCTACTTTGATCAAGGATTGCCCTCGCATGCTTGATCGCGCGTTGCCAATTTCACTCGCCTGCCGGACGATCGCGGAGGTTGTCGCCTCGTCTATTGGGGATGCTTGGCAAGTCAGGCACGTGCGGAACACGTCATGCGGAGTTGTCGTGCCGCATTCGATGCAGGGGAGGAGGCAACAATCAGTGAGCTCGTTGCGCACCAAGTCGATCCCGGAGATGGGAAGGTTTGTCGAAAGCGAGAGCCACCCACCCCAGAGCTGAACTCTGCGGTTGCTCCACCTGGCGCCGCCTTCATAAATCCATCGCCTCCATCGACTGGCGTAGACGAAACCTTCGCCGAAGATTTCGTGCCTTGCAACTAGAGCAGCGTATTTGCGAACTTTATTGACGATAAATCGCGGAGCCGAATCATTGGCATCCTGATCTAGCACCCTCGCTCGATCGATCTTTTCCAAGCCCTTGCGCAGGAACTCCGACTTCACGTCACGTAAGCCTACGAGCAGTTCGATAGGTACGATGATGTGGGCGCGCGTGGTGGCCCGCCCGAGCGCGCAAGCCAATGTGATGTCGTCCATATCGAACCCGGCCACGACGATGACAACTGGCTTCTCCATGCCGCGATACGCCGAGATCGTGGATCGCGGTGCATCGATCCCTTCAAGCGACCAAGCGAACTGGCAGAGTACGATCACGTCCTGCGTCTTGACACCTGACGACGACAGATCCGCCATCAGGGTCTGGATACGCTTGGAGACGTCCCAGCTGATGCTTCTCGATAAGTCCTCGCTGGAGATCGGGCGAGGGCAGTGCACCTCATGTCGTGGCGGTCGCATTTGCATCATCGTTTGAGTGATGCCGCCTGGATTCCGATAGACCGTTGCGAGGTAAAAGAATCGGTCGCCATATGTGTCTTCCAGGAACTGGTATGAGCAGCCCTTCTCGATACCGGGTAGCACCTGAAGCTCATCGGCAAAGATGAACTTGCGCGAGTTGGAAAAATGGTCGCTTAGGGCCAGGTGATCGGCCTCGTTTAGGGCTTGGGCCTCATCGACAATCAGCACCGCGTACTGGCGATCCTGCTTCCCCTGCAGGGCCTGGTAATGCTTGTCGTAATTGGGTTCACTGGGCGTACTGTCCTTGTTCCGCGCGCCGAGCGACTCACAATAGGAATGAAAGGTCTGGACCGTGACTGCCCGGCCCAGATGGCTCAATTGAGCGGCTACTTTCTGCGTAATCTGCCGGTTCTTCAGAAGGAAGATCACGTTGAGGCCCCGGCCCGCGAACTGCTCGGCAAGGGAGCGCGCAATGAGCGTCTTGCCACTGCCCGAGAACCCAGCGATCAGCCTTCGGTCGCTGTTGAGGCACAAAGACACCTGACTCGCCTGCTTGTCGTCCAATCGAAGCCACAACTCGCCGTCCGCGACGATCTTGCGTCCGAGAAGTCCGGCCTGCGCTTCTTGCGGCCAGACTGCGTCGAGGAATCGATCAATCTCGCCTTTGAAGTCGGCCTGGTGGCTGTAGCCCAATGCAGCCTTCCAATGCACCATCAGTTGCGAGATGCGCGAGGGCATGTCCAGATGATGTTTTCGCATAATCAAGATGCCGTCAGGGAGCGGTCTGTCGAGCGGCAGGTAGGCGCTGGCAATCTGCGAGCTCTCGAGATCGAAGTCCGGAAAATGCACCGCGTAGCCGACCGGACATGTCATCTTCCATGACTTCAGCATCTCGACGAGGGCGAAGGTGTTGTCCTTGACCTGATTCAGCGGATCGATTTCGTAGCCATCACGTTCGTGGATGAACCGAACGCCAGAAGGCTTGTACTGCCCCGACTTCGTCTCGATGCAAAGCATGCCTAGCTCCGCGTGCAGGATCACGAAGTCCACCTCACCGGAAAGATGCTTCCTGCTCAAGGCGACCTGCAGGTACTCCTTCAACTCCTGCGAGTACACCCGCCTGGTCCTTCCTCGCAGCCAAGGCAACGAGTGGATGACGGTGAACTTATCGTCAAGTGCCGCCAGATCCTGAAACAGGGTGAATTCCCCTTCGCTGCGAAATTCAGCTTTTTCGAGTGTTGGAAAGAATCTGGCCATAGACGGAGGAAATGGTTTTTCGGCTCCAAGTATCCAGTACCCTGCATATCGCCTGGGCAAGGGCGCTTCAAAATTTTCGGAGCCGATCTGCGACGGGCGGGCGGCGCCCTGATGCACTTGGATTTGGGGCTCGTGACGGCGCGCGGAGCCTTTTCGGATTTCGCAACGATAGGCTCGTGGCCTGGACAGACTGTGCAATGCGACGGCGTCGCAAAAAAATACTGGCACAAAAAAGCCACCCCATCGCTGTTTGATGGGGTGGCCTATGTCGCTTCTGCGCCGCTGGTAAGTAATGCTGACGCGTTACTTCGTTGGTCAGCTACTCGTTGCTCGGATAGGTGCTTTCCGTCAGTGGTTTGTGTGAGCTAGTTGGCTCGTTAGTTTGATGTGCCGAGCAAGGCGCCGACGGTTGTTTCAAGGGCCTTCTTGCCATCGAAGACCGTGACCTTCGTGTCTGCGCTACCCTGTTCTCCGAGCCAACTCTTCACGCCCGGCGACACCGCAGCGCTGACATCTCGCGACGTCATAAGCAGGATGTGGTCGCTGGCCATGTCGCAAACCAAGGCCAATTCCACCTGACCGTCGGCGCCGAGCTGCAGCAAGCCCGCGACCCAGTTCTCAGCATGCGAGCCATGGGCCGCACTGACGACGAGCCGCTCACTGGTCAGACGCATCGGCGGCAGCTCTGGCAGCGTCTGGTCCACGCATTGTCGGCCAGCACCTGGCGTGATCGCGGCGATCTTCGGCCCCCAGTAGGCGTCCTTCAGCAAGGTACCAGCCTGTGCGCCTTCGAATACGCTCAAGTCCACGCTGGTCGCCACCCCCAGCTTCTTGAGATCTACAGGCGCGGAGATGATCTTGGCCATTTGCTCCGGCGTCATGCCCGGACCTGATGCGGCCGCTTCGGCTTGATGCGCCTGCCGCCTTTCGTAAGCGAAGCTTCCGCCGTAGACTAGGCAAGCCAGAGCGGTGACCACCGCACCGCCGATGGACCACTTGCGTTGCTCGTCGTTGAACGCTTGCACGCTCGTCCATTCGCCTCGGCGCCAGGCCAGTTCACGCCCCTTGATGCCGAGCCAGATCGGCACAGCCAGGCCAACAAATGGCACCAGGACGAGCAAACCCCACCAAACACGGAAGCGGATCGCCCAGACCCAGTTGAGCAAGAAGCCACCCCAGCACCAGCCCTTGATAACAATAGGCAACGGCTCGTTTGGGCGAGTCGATACAGACTTAAAGGGTGCGGGCGGCCGCTCGTTGTGCGACGGGGCCGATGCACTGGTGCCCGGCCGTTGAGGTGGCAGGGGCGGCGGCAGGTCGGTCGATGTGCCGCTAGGAGCGTTCTTGTGATCGTTCATGGTTGATTTGAATAGTTCAAAAATTGGGAAGCCCCAGTGCTGCTGGTCAAGGCGCACATCGGCCTGAACTCAGGCGCCCGCAAACAGGCTAAGCACAAAGAGCCCGATCCAGACACATGCATAGGCAGGGCTTTGTGTCAGCGCTTTGGACCGCTTGAAGAGATAGACCGGTACGAGCCAAGCTTGGCCCAGCAACTGGGTATTCACGCCGGCCTTCTTGAGAACAGAGACGTCCCAGTAGGACAGGGCGATGCTGATCACCGGCCCGACCACCCAAAAGGCGTCTTGCGATACCAGACGGTCGGCCCGTGCTTCGTTGCCTCCCGTGGCGATCAGCGCGATGAAGTAGCGCAGCAGTTCGATCAGTACTGGCGACAAGGCCAGCAGCCAGACAACGCTGTTGTTGATCGCCTCACCGGACAGTGGGGGAGGGGTACCCTGCAATAGCTGCGAACGCAGCTCTGTGTCCTCGACCAGTGACCAGGCCGGCATGCCGGCCCTCCAGACCAGGGAGCCATGTGTCAAGTGGCCCTTCTCAATCATTGCGTGCATCTCGGCCTGAGTAACTGGGCCTTTGCGCTGACCAGACTGCTCGTAGTGCCAGGTCTTGGTGTCAGACGTGTCCTTGGATGTCGCCGCAGCTGAGGCGCCAGACAAAAGCGCTCCCAGTTCTGTGCGGCCCATGGGTGTCCAGTCCGCCCAGCCGCTTCGCCACACCAAAGTGCTGGCAGACACGGTGCTGTTGAGAACAAGCGCCTGGATGACGCTGGTTGGGGCTGGCCCGATGTGCTGGCCTGATTGCTCGTAGTACCAGAGGGTCTCTCGTGTTGCGTTGTTTTCGGTCATGGATACTCCCTTGCTTGTTTGTAGACTTTGAGTCTCATTTGTGTGCGAAGTACAAGATGCCGCACGGGCATCGTTTCGACTAATAAATTCGGTCAAGCGCCGGCTTGATTAGTGAGTGTGACTCATAGTCCGTAGTCTTATTGTCCACTTTTCTTGAGGATCAGCGACGTGAAGACCGTCGCAGATTCCACCAGTTCGGCCCGCCGCAAGCCTCTGAGCCCTCGCGGGCGAGGCGCTGTCCCAGCGCCCGCTGATGAAGATCGCCTGCTTAAACTCTTTGCCGAGAACATGCGCAGTCTGCGTATCGAGCGGCAGTTGTCCCAAGAGGCCTTAGGCGATCTCTGCGACCTGGATCGCACCTATATCTCTGGCATTGAACGCAAGCGTCGCAACTTGAGCATTCGCAATATCCAGCGCATTTCAGATGCGCTCGGTGTTGACGCGCGGGTGCTGCTCGCGCCGATGGGCATGGGTCCCTCGGCTTGATTCGTTAAGGCCGGATTGTTGACATGCCATCAAGCTTGCTGGCGAGCTTCCCGGCAAGTCCGCTAGAGCCTGGGCGCGTGGCCATCGCGTTAGGAGGCTGTTCCTGTTCAACGTGGTGCGAACCTGTTTCTGGATAGAACTCCTCGACAATCGCCTCTGAATCCTCCATCGATTCCTCAAAAGCACCCAGGGCTAGGCTCTCGCGTGCGGCTTGATCCAGCGCCAACTGATCGAATCCCGCTGCGTGCCTGTTCTCCCACTCGGTTCTGGCCTGCTGTATGCCCTCAGCCAGGCTCAGTCCCGAGCGCAAGGTCAGGTCCACGTAGTAGATCGCCGTGCGGTGCGATTGCGTGGTTGACTTGCCGCGCAGCCTCAGCTCCAGCGGCAGGGTCGAGAGGCGCCCGCCAGAGACGGCTGCGAAATAGCGCAGCCGAGTGTTCAACGTTCGGATGCTGTTGAAGCCTGTTGTCCTGAAGATGAAGCTGCCGAGTTCGTCTTCGTCACCCACTCTCACGTTGAGACGGCCGACCGGCTTGCACTGACCTTCAGCGAACTCGCAGCCTTCCGGAGCTGGACAGGGTAGGGCTTGGACGCCAGCATGGGTCGAGCGCTTGCAAGATTCGCCATTCCCGACACATGTCGGCCGTCCGGTCTTCCGTTCAAATAGGCTGTAGCTGGCGCGCATGTTCAGATCTGGATCATCGAACAGCAGCCGCACCGGGATCTGGCGCAGTTTGGTGTTGGCCTGGCGCAGTGTTTCGTTCAGCGGGTGAGGCACCCAGCCGTCCTTGTTTTGCACTTGGCTGGTCAGGGTGAATTCGTCGTCCTTCTCGGGTAATCGCTTGCCATTTTTCTCGACAACCTTGCCGATGGAGATCCGCCCGATGATGGGCGGCGTTAGAGCCAGTCCTTTGAGCATGATGATGTCGTCCTTGTTGAGTTTGATGGTTTCAGCCGGTCACTACGAATCGGCGCGATCCGGGCCTTGTAGTCATGAAGCAGCGAGCCAGTTCGGGTTCGTCTTTGCAAAGCCGGGCTGCGTCTAGCACTTGAGAATCCTTGCTTCGCTTCCAGGTCACTTCGCCGGTTTCAAAGATGGCCTTTGTGGCGTCGCCCATGTGCTGCTGAATGCGCTGCTTGAGTTGAGCTTCGAGTTGGCTTTGCTGGTCCAGCATCTGCCGCACGGCCAGCAAGTCTGAGAACACGCTAGACATTGCAAAGTCTGCAGACAGGTCCAGCGTTTGCCCTGAGTCCTGCGGGTAGAGCGCCCGTAAGGCGGTGTCAGCGGAATCTGATCCATCGGCGGGTGGGGCCACGTCGTCCACGACATAGCGCCAGAACTTCCTTTCCAATTCGATGAGGCGTTGGATCAGGACTTCATCTCGCTCGATACGGTGGATCTGAAAGTCCTGCCCACCCAAGAGCACAGCGACGTCAGCGGCCTGCTTGCCGGTCACTGCCAACTGATGCATGACCTGCAATTGCACGTACTCTGGAACACCGTCCTTCCAAAGCCTGGCGCCGTTGATGCCTGCCGTTTTGCATTCAAGAATCTGAACATCGGCTGCGCCAGTGACTTCCCGGTCGATGTTGGCCAGCATCCAAGGCTCGTCCGGATGCTGCAGTACGGCGTTGATGCGCCGCACCCGGTTGCCGGTTTGGCGGGTGTAATGCGCTGCGACGATGGGCTCCAACAAAGTGCCCCAGTACATCGGACTTGTTTCGTCGTTGGGGTCGGTTTTGGGCAGGTTGGCATCCCGCCCGGTCTTCTCCATCCAGAGCTGCAGCTGAGATTTGTATGGGTTCAGGCCGACAGCGGCGCCGGCATCCGAGCTGCCGATGCCACCTTTGCGGACTTCGAGCCACTGGTCGCGATCCAGGCTGGTTGTTTTGACAAGCCTCAATGCTGGCTTGCGTGATGCGGTTTGGGCTGAGGATTGTGCGAGTGCCATGAAAGCTCCTTCTTGCGAATGGTTTGGACTCAGATGAAATAAAGCCCCGGCCCACACGAGGTGGGTCGGGGCTTATGCCGTTGGGTTTGACGATTGAGGCGAAGTTGCCGATGTAGCCTCAAGAGATCAACTGCAACGCTTGATCCAGCGCGCGCTGCTTGAGGTTGGCGCCTTGGCCGAACCAAGCGCTGTCCAGCCGATACTCTTGGTTGCGAGCCTTGCGCTCGTGGTCGACGAACTCGGTGACGGCATTGAGCAAGCCCCAGGCTGTGCCTTTGGCTGCAGCCAGCTCCGCACCCCGGCCGGTGCCATCAAACAACGCCTGTACCTTCTTCAAGGCACGCTCATTGTTCAACCTTGTCGAACTGTCGCCCTGAAAATCCGATTGGCAAATCACCTTGAGGAAGTAGTTCATTGCTTCATGGCTTTTGACCTTACGCTCGGAAAGGGTCTTCATTCGGTACATAAAGCTGTCCCACTGCGACACCGCGATGCCCAACTGCTTCTTCACGGCTAGAGCATCAAAGCTCGTGCGATGCGGCACCTTAATCGCGCTGCTGGCGCCATTCAGTGCGATGGTTAGGGTGTTGTTGCAAACCACCCGAACCGTGGTCGGCGTGGCTGTGGTGGCCAGCGTTCCGTCGCACGATGTGGCCAGCAGCAAGTAGCCTTTGACGACATCACTGCCCTTGAGCACGGATTCTTTGCCTGTCTTGGCCAAGGCCCAGAACTTTTTGCCAGCTTTGAGAACGCCTGCCGTCTCCAGCTCGAAGCCGGAGACTTCAGTCAGGTCTCGGTAGAACTCCAGCACCTCGCGCGGCTGCACCACCTGATACCGGTCGCTGACGACGGACAGCGGCGCTTTGGTGTCGCTGCGGTAAAGCACCATCTGATCGGCGAATGACATGACGGCGCCCAGCGTCCCGGCTTGCTCGGTCATGTACCGGACCGGCGTCGAGCAGATGTCCCAGTTCATGCCTGCTTTGTCTGCCCAGACTTCGATGGGCTGTTTAGGTGGCAGTTTGCTGCCGAGTTCGTGCCAGGGTGTTTCGCCAACATAGGCCATGGTTTCGAGAAGGTGTGCCATTTGAATTTCCTTGTGAGGTTGAAAAAGCTCAGACGAGCCAAGGTGGCCTGCGGCTCAGGGCCTGCAGGCATAGGTCAGTCACGGGTGGTTGAAGGGGAAGGAATGTGCAGCCGCGATCGGCATGCAGGGCGTCGAGCCCTGGAGGGGCGACTTCAGTCGGTCGATGCGGATGGCGCAGGACTTGGTACCGGGTTGAATGTGAATCCGCAGTCAAGGCAGCGGTAGGCGTCGAACACATGCTCGTCCAGTGCTGAGCCCAGCGCGTGGCCAATGGTGCAACCTGAGACCCCGCCCAATAGGCCGCCCAGAATCGCTCCTGAGATGGCGCCGACGGCAGCGGCTTGAGGCGACGCTTTGATGCCTAGCGATGCGCCCAGTTTGGCGCCGCTCCAGGCTTGAGAAGCGCCACGGGCCGCGCCAGCTGCTGCGCCAATCGAACCAGCGGCCCACTTGCCGAGATCGCGCCGGCAGCACGATGCCGAACTACAGCGGGGGCATACGTTTTTCATGTGTCGGCCATTTCGATTTGAGGGTGGTGATGTACTGGAACATCCCAACAGCTGAAAGTGCGCCGGACGCGAAAGCGATGGCGAATGCAGCGAGGTAGTCCAGCGGGGAATCGTTGAATTTCATGTTGGCTCCATGAGGTAGTTAGTGCGAGAGTGGGGTTGTGGATTTGGATTCCGGTGAAGCCTCCTTGGCTTGGTGCAGGTGAGCAGATTCAGCTGATGCACTGCGTGCTGACGGCATAAGGCCCGGTCTGATCTTTCGATCAGCTGGGCCTTTGGTTTAGGGCTTAGAAGTAGCAAGCAAACATGGCACCGAGCGCTGCGCGGCGATGAAGCATCTAGCGTTCTTCTAGGTCAGTGATATGTGCCTGAAAAGAACTGCATTCAAGTCAAGAAGTTATTCAGACATAGTGCTTGTTCCAAGCTATCCAACGCACATGGGAAAGGTCAAACAGGGCCCGCGAAAGGCCCAAGGGGGGCCAGCAAGCCCATCCTTCGCTGCTTCAATCCGCCAGACCCGTCCTAACGGTCAACGCGCCTGTAGACTCCTCCCCCGGGCGCGGACCATGCGGGATGTTTTTCGCAAGCCGCTCCAGCATGAAATGCTCCTCCTTGCCCGATTCAAGCCACGATACCCAGGTCCATGAGCCAATTCCCAGTCACTCTCTCCATTCTTGAAGGCCACCTCTGGGAATCAGCCAATATCCTGCGCGGCCCGGTGGACGCGGCCGACTTCAAGACCTACATCTTCCCCTTGCTGTTTTTCAAGCGCATTTGCGATGTCTGGGACGAGGAATACCAGGAGATCGTCGACGAGACCGGTGACGAGCAACTGGCTTGGTTCCCTGAGTCGCACCGCTTCCAGATCCCAGAAGACTGCCACTGGAACGACGTTCGCAGCAAGGCGAGCAATGTTGGCGCAGCCTTGCAGCGGGCCATGCGTGAGATTGAGAAGGCCAATCCGGATTCCTTGTATGGCGTGTTTGGTGATGCACAGTGGTCAAACAAAGACCGGCTGTCCGATGCGCTGCTCAAGGACTTGATCGAGCACTTCTCCAAGCTGCCGTTCGGCAACCAAAACGTTACCTCTGATCTGCTCGGTGACGCCTACGAATACCTGATCAAGAAGTTCGCGGACGCGACTAACAAAAAGGCCGGCGAGTTCTATACGCCTCGCAGCGTCGTGCGCTTGATGATCGACATGCTCGACCCTAAAGAGGCCGACACCATCTACGACCCGGCTTGCGGCACCGGCGGCATGTTGTTGTCTGCTGTGCAACACGTCAAAGAGCAGCACGGTGACACCAAGCGCTTGTGGGGCAAGCTTTTTGGTCAAGAGAAAAACCTGACCACATCCGCCATCGCCCGAATGAACTTGTTCCTGCACGGCATTGAGGACTTTCAGGTCGTGCGTGGTGACACCTTACGTAACCCCGCGTTCTTTGAAGGCGACAGGCTCGCCACCTTTGACTGCGTGCTCGCCAATCCGCCGTTTTCGCTGGAAAAGTGGGGTGAAGAGCAATGGGTCCACGATGCGTTCGGCCGCAACTTCGCCGGCCTGCCTCCATCGTCCAGCGGAGACTTCGCCTGGGTGCAGCACATGGTCAAGTCCATGGCCGAGGTGAGCGGCCGGATGGCCGTGGTGTTGCCCCAAGGCGCCTTGTTCCGCAAGGGTGCCGAGGGCAGCATTCGGCAGAAGTTGCTAGAGATGGATTTGGTGGAGGCCGTGATCGGCCTGGCGCCCAACCTGTTTTATGGCACCGGCTTGGCGGCCTGCATCTTGGTCCTGCGCAAACGCAAGCCGGCCAAGCACAAGAAGAAGGTGTTGATCGTGGATGCTTCGCGCCTTTTTCGCCGAGGCCGAGCACAGAACTACATGGAACTTGAGCATGCTGCCGAGATCTTGGGCTTCTATCGTGGCTTTGCCGATGTCCAAGATGCCGCGCGGTTGGTCACGCTTGATGAAATCAAGTCTGAAGACTGGACGCTGAACATCTCGCGTTACGTTTTGCCGCCGCTGCAAGAAGACATCCCGCCTTTGCCTGAGGCCATAGCCGCGTTCAAGGACGCGCTTAGCCGTTGCCGCGAGGCGGAAGACCACCTAGCGCGAGTCATGGAAGAAGGCGGTTGGCTGCGATGAGCACGACCTTGATCCTCATCCCGCCGGAGGACGCCTGTGTCATTGCCCGAATCAGCCGAATCTTGGCAAAGCGACTCGTACAGGGCAGCGATGTGCCAGCACGGCGGCAAACGCTGATGCGGGCACTCTTTGGTCTGCAGCGATTGCCGATGCTGATTCCCGATCTAAACATTTCGATCTCCGCCGGCCAGTGCCAGTTTCAGATCGATTCTGAGCACTGCGGCTTCGTCAGCTACACAGAAGACGGGCACACCGAGTTCCGCATCCAGTACTTCGCTGGCTCCTCGCACTGCATTGAGGGGCTTGCGACCCTAGTGGGCGAGATGAAGATCGCGGCCGCAAAGCTTCGATTGGACGCCTTTGATGAGGCGATGGAAGAGGCGGACCAACTGACCGTCGCAGACTACTCGACGCCGGGCGCAGCCGATGAGCCGCCGATCAATGACTACCTGGAATACGCACAGACGTACGACAAGCCATGAGCCGCATCACCCAACAAGAACTCGAAAGCTACCTCTGGGGCGCCGCCGTGCTGCTACGCGGCCTCATTGATGCGGGGGACTACAAGCAATTCATCTTCCCGCTGCTGTTCTACAAGCGCGTCGCGGACGTGTGGGAGGAGGAATACCAAGCAGCGCTGGGCGACTCCAGAGGCGATCTCTCCTACGCGCAGTTCGCCGAGAATCATCGTTTTCAGATCCCTGACGGTGCGCATTGGAACGATGTGCGCCAGACCCCAAAAAACGTCGGTGCAGCCATTCAGAGGGCCATGCGAGCGATCGAAACAGCCAACCCGGGCATGCTCGATGGCATCTTCGGCGACGCGGCCTGGACCAACCGCGATCGGCTGCCCGATGAAACGCTGAAAGACCTGATCGAACATTTCTCGACCCAGACACTTTCGGTGGCCAATGTACCCGAGGACGAACTCGGCAATGCCTACGAATACCTGATCAAGAAATTTGCCGACGACTCCGGCCATACAGCCGCCGAGTTCTATACCAACCGCACCGTCGTGCACTTGATGACGCAACTGCTCAGCCCCCAGGCCGGCGAGTCAATCTACGACCCTACCTGCGGCACCGGCGGCATGCTGATCTCGGCATTGGACGAGGTGAAACGCTCCGGCGGCGAGTACCGAACGCTCAAGCTTTACGGGCAGGAGCGCAACCTCATCACCTCATCTATCGCTCGAATGAATTTGTTCCTGCATGGCGTGGAAGACTTTGACATCAGCCGAGGCGACACCCTGGCCGAACCCAAGCACATCGAAGGAGACCGCCTGCGCCGGTTCGATGTGATCCTGGCCAACCCTCCGTACTCCATCAAGCAGTGGGATCGCGAGGCCTGGAGCAGCGACAAGTGGGGCCGCAATGAACTGGGTACGCCGCCGCAGGGCCGTGCCGACTACGCCTTCCAGCAGCACATCCTGACTAGCCTCACCGCCAAGGGGCGTAGTGCCGCGCTCTGGCCCCACGGTGTGCTGTTCCGTAATGAAGAACAGGCCATGCGCGCCAAGATGGTTGAGCAGGACTGGGTCGAGGCTGTCATTGGCTTGGGCCCCAACCTGTTCTACAACTCCCCGATGGAGTCGTGCATCGTTATCTGCAACCGCAAGAAGGCCGCCGCTCGCAAGGGCAAGGTGATCTTCATCGACGCGGTGAACGAGGTCACCCGGGAACGGGCGCAGAGCTTTCTGAAGCCCGAGCATCAACAGCGCATCTTGACCGCCTACAAGACCTTTGCGGATGCGCCTGGTTTCGCCAAGGTCGCCACTCTGGACGAAATCGGCGCCAATGTGGGCAACCTCTCGATCCCGCTGTACGTGAAGCGCATTGCCGCCGCCATCGCCACCGACAGCAATGGCGACGCGGTATCGCTGCGCTCTACCTGGGACCAATGGCAAACCGATGGCCGCGCGTTCTGGCAACAGATGGACGCGCTGGTGGAAACGCTGGATAGACTTATTAAGGAGGACATCGAGCGTGTCTGATAGCAAGAATTTGAAGCCAGGCTGGAAGGTCTGGCGCTTCGATCAGATGGCGACGAACGTCAATGTCCGTATCGACAACCCGTCCGAGTCGGGCATGGAGCACTACGTTGGTCTCGAACACCTGGATACCGATTCGCTGAAGATCCGCCGCTGGGGTACGCCGGACGACGTGGAAGCCACCAAGCTGATGTTCAAGAAAGGAGACATCATTTTTGGGCGCCGTCGGGCTTACCAGCGCAAACTCGGTGTTGCCGAGTTTGATGGCATTTGCTCGGCCCATGCGATGGTGCTGCGCGCCAAGCCTGAAGTCGTGCTTCCAGAATTTCTACCGTTCTTTATGCAGAGTGATCTGTTTATGCAACGAGCGGTGGAAATATCGGTTGGCTCACTGTCGCCCACGATTAACTGGAAAACAATGGCAGTTCAGGAGTTCCTGCTACCGCCGATTGATGAACAGTTAAGGCTTGTTAGCCTGCTTCGAGCAGTCGAGCTAACCAGTGAGTCGCATCAGGAGGTTGGCGGATTTTCCGACCAGCTTGTTCGTGCATTACTTGCTGACGTAATGAGCCGAGAGTGGCCAGTTGTCGACCTTGGCTCAGTCGTTCAGGGGACCCAGTACGGCCTTTCAATCAACGCCGGATCGGACGGTCAGTATCCGATGCTGCGAATGATGAATATCGAAGATGGGCTCTGCGTCGAAAATGACATCAAGTATGTAGACCTCAGCGAGAAAGACTTCGAAACCTATCGGCTGGTCGACGGAGATGTGCTTTTCAACCGGACCAATAGCTATGAATTGGTTGGTCGAACAGGGGTGTACGAACTCAAGGGCGATCACGTCTTTGCTTCGTACCTTGTGCGGATCAAGACGGCCCCTGAAAAGCTGGAGCCGAAGTTCCTCACGCTTTACCTGAACTCTGATTTCGGGCGTCGACAAGTTCTTGCATACGCGACGAAAGCGGTAAGCCAGGCGAACGTGAACGCCAGTAACTTACTCCGTGTTCGTCTGCCTTTGCCGCCCTTGGAGGTGCAGAAGCAGCTGCTGGAGGAGATTGCGTGCGCGAAGTCCGCGGAAAGAGCAGCGATGGTGCGCCGCTCTTCCGCAGAGGGGATCAAGAAGCAGTTGCTGGCAGAAATTGCGGGGGAAGCAGAGTGAGCTCTTTCAACGAATCAAATACCGTCGAAGCCTACGTGCGTGACCTGCTCGCCGGTCCCATTGAGGCCGTCCCTGCCAGCACCGTCCAGGAACCTCAAGCCAGCTACGGTCCCAGCCCCAAAGGCATCGGCTGGCGCTACGCTGCTCCGTCTGAGGTGCGGCGCCAGATTCAGGAAGTGCTGGTCGAGCCGTGGCTGCGCGATGCGCTGATTCGGCTGAACCCGGAGATTGCCTCTCAGCCCGACCGCGCCGATGAAGTGCTCTACAAGTTGCGCGCCATCGTGCTGTCGGTGCGCTCGGATGGTCTGATCCGCGCCAACGAGGAAATGACCGCCTGGATGCGTGGCGAGCGCTCGATGCCCTTCGGCCTGAACAACGAGCATGTGCCGGTGCGGTTGATCGACCTGGACGACTTGACACAGAACCAGTACATCGTCACCCAACAGTTCATCTACCGCGCCGGCCCCACCGAGCGCCGTGCCGACCTGGTGCTGTTGGTCAACGGCCTGCCGCTGGTGCTGATCGAGGCCAAGACGCCGGTCAAGAAATGCATCAGCTGGGTCGATGGCGCGGTGCAGGTGCACGACGACTACGAGAAGTTCGTACCGGAGCTGTTCGTCTGCAACGTGTTCTCGGTGGCCACCGAAGGCAAGGCTTACCACTACGGGTCCATCGGCCTGCCGGTCAAGGATTGGGGACCGTGGCATCTGGATGGTGGCGATGCACAGCATCATCCGCTGAAGTCGCTCAAGCTTTCGGCCGAGAGCATGTTGCGCCCAAATGTGGTGTTAGACATCCTCGGCAGCTTCACCTTGTTCGCCACGGACAAGAAAAAGCGCCGTATCAAGATCATCTGCCGCTATCAGCAATATGAGGCGGCCAACAAGCTGGTGGAACGCGTGCTGGCGGGCTACCCCAAGAAGGGTCTGATCTGGCACTTCCAAGGTTCGGGCAAGTCGCTGCTGATGGTGTTTGCTGCGCAGAAGCTGCGCATGCATGCCGGCCTGAAGAACCCTACGGTGCTGATTGTGGTGGACCGCATTGATCTCGACAGCCAGATTACCGGCACCTTCACCGGGGCGGATATTCCCAATCTGGAAAAGGCCGACAGCCGCGAGAAGCTGCAGCAACTGCTGGCGCAAGATGTGCGCAAGATCATCATCACGACGATCTTCAAGTTTGGCGAGGCCACGGGCTGCCTGAACGACCGCAGCAACATCATCGCCCTGGTGGATGAAGCCCACCGCACGCAGGAAGGCGACTTGGGCCGCAAGATGCGCGAGGCCTTACCGAATGCGTTTTTGTTTGGCCTGACGGGCACGCCGATCAACCGCGCCGACCGCAACACCTTTTATGCTTTTGGTGCCGACGAGGACGAAAAAGGTTACATGAGCCGATACGGCTTCGAGGAGTCGATCCGTGACGGCGCCACCTTGAAGCTGCACTTCGAGCCGCGCTTGATCGATTTGCACATCGACAAGGTCGCGCTGGATGCCGCCTACAAGGATTTGACCGGTGGCCTGTCAGACCTGGACAAGGACAACTTAGCCAAGACCGCCGCCAAAATGGCCGTGCTGGTGAAGACACCCGAGCGGGTGCGCAAGGTGTGTGAAGACATCGTCCAGCACTTCACGACCAAGGTGGAGCCCAACGGTTTCAAAGGGCAGATCGTCACTTTTGATCGCCAGTCCTGCTTGTTGTTCAAGGCCGAACTGGACAAGCTGTTGCCGCCGGAAGCCTCGGACATTGTGATGTCGGTGCAGGCATCCGATAAGAAAGAGCATCCTGAGTATTCGGTCTTTGAACGTTCACGAGATGCGGAAGAGCGGCTGTTGGACCGCTTTCGCGACCCGGCTGACCCGCTGAAGCTGATCATCGTCACCGCTAAGCTGCTGACCGGCTTTGACGCGCCCATTTTGCAGGCCATGTACTTGGACAAGCCGCTGCGTGACCACACGCTGCTGCAAGCCATCTGCCGGGTGAATCGCACCTATTCCGAGCAGAAAACCCATGGTTTGATCGTCGACTACCTCGGCATCTTCGATGACGTGGCGGCAGCGTTGGAGTTTGATGACGAAAGCGTCAGGCAGGTGGTCAGCAACATCCAAGAGTTGAAGGACAAGCTGCCAGAGGCGATGCAAAAGTGCCTGGCCTTCTTCCACGGTTGTGACCGCGCCCAACAAGGCTATGAAGGCCTCATTGCCGCGCAACAGTGCCTGCCCAACAACGAGGTGCGCGACAACTTTGCCACCGAGTTCAGCCTACTGAACAAAATATGGGAAGCCTTGTCACCAGACACGGTGCTTGGACCCTTTGAGAAGGATTACAAGTGGCTGTCACAGGTGTATCAATCGGTGCAGCCCTCCAGTGGCCACGGCAAGCTGATCTGGCATTCGCTCGGCGCCAAGACGATTGAGCTGATTCACCAGAACGTGCATGTGGACGCGGTTCGCGATGACCTCGACACCTTGGTGCTGGATGCCGACCTGCTGGAGGCAGTTCTTTCGAACCCTGATCCGAAGAAGGCCAAGGAAATCGAAATCAAGCTCAAGCGCCGGCTGCGCGGGCATGGCGGCAATCCCAAGTTCAAGAAGCTGTCTGAGCGGCTGGACGCGCTGAAGGACCGGTTTGAGTCGGGGCAGATCAATAGCGTGGAGTTTTTGAAGACTTTGCTGGAGATCGCCAAGGAGACGCTGCAGGCCGAAAAAGAGATACCGCCCGAAGAAGATGAAGATCGCGGCAAGTCGGCGCTGACCGAGCTGTTTAATGAGGTCAAAACGGCCGAAGTGCCGATCATGGTTGAGCGCGTGGTGGCGGACATCGACGAGATCGTGCGTCTGGTCCGTTTCCCCGGGTGGCAGAGCACGCAGGCCGGCGAGCGCGAGGTGAAGAAGGCGCTGCGCAAGGCACTCTTTAAGTACAAGCTGCACGCGGATGAGGAGCTGTTTGAGAAGGCGTATCAGTACATCAAGCAGTATTACTGATCGGCCACGCACGAGAACTCAGGGACTCAGACAAGATGGCCATACAGATCGTTGAAATCATCGGTCCTAGTGATCAAGGGAGAAGTCGCCCCTACCGTTGTCGCGCAGAAGACGGTGAAATCTACTTCGTCAAGGGCAGGCAAACAAACCGCTCCAGCCTATGGAACGAGTGGATATGCGCCCATTTGGCTCAAGCTTTTGGCTTAGCCGTGCCTCCTTTTGGCATTCTCGACGTCAGCCCTGAACTGCTTGCCGAGACGCCTTTGGGCTGGCGGGAGATAGGCGAAGGGCCGGCCTTTGGCTCAATGCTTCATGCCAGCGCGGCCTGGCTGGAGCCCAGCATGGCGGCCAACGTGCCGATTGCCTCGCAGCGTGATGTTCTTGTGTTTGATTGGTGGGTGCGAAATTGCGACCGCCAAATTGGGAATACAAATCTTCTCTGGGATGCCGGGGCCAAGAAGCTCGTCGTGATTGACCACAATTTGGCTTTTGACCCTGACTTTTCAGCGGCAGACTTCATAGAACAACACATCTTTGCGCCGCAATGGGCTCAAATCAGCGCAGACTTGGTGCTGCAGGCAGAATATTCCACGCGTTTGAGTGCGGCCTTGGAACTGGCTGCTCCAGCCTGCGAGAATGCACCTCCCGAGTGGGGGTGGATGAACCCAGAAATGGATCTTCGCGCCAACTTTGACTTAGAAAACATCTTCGCAACCTTAGCTCGTTGTGCGAGCCCTGAACTATGGAGGACGGTATGAAAAAGTTTGCTTGCCGCTATGCCATCGTTCAGTTCCTGCCCTACAGCGAGACAGGTGAATTTGCCAATGTCGGCTTGGTGTTGACTTGTCCAACCACTGGCTTCTTCGAATTCAAGCTGGAGATTCGCAAGTACGGGCGTGTTACCGGATTCTTCGACGAGCTACCCGCTGATGTCTATCGCACTGCGATGAAGTTGATGGAGGGGGAGCTGACACGCGTTCGCGGCTTGGTTCGTGAACAGCCCAGCGGGCCGCACCGTGCAGACCAAATCCGAGCTTTGCTAGACGGGCTTGCACATCCTCGCGAAGCCATTGTGCGGTTCGGCGCAATACGCCCTGTGCTCACGGATGATCCGCAGGCAGAGCTGGGCAAGTTGTTCGAGTACTACGTAGATCGTTCATTTGCGACACCGGAGTACGTCGAGCACAGCATTGCCAAGCGCCTGCATGGTCTGATTGCTGGCCTGCACTTGAGCGCGCCGTTCAAGGCTGAACGCATCGGTGACGATCAGATTCACGCCAATTTCCCGCTGGTACAGCGTCAGCATGACCAGGTTGCCAAGGTGATCAAGCCTTTCAACCTGGCTCAGAGCGAAGCCAACGGAATCTTCGATCATGGTGATGCCTGGTTGCAAAAAATCCGTCGATTGCGCAAGCGGCAATTGCTGCCGCGTGACGTGCTGTTTGCGGTTGCGGTACCACCTGTCGCTGACACCAAACGCTTCTCGGCCTATCAAGAAATCTGTGGCGAATTGCGTATGGAGGATGTGCAGGTCGTAGAGCAGGGCGCTGAATCCGTCATTTTGGATTTCGCTGCGCGTTGATTGCAAGGGCTGGCCATAGCTGGTCAATGCGCCGGGTGGCATTGAGCAAGCTGTTCGCCATGTCTTCAAGCAGGCGGACCCCCGGTTGACTCACCATCTCTTCCCGCAGACTGCTTACTATGCTTTCTTGAGCATGAGTTGAATCATTGCGAACAGGCGGTGGAAAAGGTAGTCGACCTGATCCGTATCGATCACCGGCACTTGGTTTACCTCAGAGTGGCGAATCAGGTGGCTATTTCCGATGGAGGTGAGTTCAAGGGCTTCTACCTCCAGTCTTGCTCGCAATGGCGACTCGCTAGCCATTGCATCCAGTGATATCTTCACAGAGCGCTTTTTGTCGTTCGGGTCCGCCAACGACTTTAGACGTTCCCATGCATCCCAAAGGCGCTCTAGCGCTTCTCGGCGCACCAGTGGGCTGGGATCGGCGAATTTCGTGCGGCACTCCTCGAGCATGTTGTCTAAGGTCCGATCGCCGCTGTCAAAGGCGGCGCGGGTTAACGCCTCGCCAAGTACGGGCGGCATTACGCGCACAAAGTGTCCGTTAATGAGCATCTCATAGGCCACACCGTTTCGAGCGAACAATCGGTTGACCGTCGCCCGGAAGTCTTCCTGGCCAGCCGCCTGATCAAAGCTTAGGTGGTGGTGGCCGAAGTACTCATGGAACTTACCCGGAAGAGGCTTCGCTGCCGCCGCGTAGACAAACTCAATGAAATCTAGGATTAGCAGGGTTTCAGGAGCGAAAGGTTCCTGCTGCGCAAAGAACCCGCCCTTGTCATTGCGGCGAGTCGTTTCGAGCGGCCAAGCCAGTCCGGGCATCTCAGCCGCAACGGTTGCCGTGAGCGAGGTCGTGTCACAGCCGCAGATCGCCTGTCCGTCCGGGCAGCGTTCGGGAAAGCGAAACCCGAACGCACCACTGTTCAGCATGCCCTGCACAAGGGCCACGATGCCCGCCCATACAACTGGAGAGATTGTCGTCTCGGTGCGAGCACGCGGTCCATTCTCTCGGTCGCTGAAGTAGTCATGCATGGACGTGATTCCGTCGCAGACTGCGGTTTGTTGTAGACATCCGCCAGTCGGTCGTCCAATGGCGGTTCATCTAGGTGGCCTCCCGAATTGCCGTGATCAGAGGCGACTCGTTCGAGTCGAACATCAGGTGTACCTGGGTTTTAGCGCGCGTGACCCCGACATAGAACAAACGCGCGGCTTCATCGAGTTGCTCTTCTGTATTGTCGTAGGTGCTTGGGAACACGCCGGCCTCCAACCCCATCATGATGACCGCTTGGAACTCCAGACCCTTGGAGCTATGCAGCGTCATGAGGTTTATCTGATCAGGACTTCTGCCCTGGTTGCCAAAGATTTCCACGGTGAAGGAGTGCAACGGTCCGCCGCGTGCCGCTGCCTTACAGAGATCATCGAGATTGTCCATTTCGTCGGCCAGCCCCGGCTCTGCGAGGAGCACCTCGTCGAGTACAGCTTCACGCAGGGATTGAAGCCACTCGTGTAGTGGCAGGGCTCCGTCTCTTAGGCCGAACAGAGCCGAAATCAGTAGCTTGCGCTCAGCAAACTGCTCAGATGTGATGCGAAGAGAGCGGCGCATCCGACGCCAATCTTTAAGCAACTTGGAGAGCTGCACCTCTCCGCTTTCCCATCCGCCGGCGCACCATTGCGCGGTCGAAGTCAGCCACTCAGTTAGTCGCGTGCGCTTGATCGGCGAGCCATTGTCCAAACGGAAATACCGCATGCCCAGACGATCTGCAACTTGCGCGATTGGTGTGCCTTCTTTCATGGATCGGTACAACAGTGCAATTTCTCCCGCCGCCCAGGCTGGATTGGCCTTTAGCAACGAGGGCACCAGTTGGCCCAATGCGAACTCTGCCTGGCCCTGCAAGTTGCGCTTTAGGGGGTGGATGTGGATCTCACCCTTACGGCCGTCATGCGAACGGAAGTCCGAGGGATCGGGCAGCAAGCTTTTCGAGGCAGCAATGATTTTGTCTGCACATCGGTAATTCAGCTTGAGCGTGATAGCTTGCATGCCGCGCATACGGGCCAGTGCTTTTAGCAACGCTGGCTTGGCGCCAGTGAAGCCGTAGATCGACTGGTCGGGATCTCCCACGGCGATGACGCGCACTCCCGCCCGAATCAGTGCCAGTACGATGCGGTGAAGCGGCAGGCCCAGGTCCTGATACTCATCGACGACGACGACCGGATACTTTGCCCGGATGGCCCGGCGCACCCATTCATGCGTTTCGACCAGGGCTAGGCCTGCGAGAACCAATCCGTCGAAGTCGATCAGACCGTTGTCTTTCAGCAATGCTTCGTAGGCTTCGATGACCGCTGTTTCCCCGCCTGGCCAGTTGCGCCATTCATCGCTGGCTCGGTCCGGAACGGTGCGGCGCAGCTTGTCCGACGCCGTGCGAAACCAGTTGGGCGGGTTACTTGCGAGCTTCGATCGGTAGGCCTCGGTGAAGAGCTGGCGGGCCTGAGCGGGCGACGCCACCACCAAGGGATCCGGCGCGTCCATACCGGCCATTCCGGCATACGGCAGAACCAGCTCCGTTAGGCAGAACGAATGGACGGTCGAGAGTTGCAGTCGGTCGCCGTCGTCGATGCCGAGCCGATTTAGTCTGGCCCGCAGTTCCCCTACGCAGGCATTGCTGTAGGTGATGCAAGCAATTCGCCGGGGTCGATGGACATCCTCGGCTAACAATTGGGCGATCTTGACCGTAACGGTCTTGGTCTTTCCGCTGCCGGGGCCCGCGAGAATGGCGCAATTACCGGTGGCTGCGTAGGCAGCCCACTGGTCCGGGTTGTCGCGAAGATCCTCTGCGGCCGCCGCATAAGGCGGAGTGGCAGCGCTCATTTCAGCTTGCCCTGCAGATATTTCAGCGCAGAACGGATGTAAGGAGGACACACGTCTATTTTGTCCGCCACCAGCGTGGCTGCCAGCCGCTGAGCAACGCGTCCTTTACCGATCGAGTCGATGTCCTTGAGGAACGGCTTTGACTTCAGAGTAGCTGGATCCGCTGCAAGCGCGGCGAAGCGCTTGTGCATGGCCTTGTTCGTCGTCAGGGTCTTGATTGCCTTGGAGAACTGATTCTCCGAACCTGCCTTGAACAGATCAATCTCGAAAGTGAAATTGTTGAGGAAGATTCCATGGGCGGGAGCCAAGGCCAGTATCTCCTCGAAGCTGCTCTTGTCCCTGAGCTCTTTTGGAAGCAAATGCTTCATGATTTGATTGACGACGCGATTCTTGCCGTAGCTGTCATCCACACCCACCGATTCGGGATCGTCGTCCTCCTGGCTCACCTCGGCGCCCTTCGGGTCATAGTCGGTCAGCACGACGAAGGGGATGCCCAGCCCCTTGGGGCCAAGCAACTTCACATAAGGCGCGAAGTTCGTGCCGGCAATTGCGCACACGGAAATTCCAAGCGCGTCCAGGTCGATGGTCTTGTCGTATAAGTTGGCTAGCGTCGGTAAAAGGAAACGCTCTGCGTCGCCCTCAACAAGGATGACGCCCTTGGAGAAGAACAACTCCCCGCGGGTGACATCGAGATAGCGCTCCAGGTCCTCACGGTCAGCGTCCGCGAGCCTGATGCGCTTGAGCGATCGTGCGACGGTATGGCCCTCGCCTGCGACATGGCGAAGCACCACGATGTCCGACAGCCGTGCCACGCTGGCCACGTTGGGCGAATGAGTGGTCAGCAGGATGCTCCGGGCCTCTGTGTCGTCGTTCGCTTCATCGCGCACCTTCAGGTAGTTGCGATAGATCAGGCGTTGCAAATGCGGATGCAGATGGGCCTCAGGCTCCTCTATGGCGAGAAAGGTGTGTTGCCGCTCTCCCTCGTCGACAAGAAACTGGAGTTCGAGATGCTTCAGAGCAAGGTACAGCACGTTGGCTGAACCTAGGCTTGCTTCCGCGACACCCCGTTTGCCGCCGTCTATCATCATCTGCAATGCCCGAAGCATCCGCTCGGGATCGGTCGGGGAGAAGCCCAGGGCAGTCTCGATTGCGTGCTGGGGACCAACCATTAATTTGAGTTGCCCGTTGACCTGTGCCACGACTTCGGCAAGCTCAGGAAGCGCCGCAATCTTCGATGTCGTTGCGTGGGCTTCTCCTGCGATCTCGCTTAGGGCATCCTCGTCCACGGTCTTGGCCGCTCGGTCGAGCAATGGCCGCAGAGGGGAGCGCGTCCAACGTGCGAGATCCGACTCAGCATCGCGTAGCGCGGGGAATAGATCCATCGGCATCCAGCGCCGTACATCGTAGCCAATCGTGTTGTCCGGGCGTTCGCCGCCGAACAGAATGAACTCGTAGTCCGCTTCGCTACGCGGTGCACGTTCGAGTCCGGCGACCGGTTGGTAACGATATGTGATTCGAGCCACCATCGGGTCCGGCTGCACGAGGTGATCCGCGAGTACGGCCAGCAGTTCCTCTTGGCTCTCAAAGTCGCTGAGCTCGATCGATACTTCGATTACGTCCTCTGTCTTCAGTGGGCGGGGCAGGCCATCCCAAAAATCGTCTAGACGCAGCCTTCGGGCCGCGTCCGGCACCGAAGGGTCCAGGATAAGCCTCAGGGCGAACAACAGGTTGGTCTTGCCGACTTTGTTTTCGCCCAGCATGACCGCATGCTGCCCGAGTGCAACGTCGAGGGATTTGAAGTTCCTGAAGTTCTTGACAATGATCCGGCTTAATCGCACGGTGATCCCCCCATGTTTCCCCGTCGCTCCCTAGAGAGGATCGAGTGTTAGTTGAAACAGAGTGTAGCTGGCGGGTGCTGGACGAACGGCGGATACGTGAAGTAGCAAAAATGACTGATGACTTCTGGTGCTCGGTCCAGAAAGTGCCAGTTTGACGTCTGTCGACGGTCGTCATATGCGGGGGGGGGGATTTGGATGCCGGTGAACCCTCCTTGGTTTTTTGCTGGTGAGCTGGTTCACGCGGTGTTCTGCTGGCTGATGGCATAAGGCCCGGTCTGATCTTTCGATCAGCCGGGCCTCTGCGTGTGAGGGAGAGCATTGGTGGGCATGCTGCAAGCCGGTGAAGCTTGTCGCGCCTGTCCAGGTCAGTGATATGGGGCTGAAAGTAGCTTCAATCGAGGAGAGATGACGGGCCGCAAAATCACAGGTAGCCGCCCATCGCGCAGGAAACCAAGGTTGTTGCAATTTTTAGCCACTGCCATTTGAGTTGGTTGTGGCTCACGCTATGAGCTATCTGCGCGACAGACTACGCGCGTCATCAACTACAGCGCATCTATGAAAACCAGCACGGCCCTTCAGAAGCAAGCTTCCGATGCGATTGATCAACTAGAGCGCCTCAAATGCAAGCACGCTGATTCGACTTCCAGCCGTTTTGAGCAAGTGTGTAATTTAGCGTCGAGTCGGCTACTGATTTTTTCGGGGAGCTTCTTCCTCTTACTTTGCCTCGTCGGCCTGACCTTGCAATCCGGCCAAGTGCTGCCGAATTGGGGTAAGTGGGCAGTCCTGATCCTGAGTGGGATTGTTCTGGCGTCGGCAGTTGTTGCTGTTGTGTTGCAAGTGCTTTCGGTCCTTGCATTCGCTGTTCTATATCGCCGCGGAGCGCCTAAGCTTCGAACAACCCAGTTTGCGCATGACGCGGCCAATGCAATAACTATTGCGAACGTACCTGTAGATGCGCTTGATATTGCTGACGATTGGTTAGCCCAGAAGATTCGAAGAATCGAGCGACGTCTTTCGTTCTTTTTTGGCGGAGCAGACAAGGTCGCTTTGTTTGCCCTCGTAGGCATCTGCTGGACGGTCAGAAAAGAAGTTCTGTCGAGTTCAACCATTGCATCCATTCCAACCCTCGTTGTGTATGGATTGGCTGTGCTTGCAGGTATGACTATTGGAGGGGTAGGGCTTCGAATGATTGCAGACCGCCTTGCCTACCAACGCGAAGTCATTGCGCTTGCAAAGAGACTTGCGAACTGAACAATCCAGCTCTTTCGCCTATACATATCCAACAGGATTGTTGACGCCGAACTCCACCTTTGGCTTATCGCGAGGATCCTCCGGATGCGCTGGAAGCAGCCCATTGGCTTAGGCCTCGCTTTCGAGTGCGCGTGCCAGGGGGTTGCTCCGCAACTTCTCACAGTTAGTTTGTGCGCGGCGCCCTTCGTGCCAGGATGCTCGTCGGGCCATCGGCTTGGACATCTTGTGCCACGGATGGGGATGACGGCTTGGACAGCTTATTGGTGATTGTTCTGTGCCGGCAAGATAACTGCTTGTTCAAGCATCCAGCTTTCAATCTGATCATGCCATTTGCGCAGTAGATCCAGTGGGCGCCGGCGGTAGTGTTTCTCTGCAATCGCCGAGGGTTTGTGCCCCTGGATCTGTGCGACGACCCCTACCGGTACCTCGCACCATTCGGACAGCGTGCCGAAAGAGCGGCGCAAACCATGCAGCGTAATGTGGGGCAAACCAGCTTCGTCCAGTGCCTTCACGTGAGCAATTCGAGGCTCGGCGATCTTGCCGTCGGCCGAGGTTAGGCTCGGAAATACCCAAGGTGAAGGTGTCCAGTCGATGCCACGTTTAGCAAGTTTGGCCAGCCTACGCTTGGTCGGCGGAGTGCCGTTTTCTTGCTTCAACTGTACGAGGAGACTCGAAAGATAGGGGGGGATCGGGATGGTTCTGCCACCTGTACCCTCGACTTTGTCGTCCAGTGTGACGCTACGCCACTTCAGATCAACATCCTCCCAACGTACGGCCGCCCACTCCTCGCGCCGCGCTCCAGTAATCAGCAGCCCCTGCAGATAGACCGAGTGCACCACGTTCGAAATATTGCGCACGGCTGAGAACCATGAAGCCAGTTGCTCTCGCTGAAGGGAGTCCCCTTCCTTGGCTCGGACCCGAGGGACAGCGTCCCTGACGTCTCGTGCCTTGTAGGCATCATCAGGAATGACACCTTTGTAGGCAGGCGTGTCAGCGCACCAGCGCACGAACGCCCGCAGCAAGCGGTACGACAGTGCCGCCATAGTTGGCCGGTCGGCTGCTTCCCCAGTCAGCCAAACACTGACGCGCTCGCTTGTCAGCTCCGAGAGCTTGAGCGGGCGCAGCTCCGCTAGCGGCCCAGGCTGTGTCAACCCCGTTCCTCGCTTCTTGGGTTGGCCGCCGTTGTCAGCATGACGCTTGTGGTCACGGTAGTGCAAGTCGCTCCAGACCGGCTTGCGAGCTTCTACATACTCGTCCCAGGTTTCGCCGAAGGTGGCGTCGCGGCGTTTGGCTTCGGCCTGTCGGGCTACGTGCGCAGCCTGGAGCTCAGCTCGTTGCTCGCGCGGGTCGATGCCGTTATCAATAAGGCCCCGGAGTCGATTTGCTTCAGTACGAGCTTTGCCGAGGTCCCACGTCCTGGTGTTGCCGATAGTCGTCCGAACCGTCTTGCCGAAGAGCCTGGCTTCAAAGATGTAGGCACATACACCCGAAGAGGTGACGCGGGCGCCGAAACCAGGTGTCTTGGCGTCCCAGTAGATGGTTTGTTGCTTACCCGGTTCACATGTGAAGGTCGCGACACGTGCGACCGTAAATCCTTGCTTCGTCATCTATCTCTTTCCCGGACGTCCTATGAGGCGTGTGTAGGCGACATGTAGGCGGCATGTAGGCGACATGTAGGCAAATTGTAGGAGTCTGGATCCATCCGGGTCAATGACAAAACTTGGTGCTTGTCATGGGAAAATATTTAAAATCAACAACTTAGAAATATGGTTCTGTTCCAATCAACATGGATCAATGAGCTGGTTGTTGGGACTCATAATCCTTTGGTCATAGGTTCAAGTCCTATACGGCCTACCAAACAAACCAAGTATCCATGTGGGTTTCAGTCGCTTCCCGTCTTCTCCGTGGGGCGTTGGACTTGGCTGTTTTGATCGGGTGCCAGTTGGGTGCCAGTATTTTCTGGATTGCCGAACCTAGAAGACTATTCGGTCACGGGAGTACCCCGAATTCATGGCCTGCCACGCATCGGTCGATGCTGGGCTCAGAAACGACAAAGCCCCAGTGCATGGGGCTTCGTTTTGCTTTTGCATTGCAAGGGAATTTCTGGTCGGGGTGAGAGGATTCGAACCTCCGGCCTCCACGTCCCGAACGTGGCGCGCTACCAGACTACGCTACACCCCGAATATCGAGCTAAGCCGTTGATGGCTTAGCTCGGCTTGTGCAGTTAGGTAACTTGGCGCTACCGTTGCTGACTACATCCGTTGCCGCTGACCGCCTCTTAGAAGGAGCGCTCAACCGACTGAGCCGCAAATTCTAGCAGAGATTCGCGCCACTTGCTGGGAGGCAGGAGCTTCAGGCAGTCTTTGGCAAGTTGTGCTTCGGCGCGAGCAGCTTCGCGTGTGGCCTCAAGGGCGCCGGTCGCGCGAACGATTTCAACGATTTCATTCAGACGCTCAAGTTCGCCATGTTCAATCGCGTGCCGTATCAGTAGACGTTGCTCGTTAGTGCCTCGTTCCATGGCGATCAACAAGGGAAGCGTGGTTTTGCCTTCACGCAGGTCATCGCCGACGTTTTTGCCTAGCGCGTGGCTATCGCCTTCGTAGTCCAGAACGTCGTCGATCAGTTGGAAAGCGGTACCCATGGCGCGACCATAGCCAGCGCAAGCTTCTTCGACTTCGGTCGTGCTGTTGGCGAGCACGGCGCCTAGGCGGGCGCTGGCTTCAAAGAGCTTGGCGGTCTTGAAGCGAATCACGCGCAAATAGCTGTCGACCGAGATGTCTGGGTCGCGCATATTCATCAGCTGCAGCACCTCGCCCTCGGCGATCACATTGGTGGCTTCGGCCAACACTTCAAGCACTCGCATGCGATTCACGGACACCATCATCTGGAAGGCGCGCGAATACAGGAAGTCGCCGACCAGCACGCTGGCTGCATTGCCAAACAAGGCATTGGCCGTTTGCTTGCCGCGACGGAGTGAGGACTCGTCCACGACATCGTCGTGCAGCAGGGTGGCGGTGTGGATGAATTCGACAACGGCGGCCAGTTCAAAGCGCTGCTCGCCCTTGAATTCGAGTGCGTTGGCAAACAAGAGCACCAGCTTGGGGCGCATGCGCTTGCCGCCCGCATGCACGATGTAGCCGGCGATCTGATTGATCAGGGCAACATCCGACTTGAGGCGACGGGCAATGACGGCGTCGACTTCAAGCATTTCTGCTGAAAGCTGGGCAAGGGCCTCGCTGACGCTGGACTGGGTAGAGGGGGGCGAAGCAGAAGCGGCGTGCACTCTCGGCTCTCTTTTGAACGAAGCGTTGATTATAGGAATAGCCCGCTAGCCTAAGCGATCGGCTCAGGGGTGAAGCTGCGGCGGTGTAGCGCTCTGTCTCAAGTGGATGCCCGGGACTTGGCGTTTTCCAGTAGGCATGCTAACATCGCGGGCTCTGCGCTCTACTGCTGCGGAGTTGAGGCCCGTTTTGGCCGAGACTATTGAGAGCTTCGTCAAGGAGCCGCGAGAGTTTCGGTGGACTGAACGGGTTGGTTTAATTGAAAGGGCTGATATGTACGCGGTCATAAAAACCGGCGGCAAGCAATACAAAGTTGCTGCTGGCGAAAAGATCAAGATAGAACAGATTGCTGCGGATGTTGGCCAAGAGATTGTGATCGACCAAGTTCTCGCCGTTGGTAGCGGCGCTGATCTGAAGGTTGGCACTCCCTTGGTTGCTGGCGCAAGCGTCAATGCCACTGTTGTGGCTCACGGTAAGCACGACAAAGTGCGCATCTTCAAGTTGCGTCGTCGTAAGCACTACAAGAAGAGTCAAGGCCATCGCCAGACGTATACCGAGCTGTTGATCAGCACGGTGAACGGCTGATCGAGAGTCGGCTTCTTCGCCAACAGTTCAAGGAGATAATCCATGGCACAGAAAAAGGGCGGCGGTTCAACACGAAACGGCCGCGACTCCAAACCTAAGATGCTCGGTGTGAAGGCCTTCGGCGGCCAGACCATCTCTGCAGGTTCCATCATCGTGCGCCAGCGCGGTACCAAGTTCCATCCCGGCACCAATGTCGGTATCGGCAAGGACCACACGCTGTTCGCCCTGGTTGACGGCCAAGTGTCGTTCGCCGTCAAGGGTGAAAAGAGCCGTCAGACGGTCTTCGTGACCGCGATCTGATCGCCGATGTACACCGCAGGCGGAGGGCAGCAGCCGACCGCCTGCAATAGGTGAACAAAAAGCCCCGGCTCGCTGGGGCTTTTGCTTTTTCAGGCTGCAGCAAAGCTGGTCGTTCCCGTTTGGGCTGACCGAGGGCTTTGCCTTAACATCAGCCTCAAAAGGCGCGTAGCAATATGAAATTCATCGACGAAGCCACCATCGACATTGTGGCCGGCAATGGTGGTGCCGGCTGTGCCAGTTTCCGCCGCGAAAAATTCATCCCCTTCGGTGGACCGGATGGCGGCGACGGTGGCCGCGGTGGCAGCGTCTTTGCTGTTGCAGACAGCAACCTCAATACCCTGATCGACTACCGCTATGCGCGCCGCCATGAGGCTCGCAATGGTGAGGCCGGCCGTGGCTCTGACTGCTACGGTGCCGCTTCCGATGACGTCATCTTGCGCATGCCGGTCGGCACCATCGTGCGCGATCTGGAAACCGATACGGTGATCGCCGAGTTGCTGGAGCCAGGCGAGAAAATCATGCTGGCCAAGGGTGGCGATGGCGGTTTCGGTAATCTGCATTTCAAGACCAGCACCAACCGTGCGCCGCGTCAAAAAACGCCTGGCTGGCCGGGTGAGGCCAAGAAGGTCAAGCTGGAGTTGCGCGTGTTGGCAGACGTCGGCTTGTTGGGTCAGCCCAATGCCGGCAAGTCCACATTGATCACGGCCGTGTCGAATGCACGACCCAAGATCGCGGATTACCCCTTCACCACCTTGCATCCGAATCTGGGTGTGGTGCGCGTTGGGCCCGAGAAGAGCTTTGTCGTCGCCGACATTCCGGGCTTGATCGAAGGCGCCGCAGAAGGTGCGGGTTTGGGTCACCAGTTCCTGCGTCACTTGCAGCGCACCCGCCTGCTCTTGCATGTGGTCGATCTGGCGCCTTTTGATCCGGCAGTCGACCCGGTTGCCGAAGCCAAGGCCATCGTCAACGAGTTGAAGAAGTACGACCAAGAGTTGTATGACAAGCCTCGCTGGCTGGTCTTGAACAAGCTGGACATGGTGCCCGAGGAAGAGCGCGCTAAGCGCGTCAAAGACTTCGTCAAGCGCTATAAGTGGAAGGGCCCGGTCTTCGAGATCTCGGCGCTGACCCGCGATGGTTGCCAGCCCTTGATTCACGCCATCTACGACCACGTAGCCACAGCGCACAAGGTCTTGGTTGAGGTTGACCCGCGCTTCCCGGAGGGTAAGCCTGTCTCAGCGGCAGCGGCCGACGACGCGGAATGAGCGCGGCGCTCCAGGGCGCGAAGCGCATCGTCGTCAAGGTCGGCTCGAGCCTGGTTACCAACGAGGGCCGAGGCGTTGATGCCGATGCCATTGGCAATTGGTGCCGCCAGCTTGCGGCCTTGGCCGCCGATGGGCGCGAGTTGGTGATGGTCTCCAGTGGCGCAATTGCCGAAGGCATGAAGCGCCTGGGCTGGGCCACTCGGCCCAAGGAGTTGCATGAGCTGCAGGCCGCCGCTGCTGTGGGGCAGATGGGCCTGGCGCAGATGTATGAAAGCAAGCTGCGTGAGCAGGGCATGGGCAGTGCCCAGGTGCTGCTGACCCATGCCGACCTTGCCGATCGCGAGCGCTACCTGAATGCCCGCTCCACCTTGCTGACCCTGCTGCAACATCGCGTGCTGCCGGTCATCAATGAGAACGACACCGTCGTCAATGACGAAATCAAGTTCGGCGACAACGACACCTTGGGTGCCCTGGTCGCCAATCTGATCGAAGCCGATGCACTGATCATCCTGACCGATCAGCGTGGGCTGTACTCGGCCGACCCGCGCCGGGATCCGAATGCGCGATTCATCGATGAGGCCGTGGCCGGCACGCCCGAGTTGGAGCAGATGGCGGGTGGCGCCGGCTCCTCTTTGGGGCGCGGCGGCATGATCACCAAGATATTGGCGGCCAAGCGCGCCGCCGGCAGTGGCGCCAATACGGTGATTGCCTGGGGCCGCGAGCCCGATGTCTTGTTGCGTTTGGCGGCCGGCGAGGCCATTGGCACCGCCTTGATGGCGTCCACGCCAAAGCTTGCGGCGCGCAAGCAATGGATGGCCGATCATCTGCAGTTGCGCGGTTCCGTCGTCGTCGATGCCGGCGCAGCGGCCAAGTTACAGGGCGAGGGCAAGAGCCTGCTGCCCATCGGCGTGGTCGAGGTGCAGGGCGACTTCCATCGTGGTGATGTGATCGCGGTGCGCGACGCTTCTGGCCGAGAGATGGCGCGAGGCCTGACCAACTACTCGAGCACCGAGGCGCGCTTGATCGCCCGCAAGCCTTCCGGTGAATTCGAGCGCGTGCTCGGCTACACCGCCGAGCCCGAGTTGATCCACCGGGACAATATGGTGCTGAGTTGAATTGAGTCGGAGTCGCCGCCGTGTTTGTTGCGGCCGTGACTCCGAGTTCAATCAGTCCTTGTTTGGCGGCTCGGTTGGCAGGTCGGATGGGGCCAGGTTTTGCGCGGCTTCCATCGTAGGCTTCGGCTGCTGGTCAACTTGCCGTTCGCCTTGCGGATGGTTGCCATGATCACCCCGATGCTGCTGTGGCCGCATGCCGCCGCGCAGATAGCGGTTGTGATGGTTGATGCGCGGCAGGTAGCGGGCCAACTCGGTCAGCGCGTTCTCGTAGACCCCGCGCTTGAACTCGATCACGGCCTCCAGCGGCACCCAGTAATCGTTCCAGCGCCAAGCATCGAACTCCGGGTGGTTGGTGGCGCGCAGATTCATATCGGAATCACGCCCCAACAACTGAAGCAAGAACCAGATTTGCTTTTGGCCGCGGTAGTGGCCGCGCGCATCACGCCTGATGAAGTGGTCGGGCACCTCATAGCGCAGCCAATCACGCGTGCGCGCGATGATCTGCACATGGTCAGGAACAAGCCCCACTTCTTCATGGAGCTCACGAAACATCGCCTGCTCGGGCGTTTCACCATAGTTAATGCCCCCTTGCGGGAACTGCCAGGAATGGGTGCGGATACGCTTACCCCAAAACACTTCATTCCTGTGGTTGAGCAGGATGATGCCGACGTTGGGCCGGAAGCCGTCACGGTCGAGCATAATCAACCTCGAATCTTTAGTTAGATCAATTATTGCATTGGGATGCCGCTCTGGCATCGTCCTCGCTAACCCTCAGACCCCGAACCCTGCTTGGCCTTGACGGCCGAGCCTTGCGAAGCGCCATGAAAGCCAGCCAGTTTTTCGTCTCCACCCTCAAGGAAGCCCCCGCCGACGCCGAAGTGGTCAGCCACAAGCTCATGATGCGGGCCGGCATGATCAAACGGATCGGCGCCGGCATCTACAACTACATGCCGATGGGCCTGCGGGTGATCCGCAAGGTCGAGGCCATCATCCGCGAGGAAATGACCCGTGCCGGTGCGGTGGAGTTGTTGATGCCGGTGGTTCAGCCGGCCGAACTGTGGCAAGAAACCGGCCGCTTCGACAAGATGGGCCCGGAGTTGATGCGCGTGAAGGACCGCCATGGCCGCGACTTCATCATCCAGCCCACCTCTGAAGAGGTGATGACCGACATCGCCCGCCAAGAGCTGCGCAGCTACAAGCAGCTGCCGAAGAATTTCTTCCACATCCAGACCAAGTTCCGTGACGAGCGTCGTCCGCGCTTTGGCGTGATGCGTGGTCGTGAGTTCACCATGAAGGATGCTTACTCCTTCGACCGAGATGTGGCTGCGGCCACGGTCAGCTACCAAGGCATGTACGCCGCCTACCAGCGCATCTTTGATCGCTTCGGATTGCAGTACCGTGCGGTGGCTGCTGACACCGGCGCCATCGGCGGCGAAATCTCGCATGAGTTCCAGGTGATTGCCGAAACCGGCGAAGACGCCATCGTTTACTGCCCGACCAGTGACTACGCCGCTAATATCGAATTGGCCGAAGGTGTGGCGCTCTTGAACGAGCGTGCTAGCGCGAATCAAGGTCTGACCAAGACCGCCACGCCATCCAAGAGCACTTGTGAAGATGTGGCGGCGCTGCTGGGCTTGCCACTGACCCAAACGGTCAAGTCCATCGTGCTGGCCAGCGACGAGCTCAATGAGCAGGGCGAGATCGTCAAGAGCACGGTTTGGCTCTTGCTGCTGCGTGGCGATCATGAGTTGAACGAGGTCAAGGCCGGCAAGATTGAAGGCCTGAAGGCCGGCTTCCGCTTCGCCACCGTGGGCGAGATCGAAGCTCACTTCGGCACCAAGCCCGGCTATCTGGGCCCGATCAACCTGCTCAAGCCGGTGAAGATCATTGCCGATCGCACCGTGACCTTGATGAGTGATTTTGTCTGCGGCGCCAACGAAGCGGACTTCCACTTCACTGGCGCCAACTGGGGTCGTGATTTGCCCGAGCCTGATTTGGTGGCCGACATCCGCAACGTCGTCGCTGGCGATCCTTCGCCGGACGGCAAGGGTGTACTGGCGATCCAGCGCGGCATCGAGGTCGGTCACGTCTTCCTGTTGGGCACCAAGTACTCGGCCGATATGAAGGCCACCTTTTTGGACGAAAACGGCAAGCCGCAGCTGATGGTGATGGGTTGCTATGGCATTGGCGTGACACGCATCTTGGGCGCTGCCATTGAGCAAAGCCACGACGAGCGCGGCATCATCTGGCCGGACGCGATTGCGCCGTTCAGCGTGGTGGTTTGCCCGATCGGCATGGACCGCAGCGAAGAAGTCAAGGCGGCCGCGCACAAGCTGCACGACGACCTTGCAGCCTTGGGCATTGATGTGCTGCTGGACGACCGCGGCGAGCGCCCCGGCGCGATGTTTGCTGACTGGGAGTTGGTCGGTGTGCCGCACCGAGTGGTGATCTCCGACCGTGGCCTGAAAGAAGGTCAGGTCGAGTACCAGGGTCGCCGCGATGCCGCGGCCAGCAAGCTGAGCCTGGACGAGGTCTTGGCACAGCTGAAGGCCAAGCTGACCACTTGAGTTCTATGCAGCGAGATCGACGCGGCCTCTTGCTTGGCGCGTTGGCCGCAGGCTTTGCATGGCCGCGAGTGAGTCAGGCCGGGGCGCAGGTCGAGGAGCCCTTGGCCGACGCGGTGCGTTCGGCCCTGAGTGCAGCCATCGGCTATTCGGCACCGCCCAAGCCGCGTTTTGACAATGTCGAGGCGCGGCTGGCTTATTTGCGCTGGCTCGGCGTGATGAGCGAGAAGCTCAAACCGCGCAAGAGCGAACCGCAGACCCGTATCGAATTTCTGGAAACGGTCTGGTACGAGGCCAAGCGGGCCGGGCTGGATCCCAGCTTGATGTTGGGTTTGGTGCAGGTGGAAAGCGGCTTTCGCAAATACGCCATCAGCACGGCCGGCGCACGCGGCTATACGCAGGTGATGCCGTTCTGGGCCAAATCGATCGGTGATGGTGAGGCCTCTCGGCTCTTCCATATGCAGACCAATCTGCGCTTTGGCTGCGTCATCCTGCGCCACTACCTGGATCGCGAGCAGGGCGATATGTTCCTGGCACTGGGCCGCTACAACGGCAGCCGCGGGCGGCCCGAGTACCCGCGCGCGGTCTTCGGGGCGCGCAAGCAGTGGTTGTTGCCCGGCGAGCAGTGAATTCTTGGCGAGGTTTGCCGTGCCGAACCGACGGCTGACCCGCCAATCTCTTGTCGACGGAGCCTGCGTCGCGGGACTTAGAGTCTCAAGTCACGCGTGGTCCAGATCCGGCCGACGCCAAGGGTCCACATGGGTCATCAGATTGAGCACCCGGTGGCGCAGCAGCACGCGCTGGCGCGCCAGCACCGCGATCTCATGCCCGGCCTCGACCGTGATCGTTGCATCCACTTCGATATGTGCATCGACGACGATCATGTCGCCCATCTTGCGGGTGCGCACATCGTGCACATTTTGGACGCCCGGCGTCTCCAGCAAGGTTTGCCGGATCGCCTGGACTTCTTGTTCGTCGGCCGACCGGTCCATCAAATCATGCAGGGCGTCCCAGGCAAAGCCCCAGCCCATTTTGCAGACCATAAAGCCGACGATCAGCGCGGCAATCGGGTCAAGGATCGGGTAGCCCGCCAAGTTGCCGATGATGCCCAGTCCAACCACCAGGGACGACGCCGCATCCGAGCGCGCATGCCAGGCATTGGCCACCAACATGCTGGACTTGACCCGCTTGGCCACGGCCAACATATAACGGAACAGCGTTTCCTTCGCCACCAGAGCCGCCCCTGCGACCCAGAGTGCGATGCCGTGCACCGTCGCCACCGTTTCCGGCGACTGCAGTTTGATCACCGTTGACCACAGCATGCCCAGGCCCACCGCGAGCAAGAGGCCGCCCAGCACCAGGGACGCAGCGGTCTCAAAGCGCTGATGCCCATAAGGGTGATCCTCGT
Organism: Paucibacter hankyongi; assembly: GCF_037482915.1. NCBI lineage: Bacteria > Pseudomonadati > Pseudomonadota > Betaproteobacteria > Burkholderiales > Sphaerotilaceae > Roseateles > Paucibacter hankyongi. The sequence goes on from NZ_JBBHJX010000018.1 coordinate 60,363, forward strand.
CGGCATCTTTCTTGGCGTGATGGCTGGCCAGTAGCACCACGAAATCGGATACCAAATCGGACAGCGAGTGGATACCGTCCGCCACCAGACCTTGCGATTTCGACAGTACGCCAACGACCACTTGGGTGATGGTTAAGACCGTGTTGACGGCCACGCTGACCCAGGTGCTGACGGAGGCCGCGCGCGCGCGTTCTTCTGGGCTGTGAAGGCGGTCTTCGGGGTCGTCTGCAAAGTCGGTTTGATTCATGGGCTATGAGGGCAAGAGCTGAAAAAGGCTGAACCTGCTCGTGCGTTCAGTCCCCGTGTACGGGGCTTCATTCTCGCCGAGACAGCATGCGCAGCAGGGTGTTGTCGCGCACAAGGTAATGGTGATAAAGCGCCGCCGCGGCATGCAGGCCGATCAACACATAGCCGATGCTGCCGCAGGTTTCATGCAACTCCTCCAGGAGTTCTGCGGCGGATTCGCTGGGTGCCAACAGGGCGGGTAAGAACGGCGGCAAGTGCCAACCAAAGAAGTCGGGCATGGTCTTGCCTTTGGCGCTCAAAGCCATCCAGCCGAGCAGGGGCATCAACAGCATCAGACCATACAGAGCGATGTGCATGGCGCTCGCAGCGAGCTTTTGCCACCCGGCCGGAGCGGGTTCGATGCGCGGGCCGGTATCGGTGAGGCGCAAGGCCAGCCGCAGCGCGACAAGCAGCCAAACGCTGAGCCCCAGCATGAAGTGCCAATTCTTCATTCCTTGGCGCAGACCACTGCCGCGTGGGAACAAACCACGTAACTCAATACATGCATAGACCGCGGCAATCAGTCCCAGCATCAGCCAATGCATGCCAATGGACAAATTGCCGTAGCGGCTAGGAGTGTTGCGCCAGTTCATAGGGTTCCTAGGTTTGTAGAGAAACCGGAGGCCAAGGCGCTCCGCCCAGCACATTCAGAACCAATTGCAAGCGTGCAGGCGTTCAAAAGGTGGGGCAGCGGGGGCGTCGTGAGATCTAACGCGGCAATCAATGTGATCACCGTTAGCTATGCCATTGCCGCAATGTACGCGCTCAAGCCTGCTACCGGGCCATCTTCTGGAATTTACCGCCGCTGCCCAAGGTGTGGGTTGGCGGCATTCAAAGTGCTTTCGGCGTCATCAGACCTTGTAGACGCCGCAGCCGATCAGCAGATCGCCCGGCAGGCCCTGGACATAGGACACCTTTTCGTTGACGGCGCCCGATGTTGGGTTGACCGTTTGGTAGTCCACCCAGCCGCCACCCTGATCCACGCAGGCAAAGCCGTCTTGCAGCAAGCGCTGCCATTGCAAGCCCTGGACCTCGCGCAAGTGTTGGCCGGTCAGCGAGGGGTTGGGGCCGAAAGCGGTGAATATGCCTTGTCGGTTGAACACGAAAATGTACATATCGCGGTCGAAGAACTCGCTGTGCTTGTCCAGGAAGCTCTTGGTTGCCGCAGGCAAGCCGGCGCGCTTGATCAAGGCGCAGGCTTTGTCGACCAGCGCGCGGGCTTCGTCGGCGGCGCCTTGACGCAGGCGGATCGAGCGCACGGCCGTGGTCAGCAAGGCCGTGCGCTGCTCAAGTTCGCGGGCGGCATGGGCGGATTCGCCGACCATTTCGGCGTTGCGTTGGGTCAGCGCATCGGCCGCGTTCACCGCGGTGGCGATTTGGGCGAGTTCCTTGCACTGTTCGACACTGTCGGTGGAAATGGTGTGCACTTGCTCGGCCAATTCGCGCACGCCAAGCACGATCTCGCCCAGGGCATTTCCCACTTGCTCGATGCGTTTGACGCCTGTTTCAACCTGCTCGGCCGACTGCGCAATCAAACTCTTGACCTGGGCCGCCGAGCTGGCGCTGCGTTGCGCCAGGCTACGCACTTCGCTGGCCACCACGGCAAAGCCTCGGCCTTGCTCGCCGGCCCGGGCAGCCTCCACGGCCGCGTTCAAGGCCAGGATATTGGTTTGGAATGCGATGCTGTCGATCACCGCGATGATCTCGCTCATCTCGCGCGAACTGACTTCGATCTTGCGCACCTGAGCCACGGCGTCCTGCATCAGCGCCTCGCCGGATTCGGCCACGCCGCGCATGCGACTCGACACGCTATTCGCTTCGCGGGCCGAGCGGGCATTGCGCTCCAGCAGGCCGGTGAGGCGCTCAACCTGCACCGCCGCTTGCGACAAGTTCTTTGCTTGTTGCTCGGTGCGCTCGGCCAAGTCATGCGTGCCGCGCGCCAGATCGGCACCCGCCATCGCAGCAATGCTGGCATTGCTGCGGATCTGCGCAATCCGATTGGACAAAGAACTGCACATCGCATTGAAACGTGCCGCCACACTGCGTGCAGAGGCCGGCGCGTTGTGTGAAAGGTCGCCGCGCTGCGCAGCGTCCAGCCCCATGCTCAGGGCTTGCTCGTCGGCCTTGCTGCGGCCCAGGCCCTGTTTCCAGCGTGTCCATACGCCGGGCATTTGCGTCGTCTTTGTTGTCTGCGTCGCGCTTGCTTGCTTCTCACCTGCCATGGCTGATCCATCCTCGGTCGTATCTGCGGGGAACGCCCCACGTACAAGCACAGCATGCGCGCGCTCGCAAAAATACTAAACCGTTGAGGTGCGAAGTAAGGCCTAAAAAGGCTGCGTCCTGGGCGTCAATTTGCCCGTGGACAAGCGTTCAGGCCTTCAGTTTTTCAGCCCGACCCACGCCTTGGGCTGGGCGCCGCTGACGCCCGCCAACTCCAGCACCCGTTCGGCGCTTTCGTTGACCAACTCGTCAATGCTTTGTGGATGGTGATAGAAGGCCGGCAGCGGAGGGAAGCAGATGGCACCCATCTCGGTCACGGCCACCATATTGCGCAGGTGGGCGAGGTTGAAGGGCGTCTCGCGCACCATCAAAATCAGCCGGCGGCGCTCTTTCAGCGTCACATCTGCGGCGCGGGTCAGCAGATTGTCGCCAAAGCCATGCGCCACCGAGGCCAGCGTCTTCATCGAGCAGGGCGCGATCACCATCGCGGCGGTGGCAAAACTGCCGCTGGCCACACAGGCGCCCACATCGCCGGGCGCATAGGCGAAGCTGGCTTCGCGCTCCAGGCTTTGTCGGTCCAGGCCCAGTTCATGGTGGGCATTGAGCACACCGGCCGGGGTGACGATCAGGTGCGTCTCCAGGCCTAGTTCGCGGCCACGGCGCAGCAAGCGCAGCGCATAGGCTGCACCGGTGGCGCCGGTGATGCCGACGACCAGTCTTTGCACGCCGCTGCTCATACGCTACTTAATTGGCGGCCAGCGCTTGTTGCAGTTCACCCGCCTCGTACATCTCCATCATGATGTCCGAGCCGCCGACGAATTCGCCATTGATATAGAGCTGAGGGATGGTGGGCCAGTTGGCGTAGTCCTTGATGCCCTGGCGCACTTCGGCGTCGTCCAGCACATTGAAGGTCTTCAGATCGGTGGCGCCGCAGGCCTTCAAGATCTGGACCGCACGGCCCGAAAAACCGCACATCGGGAACTGTGCCGTGCCCTTCATGAAGAGCATCACGCGATTGTTTTTTACCAGGTCATCAATGCGTTGCTGAACGTCGCTCATGGGTCATCTCGCCAAAAAGTGGAATCTTGGCCGAGATTATCGGTCAGCGGCGTTTCTCCTTCGCCGCGCCGGGTCAAAAACCGCGCTCAGTAGCTGTAGGACAGACCCAGTTGCAGTACCGGTCTGAAGCGCATATCGCGCAATAAGTCTTCCATGCCCTGCGCCCGGTTGCTGCCCAGGCGCAGGCCACTGCTCAGGCTGCCATTGACCAGCCCCAGGTCGGCGCTGATGCCCCAGCCGCCGCGCAGAGAGCGCCCGGTGTACCCGATGCCCAGGTAGGACATGGAACCATTAGGATCGTTCGCCTCGGTGTCGCCCGAGCCCAGCCCGAGGCTGCGTTGACCGATCGACAAACCCGGCGACAAAGAACCTGCGCTGGCGCCCAAGGCCAGGCTGGCGCTGCTGTGCGACAGGGAGCCCAGCATCAGGCCGCCGGTGGCGCGCAAGCCGCCCTGCACACCACCAAGGCCGGAGCCGGTCAGGTAATAGTCGCCCAAGAGGTTGGCACTGAGCAGGCGAGAGCTGGTGTAGCGCGGGCTTTCGATGCCGTAGGGGCCGGTCGAGCCGAGGGTCAGGCTGCTCAACTGCAGGCGGGCCTGCCAACTCGGCGTTGCTTGCAGCGGCGCCACGGCTCGTTCAACGGCCAAGGCTGGTAGGGCGAGCAAGGTGCTCGACAGTAGCAAACCGAGCGCGCCGCGCATACCGACATGGGCCAGTGAAGGGCGGAAATGGGGCCTGTGAACTGTCGTCATGGCAATCTCCTGCGGCGATGGGTTTGAGTCCATACTACGCCGAGGCGACGCCGCCGTGCGGGGAAAAATGCTCATGAATGGGCATTCTGTTTGCCCAATTGCTATGCATCGGGCAGGGCTGGCTGGCCGACCGTTTGGCCTTAGGCTCAGCCCGGCCAGCGACCGCCACTGACGCGGGCTTGTCCACCCAGATCCCGCCGCAGGCTCAGTTCGGTAAAACCGCGCAGGTGCAGGGCTTCGGCCACCGGCTCGGCTTGGTCGTAGCCATGCTCCAGCAGCAGCCAGCCGCCCGGCCGCAGGTGCTGTGGCGCCCCTTCAATCAATTGCATCAGGTCGGAGAGGCCGTTGCCGCCAGGCGTCAAGGCGCCCATCGGCTCATGCCGGAGCGCCGGCAGATGCGGGTCTTCGCCGGCGATATAGGGCGGATTGCTGACGATCAGTTCGAACTGTCGGCCCGTCAAGGGCTGCCACCAGCTCCCTTGGTGGAAGCTGAGGTCCAGTTGAAGTCGGCGGGCATTCTCTTGCGCGATCGCCAGTGCTGCCACACTCAGATCGACCGCCGCGACCTGCGCTGCCGGGTGGCTGGCCTTGATTGCCAGCGCAATCGCGCCGCTGCCGGTGCCCAGATCGACGACGCGGGGTGGGCTGGAGCCCAGGCTTGTTTCAAATCCAGTGGCCAATATTTCCAGCGCCCAGTCGACCAGCGTCTCGGTGTCGGCGCGCGGCACCAGGGTGTCGGGCGTGACCTTGAGCAGCAGACCGTGGAATTCTTTTTCGCCCAGCAAATAGGCCAGCGGCATGCCTGCCGCGCACTGCTGCAACTGCGCCAACAGCGATGCCGCTAGTTCGCTCGGCAATGGCGCATCGTCATGGCTGATCAGCCAGGCGCGGTTCTGCTGCAATGCCGCGCCCACGAGCAACTGGGCGTCGAGGCGGTCGACGCCCAGGCCTTGCGCCAATTGCAGGGCGCTGCGAACGTCGCTTGGGAGCGCAGGCGTCATGCGCGCCCCGCTTCCAGCACGGCCAACTGTTCGGCCGCCTGGGCAGCTTGCAGGCCGGCGGCCACATCATCGAGGTCGCCGTCCATGATGGCGCCGAGCTTGTAGAGCGTTAGGTTGATGCGGTGGTCGGTCAGCCGACCCTGCGGGAAGTTGTAGGTGCGGATGCGGTCGCTGCGGTCACCGGTGCCGATCAAGCTCTTGCGGTTGGCGGCGTCTTTGGCTTCGCGTTCGATGCGATCCTTGTCGCGCAAGCGGGCGGCCAGCACCAACATGGCCTTGGCCTTGTTGCGGTGTTGGCTGCGGTCGTCCTGGCATTCGGCCACCAAGCCGGTGGGGATGTGGGTGACGCGCACCGCGCTATCGGTCTTGTTGATGTGCTGGCCGCCGGCGCCGCTGGCGCGGAAGGTGTCAATGCGCAGCTCCGAGGGGTTTAGCGTCACTTCCTCGGCTTCATCTGGTTCGGCGATCACCGCCACGGTGCAGGCGCTGGTGTGGATGCGGCCCTGCGCCTCGGTGGCGGGCACGCGTTGCACGCGGTGGCCGCCGGATTCAAACTTCAGGCGGCCATAAACCTTGTCGCCCTCGATGCGAACCACCAGTTCCTTGTAGCCGCCCAGGTCCGACTCATTGGCCGACAAAATCTCGGTCTTCCAACCTTGCCGTTCGGCATAGCGCAGATACATGCGCGCCAAGTCGGCGGCGAACAGGGCCGACTCATCGCCGCCGGCGCCGGCGCGGATTTCCAAAAAGGCCGAGCGCTCATCATCCGGGTCGCGCGGCAGCAGGGCCAGTTGCAATGACTCATGCAGGCGCGTCAGATCGGCCTCGGCGGATTTGATTTCCTCGGCCGCCATCTCGGCCATTTCGGGGTCGGCCAACAGGCTCTTGGCCTCGATCAGATCGGCCTCGCGCTGCAGATACTGCTTGTATTGCGAGACCAGCTCCGCCACCTCGGCCTGCTCCTTGGTCAGCGCGCGATAACGCTTCATATCGGCGGCAATGCTGCCTTCGCTGAGGATGGTGTCGAGCTCGCTCAGGCGATAGGCGAGGCGGTCGAACTGCTGGCGCAGTGAGTCTTTCATGGCGGGTCCGAGGAGCAGAGAGCGGAGTGGCGCGTGGGCACAAGAGGCCGACGCAAGAGCTGGCGCTGATGGACGCCGCTAATACTCGCCGGGCCGCTCGTTGGCGACAGGGGTGATGCTCTCGGCTGGATTGCGGCTGCTGTTGCGCAGGAACAGGCGTGACACCGTCTGCGCCAGCTGCACCCGGTGCTCGCCATCGCTGGCGTGCAACTCGGCCATGGCGCCGTGCAGCATCTTCTGCGTCAGGCCGCGGCTCATCGCCTCCAGCACCTCTTCGACATTGGCGCCGCGGGCCAGCAGCTTGCGGGCGCGTGCCATCTCATGCTCGCGCCAGCCGTCGGCCTGTGCGTTCAAGGCCTGGATCAGCGGCACGGTGTTGCGTTGGCCCAGCCAATGCACAAAGCTCTGCACGCCGGTTTCGATGATGGCTTCGGCTTGTTCGACTGCTGCCTGGCGCTTCTCGCCGGCCGATTGCACCAAGCTGGCCAATTCATCGACGGTGTACAGATACACGTCGCCCAGCTTGGCGACCTCGGGTTCGATATCGCGCGGCACGGCCAGGTCGACCATGAACATCGGCCGGTGTTTGCGTAGCTTCAAGGCGCGCTCAACAGCGCCCAGGCCAATCAGCGGCAAGCTGCTGGCGGTGCAGGAAATCACCGCGTCGAATTCATGTAGGCGCTGCGGCAAATCGGCCAGGCGAATCGCCTCGGCGCCGAGATGGCTGGCCAGTTTTTCACCGCGCTCCAGCGTGCGATTGGCCACGGCCATCGCTTTGGGCGTCTTGGCGGCGAAATGGGTCGCCACCAGCTCAATCATTTCGCCCGCGCCAACGAACAGCACCTTGATCTGACTGAGGTCTTCAAACAATTGGGCGGCCAAGCGTACCGAGGCGGCCGCCATGCTGATGGAGTGCGCGCCGATCTCGGTGGAGCTGCGCACTTCCTTGGCGACCGAGAAGCCGCGCTGGAACAGTTGGTGCAAGGTGGTGCCGACGGTGCCGGCCTGGGTGGCCTCGCGCACCGCCTGCTTCATCTGACCCAGAATTTGCGGTTCGCCCAGCACCATGGAGTCCAGGCCGCTGGCGACGCGGAAGGCGTGGCGCGCAGCCGCGCTGCCCTCGCGCACATAAGCATGATCCATCAGCGCGGAACTGCTGACGCCGCCGATGCGGGCCAGCCAGTCAACCGCCGGCTTGATCATCTCGCCATGCCCGGCGACATAGAGTTCGGTGCGGTTGCAGGTCGACAGAATCGCCGCCTCGGTGCCCGACGGGCCGTGACCTGGCAAATGCAACTGATCGCGAAAACCGAGCAGCGTGGGCGCCAATTGCTCCAGCGAGAACGCAAAACGTCCGCGCAAATCCAAGGGCGCGGAGTTGTGATTCAAGCCAAGGGCAAATACGGTCATGGAGCGATTATAAAATTGACATCAATGGATCGCGGCGTCACCGCACGCATGCAGATGCCTAGCGAACTTGATGTGCATCAAGTATTTCGATTTTCCCCGCCCGACGAGAGCCTGCCCTTGAGTCCGATCGACGCCTTTTGGCATCTCAGCAATCTGTTTGCGCCGGCCTGGCTGGTGGCAGCCTTGATGGCTGCCGGCGCCAAACTTCTCTGGCGCCGCGAGCTGAAGGCGCGAGCCTGGCAACACCTGACCCTCTGGGGCGGCATCGGCGGTAGTATCGGCCTGATCGCGGCCCTGCTGCTACTCGGGCGTGACGGCAAGATGGCGGGTTACGGGCTGATGCTTTTGGGCATCAGCCTGCCGCAGTGCTATTTGAGCCTCAGGCCAGCACGCTAGCGTCTTCCACCGTCAGCACCTCGGCGCGCAGCGAATGCGCAAAAGCCTGGGTGATCTTGACGTCCACCAACTGATTCATCAGTCGCGCATTGCCCTTGAAGTTGACGATGCGGTTGCACTCGGTGCGGCCCATCAACTCGCTGGGGTCTTTGCGGGCATTGCCGGTGACCAAGATCTTGTGGGTCTGGCCGACCATGGTCTGGCTGATGGCCAGGGTGTTGGCCTCGATGACGGCCTGCAACTCTTGCAGACGGCGCACCTTCACTTCGTAAGGTGTGGTGTCTTCCAGCGCTGCAGCAGGTGTGCCGGGGCGCGGGCTGAAGATGAAGCTGAAGGAGGCGTCAAAGCCGATGTCTTCCACCAACTTCATCAGCTTGGCGTGGTCTTCTTCGGTCTCGCCGGGGAAGCCGACGATGAAGTCGCTGGCGATGCGGATGTCCGGGCGGATGGCGCGCAGCTTGCGAATCGTGCTCTTGAACTCCAGCGCGGTGTAGCCGCGCTTCATCGCCATCAAGATGCGGTCGCTGCCATGCTGCACCGGCAGATGCAGATGGTTGACCAGTTGAGGCACCTTGGCGAAGGCATCGACCAAGCGCTGATTGAACTCGTTCGGGTGGCTGGTGGTGAAGCGCAGGCGTTGGATGCCCGGGATCTCGGCCGCGTACTCCAGCAGCAGGGCGAGGTCGGCATATTCGCCGCTATCGCCCATCTTGCCGCGGTAGGCATTGACGTTTTGGCCCAGCAGATTGATCTCCATCACGCCCTGGTCGGCCAGACCCGCGATCTCGGTCAGCACATCGTCAAAGGGGCGTGAGACTTCTTCGCCGCGGGTGTAGGGCACCACGCAGTAAGAGCAGTATTTGGAGCATCCTTCCATGATGGAGACAAAGGCCGAAGCGCCTTCGACCTTGGCCGGCGGCAGGTTGTCGAACTTCTCGATCTCGGGGAAGGAGATGTCCACCTGCGGGCGCAACTCTGCGCTGCGCGCGGCCAGCATGGCCGGCAGGCGGTGCAGGGTTTGCGGGCCGAAGACCACGTCGACATAGGGCGCGCGCTCGATGATGGCGGCGCCTTCTTGGCTGGCGACACAGCCGCCGACGCCGATCAAGACGCCTTTTTCCTTCAGATGCTTGACGCGGCCAAGATCAGAGAACACCTTCTCTTGAGCCTTCTCACGAACCGAGCAGGTGTTGAACAGGATCAGGTCGGCCTGTTCCACATCATCGGTTTTTTCGTAGCCCTGGGCGGCGCCCAGCACATCGGCCATCTTGCCCGAGTCGTACTCGTTCATCTGGCAGCCAAAGGTTTTGATGAAGACTTTTTTGCTCATGACATTCTCGAGAAAACAGCGTCGCGGCCGCCTGGGCGGCGGCACGCGGAAACGGGGACTAAAAGGAGGAGGTTCGCGCTGAGCTCAGCGCTTGATCCAGACTTGCGAGGCCTGATCAAAGCTCCAGGCGGCGGCTTCTTGCGGGCTGCGGGGCCAGGTCTTGTTGGCCAACTCGACTGGGTTCAAGACCCAGACATCCATCAGCAGTCCGTTGGGGTCGACCGTGTAGTGCACCATCAGCTTGGCGCCACTGAGGGCGGCCGGTTGCTGCAGCAGATTGTTGTCGCCGCGTACGCGTGCACCGGGCGCCAGGCGAGCGGGTTTGCCGTTCAGGCTGATGTCGGGGCTTTGCAAGACCACCATTTCACCGCGCAAGGCTTGCACAGGAAAGGGGCGATGGGTTTGTGCCTGCACAGGCAGGCTTGTGGCGGCGGCCGCTACGACGAGGGCGCTCAAAACACAGCGGTACATGGTATGTGTCCAGTGGCTGCAAAAGGTGGGCGATTGTAGTCGAGGCCCTTGATTCGGGCGTCGCGGCGGTTCGGCTCAAGCCGGCGAGCTGCGGAATGTTGCCGCTTCAGCCCACCAGTCCGTCAAAGAAAATTGACCACTGGCCATTCTCTTGTTCACGCCAATATTGGCGCTTCAACTTCGGCCGTCCATCCGCATTGCTCAATTCGCGGTAAGTGACGATCTTGACCTTGGGGTGGTCCGGCCAGGGCAGCAGGCTGATGCGTTCCAGTGACTGCACCGGCAGCTCATGCTTGGCCATGCGGGCCAGATTGGCCTCCAGCTTGGGCGCTGCACTGTCCGAACCACGCTCCAGCCCGGGCTCGTAGAAGCTGCGCAGCAGCTGGGCATTCTGATCCAGCCGCGCCTGCTGCCAGCGTTTGTAGGCGGCCTCAAAACCACCGTCTTGCGGCAGCGTGGCGATGGCGTTACGGGCGACCCATTCGACCTGTTCGACGATCACCACCGGGGTTTCGCGTTCTGCCACCGTGTCGGCCAAGAGCTTCATTTCGTCGTTGCTCAGCACGATGCAGCCATCGGTCGACATCGGGCCGCGCGCGTAGTTGCCGGCGCGCTCGCCGTGCAACCAGATGCTGCTGCCACCATGGCCAAGCAGGCGGTCATACTCATTCGGGTAGTTCAAGGGCAGGGCCGCCGCGCCGTAGCGCGCCGCCGCTTCATCGCGGCGTATGCCGATGTGATACGTGCCCAGCGGGGTGCGCTGGTCGCCTTCTTCGAGTTTGCCGGTGCCGAGTTTGCCGATCGAGACATAGCTGTCGCGCAGCAGTTTCAGGCCTTCGGCGCTGTTCTCGAACAGGTAAAGCCGGGCGCGATGTGTGTCGACCACGATGGCGTGGCGCACCGCCGGTGACAGGCCCAACAAGGGCTTGGGTACGGCATCGATTGGAGGCCGCTCGACCAAGGCCGCCAAGCGCAGGCGCGCCTCGGCGCGCAGGCCTTCGCTGGACCCGGTCGGTGCACTGGCTGCCTGTTCGGGGCTTTGTGTGCCTATCGAAGGGTGGCCGCTGCGGGCCAGCAGCAAATCGCCCTTCAACAGTTGGGCGAGGGCAAAGTCCGGCCGCTGCTTGGTCAGTTGCTCAACCGTCGCCAGCGCCAGCGACTCTTCGCCGCGTGCCAGGTACTGGTAGCTGAGGATCAGCTGGCCTTCGGGTGTCTGGGTATCGGGGCGGGCATTGATCAAGCGCTCCGTGGCGGAGCCGATGGCCTTGGCCGAGCCGCTCAAGCCCTGAGCCAAGACGCTGGCTTGAAGGGCGGTTTGGCCTGGGCTGAGATCGACTTTCGCGAACACAAAACTGACCACTCCCAAGACCGCGGCCAAGCCCAAGCCGACCAAGACGCTTGGCTTGATTGCGCCGGCTTCGGTGGTTTGGACTGCGGTTTTTACGGACTGTTCAGACATGGGGCGGGCGGCTGATTCGGTCTCCTCGACCGGGCGCGGCGGAGGGCTGCGCGAGGTCGACGGAGCGTGGAGTCATGGACTTCAGTTGGAGGCTTCTTGCGTGATTTGCCAGTCGCCAGACTTGCTCTTCACCATTTCGATATTTTTGCTGCTCTTCACGTTCAGTGCATCGGAACTGTAGTCTTGGCGAACACGCACCATGGCCTTGTCGCCCGAGATTTTGATCTGCAGGTCCGACAGGCCGACGGAGATCTTTTTCTTGCTGGTAATGCGGGCCTGGCGCTCCTGCTCCCAGGCTTTGCGGCTGCTTGCCTTGCCCTTGAAATCGGGGGCGTAAGCGTCGTAGTAGGCCGACATGTCACGCTTGCTCCAGGCCTGGGCCCAGGCACGCAAGGCCTTTTCGACCGCCTGTTTGTCCTTATCCACCGCCTCGGGCTTGCTGGCTTCCACCTTGGCGGGCTCAGGCTTGACGGCCTCAACCTTGGCAGGCTCAGCCTTGGTCGGCGTGGCTGGTTTTGAGGCCGAAGCGGCGGCGAGTGCAGCAGCGGCAGGCGCGGGCGGGGCCGCAGCCGGTGTCGTGGCCTTAGTGGCTGCGGCGCTGGCCAGCTTGGTATCAGCCTTGGCCGCAGCTGTGGCTGCGGTGGCCGCCGTGGTCGTCGTTGCAGGCGTGGTCGCCGCTGTTGTGGCCGGAGCGGGGCTCGGCGCAGCGGTTGGGCTTGGTGCCGCTGCAACTGTAGGCGCGGGGCTGGCGGCCGGCTTCACCGAACGTGGGTCCACGCTGGACTCGAACACGTTTTGAACCACGGCCAGCTTCAGCGGCAGGGCCGTGTCAGACTTGTCCAGGGCCAAGGCTTTTTTATAGGCTTGGCCGGCCAGTCGGGCGTAGACATCACCCAGATTCTGGAATGCGGTGGCATAGGTTGGGTTGGTGCGGATCGCCAACTCCAGCGCTTGGCGAGCTTTCTCGTAGTCGCCCTGGTTGCCGTACAGCACGGCCAGGTTGTTGTAGGGGCCAGGCAACTCGGGGTGGGTTTCGGTCAGCTTTTGGAACACAGCAATGGCCTCGGCCTGACGGTTCAGCAGCGACAGGGCAATGCCTTTTTGCAAACGCAAGCGCGGGTCATTGGGCTTGGCTGCCAGCAACTGGTCAACCTTCTTCAGCCCTTCGGCATGCTTGCCGCTGGCCAAAATGGCTTGCACATCGGTGACCTCATCGGCCCAAGCCAAGCTCATGCCCAAGGCCAGGCTGGTGGCCAGACAGATCGAACGAAGCGAAAAAGTCGGAGTCGCGGCTTTGAGGTTGCTCATGGTCAGGCTGAAATGGTTTGTGGGGATTGTAGTTGCCGCTTACTCAAGGCAATGGCATTCAGCTCGCATGCTAGAGTCACCGTCAACTCGAAATTCCAAATAGGCCTGCGCACCGTCGTGCGCGCGGCGTTCTTGCGTATTTTTCTCGATCAATTGCACCGTACCACTTCGTTTGCATGCAAAGCCGCCGCTCCATGACCCTCATGCATTCAAACCGCCCCGCCGGCAAGGCGGCCGGCGCGTGTTCCGGTGTCTTGGCTCTGCTGCTGTCTTGCCAGTCGGCATGGGCTTTGGAGTTCGGATCGGTGCAATCGCTGGCGGGCTTAGGCCAGCCTCTGTCCTTGCAGTTGCCGGTGCGCTTCAATCCGGGCGAAGCGCGCCGCGCCGATTGCCTCAAGGTGCGGCTTGACGCCGGTGAGCGCAATTTGTCCGATGGCGAAATCGAACAAGGCTGGGTCAAGGCCAAAGGCGCAAACAAGCGCGATGAGCAGGCCGGGCTGATTTGGATTCGGAGCCGCGCCGAGATGGCGGAGCCCGTGCTGCGCCTGTCGATTGGTTGCCCGCAACAGCATCTGGCGGTTTTTGTGGATCCGGTGTCCTTGCTGCCGCCGCCGGCCGCAGGTGTAGCGACAAAGATTGAAGCCCAAGCCTTGCCCGAAGTGGCCCCGGCCAAGTCCGCGCCGCGTGCCATCAAGGTGCGGGCGGAGCGGCCGTCGGGCCCGGTCTTGCGAATGGATGATCCGGGCCTACCACCCTTGAGTCTGCCGGATGCAGAAGTGCCGGGGCTGCGTTTTCGATTTGATAGCGATCTGGCGCCGACCATGACCGCCCGCCCGCTGCCCGTCAGCGGGCGCGAGCCCAAGCCGCGCGCAGAGCGCCGCATCAGCTTGTTGATGGCGATTGATGTTGGGCGGGCCTTGGGCCCGGCTGAGATGTTGACACTCGACGCCGGCCAGGGCAGCAGCAGTGCCCCGGCGCGATTGGTGCGGGCGCAGCAGCAGTTTGATGCCTTGCAAGCCGATCAACGTGCCCTGCGTTCCGAGATGGACCAGTTGCTGGCCGATATGGAGCAGCGCCGGCAGGCCTCCGTGCGGACCTGGCGCTTGGCGGCCATCGTCGCCTTGGGACTGGCGGTGTTGGGCGCCGGGCTGTTTTTCATGAGCAAGCGCCGCCGCAAGCCCAGAGCGACGGCGGCTTGATGCTCGGGCGCCAAGCTCAGTGAATGCAAAAAGGGCTGCCGAGGCAGCCCTTTGTACGACCGTTGATTCGATCGTCTATACGATCCTCGCGGCGCATTTCACGGGCGAATGCGTCGAGTCGTGGCTCGCTCTATTTTCAGGCCGCGATACGGCGGCGAGCGACAAAGCCCAGCACGCCCAGGCCGGCCAGCATTAGCGCGTAGCTCATCGGTTCGGGCACTTGAGTGGTGATGCCTTTGAAGGGCTCGTAGCCCAGTTCCAGCGTGCCATTGGGGCCCGCGCTCAGCGAGTTGGCGATCAAGGTGCCCTCCAGGTGGCCGGAGCCGATCACGTCGGCCTTGATGGCCAGCACCGAGCCGTTCACAAAGGTGCCCACATTCAGGCTGGTGGCGCTGCTGAAGTTGTAGATGATGCTGTCGCGGAAGCTCGCTTGCTGGTCATTGGCGGGGTCAAACTGAGTCTTGCCCAGGGCGCCGTAGCCCACAAAGCCGCCGAAGTCCACGACGGTCAAGCTGCTGTTGATGATGACCTGGGTGCCGGCCTTGATGTTCTGCAGTTGCAGGCCACTTTTCAGCGAAGCATTGCCGAGGTTGAAGACTTGCGGGTTGGTGCTGCCGTCGCCGGTCAGCTTCAGACCTTGCGAGCCACCCAGGTCCTCCCACTTGCCATTGGCCGTGCGAGCGGAGAGGTTGGTGGACAGGGCGCCCAGCTGAGTTTTGGCCGCGTCGAAGTTGAGGTAGTTGGCGTTTTGGGTGGCGGCGCGGTACTGCCAATCGCTCGCAATCAGGCTGGTGCCGTAAACAATATCGCCAGTTTTCAATTTGCCGGGCACCCACTCGGCATTGGACGGGCCAATGCTGGCATTGGTGTCGATATTGGTAGTCGGCCCGTTGTAGATCGAGCCCGTTTTGCTGCCACCCGCGTTGGTCAGCGACACGCCGCCCTTGACGATCAGCGACGGAGCGCTCGAGCCATAGGGGTTGCGGTAGCCGATGTCGAAGCCCGAGGTCAGGTCGCCACCGACGGCCAAACGACCCTCAACGTCGGATGCGGCGTTCACGTTGCCGAAGAAGAATCCACTGAAGCCTTGGGCGGCGCCGAGGTCAATGACGGCGGCGTGTGCAGAACTGGCCAGCAGCAGAAGGGCTGCGGCAGATACCAATTTAAAACCAGAAAGATGCGACTGACATGTTTTCTTCACGGAAACTCCCTTGTGGCTTGGTGTTTGAGCACCCAACCAGAGGAGGGGCTTCCAAGGGAATTCTAGGGCTAACCCTGAAGCGCGCCGCCCCCGAAACAAGGGGTATCTAATTGGTATTTGTTTGCAAGGCCGCGCTTGTGATGCTCAATCGTTTCCATTGACGCAAGCGGCCAGGTTGGCGCTGTGGCCAAGGTTCAATGGCCGGCTTTGATTTCGATCACAGCCTTCAATGTCAGCGGCACGCCCTTGCGCAGGGAGTTGACGCCAATCACCGAGCGCGCATGCACGCCCGCGGGGCCAAACACCGCCGCCAGCAAATCGGAGGCGCCGTCCAAGACCTGGGCGTGGTCCTCAAAATCGGGTTCGGTGTTGAGTGAGCCTTGCAGGTCCACCACTTGGGCCACCAGATCCAAGGAGCCCAGCGTTTGCTTGATCGTGGCCAGCAGCTCGATGCAGGCCGAGCGGGCCATCTGGTAGCCCTCGGTGGCGTTGTATTCGCGCCCCAACTTGCCCTTGGGGGCGGCGCCCTGAATTGCCTGCGGCGCTTTGCCCGACAGAAACAGCAGTTGGCCGCTGCGGACGGCGCTGACGTAATTGCCGGCCGGCGCGCTGGCGGGGCTCAGTGCGAGGCCAAGCTTGATCAGTTGTTGTTCGGCGCTCATGCGACTGTCTTGCTTTTGAGTTGGGGTGCTGGGCTCAGCATAGAGCAACTCCTCGTCGCCATGTTCGTCCACGCGCCCCGAAGCTTGCCATTCGAGTTGACGGTAGAAGCCGTGGCTGCGCAAACGGGCGTCTCGACCGGCCATCAGCCAGGGCGTTTGCGAGCTTTGGGCCTGCAGATATTGCAGTGCTTGCTGAAGCAATGCGCGCCCGATGCCGCGGCCTTCTTGGCCGGCCAGCACGGCCAGCACCAAGACCTCGGCGGTGCTGGCATCGGCGGCGCAAAAAGCCAGCACCGCGCCTTGTTCTTCCCAGACCCAGGCGCGGTAGTTGGCGGTCAGCATTTGCTGCTGAATGCTTGCGGCGGTGATGCCTAATTCAGCCAACCGGGCGGCCGAAATAGCATTGTCTCGGGTGTGGCTGCGGACATGAAACATCGCGCCGATGTCCTTGACCTCGGCGAGACGCAGCAATGCGCCTGTCGCGGGTTTGGTTTCGGCGCCGAAAGGGCTGGGGTTTGGGTGGGGTTCGTGCATTGGTCCATCATGCCCGTGCCCTTTGCTGGCGCCAAGCGGCGAAATGATGCGTGGCGGGTCGTGGATGGCTGGGGCGAACTCAGCGGCCGCCGGGGCTGTAAATCTGATCGAAGTAGCCGCCGTCATCGAAGTGAGTCTTTTGAGCGGCGCGCCAACCGCCAAAGAGCTCGTCCACCTTGATCAGGCGGGTTCGACTGAACTGCTTGGCGTACTTGGCGGCGACCTTGGGGTCGCGCGGTCGGTAGAAATGCTTGGCAGCAATCTCTTGGCCTGCGGAGGTGTACAGGTATTCGAGGTAGGCCTGGGCTTGCGAACGGGTGCCGCGTTTGTCCACGACCTTGTCCACCACCGCCACCGGTGGCTCCGCCAAGATGGAGATGCTGGGGGTGACGATTTCGAACTTGCCGGCGCCGAGTTCTTTGATCGCCAGATGGGCTTCGTTCTCCCAAGAGATCAATACATCGCCGATGCCGCGTTCGGTGAAGGTAGTCAGCGCGCCGCGTGCGCCCGAGTCCAGCACCTTGGTATTGGCGTAGATGCGTTTGACGAACGCCTTGGCGCTGTCGGTGTTGGCGCCGGATTGCTGTTGTGCGTAGCCCCAGGCTGCCAGGTAATTCCAGCGTGCGCCGCCGGAGGTCTTCGGGTTTGGCGTGATGACGTCAACGCCCGACCGTGCTAGGTCCGGCCAGTCGGTGATTCGCTTTGGATTGCCCTTGCGCACCAGGAAGACGATGGTGGAGGTGTAGGGTGAGGCGTTGTGGGGCAGGCGGGCTTGCCAGTCCGCCGGCAACAGGCGGCCCTTGTCATGCATTGCGTCGATGTCATAGGCCAGGGCCAGGGTCACCACATCGGCATCCAGGCCGTCAATCACCGAACGCGCCTGTTTGCCGGAGCCACCATGCGACTGTTTGATCGTCAAGCTTTGGCCTGTCTTGGCCTTCCAGTGCTTGGCAAAGGCGCTGTTGACTTCTTGGTATAGCTCGCGGGTGGGGTCGTAAGAAACGTTGAGCAATGAAATTTGCGGCAGGGCTTGCGCCAGGGTCAAGCCGGTGGCGCCCAATAGCAGGACGGTGGCTACTAGGCTGAAGGAGCGTCGAAACAGGGTCATGGCGGCCGGTGCTGTTTGATGGGGAGTGGAGGGCGGTGCTGCGCCCCTGTCCTTTGGGTCGACCCTCACTCACTCAGTGAGTCACTCAGTCAGTTGGGCTCTGGGTGCGCAGAAGCCTCACTGTAGGCAGAGGATGCCGCCGCGCGAACCAAGAAGTTCTGCAATGCATATGCACAAAACGCGAGGTACTCCGTGCGGAAGAGTGGCGCGGGCCATGTCTGAGTTTGACGGTCAACCCGGGTGCGGCTTCGCATTCTTGGTTGCCTGCAGCGGCTTCGCGCGGCCTTGTTTGGGCCTATGGGCTGCAGGCTGTCCTCGTGTGACTTAGCGCAAGCGTTTTACAATCGAAGCGGAAGGCCCAAAGCAAAAAGCCACCGCTAGGGTGGCTTTTCTTCTAAGTGCTGTATGCACAAAGATAATTTGGTGGCGCTTCAGGGATTCGAACCCCGGACCTGCGGATTATGATTCCGTCGCTCTAACCGGCTGAGCTAAAGCGCCTCAAGCCCTCTACTATAGCATCGACTTTTTAAAGTTCGCAAGAGTTTTTTCAAAAAAGTTTTATTCGGCCAGTGCGGTGCGCACGGCGGCCAGATCCCAAGCCGCATGGCCGACCGTCTTGTAGAGCATCGGCGCCCGCGCGTTGCCGGGGTTTGAAAGGGCTTCTGCCAGGGCGTGAACGCGGCTCCAGTCCAGGCCGGCCTGGATGAGGTCGCCGGCCTCATGCTTGGCCCCTTCAATGTCGTCAACCCAGACTTGTCGGCTGCGCACCTGGGCGGCGGGCAATTCGGCCATTTGCGGCGTGAAGCTGCCGAGCCCGACGATCAAGGTGTTGGGGTCGATCTGCTCGGGCAGCACCGCGGTCAATGAGGTGGTTGCCGCGACGGCAGCGCTGGCGTCCTCGAGGGCTTGCGCCAGGGGCAGGACGCGGGCGTTCAAGCCTTGTTCGGTCAGGCTGGAAGCGAAGGCGTCGCTTTGGGCGCGGCCGCGGCCCACGCAGCGCAGTTGCACGCCGGGCCAGCGTTCGCCCATGGCGAGGGCATGGGTGAGTGCCTGCGCACCGGTGCCGACCAGGACCACGCTTTCAGGTGCGCGAGCCAACAAGGTTTCGATGCCTAGCAGGGTGACGGCGGCGGTGCGACGAGCCGTGACGACCATGCCGTCCAGAATGATCAGGGCCGTGCCGCTGGAGGCTTCGCTGACCAAGACGCGGCCTTGGATGGTGGGTTGGCCGCGCTCGCGGTTGGCGGGCGTGACGGCCACCAGTTTGGTGACGGCATAGCTTTTGTCGGTGCAGGGCATCGCCAAATAGCTGCCGCCTTCGGGCAGCGGCAAGACGGTGCGCGGGCTGGCGTTGATCAGGCCGTCGCGCAGATCCAGCATGGCTTGGGCCACGGCGGGGATCAGCCGCTCATAGGGCAGAAGGTCGGCCGTCGCTTCGGCATTGAGTATTCGCATGATGCAGTCCTCCGGTGCGATTGGACCCGCCATTTGGCCCGGCTTTTGACCCCAGTCTGGCTGGCAATTGGCCAGCCCTTGATCGACAAGGGTCCGGTGCTTCGGCGGCTTGATTATGATTCGGCTCCAACGATACCTCGGTGGCGTTGCGCTCCAAGCATCTAGCTTGGGCAAGCGTGCGCAATCGCCGAATCTGCAATTTGGCTGAGGTAGCCAAGTTCGGATTTCCAATCAAGTGCCAGCCGAAAGGCGAGCCCCCGCGGCTGTTTGGCACCCCTCTCGGGCAAATTGATGTTCAGCTTCTTCAAGAAAAAGTTTGCGCCTGCACCTGCACCTGCACCTGCACCTGCACCTGCACCTGCACCAACTCCCGTGCCAGAGGCCGCTTCAAGCGCTCCTCCGGCGGCGGTGGCGCCGGAGCCCATGCTCGATCAGTTGCAGGGTCCCGTGGTGAGCCCGGCGCCGGTTGCTGTGCCCGATCTGCCTCCCGTTGTCGCGCCCGAGTTGCCGGCGCCAGCGCCGCTTGCGGCTCCTGTTCCAGCTCCAGTTGCGACACCAGTTGCGGCGCCCGTGGCGGCACACGCTGAGCCGCGCCGCAGTTGGATGGACAAGCTTCGCCAGGGCCTGCGTAAAACGGGATCGAGCATCGCGCAGGTCTTCACCGGGACGCAGATCGATGACGCTTTGTACGAGGAACTCGAAGAAGCGCTGCTGATGGCCGATGCCGGCGTCAAGGCGACCGAGCATTTGCTGGCCGACCTCAAGCGCCGGGTCAAGGACGCCAAAGCGACCAACCCTCAGGCGGTGCGAGGCTTGTTGGTGGATGCCTTGACCGAACTTTTGCGGCCGCTTGAAAAACCGCTGACCGTGGGCCAACACAGCCCGACGGTGATGATGGTGGTGGGCGTGAACGGCGCCGGCAAAACGACCAGCATCGGCAAGCTGACACGTCATCTGGCCGAGGCCGATCAGAAAGTGCTGCTGGCCGCGGCTGACACCTTCCGCGCTGCGGCGCGTGAACAGTTGGCGGTGTGGGCTGACCGCACCCAGGTGCAGATCATCAGCCAAGAAGGCGGCGACCCCTCGGCCGTCACTTTTGATGCCGTGTCCGCCGGCCGTGCGCGCGGCTGCGATGTGGTGCTGGCCGATACCGCCGGGCGTTTGCCGACCCAACTGCACCTGATGGAAGAGCTGAAGAAGATCAAGCGCGTCATCGGCAAGGCGCAGGAGGGCGCACCGCATGAAGTGCTGCTGGTGGTGGACGGCAACACCGGCCAGAACGCGCTCAGCCAGGTCAAGTCTTTTGATGATGCGCTTGGTTTGACCGGCCTGATCGTCACCAAGTTGGACGGCACCGCCAAGGGCGGCGTGCTGGCAGCGATTGCGCGTGAGCGTGCCATACCGGTCTACTTCATCGGCGTCGGTGAGAAGCTGGAAGATCTGCAGACCTTCAATGCGCGAGAGTTTGCGCAGGCTCTGCTGGAATAAAAGGCAAGCCGCAAAGTAAAAAGGGCATCCAGCGCGGATGCCCTTTTTATTGCCGATGACCCG
>NZ_JBBHJX010000019.1:0-70125 GCF_037482915.1 Paucibacter hankyongi
TACTTCGCTTCAGCGTACACCCGACGCCCTTGCTGTTCTTTCTAGCTCTAAGACCGATCCTGCCGGAGCAGGACGGCTGGGCGCTCTGAACCGCGAGGTTAAGGAGGAGCCCCAGGCGTGGCCTGGGGCGGGGGACAGGAGCGGGGCAGAGTGCCCAGGCGGCCTGCTCAAGTACAAAGTTAGAAATTGACTCAGAAGGTATAGCCAATACCGAACGACAAAGCCAAGGGGTTCAGTTCGGTTTCGATGGTTTGGCCGGTGGACAAAGTGCCGGTGGTCTTCAACAAAACCTTGGTGACTGAGCCATTGAGTGACCAGCGATCGCTGAACTTCACATCCAGGCCCAGTTGCACTGTTGGGCCGTAGGCGTTCTTCATCGACATGGTGGTCGGCTTGCTGGGGCTGCCGCCGGTGAGGCCAGACAAGGCCGAAGTGGCTTTGGCGTTGGAGAACACCGCATAGGTCAGACCGGCGCCCACAAAGGGTCGGAACATGCTGCTGGGCGCACCGAAGCGGTACTGCGCCGTCACCGTGATGGGCAAGGCTTTGACGTCGGCCAGTTTGCCCGTTCCCTCGATTGCGCCAGCCCCCATCACATCGTGCTTGAAGGGAATGCCGATGGGCACGTCGATCGCGATGTTCTCGGTCAGCGTGTAGAAAATGCCGCCGGTGATCTGGCTGGCGTCGGTGATATCGACCTTGGTGCCGACCAAACTCGGCGCACTCAGGTCGCCGCTGCTAACGGCGGGTTTGATGGTGGTAGCGCCGAGTCGAACGGTGACGCTGCCGATCGATTGGGCTTGAGCGCTACCAGCGGCGGACAAGGCCACGCAGGCCATCGTGGCCAGACAGAAAAGATTGTGTTTCATGGTGTGATTGCTCCTGTGCTTTGCCACGCTTTACAGCCAACCCTTGAGGGTCAGAGCCTTGGAAATCAACTGGCCAAGCAGTTGATGACCATAGGGCGTCGGGTGGAAGCCATCAGAGAAGGCATAGGTCTTCCACCAATCGGCACCGCTCACACCTGCAGGCGGCGCAGCGGACAAAGCTGTGGCGGTGCAAGTTGAAAAGGTGTAAGTCGGCAGGCCGTCATCCCCCAAGCCGGTGATCGGGCAAGCCGGTGTCTTCACATTGGTCAGGCCGAACTGAGTCGGCATCGACACTTGGTCAGTAAAGGCGGTGTAGAAGTCGGCAATCGCGACCCGGCTTTCACTAGCGAACTTGCTGTCCAACTGCTTGTTGAAACCTTCCATCCAAGAGCGGAACAAGGCCTCGGATTGCGCACGCGCGGTGGCACCGGCTGTGCCGCCGCCTGAGGCTGCGGCGATGCCGTCCAAGACCATCTGGAAGCGCGGGGTGTTGGTGATGCTGGGCATGTTCAGAATCACCACCCGCTGAGCAGACTTGTCCAAGACGTTGGTCTTGATGCTGGCTTGGAAAGTGTCCGCCAAGGCCTGCATATAGGTCACGCCGCCCGCTGCAATGGTGCTGGCGCCGCCGCCCATGATGGCGCCGACCTGGGCAGGCGTCAGCAAAGTGCCGAGTAGCTTCATGTAGGAAGCGCCCTTATCCTTGGGGATGGCGAGATAAGCACCGACCAAGTCGGCCGCATCATTGCCGCCGCCGTCGATCACCACCAAGTCGGTGGCGCTGTAGGCACCCAGTGAAGCCGCTGTGGCCAGTTGCACCGGCACGCGGCGTGGATCAGCGGCGACCAGCGTGGCGGAGTTGATCACACCGCCGCCGATCGCGAAGTTGGTGCAGCCGGCTTTTGAATTGGGAGCAAAAGTTGCGCCGGTGAAGGTGTAGAAGTTGCACAAGGTCTTGCCGTAGGCAGCGGCAATGCGCTCTGGGTAAATCAAGGAATCCGCGCTCTGCACGGTGAACTTGAGTCCGAAGGTGCCCGAATCGGCCAAGCTATCGCCAAACACCTTGACCGTGGTGACCTGAACAGGTGGGGTGGTGTCCGCGGTGCTACCGCCGCCACAAGCGGCAACAAGCAAGCTGGTGGCCAGCGCTGCAAGGGTGACTTTTAACTGCTTCATGCTTTGTCTCCTACTGATCGCCCTCGATGAGGCTTTGACTTTGACCGACTAGGCAATCTAGCCACGGTCGGTGGCTTTCGGCATGGTGGTTTGCCCCACATCAAGGCCCGAAAGCCAAGAATTTGTACGGAATTAGAGACATGGGGCGGGCTCGCTGTCGCCGACGCGACAAGTTTTGCCGCGGTAAATGAAGCACCCGCAGTAGTTGCGCTGACGCACTGCCAGCGAACCAGCTGGGCAGGCTATTCAGACCTGACCCTGAGCCAAGCATGTGTGGCTCAAACAGGTCTATCTTTTTTCTAGATCCAGGCCTCTAATTGCTCGCAATTCGTCGGGCGCAGGCGACACGCTCCAGGCTATTCCTCGTTCTGCCGCCGATCTT
This sequence comes from Paucibacter hankyongi, assembly GCF_037482915.1. Classification (NCBI taxonomy): domain Bacteria; kingdom Pseudomonadati; phylum Pseudomonadota; class Betaproteobacteria; order Burkholderiales; family Sphaerotilaceae; genus Roseateles; species Paucibacter hankyongi. The sequence goes on from NZ_JBBHJX010000019.1 coordinate 2,428, forward strand.
CTGTTTGCACAATCAAGTTCTCTTGTTGATTGCCTGTTCCAGGCGCTCGACAACCTGACTCCGACGATCAAACGGTTCGGAGTGATTTTGAAAAACAAAGGAGACGCCATGAAGGCAATCAAGCAGCCGAGCTCAGCAGCGAACGGCTCGAGAAAACGCGCGGCACAACCGCGCTGGGCCCTGGCCGCACTGAGCTTGAGCGGACTGGCCTTGGCCATGTTGGCTGGTCCGGCCCATGCGGCCGGCTACCGCTTCGGCACGCAGAGTGCAGCCGGCGAAGGCACGGCCAATGCCAACGGTGCCGAAGGCACCGACGCCAGCACTATCTTCGCCAATCCGGCGGCGCTGACCCGCTTGTCGGGCCTGCAGTTCTCGGGCGTGCTTGACTACGTCAAACCCGATGTGCGTTTCACCGACGCGGGTTCGACCATTTCTTTGCCTGGCTCAGGCTTTCAGCCACGGCCGCTGTCCAGTGCTGGCGGGACCCAATCTCCCGCCAAGCCGGCTTGGGTGCCGCATCTGTACGGCAGCTACAAATACTCGGACAGCTTGGCCTTCGGCGTTGGTATGTTTGTGCCCTTCGGCGCCAAGCTGGACTACGACCCAAGCTGGAGCGGGCGCTACAACCTGAACTCGGTGGATCTGAAGTCCTTCGCTATCAACCCGAACGTGGCCTGGAAGGCCAGCTCGCAGTTCTCGGTGGCGGCTGGCTTGACCGCCGAGTACATGGAAGGGGATTTGAAGCGCGCCGTGCCCTATGGTTCGGTGTTCGCCGCAGGCTTGTTGAGCGCCGCCCAGCAAGCTGCCGCGGGCGGTGCACCCGGCTTGGCTCAGGAACTGCAGCAGCAGGCCGCCCAGGTGTTTGGCAACTCGGCGTTTGACGGGACCATCCACGTCAAGGGCAGTGGCTGGGGACTGGGTGCCAATCTGGCGCTCTTGTGGGAACCCGACAGCAAGACCCGCCTCGGCATGGCTTGGCGTTCCAGCATCGCCCACAAGCTGAAGGGCACGGCCGATTGGTCGCAACCCAGCAACCTGCCCGCCACCGTCTTGGCCGGGGTGACCGGCAAGCCCTCCGATGGGCATAGCAAGCTGGACCATAACGACTCGGACGCGACGCTGAAGGTCGACACACCCGATTCCTTGTCACTGCAGGCTTTCCGTCAGCTCGATGATCGCTTCGCCATCATGATGGACGCGACCTGGTACCGCTATTCGCGCCTGGAGCAGTTGCGCATTGATTTCTCCAGCACCGCCGCACCTTCGGTCACGGCCGAGCATTGGAAAGACGCCTGGCGCATCTCGCTGGGCGGCAATTGGCGTGTCAGCCCAGACTGGCTCCTGCGCGCGGGCGTGTCCTACGACAAGTCGCCGGTCAGCGCGGTCTACCGCAGCCCGGCCTTGCCTGACTCGGACCGCACCTGGTACGCCTTGGGTGCTAACTTCAAAATCAACCAGCAGGCAGACATCGATCTGTCCTTCGGCTACATCAAGCTGAAAGACGCCCCGATGGCCGCCACCGATGACGGCGATGGCGTCGCGTCTTGCAGCTGCGCCTTCTCGACCGTACGCGGCAACTACCAAAGCTCGGCCAAGACCTTTGGCGTGCAGCTGAACTACAAGTTCTAAAACTTCACACCCCATTGCTCAAGCCCGGCCCAGCCCAAGGAGGCCGCCGGGTTTTCAATCAGACAGGCAGAACCATCATGGATAGACGCAGCTTTTTGCGCAAATCGGTCATTCAGACCGGCGCTTTGATCACCGCCTCTTCGGCGCTCACCGGCCTTTCGGGCTGCATGGGCGGCGGCGACAGTGGCCCCACCATCGAGCCCTTGCCGCCGACCTTCCCTGGCAGCAGCACGGCGCTTCCCAGCACCGCAGCCGCCAGCGGCGCCTTCAAGTTCCCGCAAAGCGTGGCCTCCGGCGACCCGAAGAGTGACGGCGCCTTGCTGTGGGCTCGGGTGGTGCCGGTCGCGGCCGACGATGTGGCCACCTCGGCCACCGATGCCAACTTCCAAGTCAAGCTGCGCATCAGCAGCGCCGACAACTCGGCGCTGTTGGGCAGCAACACCGCCCTCAGCGGCGCGGTCGACAGTGAAGCCGATGTGCCGGTCTATGCCTTCTACGACAACACGCTGCGCCACAAGATCAGCGGCCTGAAGCCGGCCACGGTCTACTACTACCAGTTCACCGCCGGTGACAGCCGCTCCAAGGTCGGCCGCTTCAAAACCGCACCGGCCGCCGATGCTGACATCGACGCGCTCAAGTTTGCCTTCATGACCTGCCAAGACTGGAGCGTCAACCACTGGGCCGGCATGAGCAGCCTGGCGCAAGAGAACCTCGACTTCATCGTCCACCTGGGTGACTACATCTACGAAGCGGTGGGTGCCAGCTACCAAGCCGGCGCGGTAGAAGCCGCCCACACGGCGCTGGTGCTGCCGAACGGCGGCGCGCTGGCCGGCGGCGGCAAGTACGCCAACACCTTGGTCGACTACCGCTATCTGTACAAGCGCTACCGCAGCGACCCGCGCCTGCAGGCCTTGCACGAGCGCTTTGCCTTTGTGGCCATCTGGGACGACCATGAGTTCTCCGACGATTGCTGGCAAGACCGCGAGACCTATGACGTCGGCAGCTACGACCCGGCCAAGGGTGGTGACAACGTGGCACAGCCAAGCCGGCGCCGTTCCGCCAGCCAGGCCTGGTTTGAGTTCATGCCGGCCGAGGTGAGCTTCACGCTGGACGCCGCCTTGGGCATCAGCAATATCCGCATCTACCGTGATCTGAAGTTCGGGAAGCTGATGCACCTGGTGATGACCGACGAGCGCCTGTACCGCGCCGACCACCTGATCCCGGAGGCCGCGCCAAATCCGTCCACCGGCCAAGCGCTGGGTGAGATTGGCTCACGCTATATGGTCCCCGAGGCCACCTTGGCGATGGTGGAGAAGCAAAAGATCGACGGGGCCACGGCGCTGGGCTTGCCCGACCCAATGACCCTTGTCAGCATGCTCGGCAGCAGCCAGCGCACCTGGTGGAAAGACACCATGAAGGCCTCGACCGCCTTGTGGAAAATCTGGGGCAATGAAACCTCGCTGTTGAAAATGGGTGTGAACGGCGCCGCGCTGCCGACCGCACCGGCCGACTTGAAGACCCGGTTCATCCTGAACGCCGACCAATGGGACGGCTACAACGGCGAACGCAAGGCCTTGATGTCGCACCTGAGCAGCAACAAGATCAGCAATGTGGTGGCCATCACCGGCGACCTGCATGCCTTCTTCGCCGGCGAGGTGATGGACGACTACACCGCCGCCACGCCCACGCCGGTGATGGTGGACCTGGTCACCTCGGGCATTTCCAGCAACTCCTTCTTCAGCTACTTTGTGGGAGCCTCGGCCAATCCGGCTTTTGCGCCGGTCAAACCGCTGGTCGTGATCAATGAAGTGGCGGCGGAAGGCATTGCCATCCAGATGTTGTCGGCCGCCATCGCCATGGCCGCCGGCGTGACCGATCTCAGCAACACCGCGGCGGTGCAGGCAGCCGTGGTGGGTGCGATCGGCGCCGGCAAGATCTCGGCCGCCGCCGTGACGGCCACAGCAGGCCTCAGCACGGCCGTCATCAACACCTTTGACGAAACCTTGATGGGCCATATGGGGGACACCATTGCCGCCACCAATGCGGGTCTGGCCGCCGCCAGCAAGTCGGTGCCGGCCATGACCTTGTACGGCTTGATTGCCCAAAACCTGGCCACGGCGCTGGGCATTCCGGTCGGCTTTGTGCCGGCCGCCGAGGTGATCAAACGCATGAACCCGTTTGCCAACCCGACCACCGGTGTGCCGCCGGCCATCAACAACCCTTGGATTCGCCATGCCGATTCGAATGCCCAGGGTTATGCGGTGGTGAGCCTCAGCAAGACCGAACTGGTTTGCGATTTCAACAAGATTGCTCCGCTGAGTGCCGGCTTGCCACCGACGACACCGATCGCTTCGGTCAAGCGCGTGCGCGTTCCGGTCGGCAAGGCTCAGGTCACCCTGGGTTGATCATCTAAAACGCAGCCAAAGCGCTTTATGGAGGCTTTGTCAGGCCTTCATGGCGCGGATCGGAAGGGGAGCCTCAGTGCTCCCCTTTTTTTTCGTCTCAACAAGCTTGCTGTTTACAAACTCAAGGCAGGGCTGTCTGGGCTGGAGGCCGCTGTCAAGGCACAAGGCTGTGGATAAAAAAAGTACAAGCTTGGGCTTATCCACAGGAAAGAGCCCAAGCCTGGAGTTGTTGTCTGTTCAGGTGCAAGAAGTCCGGGGTTCCGCCCACATGGTTTCCGAACTCTCAAGTCTTTGTTCTGAAACGGAAAAAATGGCTTATCCACAGAAAACAGCGCACTCTACTAAGACTACCAATTAAAAAAATTACATTGCTATGAATAAGAAAGCGGAACACTTTTTTTGAAACTGCACAGTCGGCTCCGCCGACGCTTTGGGCGTGCCACACTTGCGGCCCATGGACATCGAAGACTTGCAAAAGCGGCTGCGTGAGTTCGCCGCCGAGCGCAACTGGCAGCCTTATCAAACGCCCAAAAACCTGGCCATGGCCATGGTGGTGGAGGCGGCGGAACTGGTCGAAATTTTTCAGTGGCTGACACCGGAGGAGTCGCAGCAAATTCGCTCTGACCCGGCCAAACACCAACATCTCGGCGAAGAGATTGCCGATGTGATGCTCTACCTCTTGCAGATTGCCGATCACAGCGGAATCGACATCGAGGCGGCGGTGCACAGAAAGCTGAGTCTGAATGCGATCAAGCATCCGGCGCCGAAGAAGACAGCTTGATGATGCAAACCGTCGCCGTCATTGACTTTGAAACCAGCGGTATGTCGCCAAACGCGGGCGGCCGGGCGACCGAGATCGCTGCGGTGCTGGTGCGCGATGGTCAGATCGTTGATTCTTTTCAAAGCTTGATGAAAACCGGGGTGTGGGTGCCCCCCTTCATTGAGGAACTGACCGGCATCAACAACGACATGCTGGCCCAGGCGCCGCCCGCCGCCGAGGTCATGCGCGAATTGGCTGCCTTCACCCGTGGCCTGCCTTTGGTGGCCCACAACGCCGCCTTTGACCGGGGCTTCTGGCAGGCGGAAATGGCTTTGGCCGATTGCCCGGTCGATCCGGCCCATCAGTTCGTCTGCACCGTGTTGCTGGCGCGCCGTTTGTATCTGGACGCGCCGAATTGCAAGTTGGGGACCTTGGCTCAGTTTCATCGGCTGCCGGATGCGGGGCGTGCCCACCGTGCCTTGGCCGATGCGACAACGACAGCACACCTCTTGCTCAGAATGCAAAGCGATATTGCGCAGCGTTTTGCCGTCGAGTTGAACGGTGCGCCGGTTGCACATGAGTTGCTGGCGCGCCTTCAGCGCAGCAGCAAGACCGCGTTGAAGCGCTGTGTCGGCGACTTCCATGCCGGCCGTTCGCAGCCATCGGCGGCGCTAGAAGGCCGTCAAATGGCTTGAAAGAGACCTGGCTGTGGGCGCTCGTGGGCGGCCCCGGTGCGATAGGCGCCCGATCCGGGTGAGCAAAATATCGCGCTGTCAAGCGCTGATCCGGCCAGCTTTGGCGCGCAAAATACCGCCCTTCCGTTCGTGTACCCATAGAGTTTCTTTGTATGTCGAGTATTCAGGTTCGCCCCGCCACACTGCGTGATGCCAAGGTCATTGCAGAAATTCATGTCGCGGCTTGGCAAGACGCCTACAAGGGCTTGCTGCCCGACTCCGCGCTGGACGCGCTGTCGGTGCAAAAGCGCCAGGCTTTCTGGCGTGAAGCCATTGATTTGTGTGAGCCCCAGGTCGTGGTCGCTCATCTCGACAATGAAGTGATGGGTTTCGTCGGCTTTGATCGCTCGCGCGACAAGGGCACCCCGTCCAGCACCGGCGAGATCTGGGCCATGTACGCCAACCCGATTCATTGGGACAAGGGCGTCGGTCTGGCCTTGTGGGACGCTGCCCGCGACGGTCTGCAGGAAGAAGGTTGCACCAAGGTCACGCTGTGGACCTATCTGCGCAATGAACGTGCTCTGCGTTTCTTCGAATTGGCCGGTTTCAAGCGTGAACTTGGCAGCGCCAAGACCACCGAGGTCGGCGGTACTCGTTTGGAAGAGTTGCGTTTGCATCGCTCGCTGGTCTGAGCGTTCAGACACGCTGCGGCGGCCGCAATGGCTGGCCGTCAATTAAACCGTGTGCCCAGGGGCTCACGGTTTTTTTTCGTCCAAGATTCCTTGTAGAGGCAAGACCTGACCCCGTGCTTATCGCCGACTTCAGTCTTTCCGCTGTACTCAGAACGCCGGTGTTTTTCATCTTTCATTACTTTCGCGCAGGTCGCCTTGCATTAACGCGCTAAAGTAATGGCCCCTTACTTTCTGAATCTCTCTCAAGTGCTGGCCAAGCTGACTTCCAAGAACCAATTGACGTTGCCAAAAAGCGTGACAGACCCCCTCGGACCCGTGCAGTACTTCGAGGTGCAAACCAAAGCAGGCCAAATCATCCTGACCCCCGTCAAAATCCAGCGTGGCGATGCGCTGCGGGCCAAGCTGGCGGAACTGGCCATCGATGAAAAAACCATTGAGTCCGCTTTGAACTGGGCCCAGCCAGCTAAAAAAACGGTCAGCAAAAAATCGGCTGAAAAAGCGCCGGCAAAACCGCAAGAAAATCCGGCAAGAAAAACAGCTGTGAAAACAGCGGAGAAGGGCGCACCGGCAAAAGCCGCAGTGACTGCCAAGAAAACGGCTGCAAAACCATCGAGTGCCAAAACAGCCGCCAAAAACACCGCCTCAAGCGGCCGCAGCCTTGGCAAAGCGATGCCGGCTTCGAACAAGAGCAGCGCGAGTAGAGGCGGCAGCGTCGCAGCAAGCAGCAATAGACGCACGGCGGTGCCACGATGAGGGGCGTGACCAGGCAGAGACGACAAGCCGCGGTGGCAACAAAGACGCCCCGTGTTGCGCTGGATACCGGTGTGCTTTTGCGCGCCTTGCTCGGCAGTGATGCTCAGGCGCAGCAACTGCGTCGCTCCTGGCAGGCCGGGCAATGCCGGCCCTTGATCGCGGCCGAGGGTGCGCAGGTCTTGATCAAGGCCCTCGGCTACCCAAAGTTTGGCTTGGATGTGGCACAGCAACGTGAGTTGTTGGCCGATTTCTTGCCCTATGCCGAGGTTGTGAAAACCAATGTGGCCGCTCGCATGGGCGGCTCGGCGCAATCGGGTCAGCTGGCGCCGGTGTTGAAGCTGGCCTTGGGCGCGGGGGCCGATGTGCTGGTCAGTGATTGCCCGCGGGTGCACAGTGTTTTTGAGAAGTCCAAGCGCGGCGATTGTCAGTTGCAAGGATCAGCGGAATTTTTGGCAGCTTTGTAGGCTTTGATGCGCGTGGATAAGACGTTAGTCGGTGACAATTCGCTGCGGGTGGGGTGGCGATCGAGATGATGAATGGCAACGGCTTCAATCAGCCGGCAATATCAACGGGAATGTGGCGGGTGGTGTTCTATGAACGCCGTGCCAATCGGGTCCATCTGGACAAGACAGGGCCCTGGTTACCGACAAAAAAATTGGCCCAGCAATGGGCCAATTGGTTCGGAGCTTTGGGCTACCACGTCGCCCTACAAGATCAGTATGGCGAGTTGGAGCGTTTCAGCGTCGGCCTGCCCGGTTGAAACCAGGCTAGGCCCTTGTCTTGGTGTCGCTGATTACTTGGCAGCGCGGCGACGAGCCACGAAGCCGATAGCGCCCAGACCAGCCAACAGCATGGCGTAGGTTTGTGGCTCGGGGACGGCGGTTACGGCGGCAACGCTCAAAGTGACGTTGTCGATGGCCAGCGCGTGGTCGTTGCCGGCGTCATTCTTGTCGTTCCAACGCACCCACAGGGTTTGACCTGCGGCCCAAGTTGCAGTGATGTCACCGCCGACATTGGCAACCTTGCCACCAGCCTTGCCAGCAACAATGCCAGCAACATTGCCATCAACAGCAGCTTGCGAAGAAGTGTTCACAACTGACGACCAGTTGAAAGCAGCACCCGGTTTTGTCCAGCCGGAAACCGTGCCGAACGTTTCGCCAAAACCGTATTCCAGCTCCATGGACTGAGCAGTGGGGCTGCCGTTATTGCGCCATTGTTCACCGTCGAACTTGATGTTGAAGCCGCTGCGCTCGGAGCCATTGTTCTTGACCGACAAGGCGATCCAGCCAGCGATATCACCGGCGGCTGCGCCGAAATAGGTGTTGTTGTTGACTTGGGCGCCCAATGCGCGGTCAGTTTCGCCGGTCAAGCCAAAGCTTTGGAAGGAAGAAACAGAGGTGCCGCCGTTGTTCACGACGTAGGTTGGAGCAGCAGTTCCGTTCTTGATGAACAGGCTCCAGCCTTCGATTGTCGAGTCATTGGCCCATGCGACAGGGGATGTACCTGTGTTTGCCAGGCTGTCGAAGCTTTGTGTGTAGTTGAAAGCTTCGTCGGTGATGCTCAAAGAAGCGTGTGCCGGGGCGATAGCAGCAGCGGCCAAGGCCAGTGCGAGCAGAGTCTTTTGCATGGGGTACTCCAGAAGGTTGGGATTGAAGATCAATTGGTCAGTCAAACAAAACGGCAAACGTTTTCGTGCGACCCCTTTGCCCAAGACTCGGGCGGTTCCTCCCCCTTGTTGTGTGCGCCGGTGGTGCTGTGTTGACTGTGGCCCCCGCTCATGACTGCGCAGTGAAAACCCATCCGCCATACGGACCATTCCCCCTTGGATGAGGGGTGAGCCGGCGTTCAATGGCTGCTGACTTGGGCGCTTGGCGCACAGAAACCCTTGCGCTCCAGCGCCCAGCCCTCGGTGGCCGTCGGTTGGCTGAACTGCTGCACATGCACGCTGCTGATCAGGCGCTTGGCGGCAGCGCGCTGCACCAGGGCCTCGGCTTGGCTGGCCGTCAGGTGTTGGGCGAAACGGATCCAGCGCTTTTGCAACAGGGGCTGTTGCCAGGCGTCTTCCAGGGCCCAGCGGATCTGCTGCTCATCGTTCAGCTCCTGTACGGCCAGCACGCGGGGCGCTAGGGCCATCAGGAAGCGATTGAAGTCGCCCTTGGCACCCTCGGTGGGTAACAGGGCCTCGATGCGCGCCAGGCGGGCGCTCCAGCCCGGCGTGGCCAATTGGCGGGTCACCAGGGCTTGCAGGGCCTGGATGGGGTTGAACAGGCGCAGGCGATTCGGTGGCAGCACCAGCAGCGGCACCGCGGCGGCTTGCTCATGCGGCAACTCGGTGACGAAGGAGCAGAGCACCGCCACGCGTTGCCATTCGGCTGGGCCCATCCCGGCGATGCGGCGGATAGGGCCGGCTTCAACGCTGCGTGCCACTTCGGCCGCTTCCAGCCAGCCATGCTCGGCCTTGGCCAAGTTGGCGGCCCGGCTCATCGTGACCAGATTGCCGGCGGCGTAGCCGGCATCGTTGCGCACCCGGTCGATGCTGCGCTGTTTGCTGCTGCCGGGGTGGTCGTCGAGGCGCTGACGGGTGATCGGGCAATGGCTGGCCTCGATTTGCTGCAGGTAGTTGGGCGTGACTTGCACGTCTTCGAAGCTGCGGCCGCGCGTCCAGGCATGGGTGCGCAGGCGCAACCAGAGCTGCGTGTGACGGTGGGCGCGCAGCGTGCGATGGCCGAAGGTGGCGCAGCCGGCTTGGTAACCCTGACGCAGCGGTGAGGCGGCGAACAGGTGCAGAGCAGGGGGCGTCAGGCCATGGTGGGCGTAGTCCCAGCCGAGCGCGAAGCCCAGGCTTTGGGTCGCCGGCAAGGCGGGGGCGGCCTCGGCTGCGGCTTCTTGGGCCGTGTCTTGGCTGATACCAAGTTCGAGTTGGGCGGCCAACAAGGCGCTGGTGGGAACGGTGACTGCTGCTGTGCTTGCGATCTGTGCCATGGCTTGCTCCGGTGTTGCGGCCGTTTCTGCTGCCGCTGCTGACTTTGGGGCTTGATCGAGGGATTTCGTTCAAGCTTGTGGCACAGTCTCGGCTGCAACTAGCTCATTGCGTGAGCCAGTAAAAAGAGGAGCGATTTTTTTATGGACCGGACTGAGCGCTTTTACAAGATCGAGATGCTGATTCGTTCGCGCGAGTGCGTCAGCTTCGCCACCTTGAAGGAGGCCCTGGAGGTGTCGCCCGCGACGCTGAAGCGCGATCTGCAGTACCTGCGCGAGCGCATGGATGCGCCGATCGAGTACGACGCCATGGCCAATGGCTATCGCTTCGGTCAGCAGTGGCGCGGCCGCCAGCATGAGTTGCCGGGCGTCTGGTTCAGTGAAAAGGAATTGCATGCGCTGCTGACCATGCACCAAATGTTGGCCAGTCTGGATGACGAGGGCATCCTCAGCCGCCACTTGCTGCCGATGTTCGACAAGCTGACCGGCATGTTGGGTGTGGATGAGGGCGAGGCGCAGGAGTTGACCCGGCGCATCAAGCTGATCAGCACGGCCAAGCGGCGCGTCGCCTCGGAGTATTTCGAGACCGTCGGCAGTGCGGTGGTGAAGCGGCGCCGCCTCAGCTTGCTGTACCGCAGCCGCGGCCAGGCGGTCGGTCGGAGCGGCAAGGCGCGTGCGCGGGTGGTGTCACCGCAGCGCCTGGTGCATTACCGCAATACTTGGTATCTGGATGCCTGGTGCCATCAAAGCGAAGGCTTCCGGCGCTTTGCACTGGACGCGATGGAAGGCGCTGAGCTGCTGGAAGAAAAAGCCAAGACCGTGCCCTTGGCGCAGTTGGAGGCCGAGTTGGATCAGGGCTACGGCATCTTTGCCGGCGCCAGCCCGAAGCAGGCCACGCTGCTCTTCAGCGCCGAGGCGGCCCAATGGGTGGCCAAGGAGGAGTGGCACCCGGCTCAGCAAAGCGAATGGCTTGAGGACGGACGGTGGCGTTTGCAGGTGCCTTTTGTCGACGCGACCGAACTGTTGATGGATCTGCTGCGCCACGCGGGCCATGTCGAGGTGAAGTCACCCGCCGATTTGCGGGCCGCCTACGCAAAGCGACTGCGCGAGGCGGTCGCTTTGCTGGAGCAGTGACGGTTTGAACCGTTTGGACCGAAGATTTCGATCAGGCGATCAAGTCGGCCGGCACATTGCCGCCGTTGTCGGCCAGCTTTTGCAACACGGTCTTGTGCAGCCACATATTCATCTGGGCCGAATCCGCCATCTTCTCGGCCGGGCAGCCCAGTTCGGTGGCTAGCTCCTTGCGTGATGCCAGGCTGCTGTCCAGGCTCAGCAGCTTCATCAGGTCAACGATGGAGACGCGCCAGTTGAGCTTTTCGGCATGTGCCGCGGCCAGCGACTCCAGCTGCGAGACCACGTCGACCACGGAGATGGCGACGGGGGCGGCCGGTGCGGGTTCAACGGCGGCAGCGCTGGCGGATTCCAGTACCGGTGCTTCGACCACGGCGGCCGGCTTGGGGCCGAAGCCGAGCTTGTTGAGGATGGAGCTGAACATTCCCATTTTGAATCTCTCCCTGAGTTTGGAATGGATCAAGACACAACGGTCTTGCGGACACCAGTCTGTCTAGACTTGGCGTCAGCATTGTGACGGTTTCGCTGTGCAGGAATGCCGCTGAACTAGGGGCTTAGGATTCGCTGTCGAGCTTTTGCAGGCGCTCGCTGTGCCAGTAGACATCGTCGCCGCCCAGCCCGTCCAGATTGGCGCGGTTGAGTACGCGGGCCAACACGAACAGCAGATCGGAGAGGCGGTTCAGATACTGGCGCGGCGCGGCGTTGATGGTTTCGGTGGCGGCCAGCGTGACCACCGCGCGTTCGGCCCGGCGCGCCACTGTGCGGCAGACATGCGAGATGGCGGCACTGCGGGTGCCGGCCGGCAGGATGAACTCCTTCAGGCGCGGCAGTGCGGCGTTGAAGTGGGCCAGGGCCTCGTCTAGGCGCAGCACCGCATCCATTTTCAGCAGTTCATAGCCGGGCATGCACAGCTCGCCGCCGAGGTTGAACAACTCATGCTGGATGGTGATGATCAACTCGCGCACCTCGTCGGGCAGCGGCTCGGCCAGCAGCACACCGAGGTTGGAGTTCAGCTCGTCCACATCGCCCATCGCCTGCACACGCAGATGATCTTTGGGCACGCGGCTACCGTCGCCGAGGCCGGTCGTGCCGTCGTCGCCGGTACGGGTGGCTATTTGAGAAAGTCGATTGGCCATGGGGCGGAAAGCGGGTCGGTCCAAGAAGACCCGCATCTTGCCCGAAAACCTTCGGCCCTAAGTTTTGTCAGGGGAAGGCGGTGCGCCTTCAGTGGCGCTTGCCCGAGCGATGGAACTCGGGCTTGGCGTGGGCCGGTCTTTGTTGTTGTTCGGCGTGATTCAAGTCGCGCGGTGCGCCGTGCGGCAAGTCGGCGCCGCCGGGCTTGTGGTCGGGGGGCAGGCCGGTGGGAGGATTCAGGGGCTTGTTCAAGGCTTCCCGCCACATGGCGCGCAGCAAGTCCCAGCGCAGTACGCCAGCGATGGCCAGCAGCAAGACCAAGCCCAGGACGATCCAGCCAGGGTTCAAACCAAACATGAGCATCTCCTCGTGCGGTGATGCTTCATGCTCGCACCACGGTGATCCAAAGACAAGCGCTCTGGATCAATCCGTGGTGATTTGACGCTAGTTTCAGAACTGGCGGTTGTACTGCACGCCGATCAAACCCGAGCTCAGCTTGTAGTTGCCCTTGATGGTGGCGCAGCTGGAGGTGTTGAGGTTGGAGTCGCAGCTGGGCACGCCGGCCTTGGTGACGCCGCCGTTGTCAAAGTTGTTGACCGCGCCGGTGGCCACGTCGATGTAGCTCATCGCCAGGTCCACCGAGCTTTGCTTGTCCAGCTTCCAGTTCAAACCGGCCGAGATCCATTTGCGGTCGCCGTCAGGAATCGACGGGGTGCGGTTCGCATCGCTGACCGGGGACTGGTCAAACGCCAGGCCGCCGCGCAGCTTGATGGCATCGTTCAGCTGGTAATTGACGCCGAAGGACGCGCGCACGGTCTTGACCCAGCGCTGCGGGGTGTTCGAGTCGGGCAGCAAGGGCTGTTCGAAGTCGATGCGCAATTCCTGGAAGCGCGAGTGACGCGTCAGGGTGGCGTCGGCCATCACGGCGAGGCGGCTGTCCATCTGCTTGAACACAGAGAAGGACAGCGACTCGGGCGTGACTACGTCCAGGCTGGCGCCGCCGTTCTGATATTTGGCCAGCAGGGCAGCAACCACCTTTTTGTCGGTGCCGGAAGCGGCCAGCGCGGGAATGGCGCCCAGCACCTGGCCGATATAGGCGGCCTGGTCCTTGACCTGCCATTCGGCATCGCCCTTCAGCGTGTGCGAAATTTTCGAGCGATAGGCAATGCCGAAGCGGGTGTTCTCGTCGTAGTTGAGCATCAGGCCGAGGTTGAAGCCGTAGCCCCAGTCCTTGCCGGACACATCAACCCGACCGGAAGAGTTGGGGTTGGCGGCCAGCTTGGGCACCAGGGCGGCGGTCAGCGGACCTTGCAGCGAAGGCGGCAGGCCGGGCACGATCAAACCGATGACGCCCGAACCAAAGTCGGCCGCCTTGGACAAATCGCCCTGGATGTACTGGGCGGTGACGCCGGCACCCAGGCTCAGCGTCGGGTTGACTTTGAAGCTCAGCGAGGGATTGAGCGCCACCGACTTCAGCTCGGTGCCGATGGTGTTGTAGCGGCCGGCCCAGTCTTTGTCGTACTCGCTCTTGGAGCCGAAGGGCACGAACATGGCCATGCCCACGCTCAGCTGATTGCTCAGCTGGTGTGTCAGGTAGCCGTGGGGCACGATGGTGGGCTTGACGAACTTGCCGCCATTGCCGCCACCGGTGGGGGTACGCAGCGCGGTGATGCTGCCTTGGTCTTCGTAGCTGCCGCTGGGGACCACCACGTTCAAGACACCCGAGGCTTGGGTACCGCTCAGGCGGCTCATGCCGGCCGGGTTGTAAAACAGCAGCGAGGCGTCAGCGGCCTCGGCGGCATTGGCATTGGCCGTGCCTTGTGAGGCGGCCGACTGCGAGCCGAAGTGGTAGCCCGAGGCCAAGGCGTTGCCGGCGCAAAGGCCGCCGAGTAGAGCCAAGCTCAGGGAAGAAAGGTGAAATCGCATCATGTCTCCGGCGTTGTCATGGTGGACCCTCCTGGCAGGGGATCCAGCGGGCCATGATAGGAGCGGCTTCTTGACGACAGTGTTGTGACAATAACGAATTAGAGCCAACTCCCCATACGCCTACCGCACCGTTAATGTTGCTTGGGCGCTGGGTGGTCGTTGCTTGTAGTAGGCGTGGGTGAGGCGCTTCCTAGAATCAGATCATCAGATCAGAACCTGTCCGGAGAACTGCACATGACGAACGCCGCCCCGCCGATGGAGCAACTTCCCGAGGCCTTGTTGAGCGCTTTGCAGGCTCGTTTTGCGGGCCGGTTCAGCACGGCCTTGGCGCTGCGCCAGCAGCATGGCCGGGACGAGTCGCCGTTTGATGTGGCTCCGCCCGCTGCGGTGGTGTTTGCCGAGTCGACCGAGGAGGTGGGCTTTGTGCTGGCTCAGGCGAATGCCCATGGTGTGCCGGTGATTCCCTATGGTGCCGGCAGTTCGCTGGAAGGGCATCTGTTGGCGGTGCAGGGCGGCATCAGCCTCGATGTGTCGGGGATGAAGCAGATCTTGGCCGTGCATGGCGAGGACCTGACGGTGACGGTGCAGGCCGGCGTGACCCGCAATCAACTCAACCGCGAGTTGCGGCATGCCGGGTTGTTCTTTCCGATCGACCCAGGCGCCGATGCCACCCTTGGCGGCATGGCCGCCACGCGCGCCAGTGGAACCAATGCCGTGCGCTACGGCACCATGCGCGAGAACGTGTTGGGCCTGAAGGTGGTGACGGCGCAAGGCGAGGCGATTCACACCGGCAGCCGCGCGCGCAAGAGCAGCGCCGGCTACGACCTGACGCGATTGTTTGTGGGCAGCGAGGGCACGCTGGGCGTGATCACCGAGCTGACCTTGCGCATCTATCCGCTGCCGGAGGCGCTGTCGGCGGCGATTTGCTTTTTCCCCAGCATCGACGCGGCGGTGCAGACCGCGATGCAGATCATTCAGATCGGGCTGCCGATTGCGCGCTGCGAGTTGCTGGACGTGCATGCGATCCGCGCCGTCAATGCGCATGACAAGCTGGGCCTGCGCGAGGCGCCGATGCTGTTGATGGAGTTCCATGGCAGCGAGGCCTCGGTGGCCGAGCAGGCGCAGACGGTGCAAGAGTTGGCGCGCGATTTGGGCGGCGAGGACTTTGACTGGGCCACCACGCCGGAGGCGCGGACCCGGCTCTGGGCGGCGCGCCACCATGCGTATTTGTCGGCGCTGCAGACCCGGCCGGGCTGCCGCTGCGTCACCACCGACACCTGTGTGCCGATCTCTCGGCTGGCCGAGAGCATCAACGAATCGGTGCGCGAGGTCGAGGCCGTGGGCCTGCCTTACTTCATCGTCGGGCATGTCGGTGATGGGAACTTCCATATGGGTTACCTGATCGACCCGGAGGTCCCCGCGGAGCGCGAAACGGCCGAAAGGCTCAGCCATCAGATGGTGGCGCGGGCCCTGCGGCTGGAGGGGACCTGCACCGGCGAGCATGGCATTGGCCTGCACAAGCAAGGCTTCTTGGTTGAGGAGGCCGGGGAGGGCGGCGTGGCGATGATGCGCAGCCTCAAGCAGGCGCTGGACCCGCGCAACATCATGAATCCCGGCAAGATCTTTAGCCTGTGAGGCCAGCGGTTCCAGCGAAGCCAGGCGACGGCAAGAGCAAGCACAGAGGCGCGTAGGCGGAGGGCGGACCCAAGGTCCCGCAACACCCTGAGCCTGCGCGCCCCCGTGGTTGCAAACCGCTCGCTGGGCTGGCAGGCAGCAGCCCGGCTTGAACTGGGGGGTTCAATCTCAATGCGCAGGGGCGGGCACCGTCCAGCGCTTGGTGATCTCGCCGCGCTCGTTGGCGCTTTCGAGTTCGACACCAAAGCCCCACAGCCGGGCCACATGTTTGATGACTTCCTGCGCGCTGTCATGCAGCGGGCGGCCCATATGCTGGGTGTGGCGCAGCGTCAATGAACGGTCGCCGCGCAGATTGACGTTCCAGACCTGAATGTTGGGCTCGCGGGTGCTCAGGTCATATTGGCGCGACAAGGCCTCGCGCACATGCTGGTAGCCGCTCTCGTCATGGATGGCGGAGATTTCATACT
The DNA here is from genome assembly GCF_037482915.1 of Paucibacter hankyongi. NCBI lineage: Bacteria > Pseudomonadati > Pseudomonadota > Betaproteobacteria > Burkholderiales > Sphaerotilaceae > Roseateles > Paucibacter hankyongi. The sequence goes on from NZ_JBBHJX010000019.1 coordinate 18,613, forward strand.
CGGCCTGCTTTTCATCGTCAACGATGGAGAAGAGCCTGAACTCGCGCATCAGATGCGGGCTCAGGTACTGGCCGATAAAACTCTCATCCTTGAAGTTGCGCATCGCATGGTCGATGGTGGGCAGCCAATCGCCGCCGGCAATATCGGGGAACCAGCGCCGGTCTTCCTCGGTCGGCTTTTCGCAGATGCGCTTGATGTCGGTGTACATGGCAAAGCCCAGCGCATAGGGGTTCAGATTCGCCATCGGCTGCTGCGCCACCACATTGGTGTGCGACTTCAGCCACTCGATCATCATGCCGTCGCTCAGATAGCCGTCGTCATACATCTGGTTGAGCAGGCGGTGGTGCCAGAAAGTGGCCCAGCCCTCGTTCATCACCTGGGTCTGGCGCTGCGGATAGAAGTACTGGGCGATCTTGCGCACGATGCGCACGATCTCTCGCTGCCAAGGCTCCAGCAGCGGGGCGTTCTTCTCGATGAAGTAGAGGATGTTCTCCTGCGGTTCATCCGGGAAGCGGCGTGCGGAGGCCGACTCCGCGGCGGCGTCGGCGCGACGCGGCAGCGTGCGCCAGAGTTCGTTGATCTGCTGCTGGGCATGGGCCTCGCGGTCGGCCTGGCGGCTGCGCTCTTGGCTCAGCGACAGCTTGGCCGGGCGGCGGTAGCGGTCGACGCCGTAGCTCATCAGGGCGTGGCAAGAGTCCAGCGTTTTCTCGACTTCGCCGAGGCCATGGCGCTCTTCGCAATCGGCCACGAACTTCTTCGCGTAGACCAGATAGTCGATGATGCTTGATGCATCGGTCCACATGCGGAACAGGTAGTTGCCCTTGAAGAAGCTGTTGTGGCCATAGCAGGCATGGGCGATCACCAGGGCCTGCATGGCCATGGTGTTCTCCTCCATCAGGTAGGCGATGCAGGGGTCGGAGTTGATGACGATCTCATAGGCCAAGCCCATCTGGCCGCGCTTGTAATTGCGTTCGGTGGCGATGAACTCCTTGCCATAGCTCCAGTGCCGGTAATTGACCGGCATGCCGACCGAGGCATAGGCATCCATCATTTGCTCGGCGGTAATGATCTCGAGTTGGTTCGGGTAGGTGTCCAGCCCGAAGCGCTCGGCGGTGGCGCGGATCACGTCGTGGTACTCGTCGATCAACTCGAAGGTCCAATCGCTCGGCGATGCCAGCGGTTGGCTGGGTCGCGCGCCCTGCGGCTTCATTTCGCGCAGCGGCGGCTTGGCGCGGCGGCCGCCGTATTCATCGGTGATTGGCGCGATGCCAAGCTGGCGTCGGTTTTCATGGTTAGTCATGGCGAAACCTCCAAGCGCTGCAAAGGAATGGAATCACAACCGGGCTGTGTCCGGGGCTTCATGCCCGCGCTCCTTCCTTCTTGAACAATTCACGGAAGACCGGATAGATCTGCGACACCTCGGTGGCCTTGCGCATCGCAAAGTGCCCGACCTCCTCGCTCAGCTTGCTGTATTCCTCCCACAGGTTTTGCTCCGCTTCCGCCACCTGCACATAGGCGAAGTAGCGGCACAGCGGCAGGATCTGCTGGGCCAGCAACTCGCGGCAGCGGCCGCTGTCGTGGTGCCAGTTGTCGCCGTCGCTGGCCTGCGCGCCGTAGATATTCCATTCATTGCGCGGGTAGCGGGCGCGGATGATTTCCTCCATCAGCACCAGCGCGCTCGACACCACGGTGCCGCCGGTTTCGGTGGCATGGAAGAAGTTTTGCTCATCGACTTCTTGCGCCTGGGTGTGATGGCGGATGAAGACGACCTCGATCTTGTCGTAATGCCGAGTCAGGAAGAGGTAGAGCAGGATGAAAAAGCGCTTGGCCAAATCTTTGCGGCTTTCATCCATCGAGCCGGACACATCCATCAGACAGAACATGACGGCGCGACTGCTCGGCACAGGCACCCGCACGCGGTTGCGAAAGCGCAGATCGATCGGGTCCAAAAACGGTATCGCAGCGATGCGTCCACGCAGAAAGGCGATGCGCTCCTCGGTTTCGGCCAACATGCGTATGACCTCGGGGTCGGTCGGGTTCTCATGGGTGTGCAGCAGCGTCAGCCGCTCTTCCAACTCATGCAATTCGCGCCGCTTGCTGGTGCCCAGGGCGATGCGTCGGCCCAGGGCGCCGCGCATCGAGCGCACCACATGCAGATTGGTCGGTGTGCCGTCCGAAACAAAGCCGGCGCGGTGGCTCTTCCACTCCGGGGTTTCGGCCAGCTGGGTGCGCTCCAGATTGGGCAGCGCCAGATCCTCGAAGAAGACCTGCATGAACTCCTCGCGGCTGAGGTGGAAGACGAAGTCGTCATCACCCTCGCCGGAGTCGCTGGCCTGCCCGCCGCCTTGCCCTTGGCCGCCACCTTTGGGCTTGGCGACACGGTCGCCCTTCACATGCTCGGTATTGCCGGGCCGCACCACCTCGCGCACACCGCCTTCGCCATGGCCAAACACCGGTTCACTGAGGTCTTTCTTGGGGATGTGGACATCCTCGCCGCGTTCCATATCGCGGATGCCACGGCCGTCCACCGCCCGGCGCACCGCCTCGCGCACCTGCTCCTTGTGGCGTTGCAGAAATCGCTCGCGGTTGCCAATGGACTTGTTCTTGCCCGAGAGCCTGCGATCGATGATTTGTTGCAGCATGAGAATGCCTTCCCCCGCTCAGCGGTGTGCCGACCGGCCGCCCGCGGCTTGCGGGCGTCGGCCGGCTTGAGGCGGCCCGCTTTCGGGCGCGCCCGCTGTCACAAAATGCGTCGTCTGCTCAAGAGCTCTTGCGCACGCGCAGGTACCACTCGCAAAGCAAACGAACCTGCTTGGCGGTGTAGCCCTTGCCGACCATGCGATTGACGAAGTCTTCGTGTTTCTTGGCCTCGTCGGTGCTGGCCTTGGCGTTGAAGCTGATGACCGGCAGCAACTCCTCGGTGTTGGAGAACATCTTCTTTTCGATCACCGTGCGCAGCTTTTCGTAGCTGGTCCAGGCCGGGTTTTTGCCGGCGTTATTGGCGCGTGCGCGCAGCACGAAGTTGACGATCTCGTTGCGGAAGTCTTTCGGGTTGCTGATGCCGGCCGGCTTTTCGATCTTTTCCAACTCGCCGTTCAGGGCCGAGCGATCAAAGACCTCGCCGGTGTCGGTGTCGCGGTACTCCTGGTCCTGGATCCAGTAGTCGGCATAAGTGACGTAGCGGTCAAAGATGTTTTGGCCGTATTCGCTATAGCTCTCCAGATAGGCGGTCTGGATTTCCTTGCCTATGAACTCGGCATAGCGCGGCGCCAGCAACTCTTTGATAAAGCCCACATACTTTTGTTCGGTGTCGGTGGGGAACTGCTCGCGCTCGATCTGCTGCTCCAGCACATACATCAGGTGCACGGGATTGGCCGCCACTTCTGAGGAGTCGAAGTTGAAAACCTTGGAGAGGATTTTGTAGGCGAAACGGGTCGAGATGCCGCTCATGCCCTCGTCGACGCCGGCATAGTCGCGGTACTCTTGATAGCTCTTCGCCTTCGGGTCGGTGTCTTTCAGGCTCTCACCGTCGTAGACCTGCATCTTCGAATACAGGGAGGAGTTCTCGGGTTCCTTCAGGCGCGTCAGCACGGCGAACTGGCTCATGATCTTCAAGGTGCCGGGCGCGCACTTGGCACTGGCCAATGAGGAGCTGCGGATCAACTTCTCGTAGATCTTGACTTCTTCACTAACGCGCAAGCAGTACGGCACCTTGACGATGTAGATGCGGTCCAGGAATGCCTCGTTGTTCTTGTTGTTGCGGAAGGTCTTCCACTCGCTCTCGTTCGAGTGCGCCAGCACGATGCCGTCGAAGGGAATCGCGCCAAAGCCTTCGGTGCCCTTGTAATTGCCTTCCTGCGTGGCCGTCAGCAGCGGGTGCAGGACCTTGATCGGCGCCTTGAACATCTCAACGAACTCGAGCAGGCCCTGGTTGGCCAAGCATAGGCCACCCGAGTAGCTGTAGGCGTCCGGGTCGTCTTGGGCGAAGGTTTCGAGCTTGCGGATGTCGACCTTGCCGACCAGCGAGCTGATGTCTTGGTTGTTCTCGTCGCCTGGTTCGGTCTTGGCCACGCCAACCTGTTTGAGCACGCTGGGGTAGCGCTTGACGACCTTGAACTGGCGGATGTCACCACCGAACTCGTCCAGCCGTTTCACTGCCCAGGGGCTCAAGATGCGGTTCAGGTAGCGGCGCGGAATGCCGTATTCCTTTTCCAGCAGCGGGCCGTCTTCAGCCGGGTCGAACAAGCCCAGCGGCGACTCATTCACCGGCGAGCCGGCCAGGGCGTAGAAGGGCACTTGCTCCATCAGTTGCTTGAGGCGCTCGGCGATTGAACTCTTGCCGCCGCCGACCGGGCCGAGCAGATAGAGGATCTGCTTCTTTTCCTCCAGGCCCTGGGCGGCATGGCGGAAGTAGCTGACCACCTGCTCGATGGCCTCTTCGAGGCCGTAGAACTCGGCGAAGGCCGGATAGATCTTGATGGTCTTGTTGGCGAACAGACGTGACAGTCGCACGTCGTTGCGCGTGTCAATCATCTGTGGCTCGCCAATGGCCTGCAGCATCCGCTCGGCGGCGGTGGCGTAGGCGATGGGGTTGCTTTTGCATTCGGCGAGGTAGTCCTCAAGAGACATTTCCTCGACGCGGGTGCGCTCATAGCGCTTGGCGAAACTGCTGATCACGTCCATGCTCTGGCCTCCGGTTGGGCCCAGGCGACACACAGACACACAGGGTGGCTATGTGCCGGCTGGGAAGTTCTGATGGCGTCCCTGAGGAGCCGAGGGGGCTCCGCGTGGAGTGGGGCGTCATCAGAGCTTTCCGAGAGCGGCTCTGTCAGTCCTTGGTTAAAGCTTGAACCCTTGAGCTGGCTTTGAACGAAGAAAAAGGCCTGGGTTCAGCTTCGTACAAAACCGCCTTGTAGGCAAGTCTTGGTGCGATGCTACGCCGATTGGCCGGGCCTTGCTTGGGCAAGACCTGACACCCGTGAAGCCTGTCGCATAAACAAGCCAATTCCTTTCAGGCCCGGTCATGGCGCCTGTGGCGGGTGTAGATTTGCGAGTTGGGCCAGTTGTCGGCCCCCCAAAAAAGACGCTTATTGCGGGCCACGCAGACGGTCGATCAGACCATTCAGCTCGTCGAGCGATCCAAATTGAATCGACAACTCGCCTTGCTCTCCGCGCTTGGTGCGCTTCTTGACCCGCACCTCGACCACGGCAGTCAACAAGTCCGATAACTCTTCTTCTAAGCGCAACAGGTCGCGGCTCTTGTCGCCCTTGACGCGCAACAGCGGCGTCTGCCGGCCAGCACCCTGGCGCGACACCAGCTTCTCAGCTTCACGCACGCTGAGCTTCTTGGCGGCGATCTCGGTGGCACAGGTGATTTGGTGGGCGCCGTCCAGGGGCAGCAGGGCACGGGCGTGGCCCATGTCGATATCGCCGGCCATCAGCATGTTCTGCACCGGCTCCACCAATTGCAGCAGGCGCAGCAGATTGCTGGCGGCGCTGCGCGAGCGGCCCACCGCTTGCGCGGCCTGCTCATGGGTCAGGTGGAACTCGTTCACCAAGCGTTGCAGGCCTTGCGCTTCCTCCAGCGGATTCAGGTCTTCACGCTGGATGTTCTCGATCAGGGCCATGGCGGCCGCGGCCTCGTCGGGCACGGCCTTGACCAGCACCGGCACCTCGCGCAAACCGGCCAACTTGGCGGCCCGGAAGCGGCGCTCGCCGGCAATGATCTCGTAGCGCACTTCGCTGAGATCTGATGGCGGCTTGATCGGTCGAACCAGGATGGGCTGCATGATGCCCTGGCCCTTGATGCTTTCGGCCAACTCATAGAGTGAGCCTTCGTCCATGCGGGTGCGCGGCTGGTACTTGCCGGCTTGCATCTGTTCTAGACGCAAGGCGCTGGGGCTGCCTTCGCGGGCGGCGGCCGCTTCGGAATCGCTGACTTTGGGGCCGAGCAGTGCTTCAAGGCCGAGGCCGAGGCCTTTGGGTTTTTTTGTGACCATGGCTGCAATTGTCTCTTACCGCCGTCTAGGCTCTTAATTCGGCCAGCCAGGCTTGCGCCTCGGGCCAATCGCCTAGCTTTGATTCGCTGTTTAAGTGCCCGCGCGGGCCCGCCATCACCAAGCGGCTGCCCCAGTCGGCGGCCATGGCGCTGCCGCGCTCGGGCGAGCAAAAAGCGTCGTCGCTGCTGATCACCGCGATGCTGGGGAAGGGCAGGCGGCTGCGCCGAATCGGCCGCCAGTTGTGCAGCTGCGGCGGCATGTCCGCGCGCTCGGTGTCGGGAGGTGCTACCAGCAGCGCGCCGGCCACCCGCGCGGTATGGCGGGAATGCTCGGCCCAACTGGCGACCAGTTGGCAGCCCAGTGAGTGCGCCACCAGCAGGGTGGGGCGCTCGTCGCTGAGCAAAACTTCGTCCAAGCGGGCCATCCAGTCACCGCGGCGCGGCCAGTCCCAGTCGGCCTGCTCGACGCGTTCAAAGCCAAATTGCTGCTCCCACAGGCTCTGCCAGTGTGCGGGGTCGGAGTTCAGCCAACCAGGTAAGAGCAGGACTCTGTGTTCTTGATTCATGGGCTTGCCTTATGCTTCGATGTCTTTGAATTTGATTGTGCTGGAGAGATCATGACTTACGCGGTTTTTGTGGATGGCCAAGAGGGTACGACGGGGCTGCGTATTCACGAATATCTGGCGGCGCGCAGCGATGTGGAAGTGCTGCGCATCGACGCCGACAAGCGCAAGGACCCCGCTGAACGTGCGCGTTTGTTGAATGCGGCCGATGTGGCGTTTTTGTGCCTGCCCGATGCGGCTTCACGTGAAGCGGCCGCCATGATCACGAACCCCAACACTTGCTTGATCGACGCCAGCACCGCGCACCGCACCGTGCCGGGTTGGACCTTTGGCTTGCCCGAGTTGGCCAAGGGCCAGCGCGAGCAACTGCGCGCCGCCAAGCGAATCGCCAACCCCGGCTGCCATGCCTCGGCCTTTATCCTGGCCCTGCGTCCGCTGGTCGATGCCGGCCTGCTGAGCCCGGACGCTTTGGTTTCGGCCACCTCCATCACCGGCTATTCCGGCGGCGGCAAAAGCATGATTGCCGAGTACGAAGCGGGCGGCAATGCCTTGCTGAATTCGCCCAGGCCCTATGCCCTGGGCCTGGCGCACAAGCATCTGCCCGAGATGATGGCGCACACCGGCTTGAAGAACGCGCCGGTCTTCATGCCCATCGTCGGCAGTTTCTACAAAGGCCTGGCGGTGACCGTGCCTTTGCACCTGAGCCAGTTGCGCGCCGGCGCCCGCGCTGAGGATATTCATGCCGCGCTGTCTGCCCATTACGCCGGTGAGCGCTTCATCCGCGTGATGCCGTTGCGCGATGCCGACACCTTGGCCAGCGGCTTCTTCGATGTGCAGGGCTGCAATGACACCAACCGGGTCGACCTGTTCGTGTTTGGCTCCGAGACGCAAGTGCTCGTGATGGCCCGCCTGGATAACCTCGGCAAGGGCGCCAGCGGGGCCGCTGTGCAGGCGATGAATGTGCATCTGGGGCTCAACGAGGGTCTCGGGCTCTGATCGCTCTGAAGGGCTTTGGTGAGCTCAGCTGATCAGTCTTTGATTTGGCGGCGTGATGCCGAGGTGCCGCAGGCCGATTTGGATGCGGTACGCGAGGGCGTCTTGCTGTATGGCCGCCAACAAGCCCAGGGCAGCGATGCACGCGACATCGCTTGTGCCTTGTACGAAGGCGAGCGCCTTTTGGCAGGCGCTCAGGGCCGCACCGAGTTCGGGCGGCTTTACATCAACTATCTCTGGGTCGAGACCGAGCATCGCGCGCAGGGGCTGGGCAGCAAATGCCTGCGCCAGTTGGAGGCACAAGCGCTGCAACGCGGCTGCGTTGACGCTTTGATTGAAACCCTGTCGGACGAGACGGCCCAGATCTATGAGCATCTGGGCTATGTCTGCATCGCCCATGTGCATGACTATGTGCCGGGCTTTACCCGCCACATCTTGCTGAAGGTCTGGAAGCCGCGCGACTGAGGGCAGGGCGATCAGTCGACCACAGACTCTGGGCTGCGGTAGTGGTAGCGGTAAGCGAAGACAAAGCCCAGCCGCGCATAGACACGCTGGGCCACCGCGTTATCCGAGCCCACCTGCAGATAGGCTTGCTTGGCGCCTTCGGCCAGAGCCTCTTGCAGCAACTGCCTGCAGAGCTGAAACGCATGGCCACGACCGCGCTGCTCGGGCGGCGTGAAGATGTCGTAAAGGCCGACGATCGCGTCTTCGCGAGCGAATTGTCCGCAAGCCAGCAGGGCACCTTGTGCATCTCGCAGGGCGAAGCCCCGATAGACCACCGGCGACTTCTTCATGCGTTCAGCGTGGGCGGCGATGGCCGTCTCAGTAGAGCCCCGCAGGCCACCGACGAGGGCGGCATAGGCTTCCGCCTCTAGGCGCTCTAAACGGTGTTCTCCCGCGCTGTCATTAGGGGCTTGGTCGTCGATGCGATCCAGCACCCAAACATCGGCGGCATCAAAAGCCTGCCAGCCCTTGGCGGCCAAAAGCGCGTCGAGATTGGCCGGCTGGCTGTAGGGCGTAACGCGGACGATCAGCGGCAATTTGGCGGCCTTGAAGGCGGCTTCGCTGCGCGCCAGCAGTTCGTCTAAAGGCAGGCTGCCTTGGGCCAGTGCATTGATGCAGCGCGAGCGCTTGGCCTTGCCGGGGGAGAGGCGGATCAGCCAACCGTCCACCGTTCTTTGCTGCGGCGGTGCGCTGGCGTTCAGTCCGGCTTCTTCGGCGCGACGCGCCAGCGCTTCATCAACCAAGCCGGCTTGCTCCTGAATCACATCGTGTTGACGCGGCGCACCATTTCACGTGCGAAGTCCACAAAGGCATGCGCGCCTTTGGACGAGGGGTCAAAGACCACGCCGGGCAGGCCATAGCTGGGTGCTTCGGCCAGGCGCACATTGCGCGGGATGACGGAGTCGAACACCTTGTCGCCGAAGTGGCTCTTCAGCTGATCGCTGACCTGGTTTTGCAAGGTGATGCGCGGGTCGAACATGACCCGCAGCAGACCGATGATCTGCAGATCGGGATTCAGGTTGGCATGCACCTGCTTGATGGTGTTGACCAGGTCGGACAGGCCTTCGAGCGCAAAGTACTCGCACTGCATGGGCACGACCACGCCGTGAGCGCAGCACAGGCCGTTCAGCGTCAGCATGGACAGCGAAGGCGGGCAGTCGATCAGCACAAAGTCGTAATCGTCTTTGGCGGCGGCGAGGGCGGTTTTCAAGCGGCGCTCGCGGCGCTCCAGATCGACCAACTCCACCTCGGCACCGGCCAGTTCGCGGTTGGCGCCTAAGACGTCGTAGCCGGCTTTCTCACTGTGTTGTTTGGCTTCGGCCACGCTGCAGGATTCCAGCAGCACGTCATAGACGCTCAGCTCCAGTTGGCGCTTGTCGATGCCCGAACCCATGGTGGCATTGCCCTGAGGGTCGAGATCCACAACCAGCACGCGTTGGCCGACCTTGGCCAGGCCGGCGGCGAGGTTGACGGTGGTGGTGGTCTTGCCGACCCCGCCTTTTTGGTTTGCAACGCAGAAAATCTTGGCCATTTGCTCTGGAATGTGTGAACGTCGACAGCTTAAACGCTGAGGGCTTGGCTGGCGTGGTGCCGCCTTAGTTTTTTGGCCGAATCCAGATCAAACAACGCTGGGCGTCCAGGTTCGGGACCTTCAGTTGTTCCACGTGAAACACATCCAGGTCGGCCGGCAGAGCGGCGATTTCGTCGGCTGGGTGTTGGCCCTTCATGGCCAGCCAAATAGCCGTCGACTCGGCGCCCGGCTTCAGGTGTTGGCGGGTGAGGGTGGTGAAGTCCAGCAGCGAGGCAAAGGCGCGCGAGGTGATCAGGTCGAAAGGCGCCGTCTTCAGCGCCTCGACCCGCGAATGCTCGCCATGCAGATTGGGCAGGCGCAACTCAGCCGCCACCTGCTTGATGAAGGTGGCCTTCTTGGCGACGGCATCCACGCAGGTGACGTCAATCTCGGGGTTGCAAATGGCGATGACCACGCCGGGCAAGCCGCCGCCGCTGCCCACGTCCATCAAGCGCAGGGGCTTGCCCGCCGCGTGGCGGCGCAAGGCCGGCAGCAGGCTCAGGCTGTCGATCAGGTGATGGGTCAGCATGGCCTGCGGGTCGCGCAGCGAGGTCAGGTTGTAGACCTTGTTCCACTTGGCGATCAAGGCCAGATAGGCCAGCAAGGCTTCTTGCTGCTGGGCACTCAAGTCGAGTTGCAAACGGGCGGCGGCGTCCGCCAGCGGCTGACGCAGAGGGGCGAGGTCGGTCATCTTGGGCTTCTTTTTTTGGGTGACGCGGTGGCGCTATGGGATTCAGGCGGCGCTGTCTTGGGTGCTGGTTTGGGCTTGAGTTTGGCCATCGGTGCCAAAGCCCTTGAAGCGGTGCTTGCGCAAATGCACCAGCAGCAAAGAAATGGACGCGGGCGTGACGCCCGAAATCCGCGAGGCTTGGCCCAGGGTTTCCGGCTTGTGCTTGCCCAGTTTTTGGCGCGCCTCGAAGGAGAGGGCGCTGACTTGCGAGTAGTCCAGGTCGTCCGGCAAGCGCATATTCTCGTAGTGCGAGGCGCGAGCCACATCTTCGGTCTGCTTGTTGATGTAGCCGGCGTACTTGACGCTGACTTCGACTTGCTCGATCACGGCTTCAGCCAAAGTGTCGCCCAGCTCGGCCTTCAGTGTTTCACGTGAAACACCAGCATTGGGGCGGGCGATGTTGGCCACTTCGGCCAGGGTGTCGTAGACCACGCCGGGCCGGCGCAGTAGGTCGATGAAGTTGTATTCGCGCTCCAGCGCTTTGCCGACCAGTCGCTCGGCGTCAGCCGCCGGCAGGATGTTGGGGTGCACCCAGGTGGACTTCAGCTTTTCTGTTTCACGTGAAACAGCATCGCGCTTGCGGTTGAAGGCTTCCCAGCGGGCATCATCCACCAGGCCCAGTTCGCGGCCGGCTTCGGTCAAGCGCATATCGGCGTTGTCTTCACGCAGCTGCAGGCGAAACTCGGCGCGGCTGGTGAACATGCGGTAGGGCTCGGTCACGCCCTTGGTGATCAGGTCGTCGACCAAGACGCCCAGATAGGCTTGGTCTCGGCCGGGCAACCAGGGGCCTTGGCCGCGCACTTGCAGGGCGGCGTTCAGGCCGGCGAACAGACCTTGGGCAGCGGCTTCTTCGTAGCCGGTGGTGCCATTGATCTGGCCGGCGAAGAACAGACCGCCGATGTCGCGGGTCTCGAAGCTGGACTTCAGGCCACGGGGGTCGAAGTAGTCGTATTCGATGGCATAGCCGGGCCGCATGATGTGGGCGTTCTCCAGGCCCGGAATCGAGCGCACGGCAGCCAGCTGGATGTCGAAGGGCAGGGAGGTGGAGATGCCGTTGGGGTAGTACTCGTGGGTGGTCAGGCCCTCGGGCTCCAGAAAGATCTGGTGGCTGTCCTTGTCGGCAAAGCGGTTCACCTTGTCTTCGATGCTGGGGCAGTAGCGCGGGCCCACGCCTTCGATCACGCCGGTGAACATGGGGCTGCGGTCAAAGCCGGAGCGGATGATGGCGTGCGTGGCTTCCGAGGTGTGGGTGATCCAGCAAGGCACCTGGCGCGGGTGCTGCGAAGCCTGGCCCATGAAGCTGAAGACCGGCAGCGGGTCCAAGTCGCCGTCTTGCTCCACGCATTTGGAGAAGTCGATCGAGCGGCCATCGATGCGCGGCGGCGTGCCGGTCTTGAGGCGCCCTTGTGGCAGCTTCAGTTCTTTCAAGCGGGCCGAGAGGCTGATGGCCGGTGGATCACCGGCGCGGCCGGCGGCGTAGTTTTGCAGGCCGACGTGGATGCGGCCATCCAAAAAGGTGCCGGCGGTCAACACCACGGCGCGGGCGCGGAACTGCAAGCCCATCTGGGTGACTGCGCCAACCACGCGCTCTGTCGTGCCATCGGACTCCACCAAGAGATCATCCACCGCCTGCTGGAACAACCAGAGATTGGGGTGGTTTTCCAGCCGGTAACGGATGGCGGCCTTGTACAAAACCCGGTCGGCTTGGGCGCGGGTGGCGCGCACGGCCGGGCCCTTGGAGCCATTCAAGATGCGGAACTGAATACCGGCCTCGTCGGTGGCCGCCGCCATGGCGCCGCCCAGGGCATCGACTTCCTTGACCAGATGGCCCTTGCCAATGCCGCCGATCGAGGGGTTGCAACTCATCTGCCCCAGGGTCTCGATGTTGTGCGTCAGCAGCAGGGTGGCGCAGCCCATGCGGGCGGAGGCCAGCGCGGCCTCGGTGCCGGCATGTCCACCGCCGACCACGATGACATCAAATTCCTTGGGGTATTGCATGAGCTGATTCGCCTTGAAAACACGGGCCGCAGCGCCTGTGAAAATCCAGCGCGGGCAAACCTTGAATTTTACGCGGGCCTGTGGATAAGTGCGGGCTTTGCTGCCGCTCTCGAAGGACAATTGCGCCATGAAATGCCGTGATCATTGCGCCGCCTGTTGCATCGCCCCCTCCATCAGCTCGCCCATCCCCGGCATGCCGGTGGTGAATGGCATTTCCAAGCCCGCCGGCGTGCGCTGCATTCAGCTCGACGAGCAAGACCGCTGCAAGATTTTTGGCCAGCCGGAGCGCCCGGCGGTCTGCGGTTCATTGCAACCCTCGGCTCTGATGTGCGGCGAAAACCGCGAGCAGGCGATGCGCTGGCTGGGTTGGATGGAGCGCGAAACCCAGCCCAATGGGCCAGCTTTGCCGACTTGAGCCTGCAGGTTTACCCGCTTGTGGGCAGCACGTAGGCCCGGCTGGTTGGCGAGGTCTAGACTGCAGTCACACAGCCAACAAGGCAGGAGACCGCGCCCATGCAGAAGCCAAACCACCTCATTCAGGCCGTCAACGCAGGCCAAGACCCGGCCGAGCGCCGCGAGTTTCTCCGGGCCGGCCTCTCCGGCTTGGCGGCGGGCGGCGCTGGCTTGCTGGGGCTGCCCGCCTTCGCCCAAGGCGCTGCCTGGCCGAATCGCAATGTCCGCTTGGTCGTACCCTTTGCGCCCGGTGGCAGCTCTGAGATCGTTGCCCGCGCCACCGCCTTTGAGCTGAGCAAGACCTTGGGCCAAACCGTCTATGTCGAGAACAAGCCCGGCGGTGGCGGCAATATCGCCATGTCCGAAGTGGCCCGCGCCGAAGACCAACACACGCTGGTGCTGGGCCATATCGGCACCTTGGCCGTCAACCCATACATCTACGACAAGCTGCCCTATGACCCGGTCAAGGACTTCAAGCCCATTACGCTGCTGGCTAAAGTGCCCAGCCTCTATGTGGTGCACCCGGACCTGCCGGTCAAAAATTTGAAGGAGTTTGTCGCCCTGGTGCGCAGCAAGCCTGGGCGCTACAACTACGGCTCGGCCGGCAATGGCAGCGCGGGTCACCTGGCCATGGAGTACCTGAAGATGGCCGCCGAGCTCTTCATGGTGCATGTGCCTTATCGCGGCACTGGCCCGCAGCTCACCGACCTATTGGCCGGACGCCTCGACGCCGCTTCGGTTGGCGCGCCCGCCGTGTTGCAGTTCATCAAGACCGGCAAGCTGCGCTGCCTGGCGACCGGCTCGAAGAACCGTTTGCCGCAGCTGCCCGATGTGCCCACCGTGGCCGAACAAGGCTTCCCCGGCTTTGAGATGACCCAGTGGTACGGCCTGATGGCGCCGGCCAATCTGGCGCCGGCACATGCGGACAAGCTGGCCCTGGAGGCCGTCAAGGCGATTCAAAGCAAGAGCTCGGCCGAGCGACTCAGCACCGACGCGGCCGAGGCGGTGGGCAACACGCCCGCGCAGTTCGCCGCCTTCATCGCCCAGGAGCAGCAGCGTTGGAAACCGGTGCTGGCGCGTGCCAAGGTCAAGCCTGACTGAGCGCCCCATTCAAGCCGGATCGGCTGGCGCCCGGCCTTCGGCCAGCCGAATCAAGCGCCGAGCTGCCGTGATCGTTTCGAGTTGGTGTGCGATGATGATTGGCGTTAGCACCAAGGCCGGCAGCGCTGCATTGGCCGCGCGCTCGCCATGCCTTGGAACGGCGCTGATCTCGATCGACCCTTTGGCCCGGGCAGTTAAAGCCATAGCTTGACGGTGCAGCCTTGGCCCAGTTGGCTGGCAATCTCCATCCGGCCGCCCATCAACTCGAGCAGTTCCCGCGAGATGCTGACGCCCAGGCCGGTGCCGGGAAATTGTCCCGAGGTGTCGGCCCTGAAAAAGCGCTCGCCGATGCGCGCCAAGCTTTCGGCCGACAAGCCGATGCCTTCATCGCGCACCTCAACGCCAAATTCGAGCCGCCCATCGACCCTGCTGCCCTTCAGCAGCCGCAGCGTGACGGGCCCACCATCGGGTGAGTATTTGTAGGCGTTCGACAAGGTGTTGAGCAGAATTTGCTGCATCTTCTGGCGGTCGATATGCACCGGCAGGGCCTCGGCCAGCGCGCTCAGCTGGGGCGGCTCGCGGCCCTCGGGTGGCTTGAAGTCGGCCACCGTCGCGCCCACCACATCGGCCAGGTCGAGCGACTCGAACTTGAAGTCCGCCGCGCCACGCGCCTCGATACGGCTCAGGTCCAGCAACTCGTTCAGGATGCTGATCATCAGCTTGCTTTGGCGATGGATGCGGCCCAACAGCACCTGCTGCTTGGCGGCCGGCATCTCGCGCTCAATCATCAGTTCGGTGAAGCCGAAGATGCTGGTCATCGGCGTGCGCAACTCATGGGCGGCCAGCGACAAAAACTCAGACTTCATGCGGTCCAGCTCCTGCTGCCTGGCCACATATTGCCGGTGCTGCTCGGCCAAATCTGCGGCACGTTGCCGCGCTTCGCTGACGTCCCAGTTGGCCCCCACCAAGCGCAGCGCGTGGCCCTGTTCATCGCGTTTCATGCGCGCCGTGCCGCGCAGAAAGTGGACGCTACCGTCCGGCCAGACGGTACGAAATTCAAGCTCGTAGGGCCGTTTGCCATGCAGGCTGTCTTGCACCGCTTGTTCGACCATGTCCTTGTCTTCCGGGTGCACCCGCGACAACCACAAGTCGACGCTGGCCGGCTGCGCGTGCGGGACCAGGCCGTAGAGGCGGTACATCCAATCGTCCCAGGCCAGGCTGCCGCTGCTGAAACTCCAGTCCCAGATGCCGATGCCGCCGCTGTCGGCGGCCAGCGCAATGCGGTCGCCAGCGGCGGCCAGGGCCTGCTTCTCCAGCATGCGCTCGCTGATATCTTGATGGGTGCCGAACATCCATTCGGCGCGGCCGTCGGGCGTCCAGGTCATCACGCAACCGTTGTCGGCCGTCCAGACCCAATGGCCATCCCGGTGGCGCAGGCGAAACTCCGCCGTGTAGTGCGGTGTTTGGCCGCTGAAATGCGCGGCCAGCCGCTCTCGCGTGGGCTCCAGATCATCCGGATGGACCCGGTCGAGCCAGCTTTGGAAGGAGAGCGGGGCCAGGTCTTGCGGGCTCCAGCCAATGATCTCGGCCCAGCGCGCGTTGATGCGCACCTCGCCGGTCTGCACATTCCATTCCCAGGTGCCGGCATTGGAGCTGTCGATGATGTGATGCAAGCGCAGCCGCTCCTCGGCCAATACCCGTTCGGTGTGCTGGGCGGCCTCGGCCGATTGCTGCAGCAGGCCGATGGCGCGCCGACCTTCCAGCGCTTGCGCGGCAGAGGCCGCGAGTTGGCGCAGCACTTCGCGTTGTGTGTCGTTCAGGTGGTGTGGCTGGCGATCGATCACGCACAGCGTGCCGACCCGGATGCCATCGCTGAGGCAGATCGGCGCGCCCGCGTAAAAGCGGATGTCGGGCCCGCCGGTCACCAGTGGGTTGTCGGCAAAGCGCGGGTCCAGGCTGGCATCGGGCACGTCGAACAGTTCATCGCCCAGCACCGCATGGGCGCAAAAGGCCAGTTCGCGCGGGGTCTCCGTCACGCCAGGTAAACCGATATTGGCCTTGAACCACTGGCGTTCGGCATCGATCAGGCTGATCAAGGAAATCGGCACGCCGCAGACCAAGGACGCGACCCGCACCAGCGCATCAAAGGCCGGCTCGGGCGGGCTATCCAGCACATCCAGCCCGTGCAGGGCGGCGAGGCTGGCCGCTTCATTGAGGCGGGCGGGGGCGCTCAGCATGGCTTGTCGGGCCGGTCGGCCAAACCACCGGTGGTGCAAGGCGAGGGCGGGGCTGGAGGGCGCTTTACAACCACAGCGTCACGCATGTGCCTTGCCCCAATTCGCTGTCAATTTGCAGTCGCCCGCCCATCAGGTCCAGTAACTCCTTGACCAGGCTGACACCCAAGCCGGTGCCGGGAATATGCCCTGAGGTGTCGGCGCGAAAGAAACGCTCCCCCATGCGAGCCAGGTGCTCGGGTGACAGACCCACGCCCCGGTCCCGGACCTCGACACCGAAGTGGCGGCGGCCCTCGGGCGGCTCATCGACCCGGAAGCCGATGCTGACCGCTTCCCCGCCGGGCGAGTATTTGTAGGCGTTCGACAGCGTGTTGATCAGCACCTGCTGCATCTTCTGCCGGTCCACCGTGACCGGCATGGCGTAGGACGGCAGCGTCACCTGCGGCGGCTCGCGGCCGGCGGGTGGATTGAAGTCCTTGATGGCATCCGCCACCAGCTCACTCAGCTCGAAGGGCTCGAACTTGAAGTCGGCGGCACCACGCGCCTCGATGCGGGCCAGGTCCAGCAACTCGTTGAGGATGTTGATCATCAGCTTGCTCTGCCGATGAATCCGGTTCAGCAGGTCGATGCGCTTGGCGTCGCTGAACTCGCGGTTGATCAGCAGCTCAACGAAGCCGAAGATGCTGGCCATCGGGGTGCGTAACTCATGCGCGGCCAGCGAGAGGAACTCCGACTTCATTCGGTCCAGCTCATGCTGCTGGGTTTCATCGCGCACATAAAGCACCAGGCTGACCGCCGACGCGGTGGTCTGCCGGCCGCTGATGGCCAGCACCCGCGGCCGGTCGCCGCGCAAGGTCAGCACCTGCTTGGCTGGCCCGAAGCTGGCGGCCAGGCCCGCGAACTCGCTCGCATCCAGCGCGCGTTCGCGCAGCTTGGCGTCCAGGCCCAGATCGTCTTGGCCGAGCACCTCGTCCTCGCGCAGATCGGCCAGGCGCAAAAAAGCTTGGTTGGCAAACTCGACCTTGCCGGCTCGGTTGAAGGTGAGCAAGCCATCGGGGCTGTTGGCAAAAATGGCGCCTAGCTGGTCGTTTTGTGCCGCCAGTTGGCGCGACTGAGCCTGGTGCGTCTCCATGCTGTCTTGCAGCAGGATCAGGTGCTGCTGCAACAGCACTGAGGTCTCATTCAAGGCGCGCTGCAGCTGGACAAATTCCAAGGGCCCCTGCAACTCCATCGGCGCGCGCCCCAGGTCATCACTGAGCTCCACAGCGAAGAGCCTGGCTTCATCCAGGCAGGCCAAGGGCCGGCGCAGAAACGACATCAGCAGTCCATAGCAGAGCGCGATGGCGGCGATAGCGACGAAGGCGGTGTTGCGCCAGATCGCGCGCGCTTGTTGCTGTTGCTCGGTCAAATCGTAGTCCACCCGCACCCAGGCCAGGAGCTGATCGCCCGACTGCAGCGGGTGCCACGCGATCAGCCGTGAACCGTCGGGGCTTGTTTGCGTATGCGCGGCCGCCTGCGCGGGCGCCGGGATGTCGGACAGCGCGCTATTGAACACAGCTGCCGGGGCTTGGCCTGGCAGGCGTTGCACCTGCGTCAGCGACCGGGCCTTGGTATCGAGCAGCGTGATCTGGCGCACATTGGCCAAACCGGCGTAGGCCAGCGCTTGTGCTTCCAGCGCATCCAGGCTGTCGGTCACCACCAAGTTCGTGCTGGAGGCACCCAGGCTGGCTGCCAGCATTTGCGCCTGCGCTTCGACCGAATCGCGCCCGCGCGCGGTTTGTTGCCAGGCCGTGAAGCCGCCCAGCAGGCCCAGGGCCAAGAGCAGCAACAGCGCAAACATCAGCCCGAGCTGATGTTTGAAGCGTTGGGGCCACAAGCGCATAAGTCGGCTTCAGTCTTGCTGCGACGCCAGGTATTTTTGAAGCTTGAGCTTGGCGAGGGGGCGGTAGTCGCGCTCAAAGTCGGCGCGCATCGGCTCGCGCATCGGGATGTCCTGAAAGAGCGGCTGCATCTTGGTGTCGCCGGCCAATTTCAGCATGGCGTTGGCGACCGCCTTGGCCTGTTCGGCGGGCACACGCGGGTGCACGCTGAAGGGGTGGGGGGCCGCCCCCTGCGTCTCCATCAGCACGCGCAAGCCTTGGCGCACCGCTTCACTTTCCTTGTTCAGGGTGGCGTGCAGGCCGCCGCTGGCCGCGGTCTTGCCAATCAGCGTCTGGCGGTAAGCATTGGTATGGGTCTTGGCGTAGACCGGCTTGATGTCGATCTTTTCCTGCTCGGCCAGCTGGGCGCGTATCAGTAGCGAAGCCCCCAGTGCATTCGGCGCCGGGAAGGCGATTTCCTTGCCTTGCAACTCTTGCACCGACTTGATCGGATCATCCTGCCGCACCAGCAGCAGGCCCTGCAGCAGCTTGCGGTCGCGCAGCAGCGGCAGGTAGCCGTGCGACTCATGCGCCAGCAGCTGGTGATAGGGGTTCATATAGGCAAAGTCGGGGCGGCCGGCGGCCAACTCAGCCTCGAAGGCCGGGATGTCTTTGACCAGCTTCAGACTCAGCCTTACGCCAGATTCCTGGCTCACGCGCTCCAGAATCGGTGCCCAGACGCGTTGCAGTTCGACCGCCTGAAACTGCGGCACGACGTAGACCATATAGGTGGCCTGCTCGGCTTGGGCGAGGCAGGCCGGCGCCCAAGGCGTCAGCGCCGCCGCGAGCCATATGGCCCTGGACCTCCATCTCAAACAACGCTTGCTTAGCCCCATGCGCGCTCCAGAAGAGACCCCAGGCCCAGCGTCGTCAAGGCGCTGGAGCCTGGGGATTCAGAGCATTATGAGCATGGCAAGAAAAGGCTGGCAACCCGAACTGAGGGGTCGCCGCCCCTTTGATTTGCTACTTCGCTACGGCGCCGCGCATCGAGCGCGCCACGAACAGCAGGCAGCCCAGGGTCAGGCCCAGCCCGACCAGCACGCTGGGCAGCACTTGCATGGCCGTCAGCTGTTCGCCCTTCAGCACCAGCATCATCAAGGTGTTCTGGGCAAGACCTGGCACCCACAGATACCAAGCGGCGTCGCCGCCTGGATTGAGCATGCTGACCATCGGCGCCAGGCCGACCAGCGTGATCACCAGAGCGCTGCCGGCCTGCGCCTCCTTGAAGGTCTTGGAGCGAATCGCAAAGGCCATCAACAGCGCGCCCAGGCCGGCCGCCAGCGGCAGTTGCAGCAGCAAGAAGGCCAGCACCTCACGGCCACCGAACTGGAACATGGCCTGCAGGCTGTCGCTCTTCAACAGCCATTGCGCCGGGATGAAACTCAGGCAGGACAAGACCGCCACCAACATGCCCAGCAAGGCCACCGCGCCCCATTTGCCCAGCACCAGGGCCAGGTGTTGCACCGGGTTCATCAGCAGCGGCTCCAGCGAGCCGCGCTCACGCTCGCCGGCGGTGCTGTCCAGCGCCGCGGTCAGCGCGCCATAGAGCACCGCCATGATGATGAACATCGGGATGATGCTGGTGATGCGGGTGGCGCGGGCCTGGGCGCTGGCCAGATCGCGTTCTTCGATCTGTACCGGCAGCAGCAGCTCGGTCGAAACCCCGCGCAGGGCCAGGTTCAGCGAAGCGCGTTCGCGGTTGAAGCCATTCATCAACCGGTTCAAGCTGCCAACGCCACTGTTGGCGCGCTGGTTGGCGCTGTCGCTGACCAGCTCCACCGTCGGTTGCTGGCCGCTCAGCAGCTCGGACTCGAAGTTCTTGCCAATGACCAGCACCGGCTCGAGCAGCTTGTTGTCGCGTAAGCGGCTTTCGTAGTCGGCCGGCGCGGTCTTGAGGGTGTAGGTCTGGCGTAGCAGGTAGTTGTGCAACGTCGGTGCGTGCTCGATGCCAGCCACCATGAGCTCGCGCTTGTCGGCGCGCTCCTCCAGCGAGGAGATCAGTCCCGACAGGGCCAGCAGCAAGAGCGGCCCCATCAACACGGCCGGCACCATCAGGCGCAGCAGCGTGCGGCGGTCGCGCAGGGCGTCGACCACCTCCTTGCTCAGCACGGTCCAAAAATGCCGCAGCATTGTGGTGTTAGCTTGGTTCATGCGGCCACCTCCAGAGTCTTGTTGTGTGCGGCCGTCTGTGGCGCAAAGGCCAGCTTGACGAAGGCATCTTCGAACTTGCTTTCACCGGCCAGAGCCAGCAACTCCTCCACCGTGCCCTCGGCCACGCTGCGGCCTTGCGAGACGATCACCACGTGCTCGCAGAGCTGCTCCACCTCTTGCATGATGTGGGTTGAAAAGACGATGCACTTGGCGCCACCGGCCGGTGAACGCAGATGCCGCAAGGCCTCGCGCAGCGAGCGGGTGGCCAGTACGTCGAGGCCGTTGGTCGGCTCGTCCAGCACGATATTGGCCGGGTCATGCACCAAGGCGCGAGCCAGCGCCGTCTTCATCCGCTCGCCCTGGCTGAAGCCTTCGGCGCGGCGGTCCAGGATGGCCTGCATGTCCAGCAGGCGCGCCAACTCCTCGGCGCGGGCGTTGGCGGCATCGGCCTCCATGCCTTGCAGCTTGCCGAAGTAGATGATGTTCTCGCGCGCCGACAAGCGTGGGTAGAGCCCATGCGCATCGCCCAGGATGCCCATGCGGGCGAGGGCCTGGCGTGGCTGGCCTGCCACCGCTAGGCCGTCCACCGTGATGCGGCCGCTGTCGGGCGGGAACAAGCCGCCCAGCATGCGCAGCGTGGTGGTCTTGCCGGCGCCATTCGGGCCCAGCAGGCCGGTGATGCGCCCGCTTGGCGCGTTCACCGTGACGGACTTCACCGCCTGCACGATTTGCTTGGCCGGACGCTTCAGCAGCGAGCCGCCGGTGCGTGAGACGAAGTGTTTGCTAACTTGCTCGATCTGGATCATGGTTGCACCTTGGCTTTGGCGCTGGCGGCCTGCACCGGCAGGAAGGCGCCGGGGCGTGGAATCTGAGTGGCGCAGGCAGCGTCTTGCGGCAGCGCCTGGGCATCGGTCTTGGCATCGATGAAGCGGAACAGCAGTTCGCGCATGCAGCCGATGCCCATCACGCCGTGGCCGGCCTCGGGCACCACGATGTGCTGAACCCATTTGGCGTTGCCGGCGGCCAGCGCCTTG
This sequence comes from Paucibacter hankyongi, assembly GCF_037482915.1. Lineage (NCBI taxonomy): Bacteria > Pseudomonadati > Pseudomonadota > Betaproteobacteria > Burkholderiales > Sphaerotilaceae > Roseateles > Paucibacter hankyongi. The sequence goes on from NZ_JBBHJX010000019.1 coordinate 39,861, forward strand.
GCCACGCGTTCGCCATGGCGTGGCGGCGTGGCCGGATCGGCGCCGCCGCTCAGCAGCAGCACCGGTGATTGAGCGGGCGGCAGGCTGTAGAACTCCGGCGCGATCTGGGCGCGGGGCCAGGTCTTGCAGACCTGGGTGTAGAGCTGGACATCGGCGCTGCCGAAGTCGGCGCCCGGTTTGTCCGCACTGCCGGGGATGCGCGGCACATCCTCGGCGCAGACCACCGAGAAGTGCATGCCGGTGGCGAGCTTGCCCGCCTTGCCGCCGCCGATCATGCCGGACAGCCCCATCAAACCCTCGAAACGGCCCTCGCTGGCGGCGTGAATGGCGGCCGGCAGACCCGAGGCGGCCGCCGGTGAATACAGCGGCAGACGCAAGCCGCGCAGCAGCATTTCGCGGCTCAGCTTGAAGCTTTCCGGCCGGCCGGTCAGCGGATGGTTGACGCTGATCTGGCGCGGCACGCTCTGCAGCAGGGCGGCCCATTCCTGCCTCAGCTTGGGGTAGCTCTGATTGCAGACAGGGCTTTTCTCGCAGGCCAGCAGGCTGGCGTCCAGCGCCGCCTGGCCATCGGTGGAAAAGCTGGTCGGCAGCACCATATCGGCCGGCGCCACGCCATCCAGCACGGTGCGGCGCACCTGGCCTGGGAACAGGCGCAGATATTCCAGGCCGGCGCGGGTGCCGTAGGAGCCGCCGATCAAATTCCACTGCGGCACACCCAGGGCCACGCGCACCGCCTCGAAGTCCTGCATCGCCAGCGTGGTGGTGTAGTAACGCAGATCGCCATGGGGCAACTGGCTCAGTTGCTGGCGGCAGCTTTCCAGCCGGCGTAATTGCGCCTCGCCGTCCAGCGCCTCGGCCAGCGGCAGCTGGTCTTCGTCCGGGCATTGCAGCGGCGCCGACTTGCCGGTGCCGCGTTGGTCGATGAAGACCAGGTCGCGGCGATTGTTCAGCCGGGCCAGTCTTGACATCATCATCGGCGCCAAATTGATGGCGCCCTGACCGGGGCCGCCGGCCAGCAGCAGCACCGGATCGGGCTGCTTGTTGCGGGCCATGGCCGGTGCCACCAAGAAGTGAATCTCGATCTGCTTGCCCTGTGGCTCGGCCGGGTTCAGCGGCCGCTTCAAGCTACCGCAGAGCAATTCATTCGGCACGCCGTCGATGCGGCAGGGTTGGGTGAGGGCGGCAGTCGGTGCCGGGGCGGCCTGGGCGGGGGCACCCAGTTGCGCAAGCACCAGCGCGAGGACGCCGAGGGCGCCCAGCCGGGCGCTACGTTGCCGCTGCGGCGATGGTGTTTTGCGGTGTCGGTCTGACATTGCAAGCTCCAGGAGGGTTGATTTGAACTGGAGCGGATTATGGTCAGCGCCGTTCGACGCTCACAGCCAGAAGCGGCGAGCGGCGGAATTCGCGGGCGAATGGGGGCGGGGCAGGGCGAGTGGGCCGCCGATGCGCCAGCTGGCGGGCTGCTGAGTCGGCCCAAGCCCGGCTTTGTGAACTGCCGATGAAAGCGCCGGTTTTTCCAGGCTTTTCAAATCGATCCGCTCACTAGCATGGGAACGTCCGCCGATCTGCGCGCCTGGGCGTCCAGGCGCTGTCCGGCGCACGCCGAGAACAACAAGCCCCCGGCCGGTCCGCGGTGGCTCACACGCTGAATCGAGAGCACAACGATGGCACAGTTGGGGATGTGGGTGACGCGAGTCGTGGGCAAGAGGCACCACATCGCTGCGGGGTTTTGGGTCGGCCTCACTTTGATGGCGGCAGGGCTATTGGGCCCAGCTGGCAATGCACAGGCCGCCAACCTGGGCAGTCAGACCAGCGCCTGTGTCGGCTCGGGCTGCCCGGCCAGCTATCCGCAGGTCAATGCCTGCGGTGCCCTTGGGTCGAACGGCTACGACGAGGGCTATTCCATCGTCACCGGCGGCAATATGACGGTCACGGTTGGCTCCGAGGCCGAGGGCCGCATCTATGTGGGCGGCTCGCTGATCCTGAGTCCGAGTCGCTTCTACAACCTGATCGCCGTCGGCGCCGGCACCTGCATCGTGCCGCGCAACTCCTCGGTGACTGGCCAGCCGGGGCTGGTGGTGGGCAGCAATATTGATGTCGGAGCAGGTTCCACCTTGGCTTTGGATGGTTTGAGTCTGGCTGTCGACGCCAAGGTTGGCGGCGTCAAGACCGGCAGCGGCGCCATCACCTCCGGCGGCAGCATCAGCTACAGCACCCTGGTGCCCAGTTCGCCGGTGGACTTTGCCACCCTGCGCAGCAACAGCGCCTATTGGGCCGGCCTGACGGCCAATGGCAGCACCACCAATCAGTTCGGTACGCTCACCTTCAGGGCCAATGACAGCGCCAGTCTGCAGGTCTTCACGCTGGCTGCCGGCGTGTCCGGTGTGGCCGTCGATTTCAGTGCCATCCCGGCCAACGCCACGGTGTTGATCAATGTCACCGCCAGCGGCGCGGTCACCATCAACACCAACAACTTCCTGGAAAACCTGGGCGCCTTCAGCAGCAGCCTGACTCGGCGCATCGTGTGGAATTTCGCCAACGCCAGCCAGGTCAATATCAGCGGCACCGCCCAATTCAAGGGCAGCATCATTGTGCCGAATGGCAGCCTGACTCAGGCGGTGCCCGGCACCAATGGCCGCTTGATCGTGGCCGGAGACCTGGTGCAAAACAGCAGCGGCAGCGAGTTCCACAACTATGACTTTGCCGGCGACCTGCCCAACCCGCCCAGCCCGGCCAGTCTGGTGTTCAGCAAGGCCTACTCGGGCGACACCTCGCCCAGCAAGGTCAGCAGCCAGCCTAGCATCAGCGTGCGCGCGGTGTGCAGCAGTTCGGGCACCAAGACGGTCAGCTTCACACCGCCGGCCACCGGCAGCATCTCGGGCCTGAGCTCGGGCGAGAGCTGCACCCTGTCGGAAACCGCCATCACCGGCGGCAGCTTGAGTGGGGGCTACAGCTTCTCGGCCGTCGGTTCGGCCAGCTTTAGCGGCAGCAACCCGCGCGTGCTCCTGGCCGGCAGCAATGCCGTCACCGTGACCAACCCGCTGGTGGCGCCGCCCCCTGCGCAGCTGAACATCGTCAAGGCTTACTCGGGCGACACCAGCCCCAGCAAGGTGACGACGCAGCCGACCATCGGCGTGCGCGCAGTGTGCTCGACCAGCGGTACCAAGACCACCAGTTTCACGGCCGGCACGACCGGCAGCATCACCGGCCTGATCGTCGGCGAAACCTGTACCGTCACCGAGACCTCGATCACCGGCGGGGCGCTGAGTGGCGGCTACACCTTCTCCCCCACCAGTTCGGCGACGATCAGCCTGAATGCCAGCACGCCGCTGACGGCCACCACGGCCGTCACCATCACCAACCCGCTGGTCGCACCGACCCCTGCGCGATTGAACATCGTCAAGGCTTATTCCGGCGACGGCAGCCCGAGCAAGGTGACGACCCAACCGAGCATCGGCGTGCGCGCGGTGTGCTCGGTCAGTGGCACAAAGACCACCAGCTTTGTCGCAGGAACGACCGGCAGCATCACCGGCCTGATCGTCGGTGAGACCTGCACGGTGACCGAAACCTCGATCAGCGGCGGCGCCTTGAGTGGCGGCTATAGCTTTGCGCCGACCAGTTCGGCCATCGTCAGCCTGAATGCCAGCACGCCGCTGACGGCCACCACGGCCGTGACCCTCACCAACCCGCTGGTCGCGCCGACCCCGGCGCAGCTGAACTTCATCAAGGTCTGGTCCGGCGATAGCAGCCCGAGCAAGGTGACGACCCCGCCCACCATCGGCGTTAGCGCCGTCTGCTCGATCAGCGGCAGCAAGAGCACCAGCTTCACCGCAGGCACGACCGGCAGCATCACCGGCCTGATCGTTGGTGAGACCTGTACCGTCACCGAGACCTCGATCAGCGGTGGCGCCTTGAGTGGCGCCTACAGCTTCGCGCCGACCAGCTCGGCGACGGTCAGCCTTAGCTCCAGCACGCCGCTGAGCGCCGTCACCTCGGTCACCTTGACCAACCCCTTGGTGCCGCCGGGTGGCGCCGTCATCAGCCTGAGCAAGCTCTACGCCAATGACAGCGTGCCCAGTCGGGTGCTGACGCCGCCGACCATCAGCGTCAGCGCCAACTGTTCGGTCAGCGGGCTCAAGACCACCAGCTTTACCGCCGGCAGCACCGGCCAGATCACCGGTCTGGTGGTCGGTGAGACCTGCAGCCTGAGCGAGACCGCAGTCAGCGGCGGCAGTCTGTCGGGGGGCTACAGCTTTGCCTCGCCGGCTGCGGCCGTCATCAGCCTCAGCAACAGCACCCCGCTAACGGCCAATACCAGCGTCAACATCACCAACACTTTGCAGGCGCCTAATCCGGCCCAGCTGAGCATCAGCAAGGTGTTTGCCAACGACACCGTGCCCAGCAAGGTGACGCTGGCGCCCACCATCACGGTGCAGGCGCAATGCTCGATCAGCGGCCTGAAGAGCGTCAGCTTCACCGCCGGCAGCACCGCCACCCTCAGCGGCCTGGTGCAGGGAGAAACCTGCAGCGTCAGCGAAACGGCGCTCAGCGGCGGCGCCTTGGCCGATGGCTACAGCTTTCAGTCGCCCAGCCTGGCGCAGATCAGCCTGGCGCCGGGCACGCCGCTAACGGCCAACACCCAGGTGGTAATCAGCAACCCCTTGCTGCCCTCGGTGCCGGCCAGCCTCTTGTTGACCAAGCTCTATGCCAACGACACCGTGCCCAGCAAGGTGCTGGACGGCCCCATGATCAGCGTCAGCGCGAGCTGCTCGGTCAGCGGTCTGAAGAACCTGAGCTTCAAGGCCGGCAGCACCGGCGTGATCAGCGGCCTGATCGTGGGCGAGACCTGCAGCCTCAGCGAAACCGCCATCAGCGGCGGCAGCTTGGCGGGCGGCTATAGCTTTGCCGCGCCCTCGACGGCCGTCATCAGCTTGAGCCCCGGCACGCCGCTATCGGTCAGCACCGCCGTCACGCTGACCAACAGCCTGGTGCCGCCCGGCGGCGCCAGCCTCAGCTTGGTGAAGGCCTTTGCCAACGACAGCGTGCCCAGCAAGGTCTTGCAGCCGCCCACCATCTTTGTGCAGGCCAACTGCTCCGTCAGCGGCCTCAAGAGCACCAGCTTCACGGCTGGCAGCACCGGCAATATCAACGGCCTGATCGTGGGCGAAACCTGCAGCGTCAGCGAGACAGCGCTCAGCGGCGGCAGCCTGGCCGATGGCTACCGCTTTGCCGCGCCGAGCACGGCGCAGATCAGCCTGAGCAGCAACCGGCCGCTGGATCCCTCCACCGCCGTCACCATCACCAATTTGCTCGAGGCCCCGGGCGCGGCCGAGATCCTGCTCAGCAAGCGCTGGAGCGGTGACAGCACGCCCAGCCGTATCGTCCTGCCGCCGACCTTGACGGTGCAGGCGCTGTGCTCGATCTCCGGCCAGCACAGCATCAGCTTTCCCAGCAACAGCATTGGCCGCCTGAGTGGCTTGGTGCAGGGCGAAAGCTGCCGGCTCAGCGAAACCGCCATCAACGGCGGCGAGCTCAGTGGCGGCTACCAGTTCGACGCGCCGGGCAGCGCGCAGATCAGCCTGGCCGCCGACACCCCCTTGGCTGCCACGCAAGAGGTGCAGCTCAGCAACCCGCTGCTGCCGCCCGGCGAGGCGGTGCTGTTGATTCGCAAGTTGTGGCTCAACGACAGCGCGCCGAGCCGCGTGCTCAGCCCGCCGCAGATCACGGTGCAGGCCGATTGCAGCGCCAGCGGCCGCCGCAGCGTCAGCTTCAGTGCCGACAGTGCGGGCCGCATTGCCGGTTTGCAGCAAGGCGAGCGCTGCAGCCTCAGCGAAACCGCGCTCAGCGGTGGCAGCTTGGCGGAGGGCTACCGCTATGCCGGCCTAGATCAGGCCTTGTTCAGCCTGGCCGCCAACACGCCGCTGCAGGCCAGCAATAGCGTGAGCGTCAGCAACCCCTTGTTGGCGCCGCTGCCGGCGCGGCTGGTGATCAGCAAGCGTTTTGATGGCAATGCCGCCGCCTTGCAGACGCTGCCGCTGATCCGCGCCCAAGCCAACTGCTCTAAGTCGGGGCTCAAGAGCTTGAGCTTCCAGCCTCCCGCCCAAGGCCTGATTGACAACTTGAGTGCCGGCGAGCGCTGCGAGGTCAGCGAGCTCGGTGCCGATGGCGCCGTGCTCAGCGGCGGCCATGTGCTGGCGCCGGTCAGCTCGGCCCTGGTCGCACCGGCCAGCCTCAACCTCGTCAATGGCGACAATGCCGTCAGCATCAGCAATGCGGTCTTGTTGCCGCAACTGATGACCGTGGCCAAGGCCTACCAAGGCGATGCCGGCCGCTTGCTGACCCAGCCCCTGATCACGGTGCAAGCCAGCTGCAGCAGCACCGGTCTGCACAGCGTCAGCTTCCGTCCACCGGCCACCGGCACCATCGGCAGCCTGGCCCTGGGCGAGAGTTGCACGCTCAGCGAAACCAGTGCCAGCGGCGCCACGCTCAGCGGCGGCTTTGTCTTGGCCCCCGTGGGCCAAGCCAGCTTCAGCCCGGCTGCAACCTTGCAGATCGGCGACAGCGCCGTCAATGGCGGCAATGCGGTGACCGTGGTGAATCGCATCGTGCCGCCCAATCCAGTGGTCGACCTGCTGGTGCGCAAGTCCCACAGCCCGGCCAGCTTCACTGCCGGCGGCCTGGGCCAATACCGCATCATCGTCTCCAACCAAGGCCCGGCGGCGACCAGCCAGCCCTATCAAATCGTTGACACCTTGCCGGCCGGCCTGAGCCTGGCCGCGTTGCCACAAGGCCTGGGCTGGGATTGCAGTGCCAGCGAGGTCGGTGGCCAGGTGGCGCGTTGCAGCAGCAGCACCGTCATCCCTGGTGCCGGCAGCCGGCCGGTCGACAACCCTAACGCCATCGTCTTGCAGGTCAAGGTGGCGTCGGATGCCGGCGGTGCGGTGCAGGGCCAGAGCTGCCAGCCCGGCAGCCATGGTCAGGTGACCAATGTGGTGCAGGTGTCCGGTGGCGGCGAAGCCAATGACCCGGTGACCCAGGGCAATAACCGTTATGAAGACGAAACGCCGGTCTTGCCTCTGGGCGCCATCAGCGGCGAAGTCTGGGTGGACCTGAACCATGACCGCCGCCGCGACGCCAACGAGCCGGCCAAATCGGGCTGGATCGTCGAAGTGCTCGATGCTCAGGACAAGGTGGTCGGCAGTGCCGTCTCCGATGCGCGCGGCCAGTACCAGGTCAGCGGCATTCCCTCGGGCGATGGTTACAGCGTGCGTTTCAAAGACCCGGCCAGCGGCGCCTACTTTGGCCGCCCGGTGTCGCGCGATCCCAGTGGTGGCAATGACCCGAGCGCCGATGCGGGCACCGGCATCGTCGCCGGTGGCACCATCCGCAATCTCTCGGTGCCGGCCTGCGGCCAAGGCCGTGTGCAGCAAAGCCTGCCCTTGGACCCGGCCGGCGTCACCTACTGCAGCAGCACCCGCGCACCGCTGGCCGGCGTCAAGGTTGAGCTGCTGGACGCGGCCGGCGTGCCGGTGCCGCCCAGCTGCATGGTCGGTGGGGTGAGCAGCGTGGTCACGCAAGTCGGCGCGCCCGGTGGCGTGGATGGTGGCTATCACCTGCTGCTGGCGAATCCGGCTCCGGCCACATGCCCCGGTGCCGGCGTCTATCGCTTGCGCGTCAGCACGGCTCAGGGGGACGGGCTGAGCCGCCTGATCCAGCCTCAGGCGAGCACGCTCAAACCGCCGGCGAATTGCAGCAATGCCAGTACCGGCGGCGTCTGCACCGTGCAGGATCAGCCCAGCGCGCCGACGCCCGACCAGCCCACCACTTACTACATGTCGATGTGGCTGGACCCGGCCCAGGGCCCCGACATCGTCAACAACCACATCCCGCTGGATGCCTGCGTGGCGCCGCAACTCTTCGTTAGCAAAACGGTGGACCGCAACACCGCCGAGCTCGGCGATAGCGTGCGCTACACCGTCACCGTCAAGCGCGCCGATGCGGGCCGTGACCCCTTGCCCGGCGTGCGCCTGAATGACCGCCTGCCGGCTGGCTTTGTCTACATCCCCGGCACTGCTCAGCTCGACGGCCGGCCGCTGGCCGAGCCGCGTCTGCTCGGCGCCGGGCAGCTGCAGTTTGACCTCGGCAGCCTTTTGCCCAAGGCACAAGTGCGGCTGAACTACCGTGTGCGCCTCGGCGTCGGCAGTCTGCAAGGCACGGGCATCAACAAGGCGCAGGCCTGCGTGGGCAGCCTGCCGGGCGTGGGCCTGTGTTCCAACGAGGCCGAGGTGCGCGTCAAGGTGACCGGCGGCGTTTTCAGCAACGAGGCCTGCTTCAGCGGCAAGATCTATGTGGATTGCAACCACAACCAGGTTCAAGACGCCGAGGAAATCGGCATTCCCGGCGTGCGCCTCTATATGGAAGATGGCAGTTATGTCATCAGCGATGTGGAAGGCAAGTACAGCCGCTGCGGCCTGCGCCCGATGAGCCATGTGCTGGTGGCCGACCCCGCCACGTTGCCACGCGGCAGCCAGTTGGTCAGCAGCAGCAACCGCAATGCCGGCGATGCGGCCAGCCTGTTCCTGGACCTGCACAATGGTGAGCTGCAGCGGGCCGACTTCATCGAAGGCAGCTGCAGCATCCCGGTGCTGAGCGAGGTGCAGCGGCGCCGCCAGCGCGGCGAACTTGCGCTGCCGCAGCGCGACGCCGCACCGGCCTTGGCCCTGCGTTTTGACCCCGAGCCCGAGCCACCGCCTGCTCAAGCGCCTGCCGCCGTGCTGGCGGAGCTGGATGAGGCCCCGGTGCAGGCCTTGGCGGGCGTGCAAACCCAGTGCGTGCCGCGCCGTCAGCCGGTCTTGAGCCCGCCGCCGCGCGTGCCCAGCATCAAGCGTCCGGCGGTGGCCAAGCCGGCCAGCCCGGCGGTCGTGAAGCCCGCACCGAAACCGCGACCGGCGATCAAGAAACCGCCTAAGCCTCTGAAATCGCCGCAGCTGCCGAGCAGCTCGTCCGCGCCCGCGTTGCCTGAATGCGGGGTCTGATCATGAACAAGAAGACGCTTATGTTGGCGCTGCCCCGCATGAATTGCCCCATCGCCGGGCCAGACGCACCCACCCGCCGGCGCACCCGCCCGGCGCTGCTGAGTCCGCTGGCCACGGCGGTCTCCCTGCTCTTGCTGCCCGGGCTCGCCTGGGCCCAGGACAGCGCCGCGCCGCTGCAACTGCGCATGATGGGCGAGCTGGGCGATCGCGCCACCCTGTATCGCTCGCCGGTCGGTGAACTCGAATTCAGCAGCTTGGCCAAGCCCTTGAAAGAGGGCCCTTATGCGCTGAATGCGCAGGTGGCGCGGCTGGAACTCAAGATCACCGGGGCCGGCGTGCCGGCCGATGGGGTGAGCCGATTGCAGGTCACGGTGCGCGCCTTCACCGCCAGCGGCGCGCCGGTGCAAGAGGCCGCGCTGCTGACGCTGGAGCACAGCGGCGGGCGCCTGGAGTTGGCCGACTCAGGTGCCAGTTCGCTGATGGCACCGCGCCTGGACCAAGACCGCCGCACCCCCGGCACCCAGCTGCGGCTGGAAAACGGCGAGGCCCGCTTCGTGCTGGTGGCGCCGGTCAACCCGCAAGATGTGCGCCTGCGCATCAGCGCCGGCGAGACCGTGGTCGAGGGCTTGCTGCCCTTTGACGCCGAGCTGCGCGAGATGGTGGCGGCCGGTTTGATCGAAGGCATTCTGCGCATCAACAAGCAGCACTACGACAGCAACGTCACCCCGGTGCGCCTGGAAGACGGCTTCGAGCAAGAGCTGCGGGCCTGGAGCCGCCGCTTCGACGGCGACAAGGGCACGGCCGCGGCCCGCGCCGCAATGTTCCTGAAGGGCAAGATTCGCGGCGACGCGCTGCTGACCTTGAGCTACGACTCTGAAAAAGAGAGCCGCCAGCGCCTGCTGCAGGACGTGCGCCCCGACGCCTATTACCCGGTCTATGGCGACGCCAGCATCAGCGGCTTCGAGGCGCGCAGCTCCGGCAAGCTGTTTGTGCGCATCGACCAGAAGCGCAGCTTTGTGCTGTACGGCGACTTCAACACCGGCAGCGGCTTCACCCAGTCGGCCGGCTCCGGCTTGGTGGCGGGCAGCCCCTTAAGCCAGCTTGGCCAGTACAACCGCACGCTCAATGGCCTGCGTGGCCATGTCGAGAACACGCAGGGCGTGGGCAATGTCTACGCCAGCCGCGACACCTTGCGCCAGGCGGTCGATGAGATTCGCGCCAATGGCACCAGCGGGCCTTTCGCCGTTTCCAGCAGCCATGCGCTGGAGAACAGCGACAAGATCGAGGTGCTGGTGCGCGACAAGAACGACCTGCGCCGCATCCTCAGCAGCCAGCCCTTGCAGCGCTGGGTCGACTATTCCTTCGAGCCCTTCAGCGGCCGGGTCTTGCTGGCGCGGCCCTTGGCCAGTCTCGATGAAATGGGCAATCCGCAAAGCCTGCGCATCAGCTATGAGGTGGACCAGGGCGGCGAGAGCTTCTGGCTCTTCGGCGCCGACGGTCAAATCAATCTGAGCCCGGCCCTGACGGTGGGCGGCAGCCTGGTCGAGGATCGCAATCCGCTGCAGCGCTTCCGCCTGCGCAGCGTGAATAGCGGATTCAAGGTGGCCGAGAAGACCACGCTGGTGGCCGAGGCCGCGCAGACCGAAGGCCGCCTGCTGAATGGGGTGATGCCGCTGGCCGCGGCAGCAACGCCAATGGGCGATGAAGTGAGCGGCACGGCCCAGCGTCTGGAACTCTTCCACGATGGCGAGAGCCTCAAGCTGCGCGCCTGGGCGCAACGCGCCGACCTGGACTTTGGCAATGCCAATGCCGGTGTCACGCCCGGCACCCGCCAGATGGGCGCCCAGCTCAGCGCGCAGCTCAAAGAAGGCCTGAACCTGAGCGTCGAGGCGCGCGAGATTCAAGACCTGGCCAGCGATGCCAAGCGCAGCGGCGCCAGCGTCACGCTGAGCCAACAGTTGCAGCCGGGCTTGCAGCTCAGCGGCGGTTTGCGCCACAGCCAGGAGCAGGGCCGCGTGGCGGGTCTTGCCGCCGGCATTGGCGACAACCCAGCGCCGGGCAGCGCCTTCGCTCCCGGCTCCGCTGGAGGCATTCCGGGCAATGGTTCGACCTTGCTGAACGGCTCGGCCGGGCTGGGCAATCTCAACAATATCGGCATCGGCGGCGGCCTCAACCCGGGCCTGGTGCCGGACCTGAACAGCAACACCGCCTTTGTCGGCCTACGCGCCCAGGTCGGCGAGGCCTTGAGCCTGAGCGCCCAGGCCGAGGGCGGTTTGACCAACAGCCAGCAGCACCGGCTGCAGCTGGGCGCCCGCTACCAGGTGGCTGAGCGCACCGGCCTGTATGCCCGCGCCGAGACGCAGAGCGGCCTGGCCTCCTACTACGGGCTGGACGCCGGCCCGCGCAGCCACAGCCTCTCGGTAGGTGTCGATTCAAGCTATCTGCGCGGCGGCAATTTCTTCAGCGAGTACCGCCTGCGCGACGCGGCCCAAGGCCAGGAGCAACAGCTGGCCAGCGGCGTGCGCCATGCCTGGCAGTTGAATGAGGGTGTGTTGGTGACCGGCGGCGCCGAGCGCCTGCAGATCAGCGCCGATCAGCCGCAAACCGCCACCGCCTTGAGCAGCAGCGTGGACTACACCGGCTCCGAGCTGTGGAAGGGCTCGGCCCGCGTCGAGTGGCGCCGGCTCGATGGCGCCAGCCTGGGCCTGCCGCAGCCCGATGGCAGCATCAAGACGGTCAATGGTCAGCAAGACAGCCTCTTGATCACACTGGCCGCAGCGCGCAAGCTCAGCCGCGACTGGACCGGCCTGCTGCGCGACTACCACCTCGGCCAAGACAACCACGGCCTGCGTGCCAATGGTTGGCAGAACCGCCTGCAGTTCGGCGCCGCCTACCGGCCGGTGGACAACAACCGCTGGGACCTGCTGTCGATGCTGGAGTACAAGGCCGAGACCAATGTCAACGGCCTGGACGAATGGCGCCGTGTGGCTCTGGCCAGCGTGCATGCCAACTTCCACCCTTCACGGCCTTGGTGGTGGAGTGCGCGCTTGGCGGCCAAGCAAGTGAATGAACAGTTCCCGCTCAATGAGGGCGCGGCCCTCAGCCGCTACAGCGCCTGGCTGCTGGGCGGCCGGGTGGTCTATGACATCAGCGAACGCTGGGACCTGGGCCTGCTGCTGAGCCACATGCAAGGCTTTGGCGATGAGGCCAGCAACAGCCGCCAGACCGCCGTCGGCGTGGAAGCCGGCTATTTGCTGCGGCAAAACCTCTGGCTCAGCGCCGGCTACAACTTCAGTGGCTTCAGTGACCGCGACCTCAGCAGCGACTACACCGCGCGCGGCGTCTATCTGCGCCTGCGCTTCAAGTTTGACCAGCAGCTGTTCAAGAACTGGGGCGGTAGCAGCAGCGGTGGCGAGCAGCCTTGAGCCGCTGCCGCCCCGTCCTGCCCAGCCGACCCCAACCGATTGACGCCATCCAAGAACACCTCGCCATGAACACACCGTTCTTCTTTTCTACCGCCTCGAAGCCCTGGTTGCTGTCGTCCTTGCTGGCCCTGTGCGCCGTGCCTGCCTTGGCGCAAAGCCTGACCCCGCCCGATGCGCGCATCAGCGACGCTGCGATTGGCGCCGATCTGCAGCAGTTTGAAGCCCAGCAGCAGCGTCTGCGCAGCCTCAATGGCACGGGCCGCCGCATCCCGCTCAGCGACTACAGCATGGCCAAGGCCCAATGCTGGCTGGATGTGGCCCGGCATGAATATGCCCGCAATGACCGTAGCGCCTTCCCCGAGCTGGCCTTGCAGCAGTCCCAGGCGATTGCGCGTTATCTGGAGCAGGGCGCCGCGCTCCAAGGCGCTGAAGACCCGGCCCTGGCCAGCCCCTTGATCAACGGCGCCGAGCGTTTGCGTGAGGATCTTTGGGCGCAGGCCGCGGCTTTGAAGAAGGCCCCCGGTGCCGCCTGTGTGCAGGCGCTGGTGGCCTGTGCCGAGGTCGAGCTGGTGCATGCAGGTCATGAGCAAACCCAGCTGCAATGGCGCCACGCCGCGCCCTATGTGGGCATGGCCGAGCAGCAACTGGTCCGCGCGCAACGTGGCGCCGAGGCCTGCGCCGCCGCCGAAGCCGCCAAGCCCGTACCGGTTCTGGCTGCCGCGCCGCGCCCAGCGCCGCCCGCGCCGGCAGCTGTTGTCAGCACCCAGAAATGGACGCTCAGCGGCGACGCCTTGTTCAAGTTCAATCGCTCCGATCTGGCGTCCTTGTTGCCCGGCGGCCGCGAGGCCTTGGAGCACTTGGCCCTGAGCCTGCGCCAGGACTATCAGCGCATCGACCATGTGCAGGTGGTCGGCCACACCGATCATCTGGGCAGCGCCGCGCGCAATGACCACCTGGCCTGGCGCCGCGCCGAAACCGTGCGCGACCGTCTGCTGGCGCTGCAGGTCAGCGGCCCCATCGCCGCTTATGGCATGGGCCCGCGCCAGCCCATCCATGCCTGCCCTGATGCGCTCTACGAAAAGGCCGCCACCGACCGCAAGCCCTTGATCGCCTGCCTGCAGCCGAACCGTCGGGTCGAGATTGCGGTCGTGGGGGTGCGCTTTCCGGTGCCGCCGAGTTCTACGCCGGTGGCCGAGGCTGATAAGCCTTGAGCTGCCGCGGCCTCAGCCGATGAAGCCGCGCTCGCGGGCGCGCTCGGGGTTGGCAAACTGGGCCATGGCGGTCTTCATGCGGTGAAAGCCCAGGTGCTCGTAAAACGGCTCTTTGCCCGGCGCCGCGTACAGCATCGTCTGGGCGCCGCCCGCGCGGGTCTGCAGGTCTTGCATGATGGCGCGGCCCAGTCCTAAACCTTGAACCTCGGGCGCCAGCGCCACGTCGAAGATCACGGTCCAGGTCAGCCGGTCGCTCAAGGCCCGCCCGGCGCCGACGATCTGGCCGTCTCGATAGGCAAAGCAGCACACGCTGCTGTTGCGAAAGCTCTGCTCCAAGAGCTTGGGGTCGCGGGTGCCCAGCAGCGCGCGCTCAAACACATCGACCAGCGCGAGCCAATCCACCTCGTCCAGCTCATGCTTGAGCAAGACCTGACCCTCGGGAGCTGAGGGCTTGTCCGCCTCGGGCCTCATGCGCTTTGGCGCGCAGCCATGTGCTGCAAGCGATCTTTTCACCTCGGGCCACTCGCTGTCGATGATGGCGAAGTAGACGGTATCGCGCACGCGGCCGGTGTCGGTCTGCACATGGCGGCGGAAGATGCCTTCTTGTTGTGCGCCGATGCGGGCAATGGCCGCACGCGATTTCTCATTCAGAAAATCGGTCTTCAGTTCGACCCGGTGTGCCCCCAGCGTATCAAAAGCATGGGTCAGCAAGAGCGTTTTGGCCTCGGTATTGACGCAGCTGCGCTGCCAGGCTTTTGCAACCCAGGTCCAACCAATCTCCAGCCGGCGGTCACGCAGCGAGATATTGCCGAAGCGGGTGCAGCCGATGATGGGGCCGTCCTTCTCATCCGGCCCCGCCAACACCAAGGCAAAAGGCAGGCTGCTGCCGCTCAGCTGCTCGGCCAGTGCTTGCTCCACATAAGCCCGCATATCGGCGGCACTGCGCACTTGATTGGGAATCCAGCGCCACAAATCTGGGTCCAGGCCGACCTCGGTCAGCCCCGGCAGATGGGCGAGTGACAAAGGCTCTAGCCGCAGGTGTGGGCCTTGGAGCGTGAGCGGGGTCACTTGCATGGGAATGATTGGAGGTAGGGTCATGATGGGATCCAAAGAAAGGGAAACTGGAACATCGTCGAACTTCGGTTGTCGTTGAAGGGCCCAAGCTTTGCGCGGCGAGTGGGTTTGCGCTGGCCAAGCACGCCGGGCGCACGGTGCCGCTCATGTCCTCCGGCTCTGGCTGCGCCAGACCCTCCCCCTTTACTTCGCTTCACCGTACACCCGACGCACTTGGCGACTTCTGTTCCGCGAAAAATGTTCCTGCCGGAGCAGGACGGCTGGGCGCTCTGAACCGCGAGGTAAAGGAGGAGCCCCGGGCGTAGCCTGGGGCGGGGGACAGGAGCGGGGCGGAGTGCCCAGTCGGCCTGCTCGAGCACCGCTGGGTCTGGTGTGGAGCATTTCGGTCAAGCCTTGGCATGGGCGAGCGCATGAAATGGCACAGCCTCAAAGCCCCATATGCGCCATCCAAGCCGCCACATCTTGCTCGCTGGGAGTGCCGCTGGCCAGGGCGGTTTGAATGCGGGCGCGCTCGGCGGCGCTGCGGTTCTGGCTCAGCTTGAACTTGCCTTCCCAGCGCTGCACATGCAGGCGAAAGCCGACGATGGCGCCCAGCAACTTTTGCTGAAAGTCCGCAGGCAGGGCGCGCCATTGCGCGGCATAGCCGGGTTCAAACTGGGCGATCAGGCGTTTCAGCAAAGCGTCTTTGGCCTCGGGGTCTTGCACCAACTCCAGGCGACCATACAAATGCAATGCGGCGTAGTTCCAAGTCGGCACATTCAGCGCGCTGTCGTAGTGGCTGGGCGACACATAGGCGCCCGGCCCATTGAAGACGGCGTGTACTTCTCGCCCTTGCTCGTGCAGGGCGGCAAGCCAGGCCCAATGCGGGTTGGCGCGCGCCATATGGCCTTCGATCATCAGGTCTTCACCGTCGATGACCGTCAGCGGCACATGGGTGCCAAAGCTCTGGCCCTGGGCGTCGGGGCCGAGCAGCAAAGCCAAGGGGTAGGCGGCCATCAAGCGCTTGGCTTGGGCCAATTCTTTCGAAACGAAATGAGCGGGTTGGTACATGAGCTGCGCGCTTTCGGAGGGCGAGGGGAATCAGTTGCTCGAAGCATAGGCGCGACCTTGGTACGATGAAAGATCCAATTTTTGTCAATTCAATGGGTCCAATTTCAAACGCGACAGCGCATGCACCCTTGCCCTTTGACGCGACCGGCTTGCGCTTGGAGGCGCGTGGGGGCTTGAGCCAGCAGATCCATGCACAGCTCAAGGCCAAGATCTTGCAAGGTGAGTTGCAGGCCGGCGCCCAGTTGCCAACCAGCCGGGATCTGGCGCGCGCACTCGGCGTCTCGCGCAACACCGTTGTGCGGGCCTATGAGCAATTGAGCAGCGAAGGCTGCTTGCTGACGCGATTGGGCGCGGGCTGCTTTGTGGCGGCGATCGAGGGCTTGCCGCAGGCGAACCGTGAGGTCTCGCCGCAGAAACAGCCACCTTCTGCCAGCGAGCCCAGCACGCCGCTGTGGCAGCGCCTGCTGGACTACGAACCCACGCCGGTGGCGCCGCCCACACCGCGTGCTTTTCGCTATGGCCTGCCGGCGCTGGATCTGTTTCCGCATGCGCTGTGGTCGCGGCTGCAAGCGCGCTTTTGGCGCCGCCAGGCGCGCGGCATTCGGCAGGGTGCGCCCGACCATGAAATCGCCAGCCTCAGCTATTCCGAAGCCGCCGGTCTGCCGCGTCTGCGTGAGTTGATTGCCAGCTACCTGAGCCATTCGCGCGGCTTGCCCTGCAGCGCCGAGCAGGTGATCGTCACCGCCGGTTCGCAGCAGGCCATTGCCATGGCCGCGCTGGCCTTGTTGCAGCCGGGCGATCGGGTCGGCATGGAGTCGCCAGGCTACCGCGCTGCGGCAGCGGCTCTGGGCTTGAGTGGTGCGACTGTGGTCCCGGTGCCGGTGGACGAGCAGGGCCTGCGGGTCAGTGCGCTGGAGGCCTTGGGCCGGGCCGGCTCTGCTCAGGCGCTCAAGCTGCTCTACATCACGCCCTCGCACCAATACCCGACCGGCGTGGCTATGCCTTTGCAGCGCCGGCTCGATCTGCTGGACTGGGCGGAGCGGCATCAGGCCTGGCTTTTGGAAGACGATTACGACGGCGAATACAGCTTCAGCGGCCTGCCGCTGGCGCCGCTCTCGGCTTTGAATGCACGCGCGCAGCAGCGCACGCTCTACATCGGCAGCTTTTCCAAGCTCTTGTTTCCGGGCCTGCGCCTGGGCTATCTGGTGGCCCCCAAGGCCTGGGTGCCCCAGCTGGCGCGGCTGCGTTCGATGTTGGATCGGCAGTCGTCGATTGCCGATCAGGTGGTGATGGCCGACTTCATGGCCGAGGGTCATTTCTTGCGCCATGTGCGGCGCATGCGGCGCGGTGCGCGGCAGCGGCGTGATGCCTTGATGCAGGCCTGGAGCCAGCTCTTGTTGCCACAGCTGCCGCCGGCTTGGGCGGCGCAGCTGAAGCTGCAGCCGGTGGATGCCGGGCTGCAGGCCTTTTTGCCGCTGCCCAGCCGCGCTTTGGAAGTGCAGCTGCACCGGGCGGCACTGGCCGCTGGCATTGAGATCGGCAGCCTTGCCCTGGTGGGCGGGCTGCCGGCGCACAGCAGCCTCGCCGGCCTGACGCTGGGCTTTGCCACCGTGGGCCCGGCGGAGATTCGCCGGGCCACGCAGGTCTTGGGGCGGGCGTGGCGGCCGGTATTACTGGCCGCCAACCCACCCGCTGAGATGGGGGCCTAGAAGGCCTCCACCGCCTTGCCTTGCGCGCCTTCGTCGGCAATCTGTCCGACCAGGCGCTCAATCGCAGGGCGGCCGAACATCGCCACCAAAACCGGCGTCAAGAAGCTGTCCAGCAGCGTCGAGCTGATCAGGCCGCCAAAGATCACCACCGCCACCGGGTGCAAGATCTCGGTGCCGGGTCGCTCGGCTTCAAACAGCAGCGGCGCCAGCGCCAGAGCGGCCACCAGCGCCGTCATCAAGACCGGCGTCAGGCGCTCGAGCGAGCCGCGCAGCAGCATGGCCGGGCCAAAGCGCTGGCCCTCAAAGGCGCAGAGATTGACGTAGTGGCTGATCTTCAGAATGCCGTTGCGGGTGGAGATGCCGGCCAGGGTGATGAAGCCGATCAGCGCCGCCACACTCAGCGGCTGGCCCGAGATCCACAGCGCCAAGACCGAGCCCACCAGAGCCAAAGGCACGTTCGCCATAATCAACAGGCTCAGCGCCATGCTTTGGTAGCGGCTGTACAGCAGCATCAAGACCAGGGCCGCGGAGGCGATGGACAAGAGCCCGATCAAACGACTGGCCTCTTCCTGCGCGGCGAATTGCCCGCCCAGCTCGGTGAAGTAGCCCGGCGGCAAGGTCTGCTCGGCCAGCACCTTGCGGATATCGGCCACCACATCGGACAAAGGCCGCTCCGAAGCATTGGCCGAGATCACGATGCGGCGCTTGCCTTCGTCGCGCAGGATCTGGTTCGGGCCATCGCTCTCTTCGATACGCGCCAAGCTGGACAGCGGCAGCGCGCCGGCCGGGGTCTGGATCATCAGGCCGGCCAGGGCCTCCGGCCCACGCGCCGACTCGGCCAGACGCAAGACCAGGCCAAAGCTGCGCTTGCCTTCCACCACCTGGGCCAGCTGTTCACCGGCCACCAGGGTCTGCAATTGCTCCAGCAGCTGAGCGGGGGCCAGGCCGTGGCGCTCCGCAGCGGCTGCATCCACGCGCACCAGCAATTGCGGCGTGAGCACCTGCTTCTCGATCTCCAAGTCACCCAAGCCAGGGATGCCAGCCAGCGCCGCGCGCAGGCGCTCGGCCTCGGCGCGCAAGAGGTCCAGGTCCTCGCCATAGAGCTTCAGCGCGATCTGGCTGCGCACGCCCGAGAGCATGTGGTCGATGCGGTGGCTGATCGGCTGACCGATGCTGATCGATGCCGGCAGCGGCGCCAAGCGCGCGCGGATGTCGGCGTAAACCGCTTCATTGCTGCGCTGACTGGGCTGCATCTTCAGGTCCAGCTCCGAGGTGTGCACGCCCTCGGCATGCTCGTCCAACTCAGCGCGGCCGGAGCGGCGCCCCACATGCACCACCTCGGGCACTTCGGCCAGCGCCAACTCGGCTTGCTTGGCGATGCGCACCGATTCCTCCAGCGTGGTGCCCGGGTTCAGGCGCAGGCCGACCAGCACCGCGCCTTCATTGAAAGGCGGCAAAAAGGTGCGGGCAAAGAAGGGCACGCTGGCCGCAGCCAGCAGCACCGCCAGCCCGGCCACGCCCAGCATTAAACGGCCATGGCCCAAGGCCCAGCTCAGCGCGCGCTCGTAGTGGCGCTTGATCCAGCGCACCGCGCCGGGCTCGGCATGGTCCAGGCTCTTCATCTGCGGCAGCAGGTAGAAGGCCAGCACCGGCGTCAGCGTCACGCTGACCAACATCGAGGCCAGGATGGCAACGATATAGGCCAGGCCCAGCGGTATGAACAGCCGTCCCTCAATGCCGGGCAAGAAGAACAGCGGCAGGAACACCAACACGATGATCAGCGTTGCTAACACGATGGCCGAGCGCACCTCCAGCGTCGCCTTCAGGATCAGCGGCAGGGCGGCCTGCGGTGAGTCTTGCTGGCGGTTCTCCTTTAAGCGGCGCAAGGTGTTTTCCACCCCCACCACCGCGTCGTCCACCAACTCGCCCAGGGCAATCGCGAGGCCGCCCAGCGTCATGGTGTTGATGGACAGTCCGAAGTAACGCAGCACCAGCACGGTGATCAAGAGCGAGACCGGAATGGCGGCCAGCGAGATCAGCGTGGTGCGCGCATTCGCCAAGAAGAAGTACAGCACCACCGCCACGATGACGGCCGCGCTGATCAGCTTGCCCTGCAGCGTGCCGATCGAAGCCTCAATAAAGCTGGCCTGGCGAAAGCTCACCTGCGGCGCCGAGATGCCGGCCGGCAAGCCCGGCTTCATCTCGGTCAGCGCGCGTTCGATCTGTTTTGTCAGCGCCACCGTGTCGGCGCCGGGCTGCTTTTGCACGCCCAGAATCACCGCCGGCTGGCCGCCGAAGCCGGCATCGCCGCGTTTCAGCGCCGGGGCAAAACCGACCTGGGCGACTTGCTCGAGCAGAATCGTCCGGCCATTGGCGTAGGCCACCGGCAGGCGCTGCAGGTCTTGCAGCCGGCCTTGGGCGCCACCTTCGCGACCGATATGGCGGATCAACACCTCGCGTCCGCCCAACTCCACATAGCCACCCGAGCTATTCCCCGAGAAGCCGCGCAGGGCTGTCGTGAGCGCGTCGAGCGACACGCCCAGCGCCGCCATGCGAGCGGCATCTGGCTGCACCTGGTACTGGCGCAGTTCTCCGCCGATGGGGATGACCTGGGCCACGCCGGGCAGGCCCAGCAGGCGCGGGCGCAGCACGAAGTCGGCGTATTCGCGGGTGGCGAATTCCGGCTTGATGGCGTCCGCGTTGGCGCTTGCCTCGGGCTTTGCTTCGTAGGGAATCGCGATCAGCATGATCTCGCCCATGATGGAGCTCACCGGCCCCATGCCGGCGTGGCTGATGCCGGCCGGCAGCTGCTCACGCACGCTGCTCAGGCGCTCCGACACCATCTGGCGGGCACGGTAGATCTCGGTGTCCCAGCCGAAGCTGATGTAGACAAAGGCCAAACCAACCGAAGAGACCGAGCGCACCGATTCCACCCCGGGCAGGCCGCCCATGGCCGCCTCCAGCGGCAAGGTGATGCGCTGCTCCACCTCTTCCGGGGCCATGCCACCGGCCTCGATCTGCAGCGTCACCTGCGGTCGGTTCAGGTCGGGGAACACATCCACCGGCGTGCGCTGCAAGACCAAGACACCCAGCACCATCAAGGCCAGGGCCGCCACAAGCACCATCAGGCGCTTGTGCAAAGAGAAATTCAAAAGCCAAGCAAACATCGTCCTGACTCCTGATTTCAGCGCACTTGGCGCAACAGCGATGCGCCTTGCACGACCACGCGCTCGCCGGCCTTCAGGCCTTCTTGCACGCTTACCAGGGCGCCATCCAGCGGCGCCCAGCGCACCGGCCGCGGCTCAAAGCGCTGCGGCCCGGTCTGCACCCAGACCATGTCCAGATTGCTGCTGCTCTTGACCACGGCGGCTTGCGGCACGGCGATGCCGTCCAGCTTCTGGCGAGCCTGCACCAGCACCTTCAGCGTCTGGCCCAGGGCCAAGGGCGTCGCGCTCTGGCCCGGCTGTGCACTGGTGCGGAACTGCAAGGGCAGGGCGCCTTCGCGCAGGCTCAAGCCCGCGCCGACAAAGCGCAGCGGCAGGCTGCTGGCGCTGTAGTCGTTGCCGGTGCCGGTGCCGATCAAGGCATGGGCGCCGCCTACTTGCCCAGCCAGTGCGGCGTCGAAGGCATCGGCTTCGACGATCAAGCGCGCTGGGTCGACGATCTCGAACAGCGCCTCTTTGGCATCGACTACCTGGCCGGCCACCACATGGCGGGCTGCGATCACGCCGCTGACCGGGGCCAGCAGCGGCTCGCCGCCTTGTGGTGCCGGGACTTGGGCCTTCAAGCGCTGGCGCAGGCCATCCAGCTCGAAGCGGGCGGCTTCGATCTCACGCTCGGGCACGCTGCCTTCGAGCTGCTGCAGGCGCTTGAACTTGCTTTGCGCCACGGCTTCTTGGGCTCGCAGATCGGCCAGCGTGGCGTCCAAGCTGGCTTTTTCCGAGGGGCTCAGGCTGGCGCGCACCCAGGCCAAGGTTTCACCCTTGCGCACTGTTTGGCCCAGGGCCGGCAGGCCGCGCGGACCGGCTTCGATGCGGCCCGCGAACAAGGCTTGCACCTTGCCGCCGGCGTTCGGGTCCATCAGCACCCGGCCGTTCAGGCTGACGCTGCGCGGCAGGCTTGTCAGCTCGGTGATCTCGCTGCGAATGCCCAGCTGCGTTTGCGTGGCGGTGGGCAGATGCACGCTGCCATCGGGCTGGCGGCTGGGCTTGTCGCTGGGGGCGGTGGCGGCCGCCGCAGCGGGTTTCTTGGTTTTGGGCGCTTCATCGTGGTCCCCATGGGCTTGTGAGACCAGCGGTGTCAAAGAGAAAAACAGGGTGGCCAACAAGGGGCCAGCGGAGCGAACAGGTGTCATGGCAATCGGATGTTTTTTGAAAACGAGGGCGGCGTGCTTCATGGAGTCAGGCCCAGGGCTTGGCTCAGGCGCGAGGCGCTGCGTTGTTGTTCGATGCGGGCGCGGGCCAGGGCCAGCTCGGCCTGGGCCTTGTCGGCCTCGGCGCGCAGCCGGGTCGGCAGGTCGATGGCGCCCAGGCTGAAGGCGCGGCGCTGCAGGCCTAAGCTATCGGCGGCCAAGGCCTGGCGGCTTTGGGCCAGCGCGGCTTGCTCGGCGCTGCGCGCCATCTGCTGGCGCGCCTGCGCGATGGCGGCGGCTTGGGCGTCGCTGAAGCGCGCGATCTCGGCCTCCAGCTCGGCGCGCTCGGCGGCGAGCTGAGCCGCTTGCAAGCCGGCCTCCGGCTGGCGGCCCAGCGGCAGGCGCAGCGTCAGCCGCGCGCTGTTGGCGGCGGGCTCCAGGCTGGAGCCGCGTTCGCGCAGCAAGGCCAGGCCCACGGTGGGGCCGGCGTAGCTGCCGGCTTGGGCGCGCGCCAGCTGGGCGCTCAGCAGCGCATATCGGGCTTGCAGCAGGCTCAAGGCCGGATGCTCTTGCGTCGACGTAGCAGCGGGCGCCTCCGCGCTGGCGGGGTCAAAGGTCGAGTCCAGCGGCTCAGGGCTGGTGCTGGCGGAACCCACCAGCAAGGCCCAGGCGCTTTGCGCCGCAGCCCTTGCCGCCTGAGCCTCGGCCAGTGCAGCTTGAGCCGTCTGCTCGGCCGACAAGGCCTGGTTCAGGTCCAGCCGGGCCAGGTCGCCGGCCTTCAGGCGCCGCTCCACATCGGCGCGCAGCGCTTGCAGATTGGCCAGCTGCTGCTCGGCCGCCGTCTGCTCGGTGGCAGCCAGGCGCAAGGCCCACCAAGCCTCGCGCAGCTCGCCACTCAAGGTCCAACGGGCGGCGGCTTGGGCGCGGCTCCACTGTTGCCCTTGAGCTTCGGCGCTGCGGCGCTCGGCCTGGCGCTCACCCGGCCAGCGCAGCGGCAACTCCAACGCGGCTTCGTCCTCGCGCAGGCCTTGGGCTGCGCCGCCCCAGCCATCGCTGCGGCGCGACAGTTGCAAGCTGGGCGGGGCTGCCAGCCAGCGATCGGCGGCTTCGTTCTGCTGGGCGATCAGCGCTTGCGCCGCGCTGGCGCTGCGCGCTGCGGGATGGCGCGGCCAAGCCTGGGCCAGGGCCTCGGCCAAGGTGTTGATCGTGGCTTGGTTTGCCGTGGCTGCAGGTGCCTCAGCGGCGCGCAGCGGCAGGCCGGGTAGCGCCAAACAAAACCCCAAGGCCAAAGCGGGCCAGGGCTGCTTCAAAAAAACAGGTCGTCGTAAAGACATGGACTTCTCCGTGAACGTCGAAACGGGAGAAGCCGGCGAGCGAAACAAACACGCAGGAAGTGGTCCGCCTCAAATCTCAGGCGGACGAATCACAAAGAGAAACTGAATGGAGAGCTGCGCGTGGCCGGCTTCAGAACGAGGCTGAAGTCGGCGCGGCAAGCGGCACGCGCTCGATTGCGTCGGGCGCCATACCGGTGCGCGGCGGCGCGTCTTGCGGGCGCAGGGTCTCGCGCAGCAGTGCAAACTGCGAGGCGCAGTCGCTGGGCACCCCCAGATTGCAGGCGAAATGGCATTGCGCGCAGTCGCCATGGTCCAGCGAGGCGGCGTCGGCCGCAGCCTTTTTCTGGACTTGTTGGCCTTGGTCTAGCGGCTTGCTGGCCTTGCTTTGCTGGGCATGCTGATGCTCATGGTGACCGGCATGCACTTGTTGCTGCGTGTTCGTCGTTTCGTCTTCATGCAGGCAATAGCCCAGCGCCATGGCCAAAGAGCCTTGGAGCGGCAGACAGATTGCCAAGAGCACAACGATGAACCAGCGGCGCAACATGGGCGGCAGTATAGGGGCGCGCCTCAAGGCCTTGCGCCGCTGGGGGCGAATGCCGAATCAGCGGCGACGCTGGCTCCAGAAGTAGCCCAGGATGTAGAGCGACACCAACGTATCCATCAGCGCGCCGCCCACAAAGCCGGTGCTGGCCGGCTCGCCCCAATGCAAGAGCACCAGCAGCACCATGCAGGCCTTCTCCAGCCCGACGAAGACCAGGATCGGCGCTCTCCACTCGCTGCGTAGCGCCGCCAGCAACATGGCCAGCCCGACCAGCCCCACCATCGCCCCCCAGTGTTGGGCCAGCACCGTGTAGGCCGGCACATAGTCCAGCTGAAAAATCGTCTTCAGCGTCCACTCGGGCAGAAAAGCCAAGCCTCCCGCCCCGGCGGTGATGGCACCGGTCAGCAAGAAGAAGGGGCGGAAGGTGGTGGTGAAGAAGCGTTGCATGGGGTGGGCTGGAGAGCGCTGATTTGGGTGGATTCCACCACAGCCTCGCCGAGCCTCAATGACCTGTCCGCGGGAGGCGAATCTGGCGCTCGCTGGGCAAGGCCATGCAACTCAGAGGCGCGGCGCCCACATGCCCATCCAGGCACCAGCGATGCCCGCAGCGGTGGCCAAGCTGGCGAGCAGGATCGCTACGCTCAGCGCACGCACGGCGCCAGGTCCCCAGCCGGGCGCGCGGAAGTAGGCCTCCAAAAAGGCCAGCGGCAGCAAAAACTGGCCGAAGGTCCAGCCGGTCACAAAGGGGCCGGTGAAGGTGTCGGGATTGAAGCCAACCGGCGCGCGCAAGATCAGCATCCACAACATAAAGCCGATGCGGAAGAACCAGACCCCGCTGACGGCGAACAGCAGGCGCAGAGCCCAGCGGCGGTGCGCATCGAAGCGTCGTGCAAGCGCCTCGCAAGCCCCGACCCTCCAACGCTTCGCGCCGTCCTTGCGCCGCTCGCACCGGGCCAGCGCGGATTCGTCGCAGGCGGCTTGGCGGCAGGGCTGCTGCTTCTCACAATCGCGCTCAACACTTTCTGATTTACCAATGAAGCCACGAACACAATACAGCGCCAAGCTGGCCGCCGCCACGGCGATCTTCTGTCTCGCCGTACAGGCCATGGCCCAGCCAGCGATGCCGTCACAAAGCCAGGCGCCGGCCTATGAAGCCGGCTGGACGCAACTGCAAACGCGGGCGACTGGCCCCGATGTGCCTGCCACGACGGTGGCGCTGTACTACCCGACTCAAGCCACTGCGCGCACGCTGGCCATGGGACCCTTCACCCTGCAGGTGGCGCCGGGCGGCCCGGCTGTGGCCCAGCTCAAGGGGCTGATTCTGCTCAGCCACGGCATCGGCGGCAGCGAGTTGGCGCACAGCGTGTTGGCCCAAGCGCTGGCTCGCAGCGGTTATCTGGTGGCCGCCCTGCGCCACCCCGGCGACAACTGGCAAGACCGCTCGCTGATCGAGCAAAACCCCGAGCGCTATTTCGAGGAGCGGCCGCGCCAGGCCTCGCGGGTCATTGACGCCTTGTTGGCCGACCCCGCCTGGAAGGACCGCATTGCTCGCGACGCCCAGGGTCCGCGCATCGGCGCCTTGGGTCATTCGGCCGGCGGCTACACCGTGCTGGCGCTGGCCGGTGGGCAGCCCGATCTGAGCCGGGTGCGGCAGCATTGCCAGACTCAGGCCGCCGCTGACCCGATTTTTTGCAGCGTCGGCCGTGCTGCAGCAAGCCAGCCCGCAGCCCCAGTCGCTGCAACAGCGCTGCTGCGCGACGAGCGTGTTCGGGCGGTGGTGGCCATGGCCCCGACCGGGGTGCCGTTCACGCCCGAATCACTAGCAGCAGTGAAGGTGCCAACGCGGGTCTATGTGGCCGAGCAAGACCGCTTCTTGGTGCCGCGCTTTCATGCCGAGTGGGTCGCCAGCAAACTGCCCGAACCGAATCTGCGCCGGGTGGCCCATGCAGGGCATTACGCCTTCATGGACACCCCCAGCATCGCGATTCCCAGCCCCGACGGTGATCTCGCCGCCAACCCGCCGGGCTTCGATCGCGCTGCTTTCTTGCAGCAGGCGGCTGCTGAAATCACCCACTTCTTTGATCAGCAGCTCCGCTGAGAAAGAGGGTCAGGGTATGACCGCAGACATCTCTAGCTAACGCGTTCTAACATCGGCACTTCCAACACTGGGAGCGCTTGATGCGTCGTTTGCTGATCGTGTCGGCCTTGGCCGCTTGTTTCGCTTTGGGGGCTCAGGCCGAAACCACTTCGGCCGGCCATAGCTACACACCGCCGGAGGCGTTTGCGATCAGCCAGACCGGCTCGCTGCTGCGCCTCACTGCGCCCGAGGGCGATGCCACGGTCACCGTGGTGGAGCTTGGCAAGGACCAGGCCAAGGACGCCGCGGACGCCGTGGCGCAGGCCTGGCGGCAGGTGCAGCCCGATTTCAAACGCACCTTGCTGCTGGCCACGCCTCGGCCCAAGCGCAATGGCTGGGTGGACCAGTCGGTGTTTGACTATGAGACCTCGCCGAATGAGAAGCTGGTGATCCAGGCTTTGGCGCGGCGCTCCAGCATCGATGGCGGCTGGGTGGTCTTGCTGCTGCAAGCCTCGCAAGCCACTTTGGAAAAACGTGGTTCGCCGATTGGCAAGTTCTACACCAGCCTGCGCCCCAAGGGCTATGAGCGCGAGAGCTTCGCCGGCCGCAGCGCCAAGCCGCTCACGCCCGAGCGGGTCGAGCAGCTCAAGGCCTTTGTCGCCGATGGCATGAAGAAGCTTGACGTGCCCGGCGTGGGCCTGAGCTTTATCGATGGCAACAAGCTGGTCTGGGCCGGCGGCCTGGGCGTGCGCGCCTTGGGCAAGCCCGAGCTTGTGGATGCCGACACCTTGTTCATGGCGGCCAGCAATACCAAGTCCATGACCACCGGCTTGCTGGCCAAGGCCGTGGACGCCGGCAAGCTGCGCTGGGACCAGCCCGCCGCCCAGGCCTACCCCGGCTTCAAGCTGGCCGAGCCCGAGGTGACCCAGAGCGTGCTGATCAAGCACCTGGTTTGCGCCTGCACCGGCATGCCGCGTCAAGACCTGGACTGGATCTTCGCCAATGGCGCCGCGCCGGCCAAGAGCACGTTCGATCAACTCAGCGGCATGAAGCCGACCTCCAAGTTTGGCGAGGTGTTTCAGTACAGCAATCTGATGGTGGGCGCGGGCGGCTATATCGCTGCGGCCACGCTGAAGCCGGGCGTGGAAATCGGCAAGGCCTATGACCAGGCCATGAGCGAGCTGCTGTTCAAGCCGCTGGGCATGAACCGCACCACCTTTGACTACAAGCAGGCCCTGAGCGGCAACCACGCCGAGCCACACGGTGACGCTTTTGACGGCAGCACCCGCCGCGCCAGCATGGACGTCAACTACACCATCGTGCCGGCCCGCCCGGCCGGTGCGGTGTGGACCAGCCCGCGCGAGTTCAGCCAATGGGTGCTGATGGAACTCGGCAAGGGCCGCGCCCCCGATGGCCGGGTGGTGATCAGCGAGCCCAACTGGGCCGAGCGCTACAAGCCGCAAGTGATGGTGGGTGAAGACACCTACTACGGCATGGGCCTCTTCATCGACAAGCAGTACGGCATCACCATCGCCTCGCATGGCGGCGACATGCTGGGCTTTCACTCCAATATGATTTGGCTGCCCGAGTACGGCATTGGCGTGACTATCTTGACCAACTCCGACGCCGGCGTGTTGCTGCGCGGCCCGCTGCAACGCAAGCTGCTGGAGCTGGTGTTTGACGGCAAGCCCGAGGCTGACGAGCGCCTGCAAGTCGCCATCGCCAACCGTAAGGCTGAGAACGACAAGCAGCGCGAGTTGCTGACCCTGCCGGTGCCGCCTGAAGCCATCAAGCCGCTGGCCGCCCGCTACCACAGCCCCGAACTCGGCTCGCTGCAGGTGCTGAAAAAAGCCAAGGGCGGCAAGCTGATCTTCAAGTTCGCCCACTGGGATAGCGAAGTCGCGCTGCGCAAGAACGAAGACGGCACGCACAGCTACTTCTCCATCGACCCGGGCGAGGCTGGCTTCGAGCTGGTGCGCGACGACAAGGCCGTCAAGCCCACGCTGGTGATGCGCGATGCGCAGCATGAGTACCGCTTTGTGGCGCGTTGAGCAAAGCACGACGATGCGCGTCATTGGGCTGTTATGGTTGAGCGCATGAACACCGCCACCACCAATCCGGGCCGCGTCGTCAGCCTGCGCCCCGTTCGCGAATCCGATCTGCCCCTGTTGATCCAAATGGCCGGCAGCCCCGAGGGGCGCAGCGAGTTTGAGTCGGGCCGCTTGAGCGGCGAGCAGTCGCTCAAGAAGCGCTTTGCTGAAGACGGCTTTTCCAGCGACGCGGGCGAACGACTGCTGGTCTGCGATGAGAGCGGGGCGGTGATTGGCAGCGTCTCGCACTTTCTCGCCCATCGTTATTCCACCGCGCGCGAGATCGGCTGGAGCATCCACGACCCGGCCTTGCGCGGCCGAGGTTACGGCTCGGCCGCGGCGTGCGCCCTGGTGGACTATCTGTTCGAAAACTTCGAGGCGGTGCACCGCATCTGCTGCAACACCGACCCGGCCAACACCGCCTCGCGCCGCATCGCCGAAAAAGCCGGCTTGCAATACGAAGGCTTGCTGCGCGGCGTGATCTTTATTCGCGGCGCCTATGTGGATGGCGCGGTGTACGGCATCTTGCGGCCGGAGTGGCTGGCGGGGCGGGCGCAGGCCGCCAACTGAGCGCCCTGAGGGCTGGCGCTGCTCAGCGCCGGAAGGGGTCTGAGAATTTGGGGTCAGTGGCCAGCGAGTTGTCATCCAGCGTCAACAAAAAGGCCACCAAGGCCGCCTTGTCGCTGTCGCTCAGATTGTGGCGGCGCGGCTGGCCGTTCCCGGCGATGAGCCGGTTGTCCAAGGCCGGGCCCAGTTGCACGCCGCTGTTGTAGTGCTCCACCACCTGCGCCAGGCTGCTGAAGCGGCCATCGTGCATGAAGGCGCCGGAGCGCCCCACGCTCTTCAAACTGGGCGACTTGAAGATTACCGTCTCGCCGGCGTCAAGCCCATTGCTGAGCGAACCCGGTGACAAGGCAAAGCTGGGCGGCTGGTGGCAGCCCGCACAGCCCAGGCCACCCTGCGGCGGCGGCAGCATGAACAGCGCGCGGCCACGTTCTTCTTGCGCCGTGAAGCTGGCCAGCGGCAAGGAGATGCCCTTGTCCGGCAGGGCTGCGTCGTACACCGCGGCATAGGCCGTGTCCCAGCGGCTGTTGCTGCTGATCATGGCCCGCTCGAACTGAGCAATTGCTCGTCGAACGCGCGCCTCGGTCACGGTCACGTCGCCAAACGCGGCGCGAAACAGTTCGGGGTAATAGGGCAGGGCTTGCAGCTTGGTTTCCACTGCCACCAAGCCGCCATGTGCGCTGTCAAAGCCCATCTCGACGCTGTTCTGTACTGGCTGGCCTGCCTGCGCCTCCACGGTGGCGGCTCGCTTGTCCCAAAACATGGTGCCGGGGCGGTAGTAGCGGAGATTGCCCAGGCGCATGGCGTGCGCCGTGGTCAGCCCGCCGGCGAAGCCGCTGCTGAAGCGTTTTGTATCGCTGAAGCCTTGCGCTTGCTGATGGCAAGAGGCGCAGGACACGCTGTCGTTGATGCTCAAGGCCTTGTCATAGAACAGCACCCGGCCCAGGGTGGCGATGCGGTCGGTGGCGGGGTCATTGCGCGGGCTGTTGTCCTGCGCCGCCAGGTCTGCGTCGTAGTGCAGCGGCAGGCTGGGCGCAATGTAATTGGCCGGTGCCGCCATGGAGATGTTCAAGACCGCTGGCACCGCTGAGGCCAAGGCCTGAACCGCGCTCGATGCGGCACCCGTGCCGATGCGATTGGTGGCCGCTACAGAGCAGTTGTAGCTATTGCCATTGACCAAGCCCGTCACCACCGCCGGACTGGCGGTGGAGGTGGCGCTGAAGCTCAGAGCGCCCAAGCTGCAGGTGGCCAGGTAACTGTTGATGGCCGCGCCGCCATCGGAGGCCGGCACCGTGAAGGCCAGACTGACTTGGGCATTGCCCGAAGTGGCAGACAGGCCGGTGGGGGCTCCTGGGACTTGGGCGATGGGGGTGGGCGTCGTTGATGAAGAAGAGTTGCCGGCGGCGCTGCTGCTGCTTCCTCCGCCCCCGCAGCCAGCACTGGCCAAAAGGGCAAAGAAGCTGAGCAAACTCAGCGCGGTGCGCACCACCACGGCCTGTCGAAGGGAATCTGGGGTACTCATGCTGCTTCAGCCCGCCACCAAAGAGGGCTGCGGAGTGGCGAAGACTTGAATGTGCCTTTGCCGTTTTTCGCTAATGTTTCCCTTGAGAAAAGAAGGTCCACATTTGCGGCACAACTTCTCGGTCAGGATGCAATCGGTCGCCTTCTACCCAAGTGAGGCTTCCGACACTCCGAGGCACTTTTTGGTATTCGCTCTGGGCGATCTGACCCTCAGGAGTGCTGATTGTTTGGCGGGCAAATAGGGATCGCAGGGTAAGCCAGAGCAAAGATCAGCAAGGTGATT
>NZ_JBBHJX010000020.1:0-69466 GCF_037482915.1 Paucibacter hankyongi
AGGAGCCCCTGGCGGAGCCTGGGGCGGGGGACAGGAGCGGGGCAGAGTGCCCAGTCGGCCTGCTCAAGCCCGGCTCCTCAAAGTTGATTGCTCACTGGGCCGACAAGCTCTAGATTGAGATGCCGTGGTTCGTTCAAGCTTCGTTTTCGTTTACATGGCGTTGAATATTCCTCAGCCATCGCAGACCTTGTCTTGTTCCTGAATCACAATCGCCCCGGTTCCGGAAAGATGCGGCGCGCGCGGTAGTGAAGGCCGGGACGGGGTGTGAGGAGGAGAGGGTTCCGATGAACTATGTGTTTGGTGCGGCGGACAACGCCTTGATTTGCGGCTTTGTGCTGGCCCCGGGCCAGAAGGGCCGTGCAATCGGTTTGACCGAGGCGATGACATGGCTGGCTCAAAACGCGGAAGCGACCGGACCGGAGTTTCTCTGGCTGCACTTCAACCTCACCGACACCACCGCTGAAAAGTGGATGCAGGCGAATTTGAGCCTGCCGCCGGAGTTCTTTGAAGCCTTGCGCGAAGGCTCTCGCTCCACCCGCATTGAGGATGCATCCGACAACCTGATCGCCGTCGTCAACGATGTGGCCTTCGAGTTCACCTTTGACCCCTCAGAGATTGCCACCTTGTGGGTCAATGTGAGCGAACGGGTGCTGGTCAGTGCCCGGGCGCATCCCTTGCGTTCCATCGACCGGCTGCGCCAAGCGGTCAAAGACGGGGCCTGCTTTGGCTCCAGCGTCGAGTTGCTGAACCACTTGATGAACGACCAAGGCGATGTGCTGGTGCGCATCGTGCGCGAGGCGACGCTGCAGGTGGATCAGATTGAAGACGGCTTGCTGGGCGGGCGTTTGCAGAAAAAACGCGGTGAGCTGGGCCAGCTGCGCCGGGTGCTGGTGCGCTTGCAAAGACTGTTAGCCCCGGAGCCGGGGGCACTGTTCCGCTTGCTGCGGCAGCCGCCGCCCTGGGTGGCGGCACATGACCTAGATGAATTGCGCCAAGCGACCGAAGAGTTCTCGCTGGTGATTCGGGACTTGTCGGCGCTGCAAGAGCGCATCAAGCTCTTGCAAGAAGAAATGGCCGCTCAAGTGGGCGAGCAGACCAACCGCAGCGTTTTCACCTTGACCGTGGTGACCGTGCTGGCGCTGCCGATCAACATCATGGCCGGTATGTTTGGCATGAATGTGGGCGGCATTCCGCTGTCTGACCATCCGCATGGCTTTGCCATCATTGCGGCGATCGTGCTCTGCTTCACCGCCGTGGCGGCTTGGCTGGCTTTTCGAAAAAGGGACTAGCTGCAGCAAGGCGAGCGAGCGTGTTTGCAACGCTGCTCGCTAACGCTGGATTTCAGCGCTTTGCCAAGGCGGCCAGCAGCTTGTCGTGGATGCCGCCAAAGCCGCCATTGCTCATGCAGAGCAAATGGTCGCCCGGCTTGGCGAGTTTGACCACCGCCGCCACCAAGGCATCCACGTCGGCGCCTACATGGGCTTGCGCGCCCAGTGGTGTCAAGGCCTCCTTGGCATCCCAGTCCAGGCCCAGCTGATTGCAAAAGCTCAGGTCGGCTTCTTCCAGCGCCCAAGGCAGTTGCGCCTTCATCGCGCCCAGCTTCATGGTGTTGGAGCGCGGCTCGAAGATGGCCAAGATGCGCTCGGCCGGTGCAATGCGGCGGCGCAGACCGTTTACCGTGGTGCGGATGGCGGTGGGGTGGTGGGCAAAGTCGTCGTAGACCTTGATGCCAGCCACTTCGCCGCGCAACTCCATGCGGCGACGCACATTCTTGAACTCGGCCAAGGCTGCAGCGCTCTGTTCCGGCGTGACGCCCACATGCTCGGCGGCGGCGATGGCGGCCAAGGCGTTCAGCTGGTTGTGCTCGCCATACAGCGACCACTCGACCCGCGCGACTTTGAGGCTGCCGCGCAGCACATCAAAGGCTTGCGGTTCGCCTCGGGCGCGCAGCGTGCCGCTTTCTTCCTTGCGGGCGCCGAAGCGCTGCACATCGCTCCAGCAGCCGCGGCTGAGCACGCGCTGCAGCGCCTCTTCACGCGCATTGACGACGATGCGGCCGCTGGCCGGCACGGTCCGCACCAAATGGTGGAACTGCGTCTCGATGGCGGCCAGGTCGGCAAAGATGTCGGCGTGGTCAAACTCGAGGTTGTTCAGCACGGCAGTGCGCGGCCGGTAATGCACAAACTTGCTGCGCTTGTCGAAGAAGGCGGTGTCGTATTCGTCGGCTTCGATGACGAAGCTGGCGCCTTCGCCGAGCCGCGCGGAGACGCCAAAGTTTTGCGGCACACCGCCGACCAAGAAGCCGGGCTTCAAGCCGGCGTGTTCCAAGATCCAGGCCAGCATCGAGGTCGTGCTGGTCTTGCCATGCGTGCCGGCCACGGCCAGCACATGGCGGCCTTGCAGTACATGCTCGGCCAAGAACTGCGGGCCGCTGGTGTAGGGCAGGCCGGCGTCCAGAATGGCTTCCATCAGCGGGAACTTCTCGCCACGGGTGACCACGTTGCCGATCACGAAGAGATCGGGTTTCAGGCTCAGCTGATCGGCGCCAAAGCCGCTGATCAGCTCAATGCCCAAAGCCTCCAGCTGATCGCTCATCGGCGGGTAGACATTGGCGTCGCAGCCGGTGACCTTGTGGCCTGCCTCACGGGCCAGCGCGGCCAAGCCGCCCATGAAAGTGCCGCAGATGCCGAGGATGTGAATGTGCATGGCGAGAAAGAAGAAGGAAAAGCGTTGGGGCTCAGGCGCTGAACCAGTGCGGGCAGCGTTCCAAAACGTTGTGTAAAGAAGTCAGGATGGTGCATCGATCGGCCACGGCCGGATCGGGCTGCTTCAGATCGGGCACCAAGACCACGCCCATACCGGCACTCAGGCCGCCTTGGGCGCCGTAGCTGCTGTCTTCAAACACCAAGGCATTAGCAGGAGCCATGCCAAGGCTTTGGGCCGCCAGCAAGAAGAGATCGGGGTGGGGCTTGCCGCGCTGCACTTGATCGCCGCCGTGAACCCGGCTGCCAAAGAAGTCGAGCAGGCCTGCCAAGCGCAGGCGCCTGAGCACCTCAGCATGGCGGGTGGAGGAGGCCAGGGCCAGTGGCACGCCTTGCTCTTTCAGTTGGCTCAGCAGCGCTTCGGCGCCGGGTTTCAATGCAAAGCCGCGGCCTTGGAACTGCGCCTCGACTTCGGCATCCACCGATTCATACATGGCTTCGGCATTGACGCGCGAGCCGAGTTTTTCACTCAGGATCTGCAGACAGTCGGCGCGGTTGCGCCCAACAGTCAGCAGGTAGTCGCTGGGCGAGAGCGGCGTGCCGGCCGCTGCGCTTTGGCGCAGCCAGGCGTCACGGATGGGCCGCTCGGAGTCGAGCAGCAAGCCGTCCATATCGAAGATGGCCGCGTTGAAGCGGCGGCCGGTGTGGGGCATGTTTGCGTTCGGCTCAGCGCAGCGCGTGGCGCGCGGCGTCCAGCGTCGCTTGGATGTCGGCGTCCGTGTGCGCGGCGGAGACAAAGCCGGCCTCGTACAGCGCCGGGGCCAGATAGACGCCGGCGTCCAACATGGCGTGGAAGAAGCGGTTGAAGCGCTCCTTGTCGGTGGTCATCACGGTCTGGTATTCCTGCGGCAGCTGGTCCATCAGGAAGAAGCCGAACATGCCGCCTTGGCAGTCCACGCTGAAGGGCACGCCGTTCTCTTTAGCAACGGCCGCCAAGCCATCGACCAGGCGGCGCGTCTTGGCCGACAGGTCTTCAAAGAAACCGGGCTTTTGGATCTCGCGCAGCGTGGCCAGGCCGCAGGCGGTGGCCACCGGGTTGCCGCTCAAGGTGCCGGCTTGGTAGACGCCGCCCAGCGGGGCCAGATGTTTCATGATCTCGCGGCTGGCGCCAAAGGCCGCCAGCGGCATGCCGCCGCCGATGACCTTGCCGAAGACGCTGATATCGGGCTTGAAGCCGGGGATCAGGCTGGCGTAATGGCCTTGGGCGCTGTGCAGGCCGACGCGGAAGCCGGTCATCACCTCGTCCAGCACCAGCAGGGCGCCGTGCTCGGTGCAAAGCTCGCGCAGGCGCTTCATATAAGCCGTCTGGGTGCGCACGAAGTTCATATTGCCGGCGATAGGCTCAATGATCACGCAGGCCAGCTCCTTGCCGTGCAGGGCAAAAGCTTCTTCCAGCTGGGCCAGATGGTTGAACTCCAGCACCAGGGTGTGCTGCGCCACTTCGGCCGGCACGCCGGCGCTGGTGGGGTGGCCGAAAGTGGCAAGACCTGACCCTGCCTTGACCAGCAAGGCGTCGGTGTGGCCGTGGTAGCAGCCTTCGAACTTGATGAACTTGCTGCGGCCGGTGGCGCCGCGCGCCAGGCGAATGGCGCTCATCGTAGCCTCGGTGCCCGAGGAGACCAAACGCACCTGCTCCATGCTGGGCACCAGCTTCAAGATCTCTTCGGCCAGCTCGATCTCACGCTCGGTCGGCGCGCCGAAGGAGAAGCCTTCTTGTGCGGCCTTGGTGACGGCTTCCAGCACGGCCGGGTGGCCGTGGCCCAGAATCATCGGGCCCCAGGAGCCGATGTAGTCGATATAGCGCTGGCCATCAGCGTCATAGATATAGGCACCGTCGCCGCGTTTGATAAAGCGCGGCGTGCCGCCGACCGCGCGGAAGGCGCGCACCGGGGAGTTCACGCCGCCAGGGATGACCTTTTGGGCGCGTTCGAACAGGACTTGGTTTTGGGACATTGACATGAACAGATTGAATTGAATTAGTGCATTCGGCGAGGCGGGCGACCTGGCGTCACGTCTTCCAGGCTGAGACTGGGGGCCTCGGCGGGGCTGGCGGGCGCGGCCAAATTGCCGTCCTCGCCGTCTTCGCCTTCTTCCGGCGGCAGGGCCCAGAAAAAGCGGTCCGGAATGGCATTGCCCATGCCGGGCCGGAAACCGGCGTCCAGCGCCTGATCCAAGAAGGACAGCGCTTCACCGACCGCTGAATGAATCTCGGCGCCGACTGACAGCAGGGCGGCCAAGGAGGCGGACAAGGTGTCGCCGGCGCCGACGAAGTTGACCTCGAAGCGCTCGAATTTCTCGCCGGTGATCGGGCCTTGGGGGTTGGCCAGCACATTGTCGACAAACTGGTTGGCCAAGCCGATGCCGGTCACCAACACATGGGCAGCACCATGTTGGCCGGCGGCCACGGCCAACTCGCGCGGCGAGGCTGGGCGGTCGGCATCCCAGTCGGGCAGCAAGAAATCGGTCAAGGTCTTGTGGTTGCCCACCAGCACATGGGTTTGCGGCAGCACCAACTCGCGGAAAGCATCCAGATAGCTTTGCTGCTGCTCTTCATCCAGCCAAGATACGTTGGGCAAATAGGCCACCAGCGGCACATCCGGATAGTCGCTCAGCACCTCGGCCACGGCGCTGACGCCCTCCGGGCTGCCGAGGAAGCCGACCTTCCAGGCGGTGATGGGCACGTCTTCCAGAATCAAGCGGGCTTGTTCGGCGATGGTGTCCGCATCCAGCGTGTGGTGTTCGAAGGCCTCAGCGGTATCGCGCATGATGATGGCGGTCACCACCGGCAGGCAATGGGCGCCCATGGCGGCAATGGTGGCCACATCGCAGGCCAGGCCGCTGGCGCCGCTGGCCTCGCTGGCGTTGAAGCTCATCACGCAGGCGGGCGCTTGCGGCTCTTCCTGGCCCTCAAGCGCCAAGGCCGGGTCGGCAGTTGCCGCTGCGGGTGGGGTTGTTTTGCTCATAAATTTGCGGCGCGATCGGTCGGTTTCTGCAGGAAAAAACAGTTGCAACAACTTCTGCATGGGGCTGGCCGCAGGCGGCAAGACCGCGCCGGATCCGTGAGCGGGAGAAAGGTGCAAAACGTGCAAAGCGAACGGATTCGCTGTTGCTTCCTTGCCGATTCACCCGCCACGGCGGACTTGCCGGCGTGGCTACAATCTTTGCATTGTAGTGAGCAAAAAGAACCCCATCGTGAGCAACCCAAGTACCTGGATGTGCCTGATTTGTGGCTGGATTTACGACGAGGCCGCGGGGGATCCGGAACACGGAATTCCGCCCGGCACGCCTTGGGCCGCGGTCGATATGAATTGGACCTGCCCGGAATGCGGTGCCCGCAAAGACGATTTCGAGATGGTTGCAATTTGATGCGATCTCGGGGCTTGTTCCGCTGATCAAATTGGCGCTTGGCGGGCATACTGCGGCAGCCGAGGCTTGGAGTCTCGTTGGCTTTGAGGAGAGACAAGCTTGGACGTGCAAGTTCCTGAAGGCAGCCGCGCATATGCCGCCAAAGTGTTGGTCATCGATGACAGCAACACGATTCGCCGCAGCGCCGAAATTTTTCTAAAGCAAGGCGGCCACGAGGTGGTCTTGGCCGAGGACGGCTTTGACGCGCTCGCCAAGCTGAGCGAGTATCAGCCCGACCTGGTGTTTTGCGACATCCTGATGCCGCGCTTGGACGGCTATCAAACCTGCGCCATCATCAAGCGCAACCCTCTTTTTTCCGGTGTGCCGGTCGTCATGTTGTCCAGCAAGGACGGCCTGTTCGACAAGGCACGCGGCCGCATGGTGGGCTCTCAGGACTATCTGACCAAGCCCTTCACCAAGGATCAGTTGCTGCAGACCGTGCTCACGCACCGGCGTGAGGCCTGATGCGGGCCGCCTGCGTTCAAGGGCCCACTATGCCTATCGCTGCCGAATTCAAATTCGCAGAGTCCGACTCTGCCGCCTGTTTTGCCGCCGCAGCCTGTTGGGCTGCCTGAGGAATCGCGATGCCTATTCACAAAATTTTGCTGGTTGATGATTCCAAGACCGAGCTGCATGTGCTTAGCGACATGCTGATCAAGCGCGGTTTTTCGGTGCGCACCGCCGAAAACGGCGAAGAGGCGATGAAGCGCCTGGCCGAGGACACACCCGATCTGATCTTGATGGATGTGGTGATGCCGGGCCAAAACGGTTTTCAACTGACCCGCACCATCACCCGAGATGAGCGCTTTGCTGCCGTGCCGGTGATCATGTGCACCAGCAAGAATCAAGAGACCGACAAGGTCTGGGGCATGCGCCAGGGCGCGCGCGACTATGTGGTCAAGCCGGTCAAGGCCGAGGAGTTGTTGGCCAAGATCAAGGCGCTGGGCTGATGCGTCTTCATACTCAAGCGTCATGAGCA
Organism: Paucibacter hankyongi; assembly: GCF_037482915.1. Taxonomy (NCBI): domain Bacteria; kingdom Pseudomonadati; phylum Pseudomonadota; class Betaproteobacteria; order Burkholderiales; family Sphaerotilaceae; genus Roseateles; species Paucibacter hankyongi. Next base: position 7,147 of record NZ_JBBHJX010000020.1, read on the forward strand.
AAAGCCACGCCCTGCGAGAACTTCAGCAACGTCTCGCGCAGCGCATGCAGGCTGCACGCGAGCAGCAAACCCAGGTGGCCAACTGGTTGGCCGTGGAATGTGCCGGTTACGGTCTGCTGCTGTCCTTGAAGGAAGCGGCCGAAATCTTCACGCCGGTCACGCTCAAACCGGTGCCGTATTCGCAGCCTTGGTTGGCCGGTGTGGCCAATTTGCGCGGCGGCTTGTTCACGGTGATCGATCTGGCGGTGTTTTTGGGTCTGCGTGAGAGCAGCCCACGCGTTGAGATGCGCGCGGACGCGGTGCAAACCCGCTTGGTGTCGCTCAATCCCGAACTCAATATCAATTGCGCGTTGCAGGTGGACCGTTTGGTGGGCCTGCGCGCGGATGATCAATTGCAGCTGGAGACGCCGCTGCCCGATGAGTTGCTGCCGGGCGCGCGACCCCGCTTTGCCGGGCCGCGGATGCGCGATGCCGAAGGTCGATCGTGGCAACAACTGCATTTGGATGCCCTTTCAAAGCATGAACGGTTCTTGCAGGTTGTGGTTTGATTCGGAGTTAGCAAGAACAAGGCTGGCCTGCGCCGGCAAACATACGACTTCACGAGGGTGAGATGAGCTTCCTGGACAAGATCAAGAACCTGGGCAAGACCGATTCCGACGCGGCTCGTGAGACGCCTCAGGCGCCAGGCGCCGCCAGCGAACAACTGCCCCTCTCAACCCAAGGTCTGGCCTCGACCGGCAGTCGCCCGAGCGAGGCGTCGATCATTTCCGAAGCCTTGCCCACCGAAGTGGCCAGCACCGAGTTTGGTGAAACCACCGCCACATTTGCGACCACCACCTCCACGGTGTCCGAGCCCCGCGGTTTGCCGGCCGTCAACAAGGCCGGCGCCGGTCGGCGGCAGACCATCTTGACCTTGCTGGTGGCCTTGGGCCTGTTGGGCACGGCGGCCACGGTGAGCTTGAGTTTGCTCGGCGGTTCGCGCAATGCCGCCCAGGTGCGCGCTACCGGTCAGGCCTTGATGCAATCGCAGCGCCTGGCCAAATCGGTGTCCGCGGCCTTGGTCGGCAATACGGGCGCTTTTGCCGAGTTGCGTGAAAGCGTGGGCACCTTGAGTGCGGTGGTCGGCAGTCTGCGCACCGGTCAGGGCGAGTTGATGATTGCGCCGGCCGCGGTGCAGCCCAGCCTGGAAGCAGTGCTGCCCTTGGTGCAGCGGGCCGAAAAGAATGGTCAGCTGGTGCAGTCGCAGGAAAAAGTGTTGACCGAAGTGGGGCTGGCCTTGCGCGCCATCAACCGCCAGTCCTCCGATTTGCTGGAGAGCGCCGACGCAGTGGCGGCGGAATCCTTGCAGCAAGGCGGCTCGGCCGCCGAGATCTCCGCGGCAGGCCAATTGGTGATGTTGACGCAGCGCATTGGCAAGAGCGCGAATGAATTCCTGACCCAGGAGGGCGTCAGCCCCGAGGCGGTGTTCCTGCTGGGCAAGGACCTGAATTCCTTCAAACTGATCACCGACGCGCTGCTGAATGGCAGCTCCGAATTGAAGCTGAATGCCGCCAAGGACCCCCAGATGCGGGCGCGCCTGGCCACGCTGATGAAGCAGTACGAGCAGACCCGCAGTCAGGCCAGTTCGATTCTGGGCAATCTGCAGGGCCTGGTATCGGCGCGTGAGGCGCAGACCAGCATCTTGGCCGACAGCGAGACCTTGCGCAAAGGCCTGGAACAGGTGGCCTTGGAGTTGGAGCGTGCGGGTGGTGTCAGCATGTGGCTGATCGGCCTGATGTTGGCCTCCTTGGCCGCGCTGGTGCTTGGCGCGCTCGGTTTCCTGCGGTTTTATGTGTCCGATCAGGCGCAACGCGCGCAGATGGCCGAATCCCAAAAGGCCGAGGCCGAGGCGCAGGAGCGCGAGGCCAAGCGTGTCAATGATGCCAATCAGGCGGCGATTTTGCGTTTGATGAATGAATTGCAGTCGGTCGCCGAGGGTGATTTGACGCAGCAAGCCACGGTGACCGAAGACATCACCGGCGCGATTGCCGACTCGGTCAATTACACGGTGGAAGAGTTGCGCAATCTGGTCAGCCAGGTGCAAAGCACGGCGGCCCGGGTGACCGACACGACCGGTCAGGTCGACCAAACCTCCACCGATCTGTTGGCTGCGTCGAAGGAGCAGTTGCACGAGATTCGCTCCACCGGCGAGGCAGTGCTGCAAATGGCTGGACGCATCAATGAGGTGTCGAACCAGGCCCAGGCCACGGCCTCGGTGGCGCGCCAGTCGCGCGAAGCGGCCGAGTCGGGTTTGCAGGCGATGCAAAACAATATCAGCGGCATGAACTCGATCCGCGAGCACATTCAGGAAACCTCCAAACGCATCAAGCGCCTGGGCGAGTCTTCGCAGGAAATTGGCGAGATCACCGAGCTGATCTCCGACATTACCGAACAGACCAATGTGCTGGCGCTGAACGCCGCCATCCAGGCCGCCTCGGCCGGTGAGGCTGGGCGTGGTTTCTCTGTGGTGGCGGAAGAGGTGCAGCGACTGGCCGAACGCTCCGGCGATGCGACGCGGCGCATTGCTGCGTTGGTGAAGACGATTCAAACCGACACCCACGATGCGGTGGCCGCCATGGAGCGCTCGACGCTGGGCGTGGTGCAAGGTACCCGTCTGTCCGACGCGGCCGGACGGGCGCTGGAGGAGATTGACTCGGTGTCGCGGCGCCTGGACGAATTGATCGCGCAAATTTCGGGTCAGGCGCTCAGCGAAGCCCGTTCAGCCAATGAGGTGGCCTCGAACATTCAGCACATTTTTGCGGTGACCGAGCAGACCAGCGAGGGCACGCGATCGACCGCACAGATGGTGCATGAGTTGTCCCGTTCGGCCGATGCCTTGAAGGCTTCGGTGGCGCGGTTCAAGGTCAATTGAGGGGTGGGGACCGGCATGGATTCATCCCGCGATTCAGAATTTCCACCTGATCTCAGCCCGCTGGCCTGGGTGCAGGAGGAGTTGCGCCGCTCGCTCGAGTCGGTGCACAAGTCAATGCGCCGTTTGCTGCGCGATGGCGATGTCCGCACGACGGTGGCCGCCACGCTCGGCGGCGAGAGTTCCAACCACGCGCCGATGCAAAGCGCTGCCGCGCAATTGCATCAGGTGGCCGGCGTCTTGTCCCTGGTCGGTTTGCCGGCTGGATCGCTGATGCTCGGTGCGGCCGAGCAAGCGGTGGCCTTTTTGGCTCAGAACCCGCAAGAGATCGACCTGAAGCGGGTTGAAACGATTGAGCGCGCCGACTTCGCCTTGCTGTCGCTGATTGCCCGCATGTTGGCCGGCAACAAAAGTTCGACACTGAGCCTGTTTCCCAGCTACCGCGATCTGCAGACGCTGAATGGCGCCGAGCGTATTCACCCCGCCGATCTGTGGGACCATGAATGGAGCTGGCGCACGTTGCCGCCAGACGCCCATGCGCAAGCGATGGCTCATGCGGTGGTGCGCGGGCCATTTGAAGCGACGCTGCTGAAGGCCATGCGCGAGCCGAGTGCTGCCCATGCGCGCAGCCTGAGCGACCTGTGCGCGGCGCTGGCAGCGGGTTTGACCGAGCCCCATAGCCGCACGCTGTGGCAACTGGCCAGTGCTGTGTTTGAAGCGCAGGCGCTGGGGCTGTTGACGGTCGATGCCTATGTCAAACGCCTGGGCTCGCGCCTGCTGTCGCAACTGCGCGTGGTGGCGCAAGGGGATGCGGGCGTCAACGAACGCCTGGCGCATGACTTGCTCTTCTTCTGCGCGCAAAGCCGTGCGCCGGCCCAAGGCCAGGCCGCGCCGCGTTTGCAGGCTGCACTGGCCGCCTATGGCTTGGCCGAGCCAGGTGCCGCTGAGCCGGGGGATTATGAGGATGAGACCCTGGGCCGAATCGACCCGGCCTGGGTGACCCAGGCGCGCCGTCGAGTCAGCTCGGCCAAGGAATCATGGAGCAGCGCCGCAGAGGGCGACAGCCACCGCACCGGTGCGCTGAACGAGCAGTTCGTGGCGCTGGCCGAGTCTTTGCAGCGACTCTTTCCCTCTGGCGAGGTTTTGGCCGAATCCTTGCAGCGTGCGGTCGTGGCGACCCTGCGTTCGGGTGAGGCGCCGCCGCCGGCGCTGGCAATGGAAGTGGCGACCAGCCTCTTGTATGTGGACGCTGCGCTGGATGACGCCGCCTTTGATCAGCCCGAACAGGCCGAACGCGTGCGGCGCCTGGCCCGCCGGGTCGAAGCGGTGCAGCACGGGGACTCGCCCGAGCCGCTTGAAGCTTGGATGGAGGACTTGTACCGCCGTGTCTCGGACCGTCAGACCCTGGGCAGCGTGGTGCAGGAATTGCGCAGCAACTTGTCCGAGGTCGAGCGTCTGGCCGACGAATATTTCCGTGATCCTAGTCAGCGTGAACGCCTGATCCCGGTGCCGGCTCAGTTGTCGGCCATGCGCGGGGTGCTGACCGTGCTGGGCTTGGATCAAGCGGCACTGGCTTGTCTGCGCATGCGCGATGAGGTCGACGAGCTGGCCAACACCGAGGTTGATGTGGCCCGAACTGGGCCGCGTGAATTGTTCGATCGCCTCGCCAACAATCTGGGCGCCTTGGGTTTTCTGATCGATATGTTGAGCGTGCAGCCGCAACTGGCCAAGCGCATGTTCGTGTTCGATGAAGCCAGTGGGCGCCTCAATCCGGTGATGGGCCGGCGCAGCGACGCCAGCCAATTGCCGCCGTTGGACCCCGCCGTGGTGGCCGCGCACACGCCGCCTCCGGCGATGCCGGCCGGTTTGGCCGAGCCGCCGCAGCTCTTGCAGCCGATGCACGAGCTGGAACTGCCCGAGCTGCATCAAGCGGAGCCGGCCGTGGCGGCTGCGCCCGTGCCCGCTCCCGCAGTGCCTGTGCCACCGCCTGTGCAAACTCCGCCGCTTGCCGCGCCCGCCAAGCCGTCCTTGGTGCCGCAGATGGCCTCGGCCACCGACCCCGAGATGCAGGAGATCTTCCTGGAAGAGGCCGGCGAGGTTTTGACCACGGCCGGCCGCGCCTTGGCGGCCCTGCGCGTGAACGGGCAGGACAAGGAACAGATGACGGTGCTGCGCCGCGCCTTCCACACCCTCAAGGGCAGTGCCCGCATGGTTGGCTTCGACGCCTTTGGCGAAGGTGCTTGGGCCTGCGAGCAGTTGTACAACGCGCGCCTGGCTGAGGCCGCACCGCAGGCCGATGCCGCTTTGTTGGGCTTTAGCGCCGAGGCCTTGAGCTATCTGGGCGGCTGGTGCGAACAGATTGCCGGTCGTCAGCCGGGCCAACATGTGCCCGATCCGTTGCGCCGCAGTGCCGATGCGCTGCGCCTCGTGGGTGAGGCCTTGCCGATCGAATGGCCGGCCACCACCATCGAGGTGGAGCCGACCGTGTTTGCTGGCGAGCTGAGCGAGCCCGAGCCAGCGCCGGAGTCTGAGGTCCTTGAGCGTTTGCATCTGCACGAGATGGCCCCCGAGCCTTTGGGCGCCAGCGCGAGTGCGCCCATGGATGCGCCCGAAGTGGTCGAGATGCCCGAAGTGCTGGAGGTGCTGGAGCTCCCCGACGCCACGGAAGCCCTCGCAGCGCCCGAGGCCTTTGAGGAACTCGGCTTCGATTTGGATCTGCCCTTGCTGCCGGCCGAAGCCACGGCCACCGCACAGCCTGCGTTTGAATTGCCGGAGTTTGAACTGCGCCTGGATTTGGGCGAAGACACGCAAGACCAGCCAGGGCTGGCAGCGCCTATCGATACCGAAGCCGAGACCGAGGCCGCTGAGTTGCTGGAACTGCCTCAACTGCTGGAGTCGGACGAGCTGTCCTTGACCGACACGGTGCCGCCCGAGTCAGCCCAGACGCCCTCCGTTGCCGAGGAAGAGGGCGAAGCCGAGTTGCCCGAGCTGCCGTCGGCCACCATCATCGAGTTGCATCGGGCCCAGCCAAACGCTGAACTTCTACAGGTTCCGCAGGCCGACGATGAACTGCCGGAGCTGGAAGAAAGCCGGGACGAAAGCCTGGACGAGCAGTTCAAGATGATTGGCACGTTGCCGGTCAAGCTGGAGCTGTTCAATATCTTCCTCAACGAGGCCGATGAATTGTCGCGTCGCTTGGCCACCCAGCTGGCCGAGTGGGCGCTCGAGTTGAACCGGCCTGTGCCCGCCAGCTGCGAAGCGCTGGCGCATGCCTTGGCCGGCAGTTCGGCCGCCGTGCGCTTTGATGATTTGTCCACGCTGAACCGGGCGCTGGAACATGCGCTGGGTCGTGCCCAGCGGGCCGGCCGCTACAGCGAGGCCGATGCCCAGCTGTTTGTGCTGGCGGCCGATGAGGTGCGGCATCTGCTGCATCAGTTCGCCGCGGGTTTCCTGAAGTCGCTCAACCCGGTCACGCTGGCCAATTTGCAAGCCTATGAGCCCGATTTGGCCGCCAGCAGCCAGTTCGGCGCCTTGGATGCCGAGCTTGGCGATGAGGTGCATCAGTTTGCCGATCGAGATGGCTTGGACGAGGCGCAAGCCCTGTCCAGCGAGTCTGGCGCGCAGGCCGACGTCGCCGAAATCGAGCCCGAGCCTGGCCAGCCCGACGACATCGATCCGGTCTTGCTGCCCATCTTCGAGGAAGAGGCTCGCGATCTTTTGCGCGATCTGCATGCCGCGCTGCGGGCTTGGTTGGCGCATCCATCCGAGATTCAGCACGGCGACGCTTGCATGCGCGCGCTGCACACCTTCAAAGGTGGCGCGCGCCTGAGCGGTGCGATGCGTCTGGGTGAACAAGCGCATGTCTTGGAATCGGCGATCGAGCGCGCCATGGCGGCCGAGATGCCGACATCGAATGAATTGCAGGCCGTGCAGGCCGCTGCCGATGCCTTGGAAGCCGGGCTCGACCTGCTCATGCAAGCGCCGGCCGAGGTGATCAAGGTTGAAGCAGCGCTTGCTTCATCCGAGCCTGAGCTTGTAGTGCTGCCGACCGTAGCGGAGCCGGAGCTTCTGCAAACGCCCGAGCGCGAAGAGCCAATCGGCTTGGCGCTAGACGCAGCCGCGGCTGAGCCCGCGCTGTTGGACGAGGTGGCCGAAGTAGATCTTCCCGCGGCCGAGGCCATGCCCGTGGCTGCAGAGTTGGTAGCGCCTGAGGCTGCTGTGTTGCCTGAAACGACCGATGCGACCGAAGCGACCGAGGGGGATGATTCGATTCAGTTCAGCGATGCGCCAGCCGAGGCACCGCTCGCTGAACCGGCCGCGCCAGTCAGTGGCCCGCAGATCGATTGGGCTCGCTTCGCCGAGCCACCACTGGACGCCAGCGCCGACAGCGCGGCCTCTGGCTTGCAGGCGCTGGTGCGTGTGCGCGCCAGCCTGTTGGAACGCATGGCAGCCCAGGCCGGCGAGGTCAGCATCCGGCGCGCGCGCTTGGAGTCCGAGCTGGCGCAGATGAAGTCCTCGCTGCTTGATCTGGACGACAACTTGGACCGCTTGCGGGCCCAGTTGCGCGAGCTGGAGTTGCAAGCCGAGGCGCAGATGGGGGCCCAGCAAGAGCAGCAGCTGAAGTCGAACCAGGCCCGTTCGGCCGACTTCGATCCGCTCGAGTTCGACCGCTACACGCGCTTCCAGGAGTTGACCCGCATGCTGGCCGAGTCGGTGGGTGACGTGGCCACCGTGCAGCGCAGCTTGCAGCGCAATGTGCAGTTGGGTGAAGACGAGTTGGCGGCGCAGTCGCGCTTGACACGCGAGTTGCAGGACGATTTGCTGCGCACCCGCATGGTTGAATTCGAGAGCCTGGCCGAGCGTCTGCACCGGGTGGTGCGGCAGGCCGCGCGCGATGCCGGTCGCCAGGCCAAGCTGGAAATCGAAGGCAGCCAGACCGAGCTGGACCGCAGTGTGTTGGAACGCATGTCCGGCGCTTTCGAGCATTTGCTGCGCAACAGCGTCAGCCATGGCATCGAGGCACCGGAGCAGCGCTTGGCTGCCGGCAAAGAGGCGGTCGGCACGGTTCGCTTGCAGGTTCACCAAGAAGGCAATGAAGTCTTGCTGAGCTTCAGCGACGACGGCGCGGGCCTGAATCTGGCGCGCATTCGTGAGCGTGGCCTGCAGCTCGGCCTGATCAAGCCCGAGACCGAGGCGCTCAATCCGATCAGCGACGCAGCGCTGATGCAACTGATCTTCACGCCCGGCTTTTCAACCGCAGCCCAGGTGACCGAGTTGTCGGGGCGTGGCGTCGGCATGGATGTGGTGCGGGCCGAGGTCAGCACCTTGGGCGGTTCGATCGAGATCAATTCAACGGCCGGGCAGGGCAGTTGCTTCGCGCTGCGCCTGCCGCTGACTACGGCTTTGACCCAGGTGGTGCTTTTGCGCTGCGGCGAGCAGTCGGTGGCGGTGCCCGCCAGCTTGATGGACTCGGTGCAGCGTGTGCCGCTGGAGCAGGTCGAGGCCGCCTATGCGGGGGGCAGCTTGAACTACGCCGGCGAGGCCTTGCCTTTCTATTGGCTGGGCGGCCTACTGGGCCAGACCGGCCGTGGCCACGGGCATGGCAAACATGCCTCGGTGGTACTGGTGCGCAGTGCGCATCAACGGCTGGCCCTGCATGTGGACGAAGTGTTGGGCAACCAGGAAGTGGTGGTCAAGAACCTGGGCCCGCAATTGAGCCGGGTGCCAGGTCTTGCTGGCATCAGCCTATTGGCCTCCGGCGAGGTGGCCTTGATCTACAACCCGGTGGCCTTGGCCAGCTGGTATGGATTGGCAGCCCAGCAGCAACTGCGTGAGCTGAGCCTGGCGCAGCAACAGGCGCAGATGCAGACCTTGCAGGCCGCGGCCGAAGAGCCCGAGGCACCCTTGGTGTTGGTGGTCGACGATTCGCTGACCGTGCGGCGTGTCACCCAACGTCTGTTGGAGCGGGAGGGCTACCGGGTGCAACTGGCCAAGGATGGTCTGGATGCGATGGAGCAGTTGGCCGGCGAGGAATTGCCGGATTTGGTCTTGTCCGATATTGAGATGCCGCGCATGGACGGCTTTGACCTGGTCCGCAATATGCGCGCCGATGCACGCTTGGCGGGCTTGCCGGTCATCATGATCACCTCGCGTATTGCGCAAAAACATCGTGATTACGCCGAACAGCTAGGGGTCAACCATTACCTGGGCAAGCCTTATGACGAAGAAAAGCTTTTGTCATTGATTGCTGGATACACTTCGACACAAATTGCCGCTGAAGACACACGGCAGTGATCGAGGTGAGGAGGCGTTGGGGCTTCTGGTCACCATCAGAAGCTTGCCACCATAACGATCAGACCTCCGACAAGGGGGCGATCAGAAGCAATGTCCGAAGTCGTTGACCATCTTGCCGAACTGACGGGCTTCCGTGACCGCGATGTCATGGACGTCACCTTGGTGTCGGCCCTGCGCGATCTGCTCGAGCCCTTGTCGGTGGCGATTTTTCGCTGCATCGGCGAGCCCGGTCAGGAGCGCTGGTTGACGCGTGCCCGTTTGCATGCCGACGACGCGGTCGCCACGGCCGACCCCTTGTGGGCCGACCCGGCGGGCTTGCCCTTGGCGCACGAGCATCCGAAACGACTCGACTGCATGCACAACCGCACGGTGGTGCAAATGGAGTCGGGCGGTCAATTCATCAGCCTGTTTCCCATTGCCACCGACCGCGAGGTGGTGGGCGTTGTGGAGGTGGTGTCGTCCGAGCGGATGAAAAACACGGCTCAGCGCATGGTCACTAGCGTGCTGAGGATTTATCACAACTTCCAAGGCCTGTTGGACTACAGCGAGCGCGACACGCTGACCGGCCTGTTGAACCGCAAGACCTTCGAAGAGAGTTTTTTGAAGGCGGTCAGCGAGTTGCCGGCGCGTGCCGTCTTGTCGGACACCGATGATGGCCGGCGCCATGAAGGCCCGAGCCCGCGCTACTTTTTGGGTGTCGTTGACATCGACCATTTCAAATCGGTCAACGATCGCTTTGGTCATCTGATTGGCGATGAGGTCTTGCTGCTGCTGTCGCGTCTGATGCGCAGCAGTTTCCGCTTCCACGACCTGCTCTACCGCTTTGGCGGCGAGGAGTTCGTGGTGTTGATGCGCTGCGAAGATGAGGCCGACGCGGTGCTGGCCTTCGAGCGCCTGCGCCACAACACCGAGCATTACGCTTTTCCTCAGGTGGGCCGCATCACGGTCAGCATCGGCTTCACCCAGGTGCGTCTGGGCGACTCTCCTGCCGGCGCTTTTGAGCGCGCCGACAAGGCCGTCTATCACGCCAAGGATTCTGGCCGCAACCAAGTCCACAGCCACGCCGAACTGGTCTTGGCCGGCAAGATGAGCGAGCAGGCGCAGCTCAGCGCCATGGAGTTGTTCTAAACCCGAGTTGCCTGTTCGGCCGCGGTGTGCGGCCCGGCTTGCTGGCCCGCCCATTTGGAGATGCCGGCCGCCATAGAGACGAATTCGCTCGGCATCATGATGATGGTCGTGGTGTTCTGTTCTGCGCCGACCTCGGTGATCATCTGCATGCGGCGCAACTCCAGCCCGGCCGGGTTCTCCATGATCACGCCGGCCGCCTCCTTCAGTTTCAGCGAGGCCTCCAACTCGGCCTCCGCCTTGATGATGCGGGCGCGCTTTTCACGCAGCGCTTCGGCCTCCTGGGCCATGGCGCGTTGCATCGACTCGGGAATCTCGACGTTACGCATCTCGACCCGCGTGACCTTCACGCCCCAGGGCTCGGTGGCCGAGTCAATGGCTTGACGCATATCGGTGCCGAGTCGCTCCTGCTCCTTCAGCACATCATCAAGCGTGTGGCGGCCAATGATGTTGCGCATCGAGGTCAAGGCGACCTGAATCACCGAGCGGTCCACATCCAATACCTCGATGACGGCGCGTACCGGGTCGGTGACGGCGTACCAGACCACCACCGTCACCTTGACCGGCACATTGTCCTTGGTGATGGTTTCTTGTTGGTCCACCGAGGCGGTGATGGTGCGCAGGTCCATCATCCGCTGCCATTCAAGCAGCGGGATCAACCAGTACAGGCCCGGGCCGCGGGTCCCCCTGAGTTTGCCAAGTCGGAACACGACCGCCCGCTGGTATTGGTTGGCGATGCGCAAACCGCTCAAGGCGATCAAGCTGACTGCGATCAACAGAAGATAGATGTATAGACCGTCCATGATGGCGGACCTCCCTGGTCTTGTTTCGCCGGAATAGCGCCGGCGCACCGTCGACCCTCGAAAGCTGTTGCGGCCGACTGGGTGTCAGCTTCGCAGCAGTGGTGTTAGGAAAGCATCAGGAACCCATTGCTGCCGAGGGGCGCTGTGCAGACTCTTGAAATCTCTGCTACGGTGACCCACATGCAAGCGATGAATCAAGGCCCAAGCTCGAAACCAGTTTCTGCCCGCCTGCCCGGCGTCTTGCGTGGCGCCGCCTTTTTAGGCCTGGCGCTGGCGCTGGCGGCCTGCCGTAGCCCCAGTGTTGAGACGCAGCCTGCCGAGGCCTTGCGGGGCGAACCGCTGGCGGCGAGCGTCGATGCGCCCGCCTTGGCAGTGGACTACCGCACCGAAGACCTCGATTGGCAAGACCCCAGCCGAAGCCGCGCGGTGCCAGCGCGCCTGTACTGGCCGGCCAAGGCCACTGCGCCCGACCATGCCGACGGTACGGTGCCCTTGATCGTGTTCTCGCATGGCATTGGCGGCTCCCGGCGCGGCTACAGCTATCTGGGCGCCTATTGGTCTTCGCAGGGTTATGCCAGCTTGCATGTGCAACATGTGGGCAGCGACCGCGCTTTGTGGATGGGCAACCCCTTCGGTCTGGTGGGGCGCTTGCAGCAAGCGGCCAAGGAAGGCGAGGCTTTGAATCGGGTGGCCGATGTGCGCTTTGCGCTTGACCAGCTCCTGCAAAGTCCTTATGGCGCCAAGATTGATGTGCAGCGCATCAGCGCCGCTGGCCATAGCTATGGCGCCAATACGGTGATGCTCTTGTCGGGCGCTGAGGTCACTCGCGAAGGTCAAACCTTGGGGCAATTGCGTGACCCGCGCATCAAGGCCGCCATCATCATTTCGGCCCCACCTTTTTATGGCGAGACCGAGAAGACGGCCGCCATCCTCAAGCCCATCAGCATCCCCACGCTGCACATCACCGCGTCTGAGGATGTGATCAATATCCCTGGCTATCATTCGGATGCCAAAGACCGCATCGCCGTGTTTGATGCCACCGGCAGCTCCCGCAAGAGCCTGGTGGTGTTTGAAGGCGGCTCCCACAGCATCTTCACCGACCGGGCCGCTGCTGGTGGCGTGGCCCTGAACCCCAAGGTCAAGGCTGCCACCCAGGAGTTGTCTTTGGCCTTCTTGAACCAGGTCTATCAGGGCCGAGACGATGACTTGCGCCACTGGGGCGCGCGCCACGGCGGCTTGGTGCAGCAATGGCGCTTGAGCCCTGATGTGGGCGACAAGCCTGCCAAGGACTTGGCCTTCAGCCCTTGACCGTGGTCTTGCCGGTGGCCTCGCAACGGTCCACGGGCTTGGGGATGTCGCCATCCAAATCGGAGATCCAGCAGGCATCGAGCACCGAGCAGTAGCAGGCCTCCACCGAGATCTTGCCACGCCCTTGGCGGTCAAATTGCTGCCAAAGCTTCAGGGCAGCATCATCGCTGGCGGCCGGCTGGTCCCAGGCGAACAGCGTGACGCTATTGCCTGGCGAGATCAGGCGCGGCGCAATCGTTGAGGTCGTGATGTAAAGCGACATGGGCGTGGCCTCCTTGGCGTCGCCACGAATCTCTTCCCGCAAGCTTTTGATCAGCCGCCCCTCGGATTTCATCTCGAACCAGACGACGCGGGCTGGCCCGTTGCCGTCATTGGTGACCTTGAAACTCAGGCTGGGTTTGCCGCCGTCGTAGTTGCTGCTCATCAACTGCAGCAAGGGCGTTGAGCTGGCCAAGACCAGGCGCGAGTTTTCTTTCACCAAGGCCTGCATGGCGGCACTGGTCTTCATCGAGCTGTAGACGGCGCTGAGCGTGCTGAGCACCATACTGGCGGCCACGGCAATATGGAACCAGCGCGGGGCCGGGTCGTTCTGAGGTTTGAGCAGCTTGGTGGGTTCGATCACGGTTGGTCTCTCAGGGGCAATGACTTCGGCCCAGTAACTGGGCAGGCGACTATAGCGCCGCAGGCGTCGGCCCGCCCGACTGTGGCGCGGGGCTTGAATGAGGGTTCAGCGGGCTATGGCGGGCGGCCCGGCTGTGCCATGCTTGGCACTGTGCGAATAAGAGGCGGCCGATGATGCTGCCCGTGGGTCGTACGCTTGCCGATGAATACCTTCGAAGCCGTCTCCCTGCTCTTGCTCGACATTGTCGACAGTGCCGCCCTGGCAGAACGTCTGGGCGATGCAGCCATGGTCCAGCTCTGGACCGCCCATGATCGCGCCGCGCGTGATCTCTTGCGCCAGTGGCGCGGGCGTGAAATTGACAAGACCGATGGCTTCTTGCTGCTGTTCGTGCAGCCCAGTGATGCGCTTGGTTTCGCCTTGGCTTACCACCGCGCTTTGGCTGGGTTGTCTACGCCGATGCGGGCGCGCGCCGGCCTGCATGTTGGGCCGATTTCGGTGCGTGAGAACCCGCCCGCCGATGTGGCGCTGGGCGCCAAACCGATCGAGTTGGACGGCCTGGCCAAGCCGGTTGCAGCGCGGGTGATGGCGGCCGCCTTGGGTGGGCAAACCTTGCTGACCGAGACGGCGATGCGTGCCCTGGGTCCGGTTGCGCAGCGGCTGCTGTCGCATGGCCATTGGCGCTTGAAGGGCTTGCCCGAGCCGATGGAATTGTTCGAAATTGGCGAGGAGGCCGATGGTTGCGCGCCGTTTACGCCGCCGCCCGATTCCGACAAAGCCTATCGGGTGCTGCGCAATCGCGATGTTTGGATGCCGGTGCGCGAAGTCAGCCACAGCCTACCGGCCGAACGGGACAATTTTGTCGGCCGCCACGCAGCCATGCTGGGCCTCGCGCGCTTGTTCGAAAAGGGGGCTCGGCTGGTCTCGCTATTGGGCATGGGCGGCAGTGGCAAAACGCGCTTGGCGACACATTTCGGGCTCAGCCGCTTGGGCGACTATCCGGGCGGCGTCTGGTTCTGCGATCTGGCGTCGGCGCGCGCCATCGATGGGCTGGTGCACGCGGTGGCGCAAGGTCTGGATGTGCCCTTGGGCAAGGCCGATCCTGTCGAACAACTGGGCCACGCGATCGCCGGGCGCGGCAATTGCCTGCTCATCCTCGACAACTTCGAGCAGGTGGCACGCTTCGCCGAGGACAGCGTCGGTCATTGGCTTGACCGCGCGCCCGAGGCGCACTTTCTGGTCACCTCCCGAGAGCTCCTTGGCATTGCTGGCGAAGAGGCCTTGGTGCTGCCACCGCTGGGCGGCGAGGAGGCGCGAGACCTGTTCATCTTGCGCGCCAAGGCTGCGCGACAAGACTTTGCGCCCGACGGACCCGAAAGCCAGGCGATTGCCGAATTGATGCGCCTGCTGGATGGCTTGCCCTTGGCCATTGAGTTGGCGGCGGCGCGGGCGCGCATCTTGCCGCCCAGTGCCATGTTGGTGCGCATGAGTGAGCGCTTCAAGCTCTTGGCTGGCGGAGGTGGGCGGGGCGAACGGCAATCCACCCTGCGCGGCACCTTTGACTGGTCCTGGGATTTGTTGGCGCCGGCTGAGCGCGCCGCGCTGGCGCAGCTGTCGGTGTTCGAAGGGGGCTTCAGTTTGGCGGCGGCCGAGGTGGTCATCGATGTGTCCGCCTTTGCCGATGCGCCCTGGCCCATGGACGCGCTTGCCTCCTTGGTGGACAAGTCCTTTGTGCGCAGCCTCGGCGCCGATCGCTTCGACCTCTTGGTCAGCGTGCAGGTCTACGCCGACGAGCATCTGCGCACCGAAGGCCGCTTTCTCGGCAGTGGGCCGCCGGCCTTGCGGGCGGCGCAATGCCGGCATGGTGCTTGGTTTGCAGCCCTGGGGCCCGAGCATGCGATCGATGGCGACTGCGCCGATCTGGAGAACCTGGTGGTCGGCTGCCGGCGCGCGGTGGATCGACAAGAGGTTCAGACCGCCTTGGGCCTGCTGGAGGGCGCCTGGGAGGCCCTGAGTTTGCATGGGCCGTTCAAGTCCGGCCTGGAACTGGCCGAGCAAGTGGCCAGCATGGCCGTGCTGAATGACGCGGACCGCGCCCGAGTGCATCTGATACAGGGCCGCGTGGCCGAGTCGGTCGGTCGTTTGGTGGAGGCACGGCAGCATGCCGAGCAAGCCTTGACGCTGGCGCGCCAGGCGGGAGACTCACGCAGCCAGGCGCAGGCGGGGCTGCAATTGGCGCAGGGCCTCGCCCGCCAGGGGCATGATGAACTTGCCCGGGCGATGTTGAGCGATGCCTTGAGCCTGGCTCGAAGTCAGGGCGACCGGGCGATTGAATGCGCGGTGCTGAATGCCTTGGGCAATCTTGACCACAATGTCGCTCGGCCTAGCGAGTCGGAGGCGCATTACCAGGCTGCCTTGCGCGTCGCGCAGCAATTGCCGCAACAAAGTTGGCGCGGCAGTGTGTTGGGCAATCTCGGTATTCTGAATATGTCTCTTGGCCGGCTTGAGCTGGCGACCGAACAGTTGACCGAGGCCTTGCAACTGGCGCGCCAGTTGGGCGACCGCAAGCGAGAGGGCAATACCTTGTGCAATCTGGGCCTCTTGCATCACACCCAGGGCCGGCTTGCTGAGGCGGTCAGCGTCAGCGAAGCCGCGCGGACGATTGCCCGCGAGTTGGGCTATCTGCGCCTGGAATGCACGGTGCTGTGCAATCTGGGCATCTTCCATTTGGCGCAGGCCCAAGAGTCCCGGGCGCTGGAATGTTTAAACGCCGCCAGATCGTTGGCGCGGCAGCTTCCTGACACCCGGCTTGAGGGGCAGGCGTTGACCTATCTGGTGGCCTTGCATGGCCGGCAGCGGGCCTTTGAGCTGGGGCGGGCTTGCGCGCAAGAGGGTCAGGTCTTGCTGCAATCCGTCGGTGATCTGTCGGACCTCGGGCTTTTGTTCTGCTTTGAGGCCGAACTGGCTTGGCTGTCGGGCGATGCGCGGGCTGCGGCAGTGCTACTGGATCGGGCCGACACCTTGGCGCAGCAAGTCAAGGCCAACCCAGCGTCCGAGTTGGCGCTTGCCCTGGCGCGGACCCACGCCTTGATGACGTGAGGCCGGGCCGGGCCACATTCAGTCGTTCTGAATCACCGGGTCGACGCTGATCGATTGACCCGCGGCGTTCAGCAGATTGATGTCGTACTTGAAGCGCTTGCCATCGGCGTGTTTGAGCTTCTTGCACTCGAACATCCTCTTGTCTTTGCCCTTGATGCCGCAGTCGCCGTAGTCACCGCCATTGCCTTGGATGACGATGCCGTTGTCGGCGAAGGTGTAGCCCGAGCTTTTCAACTCCCAACGCAGCTTGTTGTGTTGCTTGCTCATGGCCACGGGGTCGGGGTTTGCGGTGATCGCTGCACCGTTCACGGTGACGTTCACAGTCTTGTCCGAGTTGCCCTGGGCGAGCGAGAGGTTGGCCGCGAGGGCCAGGCAAACAGGCAACATCCATCGATTCATCATGGCGGTCTCCAAAAAGTCTGCTTGGCCGAGTTGGCCGCTGGCGATTCTGTAACGATCTGCGCCTCGCCGATAGAGGGCGCCGGGCGGCGTCGGCTGCCGGCAACGGCGGCCAGGGCTGCCGATGTCCAAACGCCAGCTTAGGGATTGATGTTTCGATGTTTGACCACCGCATAGCGCGCCAGCGTGGCCAGCCGCGCTTGATCGTGCTGCACGATGGGTTGCGGGTAGTTGTCGCCCAGGATGACGCCGCCGGCCTGTAGGTCCCCCGGCCTGGCGGTCCAAGGCGCGTGCAGCAGCTTGGCCGGTAGCTTGGCCAGCTGCGGCAGATAGCGCTTGATGAAACGGCCCTCGGCATCAAACTTCTCGCTTTGCGTGACCGGGTTGAAGATGCGGAAATAGGGTTGCGCATCGCAACCGCTGGACGAGGCCCATTGCCAGCCGCCGTTGTTGGCAGCGAGGTCAAAGTCCAGCAACTTTTCGGCGAAGTAGGCCTCGCCGCGGCGCCAGTCGATCCCCAGATCCTTGATCAGAAAACAGGCCGTCACCATGCGCAAGCGGTTGTGCATATAGCCGCTCTGGTTCAGCTGCAGCATGGTGGCGTCCACCAGCGGATAGCCGGTCCGGCCTTCGCACCAGGCCTGAAAGTTGGCTTCGGCCTGCGGGCCTTGTTCCCAGACGATGTGGTCGTATTCGGGCCTGAAGGCTCGGCTCATCGCATGCGGGTGGTGATGCATGACCTGGTGATAGAAGTCGCGCCAGATCAGCTCGGACAGCCAGACCTCGGCGCCTCGGTCGCCGGCCTGCATGCGCTGCCAGGCCGCGCGCGCCAGTTGCCGGATCGAGATGGTGCCGAAGCGCAGGTGCACGCTCAAATAACTCGGCCCTTTGACGGCAGGAAAGTCGCGGGCGTTGGCGTACTGGTCGATGCGGTTCAAAAAATCGTCCAGCAAGGCCTGGGCGCCCGCGCTGCCCGCGCCCAGATGTGGGCTCAGGCCGGCACGCTCGAAGCCGATCTCGGCCAGGCTCGGCACACCTTGGGCCAGCGGGCTTTGGGCCAAACTGCCGGCATAGCGTTCAACCGGGTAGGCCTGCAGGTAAAAAGGCTCGAGCTTGCGCAGCCAGGCATTTTTGTAGGGCGTGAACACCCCGTAAGGCTTGCCCACGGCCGTCAGCACCTCGCTGCGTTCAAACACCACATGGTCCTTGAAGCTGTGAAAGGCGCAGGCAAAGCTCTGTAATCGTTCGGCCACTTGGGCGTCGCGGGTCAGGGCAGTCGGTTCGTCGTCATGGTTGCAAAACACCGCCTGCACGCCCAGTTCCGCCGCCAGTTGCGGGATCAGATCGACAGACCGACCGTGCCGCACGAGCAGGCCGGCGCCGGGCTGATGGCTGCGCAACTCCTCGTCCAGGGTCTTCAAAGAGGCCCAAATGAACTCGACGCGGCGATCCTGGCGGGGCAGGGGGGCGAGGATGTCGCTGTCGAACACAAAGGCGCAAAACACCTGTTCGGACTGTTTCAGCGCCTGATACAGCGCCGCCTGATCTTGCACCCGCAGGTCGCGACGAAACCACAGCAGGGCGGACTTGTACTTCTTCATTCGCGCAGTGTCGCAGCGCCGCGCTTTCTCTGTGAGGTGCAGGGGCATGGTGCGGGGCTCGGCCTCGCCTAAAATGCCCGCATGTCACAAGATCGGATCGTCCTCACCAATCAGTTTCTGATCGCCATGCCTGGCATGGCCGACGAGGCTTTCGCCGGCAGCGTGGTCTATATGTGCGAGCACAACGAAAAAGGCGCGCTCGGCCTGGTCATCAACAAACCGATCTCCATGACCCTGGGCAATTTGTTCGAAAAAGTCGAACTCAGCCCGCCCAAGGGCGAGGTGTCCAGCGGCCCGGTCTATTACGGTGGCCCGGTGCAGGCCGAACGCGGCTTTGTGCTGCATGAGCCTTTGGATGCCACCGGTGGCCACTACAACGCCACCCTGGTGGTGCCAGGCGGCCTGGAGATGACCACCAGCCGGGATGTGCTGGAAGCCTTGTCCAACGGCGCCGGCCCCAAGCGCGTGCTGGTCACGCTGGGCTATAGCGGCTGGGCCGCGGGTCAGTTGGAAGAAGAAATCGGCCGCAATGGCTGGCTGACCGTGGACGCCGCGCCCGAGATCATTTTTGACACCCCGGTGGAGCAGCGCTACGAGCGCGCACTCGGCCTGCTGGGCGTCGACCCGCGCATGCTCAGCCAAGAGGCTGGCCACGCATGAAGATTGTGAGCCCCCCAGTCGCTTCGCTTCTGCCCCCAAGGGGCGCATCCTGCCTTGGGGCGGCCCGGCGGCAGGATGGCCGATGCTGAATCCACAAAGCTCGCCCTCGTTGGCGCAATCTTTATTGGCATTTGACTTCGGCACCAAACGCGTGGGCGTGGCCAATGGCAGCCGCTTCACCGGCCGGGGCGAGCCGCTCAAAAGCATTGCGGTGGACGGCGAGGCGCGCTTTCAGGCGATTGCCAAGCTGATCAAGGACTGGCAGCCCGATGCCTTGGTGATCGGCGTGCCTTTCCATCCCGACGGCGCCGAGCATGAAATCACGCTGCGCGCGCGCCGCTTTGGTCGCCAGCTGAAAAGCCGCTTCCGCCTGCCGGTGTTTGAAGTCGACGAGCGCTACACCAGCGTCGAGGCTGAAAGTTATGGCGTCCGTGATGTCGATTCCACCGCCGCCGCACTGATTCTTGAACAATTCTTCCGTGAGAACACTTGATGAGTACTCTCCTTCTTGACGCCGAGGCGATCTACGCCGATCTGCTGCAAGGCGTGCGCAAGCTGATGCGCCCCGACAGCGCGCTGGTGGGCATCTGGTCCGGCGGCGCTTGGTTGGCCGAGCGCCTGCAGACCGATCTGGGCTTGAGCGGTGCGGCCGGCGTGATCTCCAGCTCCTTGCACCGTGATGATTTCGGCTCGCGCGGCATGTCGGCCAGTGCCGATCACACCAAATTGCCTTTTGACGTCAACGGCCAGCACATCGTGCTGATCGACGATGTGCTCTACACCGGCCGCACCACCCGCGCCGTCATCAACGAGTTGTTTGACTTCGGCCGCCCGGCCAGCGTGACGCTGGCGGTGCTGGTGGACCGAGGCGGGCGCGAGTTGCCGATCGAGCCGGCCTTCTCGGCCGCCCGCATCCATCTGGCCGCCGCGCAGCGCCTGCGTCTGGCCAAGGATGACAACGGCCGATTCAGTTTTGACTTGAAAGGGGATTGATCGATGCTCTCCAAGCGCAATCCGCAACTGAACAAGCATGGTGAACTGGTTCACCTGCTGTCCATCGAAGGCCTGCCGCAGGCCAATATTCATCAGATCCTCGACACGGCCGGTAGCTTCCTCTCGGTCAATGACCGCGAGGTCAAGAAGGTGCCGCTCTTGCGCGGCAAGTCGGTGTTCAATCTGTTCTTCGAGAACAGCACCCGCACCCGCACCACTTTTGAGATCGCGGCCAAGCGCCTGTCGGCCGACGTGCTGAATCTGGACATCGCTCGCTCCAGCACCGCCAAGGGCGAGACCCTGCTCGACACGGTGGCCAACCTCAGCGCCATGCACGCCGATATGTTTGTGGTGCGCCACAGCGAATCCGGCGCGCCCTATCTGATCGCCCAGCATTGCGCGCCGCATGTGCATGTGGTCAACGCCGGTGACGGCCGCCACGCGCACCCGACGCAAGGCCTGCTGGACATGTACACGATCCGGCACTTCAAGAAAGACTTCCGCAACCTCACGGTCGCCATCGTTGGCGACATCGTGCATTCGCGGGTGGCCCGTTCGGACATCCACGCACTCAACATCCTGGGCGTGCCCGAGATTCGCGCGGTTGGCCCCAAGACCCTGGTGCCTGGCGACTTGAAGGACATGGGCGTGCGCGTCTGCCACGACATGGCCGAGGGCGTGCGCGGCGCCGATGTGATCATCATGCTGCGCCTACAAAACGAGCGCATGAGCGGCGGCATGCTGCCCAGCGCCGGTGAGTTCTTCAAGAACTTTGGTCTGACGCCGGAGAAGCTGGCGCTGGCCAAACCCGATGCCATCGTCATGCACCCGGGCCCGATCAACCGCGGCGTGGAAATCGCCTCCACCGTGGCCGATGGCGCGCAAAGCGTGATCCTGCCGCAGGTGACCTTTGGTATTGCGGTGCGCATGGCCGTTATGTCCATCTTGGCTGGGAACGAAGCATGAAGATTTTGATCAAGGGTGGTCGCCTGATCGACCCCGCCTCCGGACTTGACCGCGTGGGCGACCTGGCCATCGCCAATGGCCGCATCGTGGGCCTGGGCGAGGCGACTGAGTTCGCTGCCGATCGCGTCATCGACGCCACCGGCCTGATCGTCGCCCCCGGCCTGGTCGATCTGGCCGCGCGCTTGCGCGAGCCCGGCCATGAGCATGAAGGCATGTTGGAAAGCGAACTGGCGGCGGCCGCCGCTGGTGGCGTGACCAGCCTGGTCTGCCCGCCCGACACCGACCCGGTGCTGGACGAACCCGGTCTGGTGGAGATGCTGAAGTTCCGCGCTCGCAAGCTGAGCCGCTGCCGTTTGTTCCCCCTGGGCGCTTTGACGCAAGGCCTGCAAGGGCAGGCCTTGACCGAGATGGCCGAGCTGACCGAAGCCGGCTGCATTGGCTTCTCGCAAGCCGAAGTGCCGGTGCGTGACACCCAGGTGTTGGCGCGCGCGCTGCTGTATGCGGCCACTTATGACTACACCGTCTGGCTGCGCCCGCAAGACGCCTACCTCGGCGGTGGCGTGGCCGCCAGCGGCGCCATGGCCACGCGCTTGGGTCTGGCCGGCGTGCCGGTGACGGCAGAGACGGTGGCCTTGCATACGATTTTTGAGCTGATGCGCTCCACCGGCGCCCGCGTCCATCTGTGTCGCATCTCCAGCGCCGCCGGCGTGGAGTTGGTGCGCGCCGCCAAGCGCGACGGCTTGCAGGTGACGGCTGATGTGTCCATCAACTCGCTGCACCTCACCGATGTGGATATCGGTTACTTCAACTCCGCCATGCGCCTGACACCGCCGCTGCGCCAGGGCCGCGACCGCGATGCGCTGCGCGCTGGCCTGGCTGACGGCACGCTGGATGCGCTGGTGTCGGACCACATGCCAGTGGCACCCGACGAGAAGAACGTGCCCTTTGCCGAAGCCATGCCGGGTGCCACCGGCCTGGAGTTGCTCTTGAGCCTGGCCCTGCGCTGGGCCGAAGACTCGGGCCTGCCGCTGTCCCGCGCCTTGGCGGTGGTCACGGCCGAACCAGTGCGGGTGCTGGGCTCGGCCCTGGGCTCTTTGTCGGCCAGCGCTGGACGCTTGGTGCAGGGCGGGGTGGCCGATGTTTGTGTGTTCGACCCGAACGCCAGTTGGTCGGTCACGCCCGAGGCCTTGAGCAGCCAGGGCAAGCACACGCCTTTCGCTTTCGAGATCAGCGGCTTTGAGCTGCCGGCCTCGGTGCGCTACACCTTGGTGGCCGGTCATGTGGCTTTTGAAGCTCAAGCTCAGCAAGAGATGGCCCGCGCCTGATGTCGATGTTTAGAAATTTGATCGCCGCAGGACGCCTGCTCCGTTTCAGCCTGCATGTGATCTACGGCCTGCTGCTGATCAAGCTGCGCTTTGGCAGCCTCAGCCTGGCCCAGCGCCATGCGCATATCCAGCGTTGGTCGCGCAAAATGCTCAGCATCTTCGGCATCAAGCTTGAGGTGTCAGGTCTTGCCGCAAGACCTGGCGCCAAGCTCTTGGTGGCCAACCACGTCTCTTGGCTGGATATTGCCGCGGTGCATTCGGTGGTGCCGGAGGCACGTTTTGTCTCCAAGGCCGACGTCAAGCATTGGCCCTTGGTCGGTGGCTTGGTGACCGGCGTGGGCACCTTGTTCATCGAGCGGGCCAGCAAGCGCGACGCCCTGCGAGTGGTGCACCAGATGGCCGATGCCTTGAAGGCTGGCGACTCGGTGGCCGTGTTTCCTGAGGGCACTACCGGGGCCGGGCCTGAGCTCTTGCCCTTCCACGGCAATCTGCTGCAAGCGGCCATCGCCACCGAGGTGCCGATTCAACCGCTGGTGCTGCGCTTCTCCGAGCCGGGCGAACGTTTCAGCTCATCGGCCCGCTTCATCGGCGACACCACCCTGGTGCAAAGCCTGTGGCGAGTGTTGACGGCCAAGGGCCTGAGCGTGTCGGTGCGGGTCTTGCCGGCCATGGGCACGGCGCACGCCGACCGGCGCTTATTGGCCGAGCATGTGCGCGAGCAGATTGCCGGGGCGCTGTAGCCGCTATAGCTGATTTAGCCGCAGCGGCCACCCCCGCTGCATCCCCTGTTCGCGGGGTGTGGCGAGAAATCCATCACACATTCGTCCTTGCTAACCGCGATACTGCGCAGCGCAATCGCGCGGCGCTTGCATTCAATCTCTGGGGAGAGGTAGCGATGACTAAGAATGGATTTCAAGCTCGAGTGAGAAAGGCGGCACTGGCATTGGCTTTGGCCTGCACGGCATGGGGCTCGGCCCAGGCGGGCGTGGTGACTGGTGACTTCGATCCCGAGTTCGGCTATATGCTGCCCGGGGTGTCGTACCGAGGGACGTTTTCCTTTGATGTGCCCGATAGTTTGATTCCAGCGGCTGGCGGCTCCCATGTGGTTGATGTCTCTGCAACCCCAATCGTTGCGAATGTGAGCCTGACGCTTTCCAACGGAGCCCTCAGCCGCACGCGGACCTTCGAAATGAATGTCTTGAAGTTGAATATCGATCTTTCCTTGGGTTTGGACTCGGGTCCGTCGGGTCCCAACAAGGGTTACTTGATCGGCTTTGAAACCGATGAGGAGATCGATTTGACTTTCGAACCCACGGTGTGGGTGGACACGACGTTTAAATTCCGATACCTCCTGAGTGGCTTGGCAGATTTGGAAGCGGATGTGGGTGGTGGCGGTGAGGTTTACAACGCGAGTTACGAGAACTACGCCATATTGATTCGACATAGCTATGACGAATCAGCGGGGGGCGGTAGCCGCCTCGGCGATGGATTGGCTTTGCGCCGCACTTATACCGGCGGTGACACCAACGGCAATCCAACTTTCGATACGCAACAAGTCAGCGTCGTTCCCGAGCCCAGTAGTCTGGCCCTGATGTTCGGTGCCCTGGGGGCCTTGGCGCTGACGCGCCGCAGCAGCCAGCGCGAGCACCGCGGCTGATCGTCAGAGATGCATCTGGCCCGCCGGTAAGGACAGGGCCAGAACATGACGGATCGCCTCGGCGGTGTCCCAGCCTTGGCCCAGTTCTTGGGCGCTGAGCCAGGCCGACTCCTCCACGCAGGCTTCACGCATCTGCGTGTGCAGGGCTTCCAAAGCGGCTTGCGCCGCGGCCGACAAACCGAGCCCGGCCTTCTTGCGCAGTTGCTCCGCGGCCGCGCCAAGGGCGATGGCCGAGGGCACTTGCCCGGCGCGCAGCGCCAAGGCGGCGTGATCTTCCAGGCAGGCCAGCAATTGCTCGCGCATTTCAAAGGCATTGAAGGCGCTCAACGCTTCCGTCAAACGGCTGCGGGCTTGCGCCAGTCGGTCCGCCAGTACATCGAGTTTGCCTTGCCAGCCCAGCGCATTGGCGGCGCCGCGCCGGTCACCGGCGCTTAGGCAAATCTTCAGCGAGCGCGCCAAGGCAGCATCGGCCGAAGCCAACTCGCCTTGATAGAAGGCCAGTTGGCCCAACACCAACTCGGCCTCGGCCTCGTTCTCAGGGTGCTTGATTTGGCGAGCCAGGCCGAGGGCTTGGTCCAGATAGGCTTTGGCTGGGTCGGGGCGGCCTGCATAGAGCTCGATTTGGCCCAGTTGCAAGAGGGCGGTGGTCTCGCCGACCTTGTTGCCGCCTTCGCGGAACAAGCTCAGCGCTTCTAGATCCGACTGCAGGGCCGCGGCCGCATCACCGGCGGCCAATTGCGCCATTGCCAGGGTCGACAAGGTGGCGGCAACTTCCACCCCATTGCCCAAGCCGCGCCTTATCTCCAAGCAGGTTTGCAGCAAACGCAGGGCGGCGGCATGGTCGCTTTGGCTCCAGGCCAGTGCCCCGGCCACATAGAGCGCATGGCCATGGGCATGCGGTGCAGCGATGACGGCCGGCAAGGCCAGCGCGGCTTCCAGCGTGGCGCGCCCCTCGCTGCTGTGGCCGCGCAAGATCCAAAAGCCTTGCAGCGCCACCGCCAGCTTGACGGCAATGATGGGGTCGACCGTGCCGTCGTCGCGCAGGGCCGCCTCGGTGGCGGCGCGCAGATTGTCTTGTTCCAGCTCGAGGCGATTCAGCCACAGGCCTTGCTGCGGGCCGCGCAGGCCATTGCGGCCGAGTTTGGCCAGGCCGAAGAAATAGTCGCAATGAGCGGCGGCGAGGCTGGCCAGGTCGCCGCTGTCACGCAGTTTTTCCTGCGCGTAGTCGCGGATCGTCTCCAGCATCTTGTAGCGCGAGGCGTCATCGGTTTCGAGCCGCATCAGCAGCGATTTTTCGATCAGCGGTGTCAGCAAATCAAGAATGTCCTCGGGTGCCAGCGGCGCGCCGCCGCAGACGGCTTCGCAGGCCTCCAGATCGAAGCCGCCCTTGAAGGGCGCCAGCCTTTGCAACAGGGTTTGCTCTTCGGGCGGCAGCATGTCGTAGGACCAGTCGACCAGGGCGCGCAGTGTTTGCTGGCGCTGCTGCAGCACCTTGGAGCCGCCGGTCAGCAGCTTGTAGCGGTCATCCAGGCGGCGATTGATGTCGGCCACCGACAGCGCCCGCACTCGCGCCGCCGCCAACTCCAGCGCCAAGGGAATGCCCTCCAGGCGCGAGACCAGTTCGGCCACGGCCGGGGCTTGGGTCTCGTCCAGTTCGAAGCTGGGTTTGTGCGCCTTGGCGCGGTCGACAAACAGGCGCACCGCGGGGGATGCCTTCAGGCTGGCCAGATCGGCGCCTGCGCGTGGCAGCGGCAAGGGCATGATCGGATAGGCGCGCTCGCCGGGGATGTTCAGGGCCTCGCGGCTGGAGGCGGCCAGGCGCACCTGCGGTGCGGCACGAACAATCGCAAACGCCAAGTCAGCCGCGGGCTTGATCAGGTGCTCGCAGTTGTCAAAGATCATCAGCACCCGCAGGTTCTTCAGATGCGCGCACACCGACTGCAACAGGCTGCGCTCTGGCTCTTCGCGTACCCCCAAGACTTGCGCCGCTTCGGCCAGGGCCAGGCTGGGGTCCGAGATCGGTGCCAGGTCCAGGAACCAGACGCCGTCGGGGAATTGGTGCATCAACTCGGCCGCGGCTTGCAGGCTCAGGCGCGTCTTGCCCAGGCCGCCCATGCCCAGCAGCGTGACCAGCCGGGCGCTGCCCAGCAAGGCTTTGATGTCGCGCAGCTCCTGCTCGCGGCCGATGAAGTTGCTGCTCTGCTGAGGCAGGTTGTTAGGGATTTCTTTGACCGGCAGCCAGCGCTCGCCGGACTTGAAGACGCGGTAGACCTTCTCGCCGTCTTCTGGCGTCTTGGCGATGCCGCCCGGCGGGACGCACTCGAAGAGCTCCACGGCTTCTGAGACGCCTTTCATCATCCAGTGGCCGTGCGATTCGATGCTTTGATCTTGCAGCGTCAGGGCGGCGCGTGCTTCGGCGCTGATCAGCGTTTGGCCGCCGCCGGCGACGGACATGATGCGCGCTGCGGTCGGCTTGGCCAGGCCGTCGACCTCCAGCGGCTTGGCGCCCCGCGCCACGTCCTCGGCGCTGTTTTCGCGCAAGATCACCGGCCCCATATGCAGGCCCGCGCGCGCCAGCAGCGGCACCGGCAGGCTGGCAATGGCTTGGTGGTAGGCCAGCGCATAAGCGACAGCATCATCGGGCTGATCGAACAGCAAAAGCATGCCGTCGGTCTTGTCGATCTCGCGGCCACGCCATTGCGGCAGCAGGTCGCGTGCCGCACGGTCATGCTGGGTCCAGACCTCGGCCATGGCGTCATCGCCCAGGGCTTCGGAGAGTTTGGTGCTGTCGACTACATCGGTTAGCAGCAGCGCGCGAATGTCAGACATGGGACTGTTTGGAATTGTTCTCGGTGAGCGCGGTTTGGGCTTGGTGCAACTGCTGCCGAGCCCGTTCGACATCATCGCTCAGCCGGCTCGCCAGCAGGTCGATCAAGTGGAAGCCGAAGGCCGGGTCTTGGAAATAAAGCTGCCTGACGGTGCTGTCGTGAATGCGCAGCACGGTGCAGGCCGTGACGCAGCGTACCGTGCTGGTGCGCAGGCGGCTGGGCGAGAACAGCGCGATCTCGCCAAAGATGCGGCCTGGCTCGAGTCGCTTGCCCAACTCGACCAGTTCCAATTCGCCGTCGACCAGCAGGAATAGATGCTCGGCGCGGGCGCCTTTGCTGAACAAGGTTTGCCCGGCCCTGAGCTTTTTGGCCTTCATGTATGGCTTGAGCCACAGGCCCGCATGGTCGGCGGCGGCTTCGGCGCGGTGGACCCTGCGCGTTAGGCGAGTCACTTCAATCGCGCGGTACAGATTGACCGGCAACAAGACGGCGGCCACGCAAAAAGTGATCGGGGAGGGGCGCAGCGCGCCATAAATCATCAGCCCCACATTGCTGCCGGCCGCCAACCAGCGCAAGGGCGCCATCGTGCGGGTCAGGGCGCCGGCCATCACCAGGCCAATGCCGGCGGCCGCGGCCAAGTGGGCCAAGGTCTGTTGCGGCGAAGCCAGCACGGCTTCCAGCCAGTTGCTGGCGAAGGCGAGGGCTTGCGACAACCAGGGGTTCAACATAGGGCGAGTGATGGGGACTTTGAGGGCGGATTGTCTACCGGGCGGCGCGGCAGCTTTGGGTTTTAGTGCCAGTTCCGGATTTTGGCTTGCCGATCGTTCGCATTACAATGGCCAGCGACGCGGTGCAAACCGTGTCACCGCCGATTTACCAACTACTTGCGGGCGGGCTATCAAATACGGCTAAAGCGTTGCGGCTCCGAGATGCCCTGGGCCGGCAAACGCCGGTACCAGGGCACTCGGAGTTTTCAATTCATCATGCAAGGTCTTGCTTCTTTCGATCGATGGCTGACACGGCGCGCCTCGGAGGCCGCACAAGCCAGGGTTCACGCTTCAAGCCCGGCGTTCAATCCAAGGTCTAGCGCCGATGTTAAGCGGCATCCGACAAGCAATCCAAGCAGTAGCGCGGCGCGGCTCGCGCAAGCTGCGGCTGCCTCCACCCATCATTTGATCAGCCCCTGGGGCGAGGCCGTGGCGCCCATGCCCAAACGGGCCTCGGCAGCGCGCATTTTGCGGGCCGCCTATGGGGTGCGCAGCGCCGACTGGTTGGGCCTGCTGGCCGACGACAGCCAGGCCCAAGGCACGCGGCAGGCTTGGCGATTGGCCTTGTGGCGTGCCGATGCGGCGGGCGAGGCGGGCGCGGGACCACAGTGGTTGAGCCCGGTGCTGGCGGCGCGCCCGGGTCAAAGCCCGGCGGCCTTGCGCGAGGCGGTGATGAATGAAGCGCTGAGCGCCTTGTGGCAGCAGGGCTGGCGCTTGCAAGAGGCGTTTGCTCCCGATTTGCACTGAGCCGCTGGTTTTGGCGCCGATCGCCGTGGCGGCGGTCTAGCCTGCGCCGCTGCCGCTACAGTTGCGCCCTATGAGTCTTTCAGCATCCACCCATCCGCCTTTAAGCCAGGCGGACATGCAGGCGGTTTTGGCGGTGACGCGGGCATTGGCGGCACCATTTGATTTGCCGACCATGCTGCAGAAGGTGACCGAGGCCGCGCGCCAAGTCTTGCACGCCGAGCGCAGCTCGGTTTGGTTGTTGGACGCGGGTGCCAATGAATTGGTGCTTGAGGTGTCGTCGGACCTGAAGCAGATCCGGCTGCCGGTGGGGGCGGGTTTGGTGGGCGCCTGCGCGCGCGACCAAGTCTTGATCAATGTGCCGGATTGCTATGCCGACCCACGCTTCAATGCCGAGGTGGACAAGCGCTCCGGCTTCCATACCCGCTGCAGCTTGACCTTGCCCTTGATCGATCACACAGGTGCACTGGTCGGTGTGATGCAGGTGCTGAATCGGCAGGGCGGTGTTTTTGAAGCCGAGGACGAGGCGCTGGCCGAGGCCTTGGCGGCTCAATGCGCGGTCGCTTTGAGCCGCGTGCGCCTGTTGGCGGCGATGCTGGAGGGCGAGCGCATGCGTCAGGAGTTGGAGTTAGCGCGCACTGTGCAGTTGTCAACGCTGCCGGCTGCGCCGCCGCGAGTGGCCGGCTATGACATGCACGGCACCTTCTTGCCTGCCTCCCAGACCGGTGGCGATACCTACGATATTGCGCGCATCGAGCAGGGCTTGCTGCTGGTGCTGGGCGACGCCACGGGGCATGGCATTGCGCCGGCCTTGTCAGTGACGCAGATGCACGCCATGCTGCGCATGGCCTTCGCCATGGGGGCCGATCTGGAAACGGCTTTTCGCAAGGTCAATGACCAATTGGCGGCCACCTTGGCGGACAGCCGCTTTGTTACCGCTTTTATCGGCTTGCTGGACACCGACAGCCATCGCCTGCGCTTCCTCAGTGGTGGGCAGGGGCCGATTCTTCATTTCCAGGCGGCCGCCGGGGCTTGCAGTAGCTACAAGGCCACCAGTTTCCCGATGGGCGCGATGCCGATTGCGACGCTGCGCCCGACGGTTCAGATTGAGTTGGCGCCGGGCGATATCTTGTGTCTGCTCACGGATGGCATTTACGAGTACGAGGCGCCGGATGGCGAACAGTTTGGCCGGCAACGGGTTGAGGCCTTGTTGGCGCAGCACCGCGAGGCCTCGGCCGAGCAGCTGTCGGCACTGATCCTGGCCGCAGTGCGTGAGTTTGCGCGCGGTGCGCCGCAGGAAGACGACATCACCATGCTGCTGGTGAAACGTAGTGCGGACGAGGTTTGTCAATAATTTGTCATGAAGTTTGGCTAGGCTGGCAGATGGAGTCTGTCTCGCTTCTTTGAGGCGGGAGGCGGCACAACAAGGCGCCAAAGACACAAACAATCAACAAGGAATTGCAATGGAACTGGCAGTCACTGAAATTGGCGCGGCAAAGAACTGCGTGCGCCTGAATGGCCGCTTGGACGCGGCAGGGGCTGATCAAATCGGCGTTCGGTTTACCGCTTCGACCGCAGCGACCGGGCAGGACACCTTGGTCGATTTGTCCGGCGTGCCTTTCATCGCTTCGATGGGTATTCGGCTCTTGATCTCCAGCGCGCGCGCGCTGAGCGCCAAGGGCGCCAAGCTGGTGCTGTTTGGCGCCCAAGAGCTGGTGCAAGAGGTGCTGGAGCAGGCCGCGGTCGACCAGATCGTGTCGCTGGTGGCCACCGAGCAGCAAGCGCTAGAGCTGCTCGAGGCTTGAGTTTCGGCGGCTCGGTTCAGGTCGCAGCAGGTCAGCACAAAGCATGGCTGAACATCAAGTGATGGCTTCGCAGGGGGCGCCAGCGCCAAGCTTGCTGAAGCCGCCGGCCGATTGCTGGACCCTGTCGTTGCCGAATCGACTCGATGCGCTGGAGACCGCTAGGCTGGCGCTGTTGGCTCATCTGGCACCCTTGGCCTTGCCTGACAAGCTCTTGTTCACACTCGAGTTGGTGTTGGAAGAGGTGCTGATGAATGTGAAGCTGCATGCCTTCCAGGATGAGCAGCAGCATCTGAGCGAATTGAAGGCCTGGTTCGACGACGCGCAGCTGTATCTGCGCTTTGAAGACGAGGGCCTGGCCTTTGACCCGACGCAGGCGGCTGAGCCCGCTGTACCCTCGTCGATCGCCGAGGCACCGACCGGTGGGCGTGGCCTGCTGCTGGTTCGCAAACGTGCCAGCCATATGCAGTACCAGCGCGTCGGCGAGCGCAATCAGCTGACGATTGCACTGGCCCGCCCTTGAGGGGATGCAAACCCGGCCTTCATCAGGCTGGAGCAGTGATCACAGCAAGCTGGTGATCTTTACCGACGAGCCCAGGCTTTCAATCTGCACATTGTCGGCCAGCCCGCGGGCCAGTTTGATCATGTGATCATTGTTGGCCAAGACCTCGGCCACGAAACCGCGCACGCCGCGTGCCTTGGCGTGTTCGCTCATGCGCTGTTGCAACAGTCCGCCTAGACCCTGGCCCTGCCAGTCCGGGTGTACCATGAAGGCGGTTTCGGCCAGGTTGGTGCCGGGGTCGACCATATACATCGCGTGAGCGACGATCTGTGGGTTCTCACGGCTGCCCACGCAGGCCACCATGCCGACCTCGGTCTCTGAGTTCAGATTGCACAGGCGCTGGACATCGCGGCTGGAGAGGCCGCGCAGGCGGCGGAAAAAGCGCGTGTAGATGTCGCGTTCGGGCAATTGATGGAAGAGGCCGCGGATCGCGTCACCGTCGCTCGGCATGGCCGGGCGCAGCAGCACCGGCCGTTTGTCCTTCAATTGCAGCTGACGTTCTTCTTCGACGGCATAGGCCTGCAGATTGCGCAAGCTTTGGTCGGCGGGCACGTAGCCCATGGCCTGCGCCTGCTCCAGCAGCGCTTGCCGGGCATCCGGGTGAGCAATTTGAATCATCGCCACGGCCCGTTCGCGGATCGATTTGCCGAACAGATAGGCGATGCCGTACTCGGTGATCACGTAATGCACATCGCTGCGCGGAATGGCCACACCCTCGCCGGCTAGTAGAGCCGGCCGGATGCGCGAGCTGTGGCCGTCTTCCTCGGTGGAGGGCAAGCAGATGATGGCCTTGCCACCTTGTGAGCGCGAGGCGCCCTGCAGGAACTCGGCTTGGGCGGCGACGCCGCTGTAGAAGTCGCCCTGGTATTGGTCAACACAGACCTGACCGGTCAGATCGACGGCAAAGGCCTGCGTCACCGACACCAGCTTGTGTTGCGAGCCCAAGGTCCAGGCATCGCAGATCGCCTCGATGGGCTGGAAGGAAAACATCGGGTTGCGGTCGAGCAAGTCGTAGAGGCGCCGCGAGCCCATCGCGAAGCTGGTGACGATCTTGCCGCGTTGGTCGGTCTTGCGCTGGCCGTTCAGAATGCCGCGCTCCAGCAAGGGGATGATGGCGTCGGTGATGACGTCCGAGTGGATGCCCAGATCCTGCCGGTCGCTCAGGTATTTGAGAGCCTCGTTGCTGAAGCGGCCCAGGCCGATTTGCAGCGTCGAGCCGTCATCGATGATGCTGCTGATGTAACGCGCTATCTTCTCGATCACCTCGGTTTGCAGGGCCGGATGCAGATACTCGGTGACCGGCGTGTCCACCGGCACCAGATGGTCGATCTCACCAATGTGCAGGGTCGAGTCGCCCATGGTGCGCGGCATATGCGGGTTGACCTCGGCAATCACCAGTCTCGCCTTGGCCACCGCCGCCGGTGTGATGTCCACCGAGACGCCCAGCGAGACATAGCCGAATTCATCCGGCATCGAGACCTGGATCAGCGCCACATCGAGCGGAATGCGGCCGATGGCGATCAGCTGCGGCACGCGCGCGATCGAGATCGGCACATAGTCGGCCAGGCCTTGTTTGACGGCCGCACGCATGTCTTGGCCGACAAAGAAGCAGCGGTGCTGGTACTTGGTCTTTGGCTTGCCCTGTTCATCGTGTTGGACCGCATGGTCGGTCAGGAAGTGCAGTAACTCCACGTCTTGCGGCGCGGGCGAGAGGGCCTCCAAGGCCGCCACCAGACTGCGCGGCGTGGCGCATGCGGTGCCGACATAGACATGCTCGCCGGGTTTGATCTGGCTGACCGCCATTTGGGCGCTGCAGATTTTTTCGGAGCAGGCGGCCAGGCGCGGGTCAACGGCCGGGCTG
Source organism: Paucibacter hankyongi (assembly GCF_037482915.1). Lineage (NCBI taxonomy): Bacteria > Pseudomonadati > Pseudomonadota > Betaproteobacteria > Burkholderiales > Sphaerotilaceae > Roseateles > Paucibacter hankyongi. Next base: position 39,468 of record NZ_JBBHJX010000020.1, read on the forward strand.
GCGTCCTCGGTGCTTTGCGCAGCGCTGCTGAAGCGCTGCTGCCAGGCTTGTGCCAAGCGGCTTAGCAAACCAGCCGCGGAAGGCTTGTCGACGCTGTTTGCGGGATCACTGGCCATATGTGGACTCCTGTTTGTGGGCCCCGGCTTCGGCCGAAGCCGACCCGACGCTGAAGGGGTGGGTCTCCAGCACCTCGCGGGCATGTTCGTAGCCGAGCTTCACCAATTCGTCGAATCGGTTCCACTGCAACATGCCGATGCGCTGCAAGGGCGGATTGAAGTAGAGGTCAATCAGTTGACGCACCTGACGCTGCCTGGAAGTGCTGTAAAGCACGGTCACGTTCATCAGCAGTGCGGACAGATCGGGCAAACGGTAGCGGCGCTGGGCCCGTGGGCGCAGCTTGTCGCGCAGCAGGGTCAGGCTGCCGGGCACCTCTTCATTCTCAAAGCGGCGCGGTTTGTTGCTGCCCAGGTCAACGCCTATTACCCGGCCAATGCCCCAGCGTCCGCGCATCACGTCGGCTGGCAGGTTGTTGAAGGTGCCGCCGTCGCAGAGCAAGTCGCCATTCAGGATGACCGGGGGCAGGGCGCCCGGAATGGCCACGCTGGCCAACAAGGACTTGGCCAGTGAGCCCTGGTCCAGCAGTTGTTCACGCGCCTGCGAGTAGTTGGAGGCGATGCAGAAGAAGTTTTTCCACAGGTCTTCGATCTGGGCGGCGTGGCCGGTCAATTCGTTGATCGAGCCTTCCACCACCCGGCGCAGGCGCCGCCCGCGAATCAGCGAGATCATCGGCAGCCAGTTGAAGTCGCCGGTCGGATTGATGGCGAAGGCGGACTTGGCGGTGGCGGTCGTCAGGTCCAGCGGGCGGTCCATGCCGACCAGGGCGGCCATGACCGCGCCGATGCTTGTGCCACCGACCAAGTCGACCTCGATGCCGCGCTCCTGCAGGGCGCGATAGATGCCGAGGTGCGCCAAGCCGCGTGCGCCGCCGCCGGCCAGCACCAACCCAACGCCATTGCGGCTGACGAGTCGCGCCAGGCGGCGCATATCGGCCGCCAGTTTGGGGCGGATGTGTACATGCGCAGCCAAGGGGCGACGCGCCAACCAAGCCTGGGTGCCGCTTGGCGACACGCGGCCCTCAGGGTGCAGCAAGACCAAGACCTCGGTCGCATCGGTGCGGGGCGGCCGGCTGATCAGGCATTGGATTTCGATCGGGTGCAACTGTGCTTCTTGGTCCGCATCGGCCAGTAGCAGCAACTCGTCGCAATGCCGGCAGCAGCGCTCGGTCCAGGGGCTGGGGCCGCTGTCGCCGATGAGCAGCACAAAGTCATTTTCCGACTCGATCTGGTCCAGATGCATGGCGATGCGCCGGGTCGCGGTGGCATCGGTGCGCGGCCGTTCGCAGATCAAAGGGTCGCCCAAATCGGCGCCAATGCTTGCGGCCGACACCACGGATACGCGTCCCATGGCTCCGAGTTTCTTGGCCAGTTGCGCGGTAAAGCTCGCCGCATCGACATGGGCGGTGATCGGCAGCATGCCGATGGTGACCGGCTTGTCCGGTATCGAGCGAGAGCCTTCGGTCTTGAGGCGCAAGATGATCTGGCGGGTCAGTGCAATCGACACCTGTTCGCTGATGGCCAGCAGTTGCTTGAAGCGTTCCTTGGCCAGTCGCACCAGCACCGAGTCCCGGATGGCCACCAAGGTGGCGGAGCGGGGCTCGTCGGTGAACAGACTCATCTCGCCGACGATTTGCCCGCGCCCGATTTCGCGCACCACCCGCGTTTCACCGAACTCATTGGTGATGTAGGTGCGCAGCCGGCCGCTGAGCAAGAGGTACATGGCATCGCCCGCTTCGCCCTGCGTCATCAAGGCTTGACCGGCTGGGATTTCAACCCATTCCAGATGGGGTAGCAGGACTTCGATCGATTGCGGGTCGATGTCGCCGAGCAAGGCGGGCAGATGCCTGCGCAGCAGGGTGTCAAGGTGTTTCGGGTGCTCGCTGTTGTTCAGCATGTATTGGGGTACAGCCAGGATTCAGTAACTTGTAAACCTAACAGCATTTCAGGCTTTTTGGTCGCTGCATTCTGCAGGTATTCCCTAGGTGATGCGACCCGGTGAACGCAGTGGGGCGAGCCGCAGGGTGCGGCGGGCGCTGCTCAACGGCTTTGACTTTGACCCTTGTGCCGGGCGCTGTTGCAGGCCTCGTATAACCACGTGACGGCGATGTCGGTATCCAAAAAGGCTTGGCTGTGACCAAGTTCATGGCGCTCATCGCCGCAGGCTGCGTCATGGGTGGGGGCGCTTGTTGTTCCACGGCGGCGGCCGAATCGGGCTGTCAAGTCGTAGTTGAACAAGCCGGTCAGTCGTTGTTGTACTTCCCTGATGAGGCTCATGATGTGCTCCTGGGCGGGCCTCGGCCAATACAGATGGCTTCTCTTGCCCTGGAGTCAGTGTCAGCGTCGCCTCAAGGCCTTGTCTTGAAAATCCTATGAAACATCAGCGTACGGCCGGGATGCGTTCGGGCTCGGCGTTCAAACGATAGCCATAGCCGGCTACCGTGCTGATCAATTTGGGGCCCAAGACCTTGCGCAGGGCAGCCACCTGGGCGGCCACATTGTTTTCCTCCACGACCAGACCGGGCCAGACCCATTCCAACAGTTCGCCCTTGGTGACCAGGCGTCCCGGGCGCTCCAGCAAGGCCAAGAGCAAGTCGAAGGCGCGTGAGCCTAGGGCCACGGGCTGGCCGTTCATCAGCAGATGGCGCTCCTGGGCATGGGCCTCAAAGCGATCAAAGCGCCAGCCTGCGGGCTGCCGTGCCTTGCCCGAGTCGATGGGGAGGCCGCTCTGTCCGCTGACACGGTTGGCCAAACGGGCCAAGTCCTGACTCAGGTCAGGCTTGAGTTCCAAATGTGCTCGGGCTGGCCGCAAGGCCATCCAGTGGCGCGCCAGTTTGGCGGGAAAGGGCTCGCTTGGGTGTAGCAGCACCAGCGTTTCGTTGGCGCCCTTGATCGCCGGGTTGCGCTTCGGCAGGGCATGCTCGTTGGCATGCAAGACCGGCGCTTGCGCGGCGTTGGCGACCAGCAGCAGCTCGTCGCAATGGCGCGCGCAGTATTCGTTCCAAGCGCTGGGGCTGGGGTCGGCCACCAGCAAGACAAAGTCATGGTTGGCTTCGATCTCGTCCAATTCCTGGATCGATACGGTCGAATCGACTTGCGCGACCGTGACCGCCGGCCCGCGTGCCTTCAACTGCCCGGCCAAGCCGGTGGCCAGCTCGGTCAGATCAGTCTCTTCGCTGATCGGCAAGAGCGTGATGGTGGCGGTTCGGCCTAGCGCGACCGGCGAAGATTCGGTGCGCAAGCGCTGGATGATCTGGCGGGTCAGCACCTGCGAGACATGGCTGTTCAGGGCCAACAGGCGCTCGAACTCAGGCTTGCCCAGGCGCACGAGGACCGAGTCGCGCGCGGTGATCAGGGTGGCGGAACGGGGCTCATCGGTGTAGAGGCTGATTTCTCCGACAAACTGCCCGCGGCTGATTTCGCGCACCATGCGCTGCTCGCCGGTGTCGGCGTCGCTGATATAGGTGCGCAGCCGGCCTCGCAAGAGCAGATAGAGCGCGTCACCCGGGTCGCCTTGTCGCATCAGCGGCTGGCCGGCCGCGATTTCCACCCATTGCAGGTGCTCGCGCAGCATCTCCAAGGTGGCCGCATCCAACTCGCCCAGCAAGCCGGGGAGGTGGCGCATCAGCAAATCGTTGAGCGGGGGCTTGGGCTGCGAGCGGACCTGTTGCATGAATGAGCGGGGCCAGAGGGGACGAGCGGATGGCGGCTGAACCCTAGTGGCGGGGCCGCGGTGTTGCGGCCGAGAACATAGCATGAACCTGCTTGACTCCGTGCAGCCGGAGGCCGCCCGCGAGTCCGTTAAAGTCTAAGCATGAGTGCTTCCCAGCAGAGTGCATTGCGTATTCGCCGTATCGGCATCGACACCTGGCGTGAGAACGTGGCCTACGTCCACCGTAACTGCCCGGTGGTGAGAGCGGCCGGTTTCCAGGCGCTTTCCAAGGTTGAGATACGCGCTAACGGTCAGTTGATCCTGGCGGTTTTGAATGTGGTGGACGATGAGCGCATCGTCAGCGATTGTGAATTGGGCGTCAGCGAGGATGCCTTCAGCCGCTTGGGCGTGGCCGAGGGGCATTCGGCCAGCATTGCGCATGCCGAGCCGCCGGCCTCGATTGCGGCCTTGCACCGCAAGATCAATGGTGAGCGCCTGTCCAAGGAGGAGCTGGCGGCCATCATTCGTGATGTGGCCGAGGCCCGCTATTCCAAAATCGAGTTGGCCGCTTTTGTGGTGGCGACCAACCAGTACGAGTTGGACCGCGAAGAAGTTTTGCACCTGACCGAGGCGATGATCGCCGTGGGCCGCAAGCTCGACTGGCACAACCAGGTCGGCGCAGGCCCGGTGGTCGACAAACATTGCATCGGCGGTATCCCGGGCAATCGCACCTCGATGCTGGTGGTGCCGATCGTCAGTGCGCACGGCATGTTGTGCCCCAAGACCAGCTCACGGGCGATCACCTCGCCCTCGGGCACCGCCGACACGATGGAGATGCTGGCGCAGGTGGAGCTCAGCTTTGAGCGCATGGTGCAGATCGTCAAGGACACCCACGCTTGCCTGGCCTGGGGTGGCACGGCCGACCTGTCGCCGGCCGATGACATCTTGATCTCGGTCGAGCGGCCGCTGTCGATCGACTCGCCGGGGCAGATGGTGGCGTCCATCCTGTCGAAGAAGATCGCTGCCGGTTCCACCCATCTGGTGCTGGATATTCCGGTCGGGCCGAGTGCCAAGGTGCGCTCGATGGTGGAGGCGCAGCGCCTGAAAAAGCTGTTCGAGTACGTGGCCGGTCATTTGCGACTGCAGCTCGATGTGGTGCTCAGCGACGGCCGCCAGCCGATCGGCCGCGGCATCGGCCCGGTGCTAGAGGCGCGCGATGTGATGCAGGTGCTGCAGGGGGACCCAGTCGCGCCGCAGGACTTGCGCCAAAAAGCCTTGCGCCTGGCCGGTCGCATGATCGAGTTCGACCCCGATGTTCGCGGCGGCGAGGGCTACACCATCGCCCGCGACATCCTCGACTCGGGCCGGGCGCTGGCGCAGATGAATGCCATCATCGATGCGCAGGGGCGGCGAGCCGACCTGCCGGCGGTCGGCGCGCTGAGTGCGGAGGTTTTGGCGATGCAGGATGGCGTGGTGGTGGCCATCGACAATTTGCGCATCGCCCGCATTGCTCGCCTGGCCGGTGCGCCGCAAGTGGCGGGGGCGGGGATGGATTTGTTGAAGAAACTGGGTGAGTCGGTGCGCGCCGGTGAGCCGCTGTACCGCATCCACGCCCAATACCAGGCCGATCTTCAGTTCGCGCAGGCGCATGCCGAAAAGGAATCGGGCTACCGGGTCGGCAGCGCCGACCAGTTGCCGCATGAGTTCGCCAGTGCCGGCGCCATGTTCTCGCTCTAAATCTTGCTCTGAAGACTCTCGATGAATTCAAACACGATCTTGCTGGCTTTTGAGGATGAGCGCGCCCTGGCGCAGGAGTTGGCCGAGGCGCTGGTCTTGCCGCTGCGCTTCATCAGCCGCCACCGTTTTCCCGATGGCGAGATGCGGCTGGTCTTGCCGACCCCGTTGCCGCCCACGGTGTTGCTGCTGCGCGGCCTGCAGCAGCCCAATGACAAATTGGTCGAGCTGCTGATTGCCGCACCGACCGCCCGCGAGCTGGGGGCCAAGCGGCTGGTGTTGCTGTCGCCCTACCTGGCCTATATGCGCCAGGACATGGAATTCACGCCCGGCGAAGCGGTCAGCCAACGCCATATCGCCCGGCTCTTGGCCATGCATTTCGAGCATGTGATCACCATCGACCCGCATCTGCATCGCATCGACAGCCTTGATGAGGTGATGCCGGCTGGTTGTGGCGTTTCGCTGTCGGCGGCGCGCCTGCTGGGCGAATGGGTGGCGCAGCAGGTGCCGGGCGCGCTTTTGATCGGGCCGGATGAAGAGTCGGCGCAGTGGGTCAGCGAGGCGGCCTCGGCCGGCGGCTTGCGGCACGCGATCGGCCGCAAGGTGCGGCACGGTGATCATCAAGTGACGCTGGCACTGCCCGACATCGATGTGGCCGGGCAGTCGGTGGTCTTGCTCGACGATATGGCCTCCACCGGCCGCACGCTGATTGGTTCGGCCGAGGGCCTGCTGCAGCGCGGCGCCAAGTCGGTCGATGTGGCGGTCACGCATGCGCTCTTCAATGGTGACGCCTTGGCCGCGCTCAGCGCTGCCGGTGTGCGCCATGTCTGGAGCAGCAATGCGGTGGCGCATGCGAGCAATGCGGTGTCGGTGGCGCCGCTGTTGGCGCAGGCTTGGCGGGCGCTGACTTAGTCCCTGACGAACTCCGTTTCTGCGGCCGCTGCAGCAGCGCCGGGTAGCCAAGGACGCAGCCAGCCCAAGCCCGCTCTTGTGTCGGCGCGAGGGCGGTATTCGCAGCCGACATAGCCTGTGTAGCCGAGCTCATCCAAGAGCGTCAGCAGATACTCAACGCGCAGTTCGCCCTCGTCGGGTTCGTGGCGGTCCGGCGCGCCGGCGATTTGCACATGGCTCAGCAGGCCTTGGTCCAGCGCCAGACGCAGCTTGCGGGCGACATCGCCCTCGCTGATTTGGCAGTGATAGGCATCGAACTGCAGGCGGACATTGGGCGCGTCGATGGCCTCGATCAGCGCCAAGGCCTGTGCTTGCCGGTTCAAAAAGTAGCCAGGCATATCGCGCAGATTGATGGGCTCGATGCAGATCTGGCGGCCCTGTGCATGGGCTTGGTCGGCCGCCCAGCGCAGGTTGCTGATGTAGGTGTCGTTCAGCTGTTCAGCAGTTAGGCCGGTGGGGGCAATACCAGCCATCACATGCAGGCGAGGGCAGGCTAACGCTTCGGCGTAGTCCAGGGCTTGTTGGATGCCGGCGCGGAACTCGGTCTGCCGGTCGGGCAGGCAGGCCAGCCCGCGCTCGCCGGCGTCCCAATCGCCGGGCGGCGCGTTGAAGAGGGCTTGCTGCAGGCCGTGGGTGTGCAACTGCTGCCGCAAGGCAGTCGCATCAACGCTGTAGGGGAATAGGAATTCAACCGCCTTGAAGCCGTCGGCCGCGGCAGCACCGAAGCGTTCCAGAAAGGGCAGCTCGGTGTAGAGCAGGCTGAGGTTGGCGGCGAATTGAGGCATGGGACGGCGTGGCGCGGGCTTGCGCTTGGGTCTGGATTGCCTTGAATTTTCATCCATTGTTCATCTCCCTCGCGCCTGTGGCGCCGGTGCCAGCCCTTACAGTCACTGGATGTTCCGTGCGCGTTTGCTTTTGGCGATTTCCTTGCTGGGTGTGTTGGCCTTGATGGAGGGCGGCGTGGCGCTGTGGGCGCAACACACCGCGCATTGGCAGGTGCAGCGCGGGCGTTTGAGCAGCGATATCTTGAAGGGCTTTGTCGAGCTCTCTGCCAACAAGCAGCGCCTGCGCAGCTGGACCGCGCAGCGCCTGCTGGCCGCCGATGCCAGCCCGACGGTGCGCGACCGTTTGATCAGCGATATGCGCGAGGGCCTGCGCGAGCTGCATGACTTGGCCGTGCAACTGGACGAATTGGAATCGGGACAAGTGAAGTCAGTGCGGACAGCGCCGCTGGGCGACCGTTCGGCCGAGCGGCGCCAATCGCTGCAAGTGTTGGATCGACATTTGGATGAGCTGATCCGCGTTTTGGCCGCCGTGCAGCCCTTGGCCGAGGGGGCAGATGGTCGGCTGGCCTGGGCGCGCTTGTCGGGCCTGTTTGATCAGTCGCAGGGGCAAGATCTGCGGCGTTTGTTGAACGCGGAAATCGTCGCCGAGCGCGAAGCCACGCAGCGCTCGCGTGCTGCCGCCGACCGGGCCTTGTCGACGATGCGTCGCACCGTGTTGGCCATCAGCCTGACCGCCTTGCTGGCCGCGGCCTGGCTGGCGTTTTACTTCATGCGCCGGCTCAAGCAGCCGATCGATGACCTGAGCCATGGCGCCTTGGCGCTGCAAGGCGGCGACCTCAGTCACCGCATCCCGGAGCGGCAGTTAGACGAGTTCGGCTCGGTGGCGCGCAGCTTCAATGCGATGGCGGCCGAGCTGCAAGTGCGGCGAGCACAGGACCAGGCCGACCGGGTGCGGCTCGAGGAAATGGTCGAGGCCCGTACCGCCGAACTGCGCGAAGCACACGACACCTTGCTGGCGCTGGACCAGCGGCGCCGGCGCTTTTTTGCCGATGTCAGCCATGAGCTGCGCACCCCGGTGACGGCCATCCGCGGCGAGGCCGAGGTGGCCTTGCGGGGGCGCGAGAAATCGGTGTTGGAGTACCAGCAGGCGCTGGCGCGCATCGTCAGCACGGTGGGTCAGTTTTCCCATGTGGTGGAGGACTTGACGCTGTTGGCGCGCAGCGACTTTGAGCAACTGGTCTGGCAGCAGCAGGCCTTGAATTGGCGCGAACTGTTGCAGTCGGTATGCGAGCAATTCAGCGTGCAGGCCCAGGCCGCGCAGATGCAACTGCACTGGTCGCTGGCGGAGGTCGAAGCTGGCCAGGCACAGATCCGCGGTGACGCCAAACGTCTGCGCCAGATGCTGGTCATCGTGCTGGAAAACGCCCTGCGCTATTCGCATGCCGGAGGCCGCATCGAACTCAGCGCGCGTGTCGACGCAGGGCGATTGAGGGTGCAAGTGCGAGATCAGGGCATCGGTGTGTCGAGCGAAGATTTGCCGCATCTGTTTGAGCGCCACTACCGCGGCCAGGCAGCAAGGGTGCACCGGCCGGATGGTCTTGGCCTGGGCCTGCCGATCGCACAGATGATTGCGCAAGCGCATGCGGCCCAGATCAGTATGGAAAGCGTGCAAGGGCAGGGCAGCTGTGTCAGCATCGATCTGCCACTGAGCCCTACCGCTGAGGACGAGGAATGATGAACAAGCTTTTGATCGTTGAAGACGATGCCCGCGTGGCTGATTTCTTGGAGCGCGGCCTGCGCGCCGAGGGTTATGCGGTGAGTCTGGCGCGCACCGGGCCGGAAGGCTTGGCCGCAGCGCGCCAGAGCGACTGGGCTCTGATCGTGTTGGACGTCATGCTGCCCGGCCTGAGTGGCATGGACGTGCTGCAAACGCTGCGCAGCGAGGGGCAGCAGACGCCGGTCTTGATGCTGACCGCGATGGACAGCCTGGAGGACAAGGTCGGTGGTCTGCGGCTGGGTGCCGATGACTATCTGACCAAGCCATTTGCCTTTGATGAATTGGTGGCCCGCTTAGAGGCGCTGCGTCGGCGCGGACGGGATGTTCAGCAGGTCAGCAATACGCTGGTGTTGGCCGATCTGCGCCTGGACCGGGAACGCATGCGAGTTACACGTGCAGAGCAGCCCATCGTATTGACGGCCAAGGAGCTGGCCTTTTTGGAGTTGCTGATGAGTGCGCCGGGGCGGGTCTTCAGCCGTGAGCGCATTTTGTCGAACGTCTGGGGCGCGAATGAGGATCCACTCACCAATGTGGTGGATGTCTATGTGCGTCGCTTGCGTCAAAAGATCGACGAAGGACGTCCGCTGGCGCTGCTGAAAACCGTGCGCGGGATCGGCTACAAGATCGACGCTGAGGTGGACTGAGATACCTCTGTGGGTGGGGCCGGGTTCGTTCATATCCGGTTCATTCGTTCGTTAGGCTCGCTTCATGCCCGGCGCACCTGGGGTTCATGCGCGCTATCGACACTGGCGTTGTTCTCTCCACAACCCTTGATGAGATAGACGATGAAACACTCCAAAAAATTTGCGTTGGCCACCACCATCGCTGCTGCCTCGCTGTTCTCTGGTCTGAGCCAGGCCCAAAGTCCTGCGCCCGCCACGGCGGCTTTGCCCACGGCCAGTTGCGCGCTCACCGATCAGGCTCAAATTGCTGCTTTGTTTGATCGCTGGAATGCCTCGCTGGCGACCTTGAGCCCGGACAAGGTGGTGGCCAATTACGCGGCCGACGGCGTCTTGCTCCCGACCGTGTCGAACCAGCCTCGCACCAACCCGGCTGAAATTCGCGACTACTTTGTGCACTTCCTGGAGAAGAAGCCGCAGGGCAAGATCGACCGCCGCATCATCAAGCTGGGCTGCAATGTGGCGCAGGATCTGGGCACCTACACCTTCACCTTCAAGGACGGCAGCAAGGTCAGCGCCCGCTACACCTATGTCTACGAGTTTGTGAATGGCCAGTGGCTGATCGCCCATCACCACTCATCGGCCATGCCTGAAAAACAGCCTCACTGAGTTTGACAGACGAGGGGGCTGTAGTCGGCACTTTGCGGACTTTAGTGGCCCTCTTGCCGAGGCCATCGGGTGCACGATTCCGCTCATGTCCTCCGGCTCTGGTTGCGCCAGACCCTCCCCCTTCACTTCGCTTCACCGTACCCCCGACGCCCTCGGCGATTGTTCTTACGCAACGACCAATCCTGCGGGAGCAGGGCGGCTGGGCGCTCTGAACCGCGACGTAAAGGAGGAGACCCGGGCGCAAGCCCGGGGCGGGGGACAGGAGCGGGGCAGAGTGCCCAGTCGGCCAGCTCAACCACAGCCTTTGCCCGTTCGCTAAGGCCGGCAAGCAGTCGTTCCAAGTCGGATGTCCGCAAAGTGCCGGCAGCGGCCGCACCTTTGAAAACAGTATTGAATCGAACAAAGCCCCCGCAGGACTGCTGTCCGGTGGGGGCTTTGCCATTTGTAGCGGCGCCCAAGCAATGCAGTGGATCAATGACGTTTGATCAAACTTAACGGCGGTCCAGCAGTCGACCGCCGTGGAGCCGAGCCTTCAAATGTCCGCCTCCGTGTTGCTTGCGCACGCAGGCCTTGTTCAAACCTAGTAGTGAACCATAGCGGCGCTCGTTCGGGTACAAGTTGTGGGCAACAGGCAACCCTGCGCAATCCTTTTGATCCAAACAGGGGCAAAAAGTCCAAACTAAACGCTTGAGCATTCAGGCGCAGATGACATCACGGTCCTGACCCAACTCCTTCAGTAGCCGGCGGTTTTGTTTTCTTCACGTCGGCGGCTTGGGCCCCTGTATAGGCCCAGCTGGTGTGCCGGCTTGTTGGTTCAAGACCAAGTCGCCAGGTTGATTGAGTGGGGGCTTCTCGAAGGACTGTGAGCGATTTGCTGTCGCTCAAGTGGGCTGAAGGGGCTCATTCGGCACGGTGTAGGGCTTTAGTTTCCTGAAGAACCAACCGAAAGGATAGGTTCAGGGCGCTTTCGCTGTGCCGATATAGCTCCCAATGCCCGCGGAAATCGGTGTGCACAAGCGCATCGAAATCGGCTGGGACATTGGTCAATATAAAGGAGACTTCATGAAGAAACTGTCGTTGGGTCGTTGCTCGTCAATGGCTTTGGCTGTGGTGGCCTTGGGCGCACAAGCGCAGGATTCGGCGCCTGCCGACTCGATTTTCTCGTTCTCGGGCTTTGCCACCGTCGGTGTGGTGGGCAGCAATACGGACGAGGCTCGCTACGTCATTTCCGGCCAGCCCAATGGGGCGACCAAGTCTTGGAGCGGCGACGTCGACACCAAGCTGGGTGTGCAGGTGAATGCCAAGCTGAACAAAATGTTCTCGGCCACGGCGCAAGTCTTGTCCAAGCAAAACGGCGACGGCAATTACCGGCCGGAATTGGAATGGGCCTTTGCCAAGCTGCAATTCAGCCCGGCGCTGTCGGCTCGATTGGGTCGCATGGGCGCACCGTTCTTTGCGGTCTCGGATTTCCGCGATGTGGGCTATGCCAATACCTGGCTGCGCCCGCCGCAAGACGTTTACGGCCAAGTGCCGGTCAGCCACTTTGATGGCGGCGACGTCAATTACCAGGCCAGCATGGGTTCGGCCACGCTGAACTTCCAACTCTATGGCGGTAAGTCCACCTCGGTGTTCGAGGGCGTGGACGTCAAGATGGAAAGCTTGGTGGGCTTCAGTGCCTCGGCCGAATTTGACGGCGGCATCACCCTGCGTGCCGGCCATGTGGAGGGCAAGCTGACGGTGGACAGCCCGACCCTGAGTGGCTTTGTGGGTTTGCTCCGCAAGCTGCCGGTGCCGGGCGCCCTGGCGGTGGGTGACCAAATGGATGCCACCAAGAAAAAGGCAACCTTCACCGGCTTCGGCATCACGGTCGATCAGGGTAATTGGCTGGCCATGGCCGAGTACACGATGCGCCGCACCGAGTCCTATGTGCCGGACACTGATGGCTGGTATGCCACGGTGGGCTATCGCCTGGGCAAGTTCACGCCTTATGTGACGATCTCCGACCTCAAGCAAAAGGACAACAACGTCAACAACTCCATCCCTGCCGGCATCCCAATTCCGGCGGCTCAGATTCCTGACCTGAAGGCGGTGGTGGACGGTACGCTGCGCGCGCAAAGCAATCAGCAAAAGACCAATGCAATTGGCCTGCGTTGGGATGCCTACCGCAACGTCGCGGTGAAGGGCCAGATTGAACGCATCAAGGCGGACGGCCCCGGCCTGTTCTCCTCTCCTTCTGCGGCCTTCACGGCGGGGCAGAACACCGTCAATGTCTACAGCTTGGCTGTTGATTTCGTGTTCTGAGCGAGAGGTAGATATGAATAACAAACATCAAAACATTCGTTCGCTCGTGTTCGCATCGGCGCTTTTTCTGAGTGGCTTGGCGCAAGCGCAGGTGGCCGTGATCGTCAACGCCAAGAGTGCCGCCGCCAGCATGACCGCCGATCAGGTGGCCAGCATCTTCCTGGGCAAGAGCAACACCCTGCCCAGCGGCGCTACTGCCTTGGCTGCTGATCTGCCCGAAAGCTCGGCAGTGCGGGACCAGTTCTACAGCAAGGTGACCGGCAAACAGGCCGCGCAGGTGAAGGCGGCTTGGTCTCGTCTGGTCTTCTCCGGTAAGGCCACGCCGCCGAAGGAGTTGGCCACAGCGGCGGAAGTGAAGAAATACGTCGCGGCCAATGCCGACGCCATCGGCTATATCGAGAAGTCGGCCGTTGACGGCTCGGTCAAGGTGGTCTTGAGCGTAGACTAAGTCCGGCCCTTCCCCCTGGAGCGCCGGCCTGTCCGGCGCTCCTGCACTGGAGACGCGAATGAATGTGAAGACAAGAATCTGGCTGCTGCCGGTGTTCGCTGCGGTAATTTTTGCGGTGGGTATTGCGGTGGTGCTGGTGTTTTCTACGCGCACCTCGTCGGCCATCAGCGCCGTCGAACAGGTGCATTACCCGTTTGTGGATGCCACCACGCAACTGGGTGCACAAATGGATGCGCTCGGCGCCACGATTCAGAGTGCCGTGGCCGAGGGTGAGAAAAAACGCCTCGATGAGGCCAACGAGAAGGCCAGCAATATTCGCAAATTGCTCGATGCAATCGCCCGCATCGAAGGCAAGGCCGAGATGGCGAGCAAGCTGAAGGGCTCTTTCGAGGCCTACTTCGCCGCTTCGGTGGACACCGCGCAGCTGTTCCTCGGCATCAAGCAGGGTGATCAAGCCGGCGCGATCCCGAAAATGCAGGCCGCGCTGAAGGTCTTTGAGGCCGATGTGGCGAAGGCCCGTAGCGAGGCCAACGAGGGCTTTGACAGCGGACTGAAAAGTGCCAACTCCGGCGTCTCGGCCAGCTTGATGGCCATCGTGTTGAGCGGGCTGGCGGTGGTGGCGGCCCTTGGCGTTGGGTCTTACCTGGTGATCGGCAGTGTCTGGCGACAACTGGGCGGTGAACCTGAATATGCCCGCGATGTGATGCGGCATATTGCTGCCGGTGATCTGTCGCAGTCGATCGCGGTGGCATCCGGCGCAGAGGCCAGCTTGCTGGCGGCGGTGCGAGAGGTGTCGCAAGGCTTGGCGGCCATCGTGACCGATGTGCGTTCGGGCACCGACTCCATGTCGGTGGCTTCGCGCGAAATCGCGGCCGGCAACCATGATCTGTCGCTGCGCACCGAGAAACAGGCTACATCGCTGGAGCAAACCTCCAGCAATATGCAGACCCTGACCGACGCGGTGCGCCAGAGCGCCGAGGCGGCGGCGCAAGCGAACCAGTTGGCGGGCTCGGCCGCGGCGGTGGCGCGCAAAGGTGGCGAGGTGGTCAGCCAGGTGGTCACGACGATGGAAGAGATCAACAACAGCTCGAAGAAGATCAACGACATCATTGGCGTCATCGATGGCATTGCCTTTCAGACCAATATCCTGGCGCTGAATGCCGCGGTGGAAGCGGCGCGGGCCGGCGAGCAGGGCCGCGGCTTTGCGGTCGTGGCCAGCGAGGTGCGCTCCTTGGCGCAGCGCTCAGCCGAGGCCGCCAAGGAGATCAAGTCCTTGATTGGTGCCAGCGTGGACCGGGTCGAGTCGGGCAGCCGCTTGGTGCGCGATGCGGGCGAGACGATGACGGAAATCGTCGCCAGCGTGCAGCGTGTCTCGGACATCATTGGCGAGGTCACAGCCGCTTCGGGCGAACAAAGCCAGGGCATCGGCTTGGTGAACCAGTCGGTGGGCCAACTCGATCAGATGACGCAGCAAAACGCGGCCTTGGTCGAGCAGGCGGCTGCGGCGGCGACCAGCCTGGAGCAGCAAGCGCAGTCGCTGCAAACCGCGGTGGCCACCTTCAAGCTCTGACGCTGAGCAATAACCGGCCCCTCCTGGGGTCCAATCAGAGGCCCGTCGGCATGCCGGCGGGCCTCTTTCTATAATCGCCACCCTTGTGCACTCAATAACCGGAATACTGCTTTGTTGAACTTTTTGCTTGAAAACTGGATTCTGGTCTTGGCCGCCTTGAGCTCCGGCGGTCTGCTGCTGTGGCCCACCCTGGTCAGTGGCAGCCAAGGCGCGACGCTTTCCACCGCCGAGGCGGTGCAACTGATCAACCGGGAAAAGGCCGTGTTGATCGACGTCTGTGAGCCGGCCGAATTTGCTGCCGCCCATGTCGCTGGTGCGCGCAATATCCCGCTGGCTTCCTTGGAAGGCCACAAGTCCTTGCCCAGCAACAAGACCTTGCCTTTGGTGCTGATCTGCCAGAGCGGCGCCCGTGCTGCCCGCGCCGCCGCGACGCTGCGCAAGCTCGGCTACGAAAAGGCCCAGGTGTTGGGCGGCGGCTTGAAGAGTTGGCGCGAAGCCAATCTGCCGGTCGAGAAGTCGGCCGCCTGAGGCGCGAGCTTTTCCGTTCCCAAAGTAGCAAAGAAGGACATGCCCGATGGCTGCCGTGAAGATGTACACCACCCAGGTCTGCCCCTACTGCGTGCGGGCCAAGGCCTTGCTGAAGCAGCGCGGCGTGGAGCAGATTGAAGAGATCCGGATCGACCTGAATCCGAGCGAGCGCGATGCCATGATGAGCCTGACGGGTCGCCGCACGGTGCCGCAGATCTTCATCGGCGACACCCATGTCGGCGGCTGTGATGACCTGATGGCGTTGGACCAGCGCGGTGGCCTGCAAGCGTTGCTGCACGCGGCTTGATCCGGATCAGCCGATTTCAAGAGGGGGGAGACCCCCACCGAATCGTCACAAGGGCTGAGTAATAATCAGCCCCGCCGCCCGCAGCATTGGCTGACGGGCTTCACTTTTTTGGGAATTACCATGGCCGACGAGAACAATACCCCCGTGTTTCAGATTCAGCGCATGTATCTGAAGGATCTGTCGCTGGAGCAGCCGAACGCGCCGCAAATCCTGCTCGAGCAGACCCAGCCCCAGGTGGATATCAACCTGGCTCTGTCCGCCGAACCAGTGGCTGAAGGCATCTTCGAAGTCTGCGTCACCGCGACCGTCACCACCAAGGTCGGCGAGCGCACCCTGTTCCTGATCGAAGCCAAGCAAGCCGGTATCTTTGAGATCCGCAACGTGCCGCAAGAGCAGGTCGAAGGCATTCTGGGCATCGTCTGCCCGCAGATGATTTACCCCTATCTGCGCGCTATCGTGTCGGACGTTTGCACACGCGCAGGCTTCCCGCCGGTGCTGCTGTCGGAAGTCAACTTCCAGGCGATGTTCGAAGCTCAGCAGGCCCAGCGCGAAGCTGCCGCCGCTGCTCCGACGCTCAACTGAGACTAGCGCTCATGCCACGCGCCCCACGCTGCCAGCCGCAGCCGGGGCGCGTCTTTTTTTCTGGACTCCGCGTATGAAAATCAGCGTTCTGGGCGCCGGCGCCTGGGGGACGGCCTTGGCCATCCAAGCCAGTGCCCGACATGATGTGATGTTGTGGGCGCGTGATGCGTCGGCCGTGGCGGCCATGCGCACCCAGGGGCGCAATCAGCAATACCTGCCCGAGGCGCCTTTGCCACCGACCCTGCGGTTGGAGAGTGAGTTGAGTGCTGCCGTGGCCCATGCTACCGAGGCCGATGGGCTGATCATTGTGGCCACGCCGATGGCGGCCTTGCGCAGCATGTTGGCCGGCTTGCCGGACGGCGCGCAGGTGCTGTGGTTGTGCAAGGGTTTTGAGGCCGGCAGCGGTCTGTTGGGACACGAGATTGCGCGCGCGGTGCAGCCGCGCCTGCGCGCCGGCATTCTGTCGGGCCCGAGCTTCGCGCAGGAGGTGGCGCTGGGCCAGCCGACGGCCCTGGTGGCGGCCAGCGAAGATGCGGCGCTGGCGCTGGCGGCGGTCGACGCCTTCCATAGCGAGCGTCTGCGCATCTACACCTCGGCCGATCCGGTGGGCGTGGAGGTTGGCGGCGCGGTCAAGAACGTGATGGCCATCGCCGTTGGCGCGGCCGATGGCCTGCGTTTGCGTGCCGAGCGGATTGGTTCCGCTGGCGATGCGCCGGGCTTGAACGCCCGAGCGGCCCTGATCACGCGCGGCTTGGCCGAGATGCTGCGACTGGGCCTGGCCCTGGGTGCACGCAGCGAGACCTTCATGGGCCTGTCGGGCATGGGCGATCTGGTGCTGACGGCGACCGGCGATCTGTCGCGCAATCGCCGCGTCGGCCTGTTGTTGGCCGAGGGGCTGGCTCTGCCGAAAATCCTGCATGACCTGGGTCATGTGGCCGAAGGGGTCTACAGCGCACCGACGGTGCTGGCCCGCGCGCAGCAAAAAGGCGTGGAGATGCCCATCACCGAGGCGGTGGTGGCGGTGCTGGAGGGGCGCCTGAGCCCGGTGGAAGCGGTCGATCAATTGATGGGCCGGCAATCACGTTCGGAGCATTGAAACAAGATGGCTGATTTGGCGACATCGCGGCGTCAATTGCTGCTGTTGGGGGCGGGGACCTTGGCATGGCCTGTGGCGGCGCAGTCTTGGCCGAGCCGGCCGATCAAGTTGTTGGTGCCCTTTCCGGGTGGCAGCTCGCCCGATCTGGTGGCCAGAGCCCTGGCCGAGCCCTTGGCGCAGGCCTTGGGTCAGCCCATCGTGGTGGATAACCGCCCCGGTGCTGGCGGCAATATCGGCACCGGCGTAGTGGCCAAATCCGCCGCCGACGGCTACACCTTGTTGTTCACGATTCAAGGGCCCTTGGTGACGGCGCCCTTGTTGAACAAGCGCTTGCCCTATGACCCGGTGAAGGAATTGCAGCCGATCAGCTTGATCGCCAGTTCCCCCAATGTCTTGGTGGTCGATGCCAAACTGGGCGTGAGTCATTTGGCTGACTTTGTGCGCTTGGCCAAGTCGCGACGCGGGGAATTGAACTACGCCAGCGTCGGCAATGGCAGCGCGGCTCATCTGGCCATGGAGTCCTTCATGGCGCGTGCCGGCATTGCCTTGACCCATGTGCCGTACGCCGGATTTCCACAGGCCATCAACGCCATATTGGCCGGCCAGGTGCAAGCGGCCTTCATGGTGCCGGGCCTGGCGATGCCACAGGTGCGCGCGGGCAAATTGACGGCGCTGGGTTTGAGCAGTCTGGGTCGGGTGGCGGCATTGGCCGAACTGCCTACTTTGGCGGAGCAGGGTTTCAGCGGCTTTGAGGCCACCTCGTGGCAAGCCTTGTTGGCGCCGGCCGGTACACCTGCGGCCATCGTGCAGCGGATTGCTCGTGAGTCCCAGCGCATCGTGCGCAGTGACGACTTCCGTACCCGGCTGCTGACGCATTACTTCAGCGCCATTGCATCATCGGCGGAGGGCTTGTCGCAGCAGATGGCAGCCGACCGCAAGCACTGGCAGCACATCATTCAGTCGGCCGGCGTGCAGCCGGAGTAGGTCTGCAGCAGGCCTTCGGCTAGACCCCGTTGCGGTAGCCGTTCTGGCGCCAGGCTTCAAACACCGCCACGGCGACGCTGTTGCTGAGGTTGAGGCTGCGCTGGCCTTCGAGCATTGGCAGGCGTACGCGCTGCTCGGGGGCGAACTGATCACGCACGGCGGGCTGCAAGCCGGCGGTTTCCGAGCCGAAGACCAGATAGTCGCCGGCTTGCCAGGCCACTTCGGCAAAAGAGTGGCTGCCGCGCGTGGTGAAGGCGAACATGCGTTCCGGATTGGGCTGCATGGTGGCTAGAAAGCTTGGCCAGTCCTTGTGCCTGTGCACGGCCGTGTACTCGTGATAGTCGAGGCCGGCGCGTTGCAGCAGTCGGTCTTCCATGGAGAAGCCCAGGGGCTCGATCAGATGCAGGCTGCAGCCAGTGTTGGCGGCCAGGCGGATCACATTGCCGGTGTTGGGTGGGATTTCTGGCTGAACCAGAACGATATGAAACATGGGCGGACTTTGGGTTCGGTCGGTGGATTTGTCTTGTGCGCTGGCGGATCATTCAAGCGGCTTCGCCATCGGGTGTGCGGGCCAGCACCCAGGCCTGCACGTGGCTGGCGCCGGCCTTGCGGAGCATGCGAGCGAGTTCGAAAAGAGTCGCCCCGCTGGTCATCACATCATCCAGCAAGACCACGTGGCTAGCCTGCAATTCTGCCTTGCGCAGCGGTTCGACGGCAAAAGCGTTTTTGACGTTGGCCGCGCGGGCCTTCAGTGGCATCTGTGCTTGCTGGGACGTATGGCGTACCCGCAGCAGCAAATTGGGTTCGCATCGAATCTGCCGGCGGCGGGCCAAGGCTCGTGCCAGTTCATAGCTCTGGTTGTATCCACGCTCCCGCAGCCGCTCGGGGCTGAGCGGCACCGGCAGCAGCCAGTCGGGCATTGTTGGCGCGGCATTGAGCGCGTGGTCAAGCCGTTCGAGCAGGGCTTCGCGAAGTTCGACGGCCTGATGAAATTTGTAATGCTGCAACAGCCCGGCCCAGGGAAAGCTGTAGTCCAAGGCCGCGATGGTTCGGTCAAGCGGCGGCGCTTGGCGCAGGCATGCGCCGCATTGGGCCTGGGGGCGCGAGTCCGAGCCCGCGTGCAAGCTGGCGGGCAGGCGAGCAGCACAAGTCCAGCAGCGTGCCACCGGTCGGGCATAACGTTGCAGGCAATCGTTGCAGACGCGCTGCATGCTCCAACTCCTGCACACGCAGCACTGACCCGGGCAGCGCATCAAGAGCCGTTCGAGCAAACGGGGGCTTGGGGATCGCGGCGGCGGCGGGTCCATTGCTTCAATATACTGCCGCCCCATGCCCACCTCGCCTCGACCCCCTAGTAGCGCAGCGCAGTCCGCGTCCGCAGCCTCAGCCGCTCCGCGCCCCCAAGCTCTGGCGTCCGAAGCGGTTGCTCATCATCAGCGCAGGATGGCGGGCCTTGACGATGTGCCATGGCTGCACCAGGAGGTGGCGAGCCGGATGGCTGAGCGTCTGTCCATCATCAAGCTGCAGCCCAAACAAGTGCTGCAGTGGCAGGGCTTGTTGGGTGGCGGCGGCAAGGCCTTGCTCGAGGCCTATTCGCAGGCCGAACAAGTCAGCGTTGAACCCACGCCAGAGTTGCGCTCGCGCAGCCAAGCCCTCAATAAGCGCGGCTGGTGGCAGGCCTTGCGCGGCGCGGCCGCGTTGAAGGTCGAGTCACCTGAGGCTTTGCTGCCGGGCCGGGCGGAGTTGGTCTGGGCCAATATGTGTCTGCATGCAAGTCCGGACCCGGTGCACACCTTGGCGGCTTGGCATCAGGCTCTGGCGGTGGATGGCTTTGTGATGTTCTCCTGCCTTGGCCCGGACAGCTTCAAGGAATTGCGCCCGCTCTATGCGCAGCGCGGCTGGGGTCGCCCGGCACCGGACTGGTGGGACATGCACGATATCGGCGACTTGATGGTGGAGGCTGGCTTTGCTGATCCCGTCATGGATCAAGAGCGGGTCAGTCTCACTTGGGCCGATGGCGAATCATTGCTGAAAGACTTGCGCGCCTTGGGCGGCAATTACGCGCCGACGCGATTTGCCGCTTGCCGCGGTCGCCAGTGGCGCGCCGGCTTGATTGAAGCCTTGGAGACTTTGCGCGATGCGGATGGGCGATTGCGCTTGAGTTTGGAGTTGGTTTACGGCCATGCGTTCAAGCCTCAACCACGACTGCGCGTCAGCCCTGAAACCAGCGTCTCGCTGGATCAGATGAGGGCGATGGTGCGCAGATCAAGCAATTGATGGCGCATTGATCTTGCGATTGATCATGCAATAGGCGCGCCAAAGCCACAAACGAGTGTCGGGCATAAGCTAAACTTCGAAATTAGTCGAAATTTGCACCCTGAAGTCTAGGGTCGGGTCTTGCCTAAGGGTTTGCGATAGGTCAAACCAGCTTGGAATATTCAGCAAGGCCTCGGCATATTTTTGGCTTCAGGTGGATATCGCGGCCTTGGCTTGATGCCAAAAGCGATGTCCCAGAATTGAAATAGAAACAAGAGTGACGACCATGAAGATGATGAACGCACGAGTGCATCAGGCCGCGCGCCGCTTGGGACAGGTGGCGCTTGCTGCAGGTGCCTCGCTGGCTACGCAGGTGGCCTTGGCAGTGAACGATCTGCCGGGTGGGCCGGCGGTCAATCAGATCAATCTGCATCCGCCGGTGACCAAGATCGCGGCCGACCAGATGTGGTTGCACAACTTCATGATGATCATTTGTATGCTCATCTTCGTCGCCGTGTTCGGCGTGATGTTCTATTCGATCTTCAAGCACCGCAAGTCCAAGGGTGCCGTGTCCGCCAACTTCCACGAGAGCGTCAAGGTCGAGATCGCGTGGACCGTGGTGCCTTTCATCATCGTGATTCTGATGGCCCTGCCGGCCACCAAGGTGGTGGTGGCCATGAAGGACACGACCAATGCTGACCTGACCATCAAGGCCACCGGTTATCAGTGGAAATGGGGCTATGACTATCTGAAGGGTGAGGGCGAGGGCATTGGCTTCTTGGCTACGCTGGACGCCAAACAACGCGAAATGTCTGACTCCGGCAAGCCCGAGCAGACCGATGACTACCTGCTGAAGGTCGATAACCCGCTGGTCGTGCCGGTGGGCAAGAAGGTGCGCATCATCACGACCGCCAATGACGTGATCCACGCTTGGATGGTTCCGGCCTTCGGCGTCAAGCAAGATGCCATTCCCGGCTTCGTGCGCGACACTTGGTTCAAGGCCGAAAAGACCGGCGACTTCTACGGCCAGTGCGCCGAGTTGTGCGGCAAGGAACACGCCTATATGCCCATCCACGTGAAGGTGGTTTCGGCCGCTGAGTACACGGCTTGGGTCGATGGCAAGAAGAAGGAAATGGCGGCCAAGGCCGATGATCCAAGCAAGGTCTGGGAACTGCCGGCCCTGTTGGCTCGCGGCGAGAAGGTCTACAACGCCAACTGCGCCGCCTGCCACAAGGCTGACGGCAAGGGCGCCGGCCCGATCAAGGCACTCGACGGCTCGCCCGTGGTGCTGGATGAGGACAAGCTCAAGCAAGTGGCTGTGTTGCTGAATGGCCAGAACAACGGCGCGATGCCTTCCTGGAAACAGTTGAGCGACACCGAAATCGCGGCTGTCATCAGCTACACCAAGAACAGCTGGTCTAACAAGACTGGTCAAGTGGTGCAGCCGGCCGAAGTTGTGGCCGCGCGCAAGTAAGCGATTGAACGTCACATAAGCATCAGACAAACGTCGAAAACGTCCAAAGAGGAAACAACATGAGTGCAGTGCTTGACCATCACGGTCACGACGTTCATGACCACCACGATGATCACCACGCCCCCACGGGCTGGCGTCGTTGGGTCTTCGCCACCAATCACAAGGACATCGGTACGCTGTACCTGCTGTTCGCCTTCACGATGCTGATGATCGGCGGCGTGCTGGCCCTGTGCATCCGCGCCGAGCTGTTCCAGCCCGGCCTGCAGTTCTTCAACCCTGAGTTGTTCAACCAGTTCACGACCATGCACGGTCTGATCATGGTGTTCGGCGCCATCATGCCGGCCTTCGTGGGTTTCGCGAACTGGATGATTCCGCTGCAGATCGGCGCCGGCGACATGGCTTTCGCTCGCATGAATAACTTCAGCTTCTGGCTGATGATTCCTGCTGCGCTGATGCTGGTGGCTTCGTTCTTCATGCCCGGCGGCGCTCCTGCAGCCGGCTGGACGCTGTATGCCCCGCTGACGCTGCAGATGGGCCCTTCGATGGATGCCGGCATCTTCGCGATGCACATCCTCGGTGCTTCGTCCATCATGGGCTCGATCAACATTATCGTCACCATCCTGAACATGCGCGCTCCTGGCATGACCCTGATGAAGATGCCGATGTTCTGCTGGACCTGGTTGATCACCGCCTACCTGCTGATCGCCGTGATGCCCGTCTTGGCCGGTGCCATCACCATGACGCTGACCGACCGTCACTTCGGCACCAGCTTCTTCAGCCCCGCCGGTGGTGGCGACCCGGTCATGTACCAGCACATCTTCTGGTTCTTCGGTCACCCCGAGGTGTACATCATGATCTTGCCGGCCTTCGGCATCATCAGCCAGATCGTGCCGGCCTTTGCCCGCAAAAAGCTGTTCGGCTACGCCTCGATGGTCTACGCGACCGCATCGATCGCCATCCTGTCCTTCATCGTTTGGGCTCACCACATGTTCGCCACCGGCATGCCGGTGACGGGTCAGCTGTTCTTCATGTATGCCACGATGTTGATCGCCGTGCCGACAGGCGTGAAGATCTTCAACTGGCTGGCCACGATGTGGCGCGGTTCGATGACTTTTGAAGTGCCGATGTTGTGGGCCGTGGGCTTTATCTTCGTGTTCACGATGGGCGGCTTTACCGGCTTGATCTGCGCCATGGCGCCGGTCGACATCCAGATTCAAGACACC
The DNA here is from genome assembly GCF_037482915.1 of Paucibacter hankyongi. NCBI lineage: Bacteria > Pseudomonadati > Pseudomonadota > Betaproteobacteria > Burkholderiales > Sphaerotilaceae > Roseateles > Paucibacter hankyongi. Next base: position 62,538 of record NZ_JBBHJX010000020.1, read on the forward strand.
TACTACGTGGTGGCTCACTTCCACTATGTGCTCGTGGCCGGTTCCTTGTATGCCTTGTTTGCCGGCGTCTACTACTGGGGCCCGAAGTGGACCGGTGTGATGTTCAGCGAAACTCGCGGCAAGATCCACTTCTGGGGCTCGTTGATCAGCTTCAACGTGACCTTTTTCCCGATGCACTTCCTGGGTCTGGCCGGCATGCCTCGTCGTTATGCCGACTACCCGATGCAGTTCGCTGACTTCAATGCCATCGCTTCGGTGGGTGCGTTCTGGTTCGGCCTGATGCAGGTTTACTTCTTCCTGTTCGTGGTCATCCCGATGATGCGCGGCAAGGGTGAGAAGGCTGCCCAAAAGCCTTGGGAAGCCGCCGAAGGCTTGGAGTGGGAAGTGCCGTCGCCGGCCCCCTTCCACACCTTTGACACCCCGCCCAAGCTGGATGCCACCGCTACCAAGGTGATTGGCTAAGACCATGGCGCAGAGCCCTGAGCAGCGTAAGAACAACAAGCGTCTCGCCCTCATTTTGTTGAGCGTGGCGCTGGTGTTCGGCATCGGTTTTGTCACCAAGATCGCCGTTCTCGGCTTCTGACGCGACCATGGGCAGCACGACCTGGAGCTTTGCCGCCGCCTTGCGCAGGGACAACCTGCGCCTAGTGGGTAAGCTGGTCGTCGTGGTGGCGATGATGTTCGGCTTCGGCTATGCCCTGGTGCCGCTCTACAACGCCATCTGCTCGGCCCTGGGTATCAATGTCTTGTCCTTGTCCGAGCGCCAGCATGCGGTGCGTGCCGAGGACGTCAAGAATTCCCAGATTGATTACAGCCGCAGCATCACGGTTGAGTTCGATGCCAACTCACGTGGTCCTTGGGAGTTCGCCCCCGCGGTGAACCACCTGACGGTGCATCCCGGTGAATTGACCACGGTGATGTACGAGTTTCGTAACGTTCAAAACCGTGTGATGTCGGCTCAAGCGATTCCGAGCTACGCACCGAAGCAAGCGACCGCGCATTTCAACAAGGTCGAGTGCTTTTGTTTTAACGAATACACCCTGCAGCCGGGTGAGATCAAGAAATGGCCGGTGGTCTTTGTGATTGATCCCAAGCTGCCCAAGGATGTGAAGACGATCACCTTGTCCTACACCTTCTTTGAGGTGGCGGGCAAGGGCAATAAGCAAGCTGCATTGCAGCCAACGGCCGAGCCGCGTTTGTGATGAAGGCTGGTGAAGATTTGAAATTGGCCGCGGCCCGGCCACCGTCTTTTTTACAGACGATGCGGGCGGTGGCGTGGTCATTTTTCGGTGTGCGTCGTGGCGCCGATTATGAAAAAGATGTGGCTCAGTTGAACCCGGTGCATGTGATCATTGCCGGTGTCATTGGGGCCTTGATGTTTGTGCTGGTGTTGGTGTTGTTGGTTCAATGGGTGATCGGCAGCGGTGTCGCCGGCGCTTAAGTTTTTCGAGTTTTAGCCAAGCGTTATCTGAACTGAATTAGTTCGAGGAGAAGAGACATGTCGGCAGCGACTACAACGGGCAAGACCCCTTATTACTTCATCCCAGGCCCATCGGCTTACCCGGTGCTGGGTTCGATCGGTTTGTTCTTTGTGATCCTCGGCGCAGGCCAGTGGATCAACGGCCATCAGTGGGGGGCTTACTCCCTGGCCGCCGGCTTGGTCTGGTTCCTGCTGGTGTTGAAGAACTGGTTCGGTGCCGCCATCGGTGAGAGCGAAAGCGGTCAGTACAGCGACCGCATCGACATGTCCTTCCGCTGGAGCATGGGCTGGTTCATCTTCTCCGAGGTGATGTTCTTCGCGGCTTTCTTCGGCGCCTTGTACTGGGCTCGTGTCCATTCGGTGCCGACGCTGGGCAGCCTGGAAAACAATCTGCTGTGGCCCGACTTCAAGGCCTTGTGGCCCAGCGTTGCCGCTGGCATGACCGCCTCGCCTGCTGGTACCGTGGAAGCCTTCAGCACCATGGGCCCTTGGCCGCTGCCGACCATCAACACCGCATTGCTGTTGACCTCGGGCGTGACTCTGACGATCGCTCACCACGCGTTGATCGCCGGTAACCGCGGCAAGACGATTGGCTTCATGTGGCTGACCGTGTTGCTGGGCATCACCTTCCTGGTGCTGCAAGGCTACGAATACGCTCACGCCTACAACGAACTCAATCTGAAGTTGAGCTCGGGCATCTATGGCTCGACCTTCTTCATGCTGACCGGCTTCCACGGCTTCCACGTCTTCATCGGCATGTTGATGCTGCTGTTCATCACCCTGCGTTTGCAGAAGGGCCACTTCACCAAGGATAGGCACTTCGGCTTCGAAGGCGCCGCTTGGTACTGGCACTTTGTGGACGTGGTCTGGCTGGGCCTCTACGTCATCGTCTACTGGATGTAATTGGCCGGTGCGACCGAAAGGTCGCCCGATTTGCCCGAGCGCCGCTGCAAGCGGCGCTTTTTCATTCCTCGCCTTTAACTGCGCAATGGCAGGCCGGTCGGTTCGATCCAGCCCATCAGGTAGCTCAGCAATATGAACAAGAACAAGGCCACTGAAACGCCCACCCGTACGGCCAGGGCGCGAGCCATGTTCGGACCTCGTTTGCTGTTGGCACCCGAGCCATTTTTCAGCATGAACAGACCGGCGGCAGCCAGTGCCAGCAAGATGCCAATGAAGGCGAGCGCAAGGACGATTTTCATGGTCGAAGATTATCCCTTGCCAGGGCTTCGGAGCGCTGCATGAGCCCGCGCTTGCGTTCGCGTTTGGTCTTGCTGGCCACGCTGGCAGCGCTAGCGCTGACGCTGCGTTTGGGATTTTGGCAACTCGACCGCGCGCAACAAAAGTTAGATCTGCAAGCCGGGATCGAGGCGAATGCCAAGCTTCCACCTTTGAACGGCGCGGCCTTGCAAAAGGAGCTGGTTCAAGCTCAGTCTCAAGTCCATCGGCGTGTGCTGCTGCGCGGCCATTGGTTGCAGGACAAAACCATTTATCTGGATAACCGTCCGATGGCCGGGCGCTTCGGCTTTCTGGTCGTGACCCCGCTGTCGATTGAAGGGCGCGCGGAGGCGATCTTGGTGCAGCGCGGCTGGGTGCCTCGCGACGCAGCCGATCGCAGTCGTTTGCCGGCGCTGCCTTCGTCGCCGGAAGCTGTCGAGGTGCTGGGACGACTGGCGGCGACGCCGTCAAGGGTTTATCAACTGACGGCGGCAGAGAGTGGTGCCGTCCGGCAAAATCTCGACGCCGGCGCCTACGGTCAAGAGATTGGCCGGGCCATGCTGCCGCTGACGGTGTTGCAGTTGGATGATCCGGCCGCGGCAGGGTCGACAGGGTCGGCCGGCCAAGTTGCCGGCGATGGCCTCTTGCGCGACTGGCCGGCTCCTGATCTGGGTTTGCACAAGCATTATGGATACGCGTTTCAATGGTTTGCGCTCGCTGCGCTGCTGATAGGTCTCTATGTCTGGTTCCAAACAATCCGCCCCCGTCTCCGCGCCCACCGCCGCTCGTGAAGTGGGCTTTGAAGCCGGCGCGCCAAATGGCGAGCCGATCAATGACCCGGTCGCGCTGACGGTGCACAGCCTGCCCGACCCCCGCTCGGCGTCCGAGGCTCAGCGTACCCGTGGCGGCCGCCTGCGCATGTTGCTGGTGATGGCGGCTTGTGCGGCGCCGGTGATCGCGTCCTACTTCACCTTTTATGTGATCCAGCCGCGTGGTCAGGCTTATGGCGATCTGATCCTGCCGACGCAGGACATCCCCGCGCAGCTGAGTCTGAAGACGCTGGACGGACAGACTGTCACGGCCGAATCTCTGAAGGGCCAGTGGCTGCTCACTTTGGTGCAGGACAGTGCTTGCGATGCCGACTGTGAAAAGCTCTTGTTCATGCAACGTCAGTTGCGCGAAATGCTCGGCAAGGAGCGCGACAAGGTCGACAAACTCTGGCTCGTGCCCGACGACCAGCCGCTGCGCCCCGAGTTGCAGCAGGCGGTGACGCAGGGCATCCCTGTCACCGTGCTGCGTGCGCCGCGTGCCGAGCTTGAGGCGTGGCTGAAGCCCGCAGCCGGCGGAGCCTTGCGAGACCACCTCTACATCATCGACCCGATGGGGCGCTGGATGTTGCGCTCACCGGTCAAGCCGGACCCGGGCAAGATCAAGAACGATCTGAATCGATTGCTGAAGGCCAATGCGGGCTGGGACAAGGCAGGGCGCTGATCCCCATGACGGCCGCTGCTTTTGATCTTTCACCGCTGGGGCAGCTGATGGGCCTGGGCGCCCTGTTAGCGGCCGGCCCCTTGCTGTGGCTGCGCTGGCGCAAGGGCGAGTCCAGCCCGCAGGCTCGCTTGCGGGCGTTGACTTTGCTGACGTTGTTTTTGACCTTTGATTTGGTTTTGTTCGGAGCCTTCACGCGTCTGACCGATTCCGGTCTAGGGTGTCCCGATTGGCCAGGTTGTTATGGCAGTGCCAGCCCGTTGGGCGCCCGCGATGAAATTCATGCGGCGCAGAGTGCCATGCCGACCGGTCCGGTCACGCATGGCAAGGCCTGGGTCGAGATGGTGCACCGCTACCTGGCCAGTGGCGTCGGTGTGTTGATCTTGGTGCTGTGCGTCAGGAGTTGGCGCTTGGCCGCCAAGGGCGCAAGCACGGTCTCACCCTGGTGGGCCAGCATCACCTTGTTCTGGGTTTGTATGCAGGGGGCGTTCGGCGCCTTGACGGTCACGATGAAGCTGTTTCCGCTCATCGTCACCTTGCACTTGTTGGGCGGCATGGGCTTGTTGATGCTGCTGGCCTGGCAGGCGCGGGCCTATCAACCACGCCCCTTGCCGAGCAGTCGGCCGCTCTATCTTGGCGCCTTGCTCTTGTTGGTTTTGTCGCTGCTGCAGGTCGGCCTGGGCGCTTGGGTCAGCACCAATTACGCGGTACTGGCCTGCTCCGAGTTTCCTCAGTGCCAGCCCGGTGTCTGGTGGCCCGCCATGGACTTCTCGCAGGGCTTTGCGCTGTGGCGCCCGCTGGGTGTCAGTTCGGCCGGTGGCTGGTTGCCTTTTGAAGCCCTGACGGCCATTCACATGGTGCACCGCCTCGGCGCGCTCTTGGTGTTCAGCGCTATCTTGCTGTTTGCCTGGATGCTTTGGCGCAGTGCTCAGCCGCAGCTGCGCCTGTGGGCGCGGCGCATGCTGTTGGTGGCGGCTTGGCAACTCTTGAGTGGCCTGTCGAATGTCGTGTTGGATTGGCCCATGCTGGCTGCGCTGGCGCACACGGGTGGCGCTGCGATGCTGCTGCTCTTGCTGAGTTTCTTGCTGGCGGGTTTGCAGCAGGGCGCACGACCGGCCCAGCTCCCCGTTTCCCCCTGAACCCGTTTTACCGATACGCTTCGCCCTATGGCTTCCTCCTCTTCCGTCGCTGCCGCCGCAGGCCAGAGCTCGCGCTGGCAACAGTACTACCAACTGACCAAGCCTCGGGTGGTTCAGTTGATTGTGTTCTGCGCCATCATTGGCATGGCCTTGGCCATTCCCGGTTTGCCCAATGGTGAACAGTGGATCAAGGTCTTGGCCGCCACCGCCGGCATCTGGCTGGTGGCCGGTGCCGCCGCGGCCTTCAACTGCCTGATTGAGCAGCAGATCGACGCCAAGATGAAGCGTACCTCCTGGCGGGCCACCGCCAAGGGCCAGCTGAGCCGGACGCAGACGCTGAGCTTCTCGGCCGTGCTGGGCGGGGTGGGTTTGGCGTTGCTGTGGTTCTGGGTCAATCCGCTGACGATGTGGCTGACCTTTGCGACCTTCATTGGCTATGCGGTCATCTACACGGTGATTCTGAAGCCGATGACGCCACAAAACATCGTCATTGGCGGCGCCTCGGGCGCCATGCCGCCGGTGCTGGGTTGGGCGGCCTTGCGGGGTGAGGTGGGCCCTGAGGCCTTGCTGATGTGCCTGATCATCTTCCTCTGGACGCCGCCGCACTTCTGGGCCTTGGCGCTTTACCGCACCGAGGACTACCGCAAGGCCGGTTTGCCGATGCTGCCGGTGACGCACGGTTCGGAGTTCACCCGCCTGCAGGTGTTTCTCTACACATGGATCTTGCTGGCGGCGACGCTTCTGCCCTTCTTGACCGGCATGAGCGGTTGGATCTATTTGGTCGGCGCCGTGCTCTTGGGCCTGGGCTTTTGCGGCTATGCCTGGAAGCTCTGGCGCAACTACTCCGACGAGCTGGCGCGCGCCACCTTCCGTTTCTCCATCTTGCACCTGTCGCTCTTGTTTGGGGCGCTGCTGCTGGACCACTATCTGCAGCCTTGGTTGGCTTGAATGAGCATGCTCTTGAACAAGCGGTCTTTATTGAAACTCGCGCTGTTGGCCCCTTTGTCGCTGGGCCTGTCCTTGGGCTTGGGCGGCTGCGACCGGCTTGGCGAGGCGTCGTCCAAGGCGAGCTTCCAGGGGGTTGATTTGACCGGCGCCGAATACGCCCATGGCTTGAGCTTGAGCGATCAGGACGGGCACAGCCGCAGCCTGGCGGAGTTCAAGGGCAAGGTGGTGGTCGTCTTTTTCGGCTACACCCAATGCCCGGACGTCTGCCCGACCACCTTGGCCGAATTGGCCGAAGTGAAGCGTTCACTGGGTGCAGATGCCGAGCGCGTGCAAGGTGTTTTCGTCACCGTCGACCCCGAGCGCGACACCGCCGCCTTGCTGAAAGCCTATGTGGCCAGCTTCGACCCTGCCTTTGTGGCGCTGCGTGGCAGCGAGGAGCAAACCAAGGCTGCGGCCAAGGAATTCAAGGTCTACTACGCCAAGGTGCCGGGTAAGACGCCCGAGAGTTACACCATGGATCACACTGCCGCCAGCTTCATCTTTGACGCGCAAGGGCGCGTGCGCGTGTTCTCGCGCTATGGATCCGGCGCCAGCGCCCTGGCCAATGACATTAAGCTCTTGCTGGCCGAAAAGGTTTGAGTCCTCGCTTGAGCGCG
>NZ_JBBHJX010000021.1:0-60150 GCF_037482915.1 Paucibacter hankyongi
TGCCGCCGCTGACCCGCGCAGTGAGCAAGGAGGGGAGTCGGCTCGCCAGAGCCGACCCGGGCACCATGAGCACGGCGGCGGGACGGGCCGCCGGAGCCCGAAAAAAGGGTTTAAACCTCCGTCAAACGACGCGCCCCCGCACCCGGCAAGACCGCCAGCGAGCGGCCGATGCTGGTTTCGTAAGTCTTGGACTTGACGGTGCTGACGTAGTGCCAGTCGCAGCGGCATTGCTGGGTGGTGGCGGTGACCACCATGAAGCCGCGTTGGTGAGTGTTGGCGTACTTCAAGGGGCCAATGATTTGCTCGAGTCCACCGGCAACCGCCAGGGGGTTCTCGTTCGGGAAGTACTCTTCAAAACCGGGCGAGCTGACGCCGGGGGTGGCGAACTCCACGCCGACTTGATTACCTTGGTAGTCCTGCAAATCGCTGGCCCAGGCATTGTGGGTGTCGCCGGCCAGCACCACCAGGTTCTTGTTCAGGGCGCGGGCGGTGCCCAGCACGGTTTCGCGGGCAACAGCGTAGCCGTCCCAGGCATCGAGGTTGTAGGGGATGGCGGGCTGCGCAAGGATGGCTTTTTGCGTCGGCGTCAGCGCGGCCGGGTTGCTTTGCGCCAGAGCCAGCAAGGCCACATAGTCAGAGAAGCTGATCTGACCCAGCACCAGCGGCGCGGGGATGTTCATGCGCGCCATCAAGACCTGTTGGCCCAGCACCTGCCAAGTGGCGCTGCTGGCGGCCAGGCGGCCTTGCAACCACTGCGATTGCAGGCTGCCCAGCAACTGGCGCGCCGGGTTGCCCATATCGGTGGCGAACTGCTGCGCGTTGAAGCCGTTAGCGCCCATGTAGTTGCTGTAGCTGAGTTGCTTATCGCGTGCCAAGGCGCGGGTGTCCAGCATGTGCAAGTCCAGCACATTGCCGAATTTGAAGGAGCGAAAAATGATTTCCGGGTGGGATGCATCGCTGCGAATGGGCATCCACTCGTGATAGGCCTTCATGGCAGCGGCGCGACGCAGGGCAAAGTCGCCCTCGGTTTCGGGCGTATGGTTCTCTGCGCCATCCTTCCAGGTGTCGTTCGCGAACTCATGGTCGTCCCAAACGCAGATGAAGGGCAGGGCGGCGTGCACGTCTTGCAAGTCCACATCGCTGCGGTACTGGGCATAACGCTGGCGATAATCGGCTAGGCTCAGCAACTCGTTGACCGGGAGGGACTCTCGGCCCATCTGTTCGGCTTCACCGGAGGCATAGCCACCGCGTGGGTATTCGTAGATGTAGTCGCCCAAATGAACGGCGGCGTCGAGGTCGGCCATCTTGGCGGCTTCGGCATAGACGTTGAAGTAGCCGGCCGGATAGTTGGAGCAGGAGAAAACGGCCAACTTGACGGCGTTCAGACCCGATGCAGCCAGCGTGCGGGTGCGCCCGGTACGCGAGACCTGACCGTTGACCACAAAGCGATAGAACAAGCTCTTGCCGCTCGGCAGCCCCAGGGCATCGACCTTCACCGTGTGGTCGCGCTCCGCCAGCGCCTGGGCGCGACCGCGGCGCAGGACTTGTGTGAAGCCGTCGTCGCTGGCCACTTCCCAGGTCACCGCCACCGCGCTGCCCAGGGCCGGGCTGACGCGCGTCCAGAGCATCACCCGATCGGCGAGCGGGTCACCGCTAGCAATGCCGTGGGTGAAGGCGCTGTTGATCGTGCTGCTATTGGTCGCGGCGCGTGCCACTGCTGGGGCGGCCAAGCTGACCACGCTGACGTCGCGCAGGAAGGCGCGGCGATTGAAAGAGTTGCTGCTGTTGTGGGACATGACGGAACCTTGCGCTGGGTGAAATTGGCTTGCCTGACCCATCAAGGCCCGGCATGGCGCCGCAGCATAGGGACGGCCTGTGACAAGCGCGGGCTGGTCAAGCGGGCAGATCTGGGCCGATTGGCTCTCGGTCCGTTTGGCAGGGGTGCTGTGACCGAAGGCAGTCACGCCGGCTGTCTAAGCTTGCCGCCATGAGAGCTGCTAGAAGCGCTCTCACCTGCTGCCGCCCAGTAGCCCGCCCCGGGGCAGGCGAGTGGCAGTACCGATTCAAGCAGCACGCATGAGGAAGCAGTCCGTGAGCAGTTCCAAATTTCCGAAGCAAGCCCTGATGGCCCAACTGAGCGCTGCGTTGCTCTTGAGTCTGGCGTCCCTGGGTTCGGCACAGGCCTTGAGTTTGAAATCACAGTCGCTCAATGGCGCTGTGTTGGACAGCAGTTTTTCAACGCCGGATTTACTCGCCTTGGATCTGAGCTTTTTTGGCATGCAGCCGGTCAGCCTCGAATTTGAGGTCGAGGCTGCCGATGTGGGTCGCACAAAAGGCTTCAACGCGGTGCTGAAGGCGGTAGCCGGCGCCGATTTTTTGAGCGAGCTGCACCTGCAACTTTTTGGTGGCGCGAGCTGGGCGCCCGGCAGTGCATACACGCTCACGGCTCAAGACCTGACAGTGTCGCCGGTGAATGGTGACGCTGGCCATGTCAGCCTGCGCAGCGCCGGCTTGAATGAAATGTATCTCGGCGACCCATTTGCCGAGGGCAAGAACGACTGGCAATTGCAGCTCGGCAGCATGCAGCAGGGCGAGCGTTTGGTCCTGAACATCAGCCAAGTCAGCGCCGTGCCGGAGCCGGCAACGGCGGCCATCCTGGCCTTGGGGCTGGCGGGTCTGTACCTGCTCGGCCGCATGCGCGCGAAGCGCTGAAGCCGCGCATTCGCTGAGGCCGGGGCTCTTCGGCCCCGATTGGTGCCGCCGAATGCCGCCTCTCTCAGCGACTGTGTGAGGTCAGCCGGGCCAAAGGCGAGGCCATGCTGACGCCGGGCGCGGTGCGACTGCTCGTTGGTGTTTGCGGGTCGGCATTGCCCGTTGTATCTTGCGAGGCCGGTGGCAGCAAGTCCACACCATCCGGGTTGCGCCGCATCGCCACGCCGACCGCCAAGATGTCGATCACCAGCAGATGCAGGATGCGGCTGACCATGGGCACATGGGTGGCCACATCTTCTTGGTGATCGACGATCAAGGCCACGTCTGCCTTGCGCGCCAGCGGTGATTGGCCCGCGGTGATGGCGATCACAAAGGCGCCGCGTGCGTGGGCCGTCTCCATCACCTCCAGCAGTTCGGGCAAGCGTCCGCTATTGCTGATGACCACGGCCACATCGCCGGGCTTCAAAACATTGGCGGCCAGCACCTGCAGGCGCGGATCGGTGTAAGCCGAACTGGGCATGCCGAAGCGCAGGAACTTGAATTCCGCGTCCTGCGCCACCACGCCGTAGTGCCCGAGAGCGTAGAACTCGATGCGGCCGGCATGCAACAACAGTTCCACCGCGCGCGCGATCATGTCGCGGTTCAGCTGGCTGCGCACCTGCAAAATGGCCGAGGCGGTATTGCCCAGCACCTTGGCGCCCAGCTCCAGCATGGAATCATCACGGTTGACCTGGGTGTGGGTCACCGGCACGGTGCCGGTCAGGCCCGAGGCCAGGCGCAGCTTGAAGTCCGACAAGCCTTCGCAACCGAGCGTGCGGCAAAAGCGGATCACGGTCGGCTGGCTGACATTCGCAGCGCGGGAAATCGTTGCAATCGGGTCATTGAGCGCCGAGCGCGGATGCGCCAGCACATATTCGGCTACCCGCAACTCGGCCGGCGACAACTCGCCTCGTGCGCGCCGGATCTGACCCAGCAGGCCCGAGCCGGGCTGGGTTTGCAGCGTGCGTAGCTGCGCCTCAAGAATGGCCGAGGCGCCCTTGAAGGTGGCGTGCTCCGCGGTGATGACAAAGGTGGGGATGCCGGCCACATAGTCGCTGAAGCGGCCCTTGTCCTCGAAGCGGGTGCGAAACGGAGAGCGATCAAAAGCGGCGCCCAGGCGCGGCACGATGCCGCCGCCAATATAGATGCCGCCCAGGGCTCCCAAGGTGACCGCCAAATTGGCGGCCGCTGTGCCCAGCAGGGCGCAGAACACCTCCAGCGTCTCGACGCAAATCGGGTCTTCTTGGTCGAGAGCGCGCTGCGTGATGTCGGGTGCGCCGAGGTCCTCGGCTGGTGCTTTGCGATAGTCGGCCAGGGCGCGGTAAATCAACTCCAGACCGGGGCCCGACAGCAGGCGCTCGAAAGACACATGCGGGAACTGCCGCCAGGCGTGCCTGAGGATGGCGATTTCGCGCTCGTCGCGCGGTGCGAAATTGGTGTGGCCCCCTTCGGTGCCGAGCGCAATCCATCCATCCCCGGCCGGAATCAGCCCCGACACACCCAGGCCCGAGCCCGAACCCAAGAGACCGATGACGCTGGGCATGCGAGCTTCGCCGCCGCCGATCTGACGCACCTCATGAGCCGACAAGCGTGGCAAGGCCATGGCCAGGGCGGTGAAATCGTTGACCACCACCAAGGTGTCCAGACCGAGCCGAACCCTCATCTCTTCGATCGAAAACTGCCAGTGGTAATTGGTCATGCGCACTTGGTCGCCCTCGACCGGGTTGGCAATGGCGATGGCGGCGTGGGCGATCTGTTGCACATCCGGGGCTTCGGCCACCGCGCTCAAGCTGGTCAGATAGCTCCTGACGGCGGCATGAAAGTCTGCATGGTCGGCGCAGCGCAAGGACGCAATGTGGCTGAACTCGCCGGGGCTTTTTTCGAGGGCAAAGCGCGCGTAGGTGCCGCCGATGTCGGCGATCAAACGGGGGCTGTCAAAGCTTGACATAGATGGGGCGGTGCGGGCGGTGGTGGCGGGGATGGGCGTCAGCGTCGATAGAACGCACGGCTGCGAGTCGTTATTTGAGCGACATCGCCCTCAAACGAACACCTAGAGCTTGTTGCCGATTGCCTCGGGCTTGCGGCCTTGGCGCTGCATTATGAGGCAGATCGACGGGCCCTTGAGGCAGGGTCGCCCCGGGGGCGGATGCCCAAAAGGCGATGTAGTCCAGTGTCATTTTTCCGATGACTCATCGTGAATGTAGCTCGACTACATTGTGTTTACTCTGTCTAAGCCGGCGTTGTTTCAGGCGAATTGCTGCGCTCTACAGAGTTGATTCAGTGGTGAATGGTCACAAAGGTGAAGCTGATTGTTGAAAAAAGACGTGAACTTAGCCTAGGCTTGGGTAATCTGCTATTGCGGTGTGCGTGTAGTTTTGCTACCTTTCGTGCCTCTGGGTGTGAATAGCCAGGGTGTGCGAAGTCGGCTCGTGTGGCTGTGAATTGCGGGCGAAAGCCGGCTTCGCGTCGAGATCAATGAAGCGTTGCGGGTCGGGGAGGCTTGCGGCGCGAAAGGTTAAGAGTCGGAGGCTTGAGAACAATCGTGCAAGTTGCTTGCTTTGCTTGGAAAAACGCCGCCCCTCGCCGTGGCCTTGTGCTTGCGTGGGCTTGTGTGGAGGTGTTGGCATGAGTGCGACTTACCCCTGTCTGGTGGCTGATGTGGGGGGGACCAATGCCCGCTTCGGCTGGGTTGTGGCGGCCGGCGCGCCGGTTGCGCATATCGCGGTCTTGCCGGTGCATCAGCACGCGGGGCCCTTGGCGGCGACGCGGGCGTATCTGTTGGGCTTGCAGTCGAGTTTGGGTTCGGACTTTGCGGCGCCGCGCCGCGCTGCATTTGCGGTGGCGACGGCGGTTGCGGGTGATCGGGTTGACTTAACCAATGGGCATTGGAGCTTTTCTAGGCGGGAGCTCCAACAGGGCTTGGGTCTGGAGTCGCTCTTGGTGTTGAATGACTTTGAGGCGCTGGCTTTGTCTTTGCCGCGTTTGCAGTCCTCGCAGTTGCGGTCTTGGTCTTTGCTGGAGGCGGCGGCCGGGAGTGCCAAGCCTTGGCAGCCCTTGAGACCTGCTAAGTCAGATGCGTGCACCTTGGCGGTGATTGGGCCGGGCACCGGTTTGGGTGTTGCGGGGGTGACCTGGGTACGGGGCGATTGGGTTCCGCTGCCGGGTGAGGGTGGACATATGACGCTGGCGCCGGCCGATGACTTTGAAAGTGAACTGCTGGCCTATATGCGTCGCAGTTTTGAGCATGTCTCGGCCGAGCGTTTGTTGTCGGGCATTGGTTTGCCCTTGCTCTATGGCGCGGTGGCGGCTGTGCGGGGCCAGGGGGTGGCGCCGGCCCTGAGTTCCGAGTCAATCGTTGAGCGCGGCCTGGCTGGTGGTGACGCCTTATGCGTGCAGACGCTGGATGTCTTTTGCGCCTTGCTGGGTGGCTTTGCTGGCAATGTGGCCCTGGCTTTGGGTGCGCGCTCGGGGGTCTATATCGGTGGGGGCATCGTGCCTCGGCTGGGTGAGTTCTTCTTTGCCTCGCGCTTTCGAGATCGCTTCGAGGCCAAGGGGCGCTTTCATGCTTATCTGAATGCGATTCCGACGGCCCTGATCACTGACACCTTGGTGGCTTTGGGTGGTGCTGCCTTGGCGCTTGAGCAGGAACACGATTGAATTTTGGTGCTGGTTTGTTGTTGTAGTTTTGATAAGCACTGAATGTAGTGCGGCTACATAACCCGCCTGGATTTGGTCTTGAATTGGTCTTGTTTGGCGCAAAACCCTGTTTTCATGAGTGTTAACCCTTGTGAATTCTAGGAAATTCGCGAAAAAAATGAAGTAACAAAGCAACATTTAGGGTTTGTGCTTGTATGAGGTAAATCTAGTTTTGGTACAAATACGTTGTTAGACGTTGGGTTCAAGGACCCTGCGGCAGTGAACCGAAAAGCTGCCATGGGTTGTGTTGTTGGGTTTGGCTTGAGGAGACATTGAATGAATACTTCCGTAGAGAAGCGCAAGCAGTCCAAGGCTGTGAAGCGCGAAATTTTTAGCATCAAACCGGTGGCCCTGGGCTGCGGTTTGTTGATGTTGGCCACCGGTGCTGCTTATGCGCAGCAGGCCTCGGAAAAGCTGGACACAGTCACTGTGACCGGCATTCGAAAAGGCATTGAAGCGGCCATTTCGGTCAAGAAGAATTCGGATTCCATCGTCGAGGCCGTGTCGGCCGAAGACATTGGCAAGCTGCCGGACAACAGCATCGCCGAGTCGATCGCTCGCTTGCCTGGCTTGTCGGCCCAGCGTGTGGCCGGTCGTGCCCAGGTGATCAGCGTGCGCGGCTTGTCGCCCGACTTCGCCACCACCTTGCTGAACGGCCGCGAGCTGGTCAGCACCAGCGACAACCGCAGCGTTGAGTTCGACCAGTACCCTTCGGAACTGCTGTCCGGCGTGACCGTGTTCAAGACGCCTGACGCCGGTCTGGTGGGTCAGGGCCTGTCGGGTACCCTGGACATGCAATCGGTGCGTCCGCTGAACTTCGGCAGCCGTGTCGTGACTTTCAATCTGCGCGGCTCCAACAACTCCTTGGGCTCGGCCGCTAACGCCAGCGGCACCGGCAATCGCCTGAGCGCCAGCTACATCGACCAGTTCAACAACCGCACCCTGGGTATCGCGATTGGCTTCGCGCACCAGGAAACGCCGGTGGCTGAAAACCAGACCGGTACCTACGAACCTTACTTCGCCAACCCCACGACGACGGCAAAAGATGACCGTCATCGCCCTGGCGTGGCTGACGGTGTCTTCATGACCGACGGTGTCAAGGCCCTGCGCCGCAGCGGCTTCACCAAGCGTGATGGCGTGATGGCCACGGTCGAGTGGAAGCCCACCAGCGACTGGACCAGCACCCTGGACCTGTTCAGCTCCAAGACCAAGCAGACCGACACCGCCAACCAGTTCGAGTCGCATCTGTATTACAACGGCGACTATCCGTGCCAGCCCGCCTGTACCTGGACCAACCCGGTGGTGAATTCCAGCGGCACCCTGGTCGGTGGCACTGTGGCCAGCGTCTATCCGCTGGTGCGCGGCCAGTACAACCGCCGTGAAGACAAGATCAACGCCATCGGCTGGAACAATGCCTTCAAGCTGGCAGGTGTGGCTCTGTCGGCCGATGCCAGCTACTCCAAGGCCAATCGCGACGAGACCAATCTGGAAGTCAACACCCAGTTGGTGCCGGCCAAGCAATTGGACAGCCTGACCTTGTTGTTCCCCAACAATGGCTTCGTCACCATGAACCCGGGCCGCGACTACTCGGACCCGAGCAAGCTCTTCCTGCGTGACAGTATTTACGGCTCGGGCTATGCCCGCATCCAAAACATCGAAGATGAACTGGGCAGCCTGAAGTTGCTGGCCAAGGTGCCGGCACCAGACTCGATGGGCAGCTGGTTTGCCGACTTCGATCTGGGCCTGAACTATGTGGACCGCAAGAAGTCCAAGCACCAGCCTGAAGGCCCGATCACGCTGAAGGGCACCGAAGCGCCGATCTCGTCCGATCTGATCTACAAATCGGTCAACCTGGACTTTGCCGGTTCCAACCTGAGCTCCATCCCGTCCTTCAATGTGCCCGGCATTGTCGACAAGTACATGAACCTCTCGCCCAGCGAGACCGATGCCGCCTACAAGATCCCCGGTGCCTGGACCGCCAAGGAAAAGATCACCACCGGTTTCTTGAAGGCCAATATCGACTCCAACTGGGGTGGTGTGTCGGTGCGCGGCAACTTCGGCGTGCAAGTGCAGGCAGTGAACCAGTCTTCGCAAGCCAACTACTGGGACGCTGCAGCGCCCGCCGGCCAGAACGTCAAGCCCGTGGACGACGGCAAGACCTACACCGATGTGCTGCCTAGCCTGAACCTGGCTTTCGGCCTGGGCAATGACCAGACCGTGCGCTTTGCGCTGGCTCAGCAAGTGGCCCGTCCGCGTGTGGACCAACTGCGTGCCGCCATCAACTTCGGCGTGGACCAGTCCACCGGCAAGCCTGGCGCCAGCGGTGGCAACCCCCGCCTGGACCCCTGGCGCGCTGACGCCGTGGACATCTCTTACGAGAAGTACTTCGGCAACAAGGCCTACTTTGCGGCTGCAGCTTTCTACAAAAAGCTCAACAGCTACATCTACACGCAAAGCAATGCCTATGACTTCTCGAAGTTCATTGCCGGCTATGTGCCGCCCGCAGGCTCGCCCCCAGCACAAACCACCGGTCAGTTCGAGGCGCCTTACAACGGCCAAGGCGGCAATCTGAGCGGTTTGGAGCTGTCGGTGTCCTTGCCCTTCGCGCAGTTCTCGCCCATGTTGAACGGCTTCGGCTTGATCGCCAGCACCAGCATGACGAACAGCAGCATCAAGATCAAGGCCGACCCGAACAGCCAGTCTTCGGTGGGTGCTGCCGACATCTCGCTGCCAGGCTTGTCCAAGACCGTCAGCAACCTGACGTTCTACTATGAGAACAGTGGCTTCGAGGCCCGTATCAGCCAGCGTCGTCGCTCTGACTTCATCGGCGAAATCAAGAACTTCGATGCCTCGCGTTCTTTGCGTTATGTGGTGGGTGAGAACATCACCGACGCACAGATCGGCTACAACTTCAACGGTGGCAGCATGAAGGGCCTGGGCCTGACCTTGCAGGTGAACAACCTGACCGACTCGGCCTTCCGCACCTACTTCGGCACCAAGGATCGTCCGGGCGAGTACATCAAGTGGGGCCGCACCGTGATGCTGGGCGCCAGCTACAAGTTCTGATCTGACTCGCGTTTTCGAGCGCGGAATACGTCAAACTGAAGGACCCCTGCAGGCCGCAATGCCCGCAGGGGTCTTTTTCAATTTCGGCTCAGCTCTTGCGAGCGACGATCAATACAAAGACAAGTGGAGGAAGGACAAAATGACTAACAAGAAAAATGCGCGGCGTTCACAAGGCTTGAGTCGGCGCAGCGTTTTGGGCCTGAGTTTGCAGGCGGCCTTGCCGCTGCTCGGTGCAGCCCAAGTGCAGAGCGCAATGGCGGCGGACGCTGCTGCTCGAGCCCAGGCGGGAAAGCTGGACGGCAAAATCAGCGCCGAGAACTTTTTCCGCGCCCCCCAAATGACCGGCGCAGTGCTGTCGCCCGATGGCAAGCGCCTGGCCATGCGCACACTCGGCCCCGACAGCGTAAAAGGCCGCATGATCCTGACCGTTCTGACGCTGGAGAGCATGAGCCCGCAGGTGGTTTACAGCTCGGACGCGGCAGACATGAACAACTTCGTCTGGGTCAATAACGAGCGCCTGGCTTTTGATTTGACCGACCGCGAGACTCCGGCTGGCAAGATCGATGCCGCACCGGGCCTGTTTGGAGTCAACGCAGATGGCTCGGCCTTTAAACAACTGGTGGAGCGCCAGCGGGTCTGGGCCCGCAATGGCAATGACACCCAAAGCCTCGCCCCTTGGAACACCTTTTTGCTGAATGGCGAAACGCAGCGCCAGGGTGACGCGGTGCTGGCCGTGCGACCTGAAAGTTATGACGACAAAGGCGTGGGCTTCATCAAACTCTTGCGCCTGAACACCCGCAATGGCCGCAGCGAAGAGATCGAAGGGCCGCTTCACGCGGAGGGCTGGTGGGCCGACCCGCAGGGCAATCAGCGGGTGGCCCAGACCCGCGAGGGCGCCAAGGGCGCGATTCGTTGGCGTGACCCTGCCAGCGGCGACTGGCGGGTTTTGGCCGAGTTCGACGCCTTCACTGGCGGCGACTTGTCCGTCAGTGCGGTTGGCGGTGACGGCAAGTTGTATGTGAACGCCCGGCGTGGCCGCGATAAGCAAGCGATGTGGCTGCTCGACCCGAGCACCGGCGCCTGGTCGAGCGAGCCCCTGGCCGAGTCGCCGCAGTTTGATGTGCAGGCCGAGGTGATTGCCCGTCAGGACAAGGTCTTGGGCCTGCGCTTTCGCATCGATGCCGAAGTGACGCAATGGCTGGACGGGGAGATGCGGGGCCTGCAAGCGCAGATCGACAAGGTGCTGCCGCGTACCGTCAATCGTCTCAGCGTGCCTTGGCAAGGGGCATCGCCCTGGGTCTTGGTGGAGGCCTTTGCCGACATCCAGCCCACGCTGTATTTCCTGTTCAATCGCGAGACCAAAAAGTTCACCCGCCTCGGCGCCGAGCGCCCCGACATCGTGGCCAAGAACCAGGCCGGCAGCGATATGGTGCGCTTCAAGGCGCGTGACGGTCTGGAGATCCCGGCATGGTTGACGCTGCCGCCGGGCCTGGATGCGGCGTCCGCCAAGCAATTGCCTTTGGTGGTCTTGGTGCATGGCGGCCCCTTTGTGCGCGGGCCGGAGTGGCGCTGGGATGCCGAGGTTCAGCTCCTTGCGGCGCGCGGTTATGCCGTCTTGCAGCCACAGTTCCGCGGCACCCTGGGCTTTGGCTTGGCGCATCACCAGGCCGGCTGGCGCCAGTGGGGCAAGGCCATGCAGACCGATCTGGCCGATGCGGCGAACTGGGCCGTTGCCCAAGGCTTGGCTGACCCCAAACGCATGGCGATTGCCGGCGCCAGCTATGGCGGCTATGCAGCGCTGATGGGGGTCTTGCGCAATCCGGAGCTGTTCCGCTGCGCAATTTCTTGGGTGGGGGTGACCGATCTGGACCTGCTCTACAGCACCAACTGGGATGATGTTTCGAATGTCTACAAGATGCATGGCATGCCCAAAGTGCTCGGTGATCGGGTGCAAGACGCCGCCGACCTGAAGGCCAACTCACCCTTGACTCACGTCGCCGCCATCAAGCAGCCGGTACTCCTGGCCTATGGCAGTGCCGACCGTCGTGTGCCGCTGGTGCATGGCGAGAGCTTCCACAAGGCCTTGAAGGTTAACAACTCACAGGTGGAGTACATCGTCTATCAAGACGAGGGCCATGGCTGGCGTGTGCCGGCCAATCAGCTGGACTTCTGGAACCGCAGCCTGCGCTTCCTGGATCGCCATCTGGCCAAGGCCTGAGCCCTGAGCGCGAGCTCCGATGGCTCGGGCCTCAGTCGCTGATCAAGACCCGCCCACCCAAGGGCGGCACCTTGATTTGCAGCAGGCCCGGCGCGCCCAGTGATTTGAGCTTCTTTCCGGTTAGCGCGTCTTGCCAGCGCAGGCGCTGCAATCCGCTCAGATGCGGTGCTAGCTTCACCGCCAGGGTCTGGCTGCTGTCGCTATTGTTCAGCGCCGTCAGCGCCCAGCGCTTGCCGTCTTTGCGCAGCAGCACGATCACATGTTCGTCCAGATGCAGCGGTGCCTCGATGGAACCATGGCGCAGCACCCGGTGCTTCTGGCGCATCTGCGTCATGGCCTGCACGTCTTTGAGCAAGGCCTGATCGGGCTTGCCGCCCTGGTCTGCCCAAGGGTAGGGCGCCCGGTTGTAGGGGTCTTCGCCGCCGGCCACCCCAACCTCATCGCCGTAGTAGATGGACGGCGAACCCGGGAAGATCATCTGAAACAGAATCGCCAGGCGCAGGCGCTGCTTGGCCAGGGTCAGGTTTTGACCGTCCTCCTGATAGCCCAGGGCATGCAGGGCGCGTGCCTGGTCATGCGAAGACAGCAGATTCATCAGCGCATAAAAGGCTTGCGGCGGATAGGCCTCGCGCATCAGTTCGATATTGGCGTAGAGCTTGCGGGCGTCGCCGCCGGCGGCATAGTCCAGCACCGTGTTGCGGAAGATGTAATTCATGGCCGAGTCAAAGCTGTCGCCCAGGAAATACTTGCTGGCATCAAACCAAGTCTCGGCGACCGTCAGCGCATCGGGCTTGTGGGCCTTGATGGCAGCGCGCCACTCGCGCCAGAAGTCATCCGGCACCCAGGGCGCCACATCCATGCGCCAGCCGGCGGCGCCGCGGTCCAGCCAGAGTTTCATCACCGAGTCCGGTGCGCCATAGGCAAAGCGGCGAAAGGACGCTGAGCTCTTGTCGATCTCGGGCAGATCCTTGACGCCCACCCAGCCTTGGTACTGGTCTTCAGGCTTGGCCTGGCTGGGGTCGAGCTTGAACCAGCTGGCGTAGCTTGATGCCGGGTTCAGATGCCCATCGTCAAAAGCCCCGCCGGCCGGGTAGTTGCCAAAGCGGTTGAAGTAGGGCGAGTCGCTGCCCACATGGTTCAACGAGGTGTCGGGAATGACGCGGATGCCACGCTTGGCGGCCTCTTGGCTCAGGCGGACAAAGTCTTCATTGCGGCCAAAAGCGGGATCGACTTCTTTGTAGTCGGCGGTGTCGTATTTGTGATTGCTGGCGGCGCGGAAGACCGGCGTCATGTAAATCGTGTTGGCGCCGAGCTGCTGGATGTAGTCGAGCTTGTCGATGATGCCGGCCAGGTCGCCGCCGTAGAAGTCGTTGTTGTAGACCTCGTCGGAGCCGTCTGAGGTGCCAGGTTTCCAGGGCTTGTCCAGCCAGTTCCGGTGGAACTCCACATCCTGGTTTTGATAGTGGTCGCGGCCGGGGCGCGGGTCATTGTCCGGGTCGCCATTGCGAAAGCGGTCGGGGAAGATGGCGTAGTAGACCGCGTCCTTGGCCCAGTCGGGGACCTTGAAGTCGGCGGCGTAAACGGTCTGGCGATAGCGGCGGATTTTTTTCTCTGCCTCGGGCTTAGGCTCGATCTCGCCCGGCCCCATGCTGCCTTTTTCACGCGTCCAGAAGACGGTGTCGCGGTTGTTGTGCAGCACCAAGGTCTGGCCCTTGATCTGCAGCTCGAAGTGGTAGCCGTAGATGGCGGGCGAGTCAAAGCGGTGGCTGGCGCTCCAACGCTCGGCCTTGTCCTCTTTGGCCTTGTTCATGGGCAGGCGCGCCAGCTCGGTGTAGCTCAGCACCTCTTGATTGCCCTCGAGGCGGCGCTTGGCGATGACCAGCGTTGCTTTCTCCACGCCGGGCAGGGCGCTGAAGGAAAAACGCAGCGGCGTGTTCGGGGTGACCGCTCCAAAAGGGCTTTTGTCTGCGAGTTGGCGCGAATCAAATCGCACGCTCAAGGCGACACGATCGCTGATCTGTGGCGCGCTCGCCCGCTTCGGGATCTCGCCGGTATAGGGCTTGATGCTCAGCTGCGGCGCACCTGCGTCGGGCAAGTGCAGCAGCACTTGGCTCAGGCCGCCAAAGCGCTCGCTCAGGGCGCCGCCCTTGAGCACCAGCGCTGCGGCGCTGCCGCCAAAGTCGGCATCCGGCGACCAGTCTTCATCGGCGATTTTGAAGCTTTGCTCGCCTGTGATCTTGGCGTAGAGCTCATAACGGTCACACACATAGACGAAGCGATGCTCATCGGTGGCGCTCCAGTTGTTGAAAGTGCCGCGCAAAAACAATTCGCGGCTGCCGAGTGGGCTGGGCTTGCAGTTGCCTGGTTCTGCCTGAGCTGCCTGCCCGGCGCTCGCCAATAGCAAGGCCGCAGCCAGCAGCGGCCTCAAGTTCGCCGAGCGCTTCATCCTCAACCTTTCACACCGCCGGCCGTCAAGCCCGAGACGATCCAGCGCTGTGCCAGCAAAAACACCAGGGTGATGGGCAGGCCCGACAGCACCGCCGCAGCGGCAAAGTCGCCCCATAAAAAACGCTGGTCGTGCAAGAAGTATTTGGAGCCCACGGCCAGGGTCAGATTGCCTTCCTCGCGCAGCAGCACCGAGGCCACCGGGTACTCGATGATGGTGCCGATAAAGGCCAGCACAAACACCACCATCAGAATCGGCACCGCCATCGGCAGCAGCACGCGGCGGAAGGCCTGCCAATGGCTGGCGCCATCGACCTTGGCGCATTCCTCGATCTCGACCGGGATGGTTTCAAAGTAGCCCTTGATGGTCCAGATATGTGTGGCCACGCCGCCCAAGTACGCCAGCACCAGGCCGCCGTGGGTCTCGATGCCCAGCGCGGGAATGAAGTTGCCAATCGTCTCAAAAATGGCATAGATGGCCACCAGGGCCAAGACCGGCGGGAACATCTGCAGCAGCAGCATGCTGTTGAGAATGGGCGCCTTGAAGCGGAACCTCAGCCGCGCAAAACCGTAGGCCGCGGTGGTGGAAATCGCCACGATCAAGAAGGCCGAAATGGTGGCGACCTTGATCGAGTTCCACAGCCAGGTCAGCACCGGGAAGGGCGGTGCTACCCAGCTGCCATCGGCCGCTTGGTAGGGGATGCCAAGGGCCAGTTGCCAATGTTCCAGGCTGATTTGCGTGGGAATGATGCTGCCGGTGGCGAAGTTGCCGGGCCGCAGCGAGATGCTGACGATGGCCAGCAGCGGGAACAGCGTCAGCGCCAGAAACACCCACATCAGCGCATGCGCCGCCCAGATTCGCCAACGTGCTTGTTTGCCTCGAACGATTGCCATGGTGTTCTCTCGGTCCTCAATCAGTTGGACTGTGCTTTTTTCATCAAGCGCAGATTGATCAGCGACATGGCCGCGACCAGGAAGAAGATCAGCGTCGAGATCGCCGCTGCCAGGCCAAAGTCCGAGCCCGAATCCTTGAAGGCGATGCGATAGGTGTAAGACACCAGGATGTCGGTCTGCCCGGCGGGGATCTTGGTGCTCAGGTAATCGGGCCGGCCATCGGTCAGCAAGGCGATCAAGACAAAGTTATTGAAGTTGAAGGCAAAGGCGCTGACCAAGAGCGGTGCTAGCGGCTTGATGATCAGAGGCGCGGTGATCTTGAAAAAATTTGTCAGCGGCCCGGCGCCGGCAATGGCCGAGGCTTCGTACAAGTCCGATGGAATCGACTTCAAGAGGCCGGCGCACAAAATCATGATGTAGGGGTAGCCTAGCCAAACGTTGACGATCAGTAGCATCACTTTGGCCAACAGCGGGTCGGCAAACCAGGCCGGCTTGACGCCGAAGAGCGCATCCAAGATGGCATTGATCTCGCCGAAGTTCTGGTTGAACAAGCCCTTGAAGACCAGGATGGAAATGAAGCCTGGCACCGCATAGGGCAAGAACAGCAGGGTGCGATAGGTGGTGCGGAACTTCAGGTCCTCCCAGTTCAGCATCACCGCCAGCAGCATGCCCACGGCGGTGGCAATCGCCACCGTCAGCGCCGAGAACATCACCGTCCAGCTGAAGATCGAGAGGAAGGGGCCGCGGAACTCGGCGTCCATCACCATGCGGCGGTAGTTCTCCCAGCCCACCGTCACCTTGAAGCCGGGCTGTTGCACCTCGCCGGCGGCGCTCTCGAAATAGCCGGTTTTCAGATTGGGGCTGAAGACGGTTTGATCGCTCAAGCGCGTCAGGCTGCCATCGGCTTGGGCCTGCCAGTGGCGGGTGATGGGGCCGAACTCACGCAGCCCCAAATAGCGCAGCTCGCGCTCGGCGGCGCTGCGCCCCTCTTCGGGCGGCAGCTGCAGCTTCAGCCGCATCAAGGCCGCGCGGTGCTGGATCAACTCGCGCAAGGACAGGGCGCTTTGCAGCGGGGCGGCAAAGCTCTGGTTGGGCGATTGATTGGCCTGCGTGGCGCTGAGCATCTCCACGCTGAGTTCAGCCTTGGAGGGCTTCAGGGCCAGTGGCGGCGAGATCCAACTGGGCGCGCCGTCCTCGCTGCGCAGCACCAGGCGGAACTCAGGGCCATCGGCATGCAGGGTGAAGGGCTGGATCTGCGCTTGCACCGCTTCATGCTGGTCCAGCAAATACTCGCGCACCCGCTCTTGGCTCAGCAAATGAGCCGAGGAATAGTTGGTGAAGCCAATTTGCGCGGTGTAGATCAGCGGAAAGGCGATGAAGACCAACATGCCCGCAATGCCGGGGAAGAGGTAGCGGTAGGCAAAACCGGCGTTGCTGACATAAACGTAAAACGCAGCGGACAGCAAGGCCAGCACGCCCATGGCCCAGGCCGCTTGGCCGGCTGCATAGATCATGAAGACCAGATAGAGCGAGGCCAGCATGGCCAGGCCGGTCAGGGGCCAGCGCAGTTGGCGGGCGATGCGTTCCAGCGGCGTGGCGGGCAGCTTGCTGTAGGCGCTCAATGCGCCCAAGGACGCAGAGGAACCCAAGGAGGGTGAATGGCTTGCACTCATGAGTTTGGCTTCTTCATCGTCACTTGTTCAGCAGCATGCGGGCGGCGGCGCCGTCCAGTGCGTCTTTGGGGCTTTGCAAGCCATTGGTGATGGCCTCCAGAGCCGCGTCCATGGCGGTCCAGAAGCGCCCCACCTCGGGGATGTTGGGGATGGCTTCGCCGAGGCGGGCGTTCTCCATGCTGGCGCGGATCAAGGGGTTGACCGACAGCTCGGCGTAGAAGGCTTTGTTGGCGGGCACGCCGATGGGCACATCCGCGTCCAGCACCTTCAAGGCTTCGGGGCGCATCAAGTGGTTCTCGATGAATTCGCGGGCGATGTCTTTTTGCTGGCTGGGGGCGGCGATCATGCAGCCGAGCACGCCGACAAAAGGCTTGGAGGGCTTGCCCGCGACCACGGCCGGAATCGGCGCCACGCCGAAATCGATCTTGGCCTTTTTGGCGTTCTCCCAGGCCCAGGGGCCAGAGATCATCATCGCCACCTCGCCCTTGGCGAAGCCGCTTTCCATCTCGGCGTAGCGCGCGCCCTTGGGCATATGGCCGCCTTGCAAAAGCCGGGCAATCATTTCGGCGCCAGCCAGGGCGCCGGCATTGTTGACGCCCACCTGGCCGGCATCAAACTCGCCCTTGGCATCGCGGCCAAAGATCTGCCCGCCCGCGCCTGCCAAGAGCGCCCAGCTGAAAAAGCTCTTGTTGTAGTCCCACAAAACCGCATGCTTGCGGCCGCCGGATTCGGCTTGCAGTTTTTTGTCCAGCGCGATCAGCTCTTCAAAACTGGCCGGGGGCTTGGGCACCAGGGCTTTGTTGTAGATCAGGCCGGTGGTTTCGATGGCGATGGGGTAGCCCCAGAGCTTGCCCTGGTAGGCAAAGGCCTTCCAGGCCGTGTCTTCCACTTCGGCGTAGAGCTTTTTGCTAGGGCGCAGCGGCGTCAGCAGGCCGGACTTGGCCCATTCGCCGACGCGGTCATGCGGCCAGCAAAAAATGTCGGGGCCTTTGCCGGCGCCGGCGGCTTGCTGGAACTTGTCGGTGGCGTCCACCGGGTGCTCCACCACCACCTTGACGCCGGAGGCTTGCTCAAAGGCATTGCCGACTTTTTGCAGGCCGTTGTAGGCCTTGTCGCCGTTGATCCAAACCAAGAGCTTGTGCGGTGTGGCAGCATGTGCTGCCCAACTGGCGCCCAGGCTCAGCAGCAGCGCCGCCCCAAGTTGAGTCGGCCTCATGCCGGCACCCCGGCCAAGCGAGTGAAGGCCAGGCCCGCCGCATCGAACACATAGCAGGCCTCGGGCGGCATGCTCAGGCGAATGTCTTGGCCGGCCTTGATGCGGGTGCGGCCGTCGAACTCGCAGGTGAGCGCATCTTCCACGCCGGGGTAGGCGCAGTAAGCATGGGTGGCGCTGCCCAGCGACTCGACAAAAGTCACCGTGCATTGAATCGGGTTGACTTCGCCGCCGACCACAAAATGCTCAGGCCGCAGGCCCAAGGTGACCTTGTCGCCAGGCTTGCCGCGCGCGGCGTTGACGGCGGCGTGCACAACCGCGCCGCTGGCTAGGCGCAGGCTGGCACCTTCGGCGCTGGCTTCCACCAACTCGGCCTGCAAGAAGTTCATCTTGGGCGAGCCGATGAAGCCGGCCACAAAGAGATTGATCGGGTGCTCGTACAGCTCCAGCGGTGTGCCGACCTGCTCGATCTTGCCGGCCGACAAGACCACGATGCGGTCCGCCAGCGTCATCGCCTCCACTTGGTCGTGGGTGACGTAGACCATGGTGGTCTTCAAGTCTTCATGCAGCTTGGCGAACTCATAGCGCATGCGCACCCGCAGCGCCGCGTCCAGATTGGAGAGCGGCTCGTCGAACAAAAACACCTCGGGTTTGCGCACGATGGCGCGGCCAATCGCCACGCGCTGGCGTTGGCCGCCGGAGAGGTCTTTGGGCTTGCGGTCCAAGAGATGTTCGATGTGCAAGATCTTGGCCGCGCTCTTCACGGCGGCGTCGATCTCGGCCGGCGGCACCTTGGCCAGCTTCAGGCCAAAGGCCATGTTGTCGTACAGATTCATATGCGGGTAGAGCGCATAACTCTGAAACACCATGGCAATACCGCGCTCGGCCGGCGGCACCTCATTGACCAGGCGGCCGCCGATGCGCAGCTCGCCGCCAGTGATTTCTTCCAGGCCGGCAATGGTGCGCAAGAGGGTGGACTTGCCGCAGCCCGAGGGGCCCACGAAGACCATGAATTCGCCATCGCGGATTTCAAGGTCGATCCCGTGCAAGATCTTGACGTCGCCATAGGCTTTGGCCACGCCGCTCAGCTGAACATCTGCCACATCTGTCTCCGTGCGAAGGCGCGGGCGCTTTCGCTTACTGGTGATTCTTGTTGACTTCTTGGGCACTCTGACTTGCGGTCTGGGTGCCTAATTTGTAGAGAATATACAGCTGAAAATGTAGTTCAACAACAGATCTATCACCTAGATTTTTGGCTGGTTTGCTGATAAATCAAGGGCTTGCAATAAACTTAGGGCTTTCCCGATGTAGTGAAACTACACAAAACTTCGGGACTCAGCGATACTTTGTGCAGTTTTGAATGACGAGCCTCCGTCGCGAGGCGCGAGTCCAATTTTTCAGCCCATCCATTGACGCCCGACCATGTTGACAGCACTTGCAAAAAAAATGGCCACAGCAATGACTCCGCAATCTCCCTCCGCCCAGCCCGACGCGGCACAGCAAGCCTTGGTGGCGCAGTTCGAGTCCGCCTATCGGCTTGAGTTGGCACAGTCGGCCCCGGCTCAAGGCTCGGCCTCGGCGGCTGCGGCCCTGCGCGCAGCGGCCACGGCCGCCCGCTCCTTGCTGGCCGAGCGTTGGGCGCAAACCCAGGCCGAAGATGCGGCCCGTGGCAGCGCGCACCCGGTGCGGCGGGTGCACTATCTGTCGATGGAGTTCTTGATGGGCCGCGCCTTGTCCAATGCCTTGGCTGCACTGGGCCTGGAAGCCGACTTGAGTCGTGTCTTGGCGGCTCAAGGCCAAAGCCTCGGCCAGGTGCTGGAGCGCGAGCCCGATGCGGCCTTGGGCAATGGCGGCTTGGGCCGCTTGGCCGCTTGCTTCTTGGATTCATTCGCGGAACTGGGTCTGCCGTCTTTTGGTTACGGCCTGCGTTACCAGTACGGCATGTTTGCCCAGGCGATTCAAGACGGGCGCCAGGTCGAGGCGCCCGATGACTGGATGCGCCATGGCGCCCCTTGGGAAGTGCCGCGCGTTGAAGTGCGCTACAGCGTGGGCTTCGGTGGCCGCGTGCAGGTGGACGAGGGTGGCCAGCGCCGCTGGTTGCCCAGCGAAATGTTGGAGGCGCAGGCCTATGACTTCATCGTGCCGGCGCATCACAGCCAGCGGGTCTCGACCCTGCGCCAATGGCATGCCAGCGCGGCCCAGCCGATTGACTTCAAGGCCTTCTGCCAAGGTGACTATGCCGCCGCAGCCCGGCACCGCGTTACAGCCGATGCCTTGAATTGGGTTTTGTACCCCGACGACAGCAGCGAAGCCGGCCGCGAGTTGCGCTTGAAGCAAGAGGCCTTCTTGGTCAGCGCCTCCTTGCAAGACGTGATTGCGCGCCATCTGCGCGAGGCTGGCAGCCTGCAAGGCCTGGGCTTGGGCAATGCCATCCATTTAAACGACACCCATCCGGCCTTGGCGCCGGCTGAGCTGATGCGCTTGCTGATGGACGAACAGGGCCTGGGCTGGGATGAGGCCTGGACCATCACCCGTCAAGCGGTGTCCTACACCAATCACACCCTGATGCCCGAGGCGCTGGAGACTTGGCCGGTGCGCATGTTCGAGGCCTTGCTGCCGCGTCATTTGGAAATCATTTACGAGATCAACAGCCGCTTCCTGGCCGAGGTTCGCGCCAAGTTCCCGGGCGACGATGCGCTGCTCTCGCGTGTGTCTTTGATCGATGAGGGTCAGCAATATGGAGGCGAGCGTCGAGTCCGCATGGCCGCCTTGTCCATCGTGGCTTCACACCGCGTCAACGGCGTGGCCGCGCTGCACTCCGAGCTGATGGTGCAAACCATTTTTGCCGACTACGCCGCCATCTTCCCGGGCCGTTTCCATAACGTCACCAATGGTGTGACGCCGCGCCGCTGGCTGGCCCAGGCGAACCCGCAGCTGGCCAGCCTCTTGGATGCACGCATTGGCCAGGGCTGGCGCCAGGATTTGTCGGAGCTGCGCCAGCTGACGCCGGCCGCTGCGGACGCCGCTTTTCAGCAGCAGTTCAGCGCCGTCAAGCGCGCCAACAAGCAGCGACTGGCGGACTTGATCCGCCGTGAGCTGGGCATTCAGGTGAATGTGGACAGTCTCTTCGATGTGCAGATCAAGCGCATTCACGAGTACAAGCGCCAGCTGCTCAATATCTTGCATGTGGTGGCACGCTACCAGGCCATTGTTGCCAATCCGGATGGCGTGGACGGCAAGCCCTGGGTGCCGCGCACCGTCATCATCGCGGGCAAGGCGGCCTCGGCCTACCTCACGGCCAAGTCCATCATTCAGCTGGCTCATGATGTGGCGCGCGTGGTCAACAGCGACCCGCGTGTGGGCGACAAGCTCAAGCTGGTCTATCTGCCGAACTATGGCGTCTCGCTGGCCGAGGTGATCATTCCTGCGGCTGATTTGTCGGAGCAGATTTCCACCGCCGGCACCGAGGCCTCCGGCACCGGCAATATGAAGTTCGCCCTCAACGGTGCGCTGACCATCGGCACTTGGGACGGCGCCAATATCGAGATGGCCCAGGCCATGGGCGTGGAGAATATGTTTGTCTTCGGCCTGCGCACCGAAGCGGTGGCGCGGGTCTTGGCCTTGGGCTACGACCCGCGCCTGTATGTGGAGCAGAACGCGCAGCTGCAGCGCGTCATTCAAAGCATTGCCGAAGGCGAGTTCTCCTCCGGTGATGTGCAGCGTTATCGCGCGTTGACCGAGATGCTTTTGAACCGCGATGCCTACCTGCTGATGGCCGACTTTGCGGCCTATGTGGACAAGCAAGCTGAGGTGGATGCGCTCTATCGCCAGCCCGAGGCTTGGCTGCAGCGCGCGGTCTTGAATGTCGCCGGCATGGGCGACTTCTCCAGCGACCGCACCATCGCCGAGTATGTCGAACGCGTCTGGTCTGTGAAGAGCTTGGGCCTGAATCAGCCGCGCGCCTGAACCCCATGTTGAGCTCGGCCGAAGTCGATGCGCTGTTGGCGGCGCGGCACGCAGATCCCTTCTCGGTCTTGGGTCTGCATGCCGATGCGGCCGGCCGCCTGTGGCTGCGCGCTTTGCTGCCGGGTGCCTTGTCGGTTGAGGTGATCGACGCCGCCAGCTGCAAGCCCGTCGCAGCCTTGACGCTTCGTCATGCCGAGGGCTTGTTCGAAGCGCCCATGGGACGTCGTCGCAAGCGTTTTGACTATCGGTTGGCGGTGCGCTGGTCGGCCGATCATGCGGAGCAGATCCTTGCAGACGCGTACGCCTTCGGCCCGCAATTGTCGGAGCCAGATCTGCAGCGCTTTGCCCAAGGCCAGCATCCGCGCTCCTTCGAGCTGCTGGGTGCACATCCGCTGACGCAGACCGATGCCGGCGGTGATGTGGCCGGTGTGCGCTTTGCTGTCTGGGCGCCGCATGCGCAGCGGGTCAGCGTGGTCGGCAGCTTCAATGTCTGGGATGGCCGCCGCCACCCGATGCGCAAGCGCCATGAGGCGGGTGTGTGGGAGATCTTTGTGCCGCAGGCGGCCATGGGCGATCTCTACAAATTCGAGCTGCTAGGCCCGGCCGGTGAGTTGTTGCCGCTGAAGGCCGACCCCTATGCCCGCGCCGCCCAGCTGCGGCCCGAGACGGCCAGCATCGTGGCTGCGCCCCTGAATCCGCCGGTGCGCCTGCCGGACGAGCGCGCGCAGGCGAATGCGCGCCGGGCGCCGGTGTCTATTTACGAGGTACATGCCGCCTCTTGGCGGCGCGGCGCCGCGCAGTTCCCCACATGGGATGAACTCGCGGCCGAGCTGCCCGACTATGCGGCGGATCTGGGCTTTACCCATGTGCAGCTGATGCCCATCAGCGAGCATCCTTTTGATGGCTCCTGGGGCTATCAAACCCTGGGCCTGTTTGCGCCGAGTGCTCGCTTCGGCCCGCCCGAGGGCTTTGCGCGTTTAGTGCAGGCCTGCCATCAGCGTGGCTTGGGCCTGCTGCTGGACTGGGTGCCGGCGCACTTCCCCAGCGACGCCCATGGCTTGGCGCGCTTCGATGGCACGCCGCTGTTTGAATACGCCGACCCGCGCGAAGGCTTTCATCGCGACTGGAACACGCTGATCTACAACTTTGCCCAGCCGCAAGTACGCCAATTTCTGGCGGGCAATGCCCTCTACTGGGCCGAGCGCTGGGGCGTGGACGGCCTGCGGGTCGATGCAGTGGCCTCGATGCTGTACCGCGACTATTCGCGCCCGGCCGGGGAGTGGGTGCCGAATGTGCATGGCGGCAATCACAACCTGGAAGCCATCTCGCTGATGCAGCGCATCAATGAGCAACTCGGCCTGGATGCGCCGGGTGCCATCACCGTGGCGGAGGAGTCAACCAGCTTCCCCGGCGTGTCGGCGCCGACCTCGGCGGGCGGCCTGGGCTTTCACTACAAATGGAATATGGGCTGGATGAACGACACCCTGCGCTATATGCAGGAGGACCCGATTCATCGGCGCTGGCATCATGACAAGATGACGTTTGGCCTGGTCTATGCCTTCAGCGAGAACTTTGTGCTGCCGATCTCGCATGACGAGGTGGTGCATGGCAAGGGCTCCATGCTGGGCAAGATGCGCGGCCCGGCGGACGATGTCAGCCAGTGGCAGCAATTCGCCAATCTGCGCGCCTACTACGGCTTTATGTGGGGCCACCCCGGCAAGAAGCTCTTGTTCATGGGCCAAGAGTTCGCGCAACGCAGCGAATGGAATCATGACGCCGAGCTGCCCTGGTCTTTGCTGGACGACCCGCGCCACGCCGGCGTGCAGCGCCTGATTCGTGACCTCAACCAGCTCTATCGCGCGCAGCCTGCCTTGCATCGGCTCGACTGCGAGGCTGCCGGCTTTGAATGGCTGGAAGCAAGCGACGCCGAACAATCGGTGTTGGCCTGGTTGCGCAAGGATGAACAACACGGAGAAGATTCCGCGGCTCCCGTGCTGGTGGTCTGCAACTTCACACCGGTGCCGCGCATCGGCTACCGCCTGGGCGTTCCCCTGACGCCGGGCCAGGGTTGGAAAGAAGTTTTGAACACCGACTCCGCTCACTATGGCGGCAGCAATCTGGGCAATCCGGATCAGGTCTTGCAGCCCGAGGCGGTGGCAGCGCAGGGCCATGCTCAGTCCATCAGCCTGAATCTGCCGCCGCTGGCTTGCCTGTTCTTGATGCCTACTGCTTTGAATCTCTGACCATGCCCACCGATTCACTTTTGCCTGCTTCACTGGCGCCGGGTCGCCATGAACCCTTAGGCGCCACGCCGCGCGACGGCGGCGTGAACTTCGCCGTCTTCTCCGAATCGGCGACCGCCATCGACTTGTGCATTTTTGATGGCTCCGGCCAGCGAGAACTGCGCCGCTATGCCTTGCAAGGGCCCGATGATGGGGTCTTCCACGGCTTTCTACCCGGCTTGGGCGCGGGCCTGGTTTACGGTCTGCGGGCCCATGGGCCGTACAGCCCCGAGCATGGCCATCGCTTCAATGCCCACAAGCTCTTGCTCGACCCCTATGCCCGCGAGATCGTCGGCCACTTCGCCTGGGCGCCAGAGCAACATGGCTATGAGCTGGGCCATCCGGATGGGCCGCGCTCCTTCGACACCCGCGACAACGCCTTGCAAGCACTGAAGGCGAGGGTGGCGCAAGCCTTGCCGGCCGACAGCAGCCCGCGCCTGAATGCGCCGCGCCACGCCACCGCTGACCTGGTGCTTTACGAGGTGCATGTGAAGGGCTTCTCGCAGCAGCTGCAAGCGGTGCCCGAGGCCCTACGTGGCAGCTACGCCGGCCTCGCGCATCCGGCCTCGGCCGCGCATTTCAAGGCCTTGGGCGTGACGACCTTGTCTTTGCTGCCGGTGCACTTTCATATCGATGAACCGCATCTGGCCGATCTGGGCAAACCGAACTACTGGGGCTATAACACCCTGGGATTTTTCAGCCCCGACCCGCGTCTGGCGCAGCGCGCGCATCGCGAGGACCCGGCCGCCGTGCGCGAGGAGTTCCGCGCCATGGTGCGCGAGTTGCATGCGCAAGGCCTGGAGGTGGTGCTGGATGTGGTCTACAACCACACGCCCGAGGGCAATGAGTTTGGCCCCACGCTGAGCTTCAGAGGCCTGGACAACCGCAGCTACTACCGCCTGGTTTCTGACGATAAAAGCCGTTATGAAAACGTCAGCGCTTGCGGCAACACTTTGAATTGCGCTCACCCGCGCGTGGCTCAGCTGGTGCTGGACTCGCTGCGCTATTGGGTCAGCGAGATGGGCGTGGATGGCTTTCGCTTCGATCTGGCGCCGGTGTTGGGACGCACGCATCATGGCTTTGATCCGCAAGCCGCTTTCTTCGCCGCCTTGCGCCAAGACCCGGTCTTGGCCCAGGTGCATTTGATCTCCGAGCCCTGGGACGCCGGCCATGAGGGCTACCAAGTCGGCCGCTTCCCTGGGCGCTTTTTGGATTGGAACGACAAGTTCCGCGATGCGGTGCGCGGCTATTGGCTGCGCTCGCAGCAGCCCAGCGTCGGCCGCGGCGAGTTGGCGCGGCGCTTCATGGCCTCCAGCGACTTATTCCACCATGGCTCGCGTCGGCCCACCGCCTCGGTGAATTTTGTCTCTGTGCATGACGGTTATGTGCTGGCCGATGTGGTGAGTTATTCCACCAAGCACAACCATGCCAATGGCGAGAACAACCGCGACGGCCGCGACGGCGAGCTCTGCGCCAACTTCGGCCATGAGGGGCCGAGCGAAGACGCCGCCATTCGCGCCACGCGCCTGCGGGTGCGCCGCGCCATGCTGGCCACCTTGGCTCTGGCCCAGGGCACGCCCATGCTGTGCGCCGGTGACGAGATCGGTAACAGCCAAGGCGGCAATAACAATGCCTACTGCCAAGACAATGCCATCACCTGGCTGGACTGGGCGCAGGCTGAAAGCGACACGCAAGCCTTTGTCGCTGCGCTGCTGGCGCTGCGCCGCGCCGAGCCCTTGCTGCGGCATGAGCAGTGGTTTGCCGCTGCTTCTGCAGACGCGGCTGAGGCCTCGGCGCCCAGCTTACGCTGGTTCTCGCCGCGCGGCGCGGAGATGCAGCAGCACGACTGGTTCGATGCTTCGCAGTCGGCCTTTGCGGCGGTGTTTTTTGAAGCGCGCAAGCCTGCGGAGGCGGCCGCTGCGCCGCGCCTGATGGTCTTGTTCAACCCCGAGCCCGAGGCTCAGGCTTTTTCCTTTAGCCTGGGGGCTTGGCGCCTGGTTTTGGACAGCAGCGGCGACTTGCTGCCTGACACGATGGTTCAGTCCGATTCACCCGCTGTCACCCATTTGAATGTTCCCGCGCGCAGCCTCCTGGTGCTGCGCCATGTTTGAGAAGAAAGCTCTGAGACGATGAACCTCAATCAACGCTCCGCCGGTGTGCTCTTGCACATCACTTCGCTGCCTGGCCCGCATGGCATGGGTGACTTCGGGCCCGAGGCCTTTCACTTTGTCGATTGGCTGGCCTCGGCCGGTCAAAAGATCTGGCAATTGCTGCCGACCACGCCCATCGGCCCCGGCGACAGCCCTTATCAAGGCGTCTCGGCCTTCGCGGGCAGCCAGTGGATGGTGGCCCTGGAGCCTTTGATCGCAAAGGGTTGGCTGGCCGCGCCGAGCGCCGCTGATTTGGCTGGCTTTGACGCCAAGCAGGTGAACTACGGCCAGGTCTTGCCCTGGCGGGAAAAGCAGCTGCGCGCAGCGGCGGCAGGCTTCTTCGCAAAGGCCAGCGTGGCCGATCAAGAGGCTTTTGCCGCCTGGTGCGCGGATCAGGCCAGCTGGCTGGATGACTACGCCTTGTTCATGGCGATCCGCTCGCCGCTTGGCGGCCAAGCCTGGTGGACCTGGGCGCCAGCCCTGGCTCGCCGTGAGCCTGCCGCCCTGGCGCAAGCGCGTGTGACGCATGCCGAGGAATATCGCTTCTGGCAGTTTGTGCAATGGCAGTTCGATGTGCAAAGCGCGGCCCTGAAGGCTTACGCCAATAGCAAGGGCGTGGCGCTGATGGGCGATTTGCCGATCTTTGTGGCGCATGACAGCGCGGATTGCTGGAGCCGGCCGGACCTGTATGAGCTGGACGATCAGTTCCAGACC
This sequence comes from Paucibacter hankyongi, assembly GCF_037482915.1. Classification (NCBI taxonomy): domain Bacteria; kingdom Pseudomonadati; phylum Pseudomonadota; class Betaproteobacteria; order Burkholderiales; family Sphaerotilaceae; genus Roseateles; species Paucibacter hankyongi. The sequence goes on from NZ_JBBHJX010000021.1 coordinate 27,069, forward strand.
GCGGTGGTCGCCGGAGTGCCGCCGGATGCGATGTCGGTGGCCGGCCAGCGCTGGGGTAACCCCTTATACAACTGGGCCCGCATGGCGGGTGAGAACTATGCGTGGTGGACGGCGCGGGTCAAGCGCGCATTGAGCCAGGCCGATGTGTTCCGCATCGACCATTTCCGTGGCTTTGCCGGCTACTTTGAGATTCCCGGCAGCAGCCCGGATGCACGCCAGGGCCAATGGCGCACCGGCCCCGGCAAGGCCTTGTTTGACGCGATTGAGAAGGCCTTGGGTCAATTGCCCATCGTGGCCGAAGACCTGGGCTTCATCACCGACGATGTGCATGCGCTGCGCGATGGCTGCGGCTTCCCGGGCATGAAGATTTTGCAATTCGCCTTCGGTGTGGACGGCGCGCAAGTGGCGCAGGGTGCGGTGGCCGACCATGAGTTCCTGCCGCATATGTGGCCGCGCAACTGTGTCGCTTACACCGGCACTCATGACAACGACACGGTGCGCGGCTGGTGGGACAGCGCCTCGCCGCAAGAGCGCTCTTTCGCGGGCTCTTACTTGGCTTGCGGCGCGCACGATGTGCACTGGGCCATGATCCGCGCTTGCTGCAACTCGGTGGCGAATATGGCGGTGTTCCCGCTGCAAGACGTCCTGGGCTTGGGCAGTGCTCACCGCATGAATGTGCCGGGGGTGTTGGGCGGCAACTGGGGCTGGCGTTTCAGCTGGGACATGGTGGGCGCTGAGCCGACTCGGGTGCTGGCCTTGATCACCGCCGCGAGCGGGAGAGCCCCAATGGCGATGATGCAATTGCCGCGCTGAATTTGGCGAGTACATAATCCGCGCAGTTTTGTAGCCAAGGGCGATGCCGGTGTTGGCCGGCGTCGCCCTTTTTTCTTGCCCGATCTGAAGCGCGATGAACACCACCGAGATTTTCTTGATTGCCATGCTGCTCATCCTCAGCGTGCCGTATCTGATTTGGCGACTGTGCCGTACCGACTACTTCGCGCCCTTGGTGGTGGTGCAAATCATTACTGGCATCTTGTTGGGCCCAGGCGTCTTGGGGGCGGCGTTTCCGAGCTATTACGAGTTCGTCTTCAATCCGTCCGTGATCCAGTGCCTGAATGGCATTGCCTGGTGGGCGGTGATGCTGTTTGTCTGGATTGCCGGCATTGAACTTGATCTGAAGGCCGCCTGGCAGCACCGGCGTGAGAGCGGGATCACTGCTGGCCTGGCCTTGGGCATGCCCTTGGTCTTGGGCTGTGGCGCCGCGATGGTGATGCTGAGCTCCTCGCAAGGCGGCGGCTGGATGGGGCCCAAGGCCTTGACCTGGCAGTTTGTGTTGGGCGTGGGCATGTCTTGCGCGGTGACGGCCTTGCCGATCTTGATCCTGTTGATGGAAAAGCTCGACATCTTGCGTCGGCCGCTGGGTCAGCGGGTGCTGCGTTATGCCAGCGTGGACGATGTGGCGATCTGGGGCGTCTTGGCGCTGATCTTGATGGATTGGCACCGGGTGGGGCGCCAAGCGGCTTTCATCCTCGCCTTTGTGGTGGTGGGCGTCTTGTTCCGCCGCTTGATGCAGCGCCTGTCACAGAGCGACCGTTGGTTTGTGGGCCTGATCTGGTTGACGGCCTGCGCATTCGGGGCCGATTGGTCGGGCCTGCATTACATGGTGGGCGCCTTCCTGGCGGGCGCCATCATCGATGCCGATTGGTTTGAACAAAAGCAACTCGACAGCCTGCGCCATCAAGTCTTGCTGGTCATCATGCCGGTGTTTTTCCTCAGTACCGGTCTTCGCACGCAGTGGAATGTGGGCGGTGCGGCGGTTTTCATTGCAGCTGCCTGGCTGTTGCTGGCCTCGGTGGCCGGCAAGCTGATCGGCGTGCATATGGCGGGCCGGATCCTGGGTTGGCAAAAAGGCGAGGCCAGCCTGATCGGTTGGCTGCTGCAGACCAAGGCTCTGATCATGATCATCTTTGCCAATATCTTGCTGGACAAGCAGATCATCACCAACGAAACCTTCACCGCGCTCTTGTTGATGGCGGTGGTCAGCACCATGCTGACCACGCCCATCGTGAAGCCGATGCTGCGCCGCATGGGCGATCTGCTGGGGCGCAGCGCCTGAGGTGATGGTGCAGGGTGTGAGCTTTAGGGTTTGAACAGCCAGAGCACGCCCTGTTCAAACTCACTGGCCCAGAAAGCCTCGTTGTGGCTGGCGCCGGGCGTCACCTTGATCGAAAGGTTGTTGGCCGGGTGGCCGGCTTTCAAAAGGCTTGCGTGCACGGTCTGCATGTTGTCCACCATATCGCGGCCTTCTTGGTCGCCCGACAGCAGGTAAAGCCGCGCATCGGGCGCCGCCGGGTGCTGGGCAAAGTAGTCGAGCGCGCTGCGCTGGCCGATCCAGTAAGACGGTGAAATAACGCCAGCGCGGCCGAAGACGCCAGGGTATTGGGTGATGGCGTAGTGCGAGATCAGGCCGCCCATGGAGCTGCCCATGATGGCGGTGTTGCTCGGCTCGGGCAGGCTGCGGTAGTCGCGGTCGATGGTGGGCTTGATCACCTTGACGATGAAGTTCAGATAGGCCTGGGCTTCGGACTTGCCAAACTTCGGGTTGTCCCAAGGGTTGAGCTCGCTCATGCGCTTGTCTTGGCCGTTATCAATGCCGACCACGATCAGCTCCAGCTTGCCGGCGCGAGCCAAGGCATTCAGGGTCTCGTCCACCTTCCATTCGCCAGCGTAGGCGGTGGCGTCGTCAAAGAGGTTTTGGCCGTCGTGCATGTACAGCACCGGATAGCGCTTGCTAGAGCTGGCATAGCCCGGCGGTAGGTAAAGGCGCACTTGGCGAAGCCGTGCTAGGCCCGGAATCTCCAGCAACTGCGGCAGCACCGAGACATTGGCTTGTGCGCTGCTGGGGCGCTGCTCGGTCGGCCGGGCTGCTTCAGCGCTGGGGGTCTTGCTGCAGGCGCTGAATGTCAACGTCAGCGTCAAAGTGAGCAGCAAAGCCAGGGTGCGACTTATCCAGGAAACTTGGGGCATGGGCTTCATGGCAAGACCTCGTAGACCTGGACCGATCGTGCGCTCACGGTGATGCGGGCTTGGCCGTTCGCATCGGCGCTTGTTCCTGGTTTTCCCTTTGATTGGGGTGGCGGCTTGGGGAATGCGGCCTTGAGTTGCGCGCGCCTGGGCAAGGCCGGGATCGTCATCAATTGCTCGGTCTCGCCGTAGTTGATCAAGACCACGTTGTGCGCTTTGGCATTCAAGCGGCGCTGAAAACTCAGCGTTTGTCCTTGAACCTGTGGGTGGAGATAGGCTCCAGTTGCAATGGCGGGAAGGCTGTTCCGCAGCTTCAGCATGGCTTTGTAGAAATTCAGGATCGAGCCCGAGTCGCGCTGCTGTGCCTGGGCGTTATGGCTTGCAGCATTGGGGGAGATCGGGCGATAGGCTTCGGCCTTGGGTGTAAAGCCAGAAAGCTCAGGGGTCCAAGACATCGGCGCGCGCAACGGCTCGTCGCCGGGCAGGCCTTTGACGCCGGCCATGCCGATTTCTTCGCCGTAGTAGATGAAGGGCGTGCCGGGCAACAACAGATAGGTGGCGGCGGCCAGCTTGTAGCGAGTCTCGTCGCCGGCCAGTTGGTCCCAGATCCGCTCGCCGGCAAAGATGTCGTGGTTGGCCAGCATGGTGGCCATGCTGGGCGGCGCCGTCACGAAGTAGTCGGCCACTTGTTGGATGGCGGCAGCCTCGCCCTTGGCGGCCTTCAGTATCTGTTGCTCCAGGCCAAAGGCAAAGGCACTGCCGCAGACCTCGGGCGCGGCATAGGCTTTGGGTTCGGCGGTGGCTTCGCAGACCGTGTAGCGCTGCGGGTAGCTTTTGATCAGGTCTTGAAAATCCTTGGTCAGGCGGCGGCTCTCGGGCTGATCGTTCCAGTTCACCGCATCGTTCTCGATCATGTGCGGCACCGCGTCGAGCCGAAAGCCGTCGAGCCCGCGATTTAGCCAATAGCGCAAGCTGCTGCGGTGGTAGTCCACCACATCGGGCTTGCGCAGATTGAAGTCCGGCATATGCGGACCGAAGGTGGCGAAGTAATGGCTGGAGTTGTTTTCGGCGCCAGGGTACCAAGGGTTCTTGCCCCAGATGTCCCAGCCGCTGGGGGCCGGGTCTTGCCAGACAAACCAGTCGCGGTAGGGGCTGCTCTTGCCCTGCAAAGCCGACTGGAACAGCGGGTGTTGCGAGGCGCTGTGGTTGAGGATGTAGTCGATGATGATGCCGATGCCGCGCCGGTGGGCTTGCCGAATCAACTCGTCAAAATCGGCCAAGCTGCCGTATTGCGGCTCAATCGTTCGAAAGTCGGTGGTGGCATAACCATGATCACGGTCGGCGCTGGCGGTGATGGGCATCAACCAGATGCCTGTGATGCCCAAGTCCTTCAAGTAGTCCAGTCTTTGGATCAGGCCGCGCAAGTCGCCGATACCGTCGCCATCGCTGTCCTGATAGCCGCGTACAAAGATCTCCATGAAGGCGCCGTGCAGCCAGTGGTCGCGCAAGGTGCTGCTTGCTTTCTTTTGCGATTCGATATGACGCAGGTCTGGTGCTGCTAGGGCGGCATCGGCGCCAGCCAAACCGGTCCAGAGCGCCAGACAGAGAGCAAGGCGCGCTAAGCCTGATTGTTGGGGTTTGCAGAGTAATGTGTGTAGCAAAATTACGCTCTCTGGATGGGTTTCTCGCTTGAGCATAGGTTAATGCAGTTGATTATGGAATACCTGCAAACCATTTGCGTGTAGTTTTGCTACTATCTTCGCGTCGAATAGGAGAAGCTGGATGATGCGGTTGAAGCAGGTTTGCAAGCGAGTCAAAGGGCCATTGCATCGCTTGCCGTGCCTTGTGCGGGTGTTGCTGCTGCTCGGGGCGCAGGCCGGTTTTTCGCTTTGCGCCGCAGCGCAAGAAAGAGCGCCGACGCCGGCTGCGGTGCAGCCCGCATCGAAGAGCTTGGAGGCCTCGCGTGAGGACTGTGATCGTCCCGAGCCTCAGCGGCTCTTGCATGCGGCCGCCATGCAAGGCGCAAGCGCCGTGGATGCGCGGGCCTACTGGTTGAGCAGTCGTTTGATTCAGTGGCCGCAAGCTGCGGGCGCTACGCAGCCGGCCGATGTGCATTACAAGCTCTATTACTCCGCCCGCGGGGACTTGCTGTATCGGCCGGGGCTGGCCATCGCCTCAGCCGATCAAGAGGTGACGCTGCAGCGGTCCGATGCGGCCTTGCCGGCCGCGGTGCAGGCGCGCTTCAAGTTCATTGCAGACGGCCCGCGACTGCAGGTGCCCGAGGCACAGGCCGCGCAGTTGGGGCATTGGTTGCAGGGACAGGTCTTGCTCGTCAAGGAAGACGCCTCTGGGCGTGTCTTGGACGCCACCGCCTTACAGACGCCCGGTGCTTTGGATGATTTGTACGCCGCGGCGCAGGGTGAGTCCGAGCTGGGTGTTGCCTTGCTCAGCGCGCCGCGTAAGCGGCCCAAGGCGGCCAAGCTGACCCAATTCAAACTTTGGGCGCCGACGGCCCAGGCCGTCTCGCTGTGTCGTTATGCCAATGGGCATAGCCGCTCTGTGGCGCCGGCCCAGGCGCTGAGTCGCGACGATGCCAGCGGCGTTTGGCGTTTGGGCATGGCGGAGGATTTGAGCGGGCAGTACTACAGCTATTTGGTCGATGTGTGGGTGCCGGGCGTCGGTGTGGTGCGCAACCGTGTGACCGATCCCTATTCGCTCAGCTTGACGACCGATTCCAAGCGCAGCTATGTGGCCGATCTGAACGCGGCGCCCTTGAAGCCGGCGGGTTGGGACCGAAGCCCTCGACCCGATCGCGTTCGGGCGCAGACCGATATGGTCATTTATGAGTTGCATGTGCGTGACTTCTCCATCAATGACGCCTCGGTCAGTGCGCCCCATCGCGGCAAGTACCTGGCCTTCACCGAGCCGCAATCGCAGGGCATGCGGCATCTGCGCGCTTTGTCATCGGCCGGCTTGACGGACGTTCACCTCCTGCCCATCTTTGATTTGGCTTCGGTACCCGAGGCCGCCTGTGTGTCGCCCACGGTGCCCGCTGCCGCGGCCGACAGCGAGCATCAGCAAGCCGCGGTAACGGCGGTGGCGGCTCTTGACTGCTTCAACTGGGGCTACGACCCCTTCCATTACAACGCCCCCGAGGGCAGCTATGCCAGCGATGCCGGTGACGGCGCGCGCCGTATTTTGGAGTTGCGCCAGATGGTGCAAGCGCTGCACCGTGAAGGGCTACGGGTCGGCATGGATGTGGTCTACAACCACACGGCCGCAGCCGGTCAGCATCCGCAGTCGGTGCTGGATCGCATCGTGCCGGGCTATTACCAGCGTCTGGACGCCAAGGGCAGGATTGAGCGCTCCACCTGCTGCGACAACACCGCCACCGAGCACGCCATGATGGCTAAGCTGATGATCGACTCGGTGGCCTTGTGGGCGCGCGAGTACCGGCTTGATTCCTTTCGCTTCGACCTGATGGCGCATCAGCCGCGCGCGGTGATGGAGGCTTTGCAACAGCGCGTCAATGCGGCGGCGGGGCGGCCGGTGCAGTTGATCGGCGAGGGCTGGAATTTTGGCGAGGTGGCCAACGGCGCGCGTTTTCTCCAGGCTTCGCAGCTGTCGCTGAACGGATCCGGCATAGGCACTTTCAGTGACCGGGGGCGCGATGCCGCGCGCGGCGGTAGCGCTGGCGACAGCGGTGACGCGATCATTCAAAACCAGGGCTGGTTGAACGGCTTGGTCTATGCGCCGAATGCGCTGGCGCCCCAGCGTCCGATGTCTGATTTGATGCAGGCGGCTGATTTGATTCGCGTTGGCTTGGCTGGTTCGTTGCGGGACTACCGCATGCAAACTTGGCGCGGTGAGCAGCGCCGCTTGGCCGAGATCGCCTATGGCGATCAGCCGGCCGGCTATGTCTCGCAGCCCGGCGAGGTGGTCAATTATGTGGAGAACCACGACAACCAAACCTTGTTTGACAGCCATGCGCTGAAGTTGCCGCGGGACACCTCGCGCCATGATCGCGCCCGGGTGCAGCTGCTGGGCGCGGCCTTGACCGCATTCAGCCAAGGAGTGGCCTACTTTCATGCCGGCCAGGATGTGTTGCGCTCCAAGTCCTTGGACCGCAACAGTTACGACTCGGGAGATTGGTTCAACCGGCTCGACTGGAGCTACCAAGACAATCACTTTGGCAGCGGCTTGCCGCCCAAGATCGACAACGGCGAGATGTACCCGCGCCTGCGCGAGTTCTTGGCCGACCCGTCCATCAAGCCTGGCCCGGCCGACATCGCCTGGAGCCGGGATGCGTTTCGTGATGTGTTGAAAATCCGCGCCAGCTCCACCTTGTTCAGGCTGCGCAGCGCCGCCGAGGTGCAAAAGCGGCTGCACTTCCTGAACACCGGCCCGAACCAAAACCCAGTGCTGGTGGCCGGCTTGTTGGAGGGGGCGGATCTGCCTGGGGCGGGATTCAAGCGCCTGCTCTATGTGATCAATGTGGCGCCCAGCGCGCAGGCGCTGCAGTTGCCGCAGGACTTGGGGCCTGACTGGGCTTTGCACCCGGTGCATCTGGCTCCCGAGGCGGCCGACAAGCGCCCGGCGCAGGAGGCGCGATGGGACCGAAACAGCCTGCTTTTGCGCGTGCCGGCGCGTACGGCCTTGGTGCTGGTCCAGCCCTAAGTTCTGGCCGCACGGTTTCGTGTGATGAACGGTGGGAATAGGGTGGCCAAACGCATGGCGCCGAAAGGTGGCCCGCAGTAGGATCAGATGCAGGTCAAGCCCGCGCTGCATGGTGCATTCGGTGCAGCCCGGTGTTTGTTGCTCATGTCCCTGACTGTTGTTCACCGCAAGGAGTTGCCATGAAATCTTGGTGCACCTCGCTGATCGGTGTGTTGCTGAGCCTGTTGCTGTTCGGCTGTGCTTCCGGGCCCCCAGGCCTTGTGGCGAAGCCGGTTCAGCTCTTCCATGACGAGCTGTTCAAACCGCTCGCTGCTCCGATCGATCCGGCGCGGGTTTTTGCCCTCAGCCCGGCGATGGAGGAGTATCTGGATTTCGACATTGCCCGCGCCTCGCGAGGCAAGGGCTCGCGCCAGGGGCTGCTGGACGCGCTTTACAACAAGAGTCTGCTGCAGCTGGAGTACGACGACAGCATGACGCGCGACGCTGCGCAGGCCTTCGCCGAGCGACGCGGCAATTGCCTCTCGCTGGTCATCATGACGGGGGCGTTTGCCAAGCGCCTGGGCTTGCCGGTGCGCTACCAGAGCGTCTATGTCGAAGAGGTCTGGAGCCGCAACTCGGACATGTATTTCTTGTCCGGCCATGTCAATCTCAGCTTGGGGCGGCGCGTTGCCGACACCAATTTCACGACCTTGGGCAGTGAGATGTTGACGGTCGACTTCATGCCGCCGGAGCGCGGCAAGATGCAGCACACGCGCGAGATCAGTGAAGAGGCGGTGATGGCCCTGTTCATGAACAACCGCGCTGCCGAGAGTTTGAAAGAAGGGCAGGTGGACGAGGCCTATTGGTGGGCTCGCGAGGCCTTGTCGGTGGACCCCAAACAGCTGGCGGCCTACAACACGCTGGCCGTCATCTATCGCCGCAAGGGGCACCCCAACTTGGGCGAGCCGGCGCTGCGCCATGTCTTGCACGAGGAACCGGCCAACACGCAGGCGATGTCGAATTTGGTCTTGGTGATGGGGGATTTGGGGCGGCCCCAAGAGGCGCAAGCCTATGCCAAGCGACTGGCTGAGTTGCAGCCCTATCCGCCCTACAAATACTTCAATCTGGGCATTGAGGCGATGAAGGTGGCCGACTACGCCAAGGCCCGCGAACTGTTTGGCAAAGAGATCGAGCGCTCAGCCTATTTCCATGAGTTCCATTTTTGGTCGGCGCTGGCCAACTACGGCCTGGGCGATTGGGTGGCGGCGCGGCAGCAAATGGCGTTGGCGATGGAGAACAGCACCACCGCGCGGGACCGCGAGCGCTACAGCTCCAAGCTGGATTTACTCAAGCTCAAGCGCAAGCCTTTTCCTTGAGGCTTTCCTTGAGTCTTACCGTGAGCCATTCCTGAGTCGGGCCGCCGGGGTCGCTGGCCGAATCGACTTAGCCCAGTGGAGCCAGGCCATGCCGGGCGCGTGCACGGGCGCAGGCCTCGTCACCAATGCCCATCGGCGCACGCAGGCCAAACTCACGGCAGGGTGCCGGTCGCCATTCATAGATGCCGCAACCGGCCTTGACACCAACTTGGCCCACCAGGGCGGCGCAGCGTGGCTGCGCATGGTCGGTGCCGCGCATGCGGGCCAGGCTGTCGGTCAGCTCAACCGTCAGCCCGTCGGGGACGCAGCCGCCTTCGCTCAGCAATTCTTGGCGCGCGAAGTCGACCCTAAAGCTGGCGCAGCAGGCGCCACAGCGCACACAGGGGTTGTCGGCTTCACTCATCTGGGTGGCCTTCAGGTATTGCGGCTGGCTTCGCGTACCACGGTCACGCTGCAGACCGACTGGGTCACCACTTGAGCCGAGACGCTGCCCAAATAGCGCCGCAGGGTGGACGCGCCGCGGGCGCCCATGACGATGTGATCGGCGCCGTTCTTGCCTGCGAATTCGATGATGGCGTCGGCCGCGTCGGGGGCCTCCAGCACATGAAAAGTCAGACGGCCGTCCTCCAGATTCAGCGCTCGGCTGATCGGTCGGGCCCAATGGCGCAGCGCGATCAGTTGCTTGACGTGCACGCTCTTGCCTTCCTTGTCGGTCAACTCATCCATGCCAATGCGGTTGGTTTTCATCACGCTGACGCAGGCCAGTCGCGCGCCCGGTTCGGTCTGCACGATGCGGCGCACCGTCTCGCGCAATTGTTCGAGCAGGGCCGGGGTGGCGTGTTGGATGTCCACCGCTGCCATGATGATGGGGCTGCGCGCCACTTGTTCGGTGGCGGTGGCCTGTGCCACCGGTTCGGTGCCAAGGGCAAAGAACCAGCGCTTCAAGGTTCGCAGGCTGCCGCTGGTGCTGACTTTTTGCGCCCTGGCGGTCAGAGCCACGCCTTCGGGGTGCTGCAGATCCAGCGCCAGTTGCGCCGCGCTTTGGTAGCGGCGCTCGGGCTTGACCTCCAGGCAATGCAGCACGATCTCTTGGAACCAGGGCGGCAAGTCTGCATCGATGGCGCGCGGCGGCACCGGTTCGACATACAAACGCCGGCGCAACCCGCGCACCGAAGAGGGCTGGCCAAAGGGGCGTTCACCGGTGGCCAGGTGATAAAGCATCACGCCGAGCGCAAACAGATCGCTGCGCGGGTCGTTGCGCACAAACTGCACCTGCTCGGGTGACATATAGGGCCCGGTGCCCATCGGCAGCGAGAACTCCTCTTCCAGCAGATCGGGCAGGTGGTCGTGTCTGGAAAGTCCGAAGTCGACCAGCACGGCGGTGCCGTCGGGCCGGAACATGATGTTGCTGGGCTTGATGTCCAGATGGACCACATGTTGGCGGTGTAGGTCCTGCAAGGCGGTGGCCACCTTGATGCCGATGTCGATGACCTCATCCAGCGGCAACGGCGCCTCATCCAGGCGCGGGCGCAGCGAATGGCCTTCGATACGCTCCATCACGATATAGGCCTGCCTTGTCCAGTCGCCACGGGCCACAAACTTTGGGACATGCGGGCCATTCAGGGCCGGCATCAGCATCTGCTCGACCTCGAAACCGACGATGGTGGCAGGGTCTTCGCCGCCCTTGATGCGCGGCACCTTCATGATCAAAGGGTGGTTCTCGCCCTCGATTGGTTCGAGTCGGGTGACCCGCCACAGATTGGCCATGCCACCCTGGTGCATGCGCTCCTCAAGCTGGAAGCCATCCAGCACCAGACCCGGCTCCAGGCTGGCGATCGGGGATGGCAGGGTACTGGCAGGTCCGGCGTCCGTGTGGGGCATGGGCAAATTCCTGATCGGAAGTAAAGGCAAGCTCAGGGGGCAAGACCTGGCACCATTGATCCTACTCGCCCTTCAGCAGGCGCAGGGCTAGGCGCTCTGGCAGGCCTGCCGCGCGAATACTGGCCGCCGCCGCTTCGACGTCGTAGGGCACGCGCTGAAAGCTCAGCTCGGCGCTCACGCTGTCAAAAATGGCGTAGCAGGCGGCGGGGTTGCCGTCACGCGGTTGGCCGCAGGAGCCAGGTATGGTCAGCCACTGGCGGTTGGGCAGCAAGGGAATCGTCACGCCGGGTGCCGGCGTGAATTCTCCGGCCTTGCCCGTGCCCGAGAGGTGGTAGAGCATCGGCTCATGCATATGGCCGCAAAAGGTAAAACGGGCCTCGGTGGCATGCAGGCTGCGCATCGCTTCGATACGGCCTTGGATGTACTCCCAGCCGCTCGGGTCAAAGGCATTGGCATGCACGAATAGGCGGTCTTCGCGGCTGACGGTGAGCGGCAACTGGGCCAGAAAGCTCAGGTGCGCCGAGCTCAGGCGTGCATGGGTCCATTCGACCGCCGCGCGGGCATCCTCTCGCATCGTCGGGGCCACCCCCTTGGCCACGGCAGCATCGTGGTTGCCCAGCACGGCCACCGCGCCGGCGGCCACCAAGGCCATCACCTTGTCCAGCACCCAGGCCGGGTCGCCGCCATAGCCGACAAAGTCGCCCAGCAGTGCGTAGTCGGTAACGCCGTGAGCCTGAGCATGCTCAAGCACGGCGGAGAAAGCTTGAGCGTTGGCGTGCAGATCGGTGATGAGGGCAATTTTCATGGCAGGCGGAGCATGCCATGTTTGCCTGACGTCGGGCTGATGCCGGCGTCAGGCGCTTCCCCATCTTCCCTCAGGGATTTCCTTAGGGGCGTTCGGCTCAATCAGACGCTGCGAGCGTGCATGCGCTTGTTGCGAGCCACCAGGCCCAGCAGACCTAGGCCGGCCAGCAGCAGGGCGTAGCTCTCGGGTTCAGGCACCGGGGCGTTGATCGACAGGGCGACGAACTGGGTGAACTGGTTGCCGCCGAAATTGTTGTCCGACACCAGCATCAGCGTTTGCTTGCCGTCCACCACGGGGCCCAGGGTGATGCCTTCGATATTGTCCAGCGCCAAGGTGGAACCGTCATCGTTCTTCAGCGTCGACAGGTCCAGCAGCAATTCCTTGCTCATGGCGGTGAAGTTCTGGCCCTGCAGCGAGTCCAGGCTTGACACATCGGTGGCTTGGCGGGCATCGGCGTAATACAGGCGGATGGTGTTGCCGGTGGGCTTGCCATCGGTAGTAGCGGCCACGCCTGGTGTGGCGGCGCCAACGCCAAATGAGCGCTCGATGGCGATGAACTGGCGGTCGCCGACGGCGATCAGGTCGGTCAAGCCATTGGTGGCAAATTGGCCGGGCACCGGCGGCAGCACCACGGGAGCGACTTGGTATACATACTCGGCGCCGGACTTGCCGGTATTCAAATCAAAAGAGAGCAGGCGCGAGTTGCTGCCGTTGTTGACGGTGGCGGGCAGATCGTCCTGGCTCAGCGCGTTCTCGGTGGCGGTCCACAAGGTCTTGCCGTCTTGCGACAAGGTCAGGCTCTCAAAGGCCAGGTTGTTGTAGATGCCGCGGTCACCGGCGCTCAGCCCACCGTTCGAGCCGGCCGGCTTGAAGCGGTCGGGTACGCTGAATTCACCGGCATAGCTGCCGTTCAGGTTCATGCTGCGCACGGTCGGGTCTTGGAAACCGGCGGCTGCGCGCTGACCTTCGTTGGTCCAGTAGATCCGGTTGCGAGCGGCATCAAGGCGCAGGCTCTCTGGGTCGACCTGATTGGTGCCGAAGGCGCTGCCATCGGCCTTCAGGATGGTGGTCACAGCATTGAAGCTGACGCCTGCACTGTTGGCGGTGGCGCTGCGCTGGAACTTGCTGATGTCCAGGCTCAACTCATAAAAGCGAGCGGGGTTCAGCGCGCTGCGGTCATCGCTGATGGCCAGGTAACGACCGGTGGCCGCGTTGTAGTCGATGCCCGAGAGGCCGCCGACGGTGGTGCCGGCATAGCTGCGGCCGGTTTCGACGATTTGCTGGCCGAGGTAGCTGAGCGAGATGGTTTCAGCTTGGGCAGCGCCGAGGCTGAGCAGGGCAGAGGTGAGGGCGATGAGTTTGTTCATGGCGTGAGGTCTGGGTGTCAATCTCAGGCCCGGAATGGGCTTGATATGACACTCAGCCTAACGGCGCAAAGTGACAGACTGTGTTTGCGCTTTTGCGGGCAAGTGATCCGTTTGGATCGGTGCTTGCGTGCCCTAGCTGTTCAGCCGATGCGGCCGAGCAAAAGGTACTCCATGAGTGCCTTTTGAACATGCATGCGATTGTGGTCTTGGCCGCGCCTTTAGGCGCTTCACTTTGCGGGGCAAAGTGAGCCAAGCCCAAACAGAATGCGCCCTTGCGGGCTCGTCTCGGCCTTCAGCCGATCCGCCCGAGCAGAAGGTACTCCATGAGTGCCTTCTGCACGTGCATTCTGTTTTCAGCCTCATCCCAGACGACGGATTGGGGGCCGTCGATGACTTCGGCGCTGACCTCTTCACCACGGTGGGCGGGCAGGCAGTGCATGAAGAGTGCATCGGGCTTGGCCACGCCCATCATCTCGGCATCGACGCACCAATCGGCAAAAGCCTCGCGGCGTTTGTCGTTCTCGGCCTCGTAGCCCATGCTGGTCCAGACATCGGTGGTCACCAGGTCGGCGTCGCGGCAGGCGTCCAAGGGGTTCTTGAAGACCTTGTAGCAGTCACTGTTCTGGATACCGGCCACGGCTGGATCGATCTCGTAGCCGCTCGGCGTGCTGACATGCACGGTGAAGCCCAGGATCTCGGCCGCTTGCAGCCAGGTGTTGGCCATATTGTTGCCGTCGCCGACCCAGGCCACCACGCGGCCCTTCAGGCAGTCCACATCAACGATGCCGCGCTGGTTCATGCCGCGCGCTTCGATGAAGGTGAATAAGTCGGCCAAGATCTGGCAGGGGTGGTACTCGTTGGTCAGGCCGTTGATGACCGGCACGCGCGAGTGCGCGGCAAAGCGCTCGAGCTTGGTGTGCTCGAAGGTGCGGATCATCACCAAGTCAACCATACGGCTGATGACGCGAGCGCTGTCCTCGATCGGCTCGGCGCGGCCCAACTGGCTGTCGCCGGTGGTCAGGTGCACCACCGAACCGCCCATCTGGTACATGCCGGCCTCAAAGCTGACCCGAGTCCGGGTGCTGGCTTTTTCGAAAATCATGGCCAGTGAGCGATCGGCCAGTGGCTGGTAGCGCTCGTAGTTCTTGAAGCGGCGCTTGATGATGGCGGCGCGTTCGAACAGATGCGCGTACTCCTCGGCGCGGAAGTCTTTGAATTGCAGGTAATGGCGCATCAGGCCCGCTCCGGGCTTCATGCTTGAGGCTCCGACAAGAAGGCCTTGATCAGCGGGCACAAGATGGCGGCAATCTGAGCAGCCTCGTCGCTGCTGAGAATCAGCGCCGGCACCAGGCGAACCACCCGGTCGGCCGTCACGCTGATCATCAAACCGGCCTCGGCCGCCTTCAGCAGCAAGGCGCCGCAGGGGCGATCCAACTCAATGCCCAGCATCAGGCCCTGGCCGCGCACTTCCACGACGCCAGCCACACCGGCCAAGCCGGCCTGCAGGGCGGTCTTCAATTCAGCGCCGACCTTCTCGGCATTCGCCAGCAGGCCATCCTCGGTCATGATCTTCAGCGTCTCAACGCCGGCGCGCATGGCCAGCGGGTTGCCGCCGAAGGTGGTGCCGTGGTTGCCGGGCTGCATGACCTTGGCGGCACGCGGGCCGCAAACCACAGCACCGATCGGAACGCCCGAGCCCAGGCCCTTGGCCAGGGGCATCACATCGGGTTGAATGCCGGCCCACTGGTGCGCGAACCATTTGCCGGTGCGGCCGATGCCGCATTGCACCTCATCCAGCATCAGCAGGATGTCGTGCTCGTCGCAAACCTGGCGCAAGGCTTGCAGGAATTCGATCCGCGCCGGGTTGACGCCGCCTTCGCCCTGGATGGTTTCCAGGAACACGGCGGTGATGTTCGGATGCTCGGCCAAGGCGGCGCGCACGGCCTCGATATTGTTCAAGGGCACGCGCACAAAGCCGGGCACCAGCGGGCCGAAGCCCGCATGGATCTTTGGGTTTGCGGTGGCCGACAGGGTGGCGATCGAACGGCCGTGGAAGGCGCCTTCAAACACCATCACCTCGGGCTTGTGGTTGCCGCGGTC
The DNA here is from genome assembly GCF_037482915.1 of Paucibacter hankyongi. Lineage (NCBI taxonomy): Bacteria > Pseudomonadati > Pseudomonadota > Betaproteobacteria > Burkholderiales > Sphaerotilaceae > Roseateles > Paucibacter hankyongi. Next base: position 42,278 of record NZ_JBBHJX010000021.1, read on the forward strand.
ATGGCCAAACTTGCGGGCAATCTTCAGCGCCGCTTCATTCGCCTCCAGGCCGCTATTGCAGAAGAAAGCATTGGTCAGACCGGATAACTCACAAAGCCGGCTGGCCAATTCCTCTTGCAGCGGCACATGGTAGTAATTGCTGGTGTGAATCAGCTTGGCCACTTGTTCCTGCAGCGCCGGCACCAGGCGCGGGTGTGCGTGGCCCAGGGTGTTGACCGCAATGCCGCCCAGTCCGTCGAGATATCGTCGGCCCTTGACGTCCCAGACCCAGCAACCTTGGCCATGCGACAGCGCGATCGGCAGGCGGCCATAGGTTTGCATCACATGCGGTTCGGACGGCAAATCAGACGGAACTACGGGGGCGTTCATCAACTCTCCATATCGAGCGGGGTGGAAAAACCGGTGCGTCGGCCCCTGTTGACCGGGGCCGGATGTGTCGGCGCATTCTAAGGGGCGAGAACCCTGCTGCTTCTGACAGGGGGCTGACGCGTGCGAATGTCCTGTCTTGGTAACTGAGCGGCGCTGCGGCGCTGCTCAAGCAAGGCACAATACGGCCTGTCCAAAACCGTTGTTCTTGCCTCCAATCTGCCCAGCCAAGGTCAGAATTGGGCCTGCAAGGACGTGAGTCATCTTCCCTCAGCATGAGTCAGCCTCCAACCAAACCGCGTGAAGTTTTCATCCAAGGTGTCACGTTGGCTGGCCGTACTTTTCGCCCCAGTGACTGGGCCGAACGTTTGGCGGGGGCCATGTCTTGCTTCCGCCCCGGCGGCACGCGTGGAGGCATTGGCGCCTATATCGGTTATTCGCCCTTGTGTGTGCCCCGTGTCATCAACGGGATCAAGTGCGTGATCGTCAACGAAGAGCTGAAAAAGCTTGAGCCGATGGCCTGGGACTTTGTGATGAACTTCGCCCGCGACAACGAGTTGCAGGTGGCCGAAGCTTGTTTGCTGCCGGACCCAGCTTCGGGTAACAAGCCCGCGGCTTGATCAGGCGGCTCGGTCCCGGCGCGCGCGCAGCAGCGCCAGCAGTTCAACCATGCCCACGAACAAACCGCCTGCCATCGCCAAACGCGAGCGCAGCGTGGGTTTGAATTGCAGGTGTGTGTTGCTTGACATGGTGTTGTGGGCGAGCGGTTTTTGCTGAGCTTATTGCTTGCCTGTGACGAAGAGATGTCAGAGGCGCAAGCGCCTAAGTTCTCAAGTCCCCCGGTAACTCAGTGCTCACGGTAGTTCGCCCCTTGCATCTGCGGCTATGCTCGCGCCCTTGGGAGAATGGGCGTCGACGGCCACAACAAGGGGCGAGAGGTGGAGCAAGTGCCGGCCATGGCCGAATACGCAGAGCTTGAGCGTTTGCTGGAGGAAGGGTCGCCCTTTTTGCAGCGCCAACAGCTGTGCGAAATACGCGTCGCCGATCAACGTCTGCCGGTGCACGCGTTTTCTATGGGTAACGCCGATCCTGCCGTGCCCGCGGTAGGATTTTTTGGCGGCGTCCACGGGCTTGAGCGCATCGGTGCCGAGTTGGTGGTTGCTTTTCTGGCCAGTCTGGTGTCTCGGCTGCGTTGGGACAGCAGTCTGCATCAGATGTTGGCGTCGGTGCGTCTTGTCTTTGTGCCCATGGTCAACCCGGGAGGCTTATGGTTAGGGACCCGCGCTAACCCGCAGGGGGTGGATTTGATGCGCAACGCGCCGGTCGATGCCGGGGCGGCGGCCCCGCCTTTTTTAGGTGGGCAAAGATTCAGCCCCAAACTGCCTTGGTACCGCGGTGCGGCGGATGCCCCAATGGAGTTGGAAAGTCTGGCCTTGGTTGATTTTGTGGAGCGAGAATTGCTGAGTCATGCGCACTCGATTTCGGTCGATTGCCATTCGGGCTTTGGCTTGGCCGATCGAATTTGGTTTCCGTTTGCGCACACGGCCAAGCCGATTGCGCATCTGGCCGAAATGCATGCGCTGTGCCAAATCCTCGACCAAACCCATGCGCAGCACCGTTATGTGTTCGAGCCGCAAAGCCGCCAATACCTGACGCATGGCGATCTGTGGGATCACCTCTATCAGCGGGCTTGCGCGCGCGGAGCTTGCATGCTGCTGCCTTTGACCTTGGAGATGGGGTCTTGGATTTGGGTTAAGAAAAACCCGCGCCAATTGTTTTCACGGCGAGGCATGTTCAACCCCTTGATCGAGCATAGGCAGCAGCGCGTGTTGCGCCGCCATATGGCTTGGTTGGACTTTGTGATGCGGGCGGCGGCCGGTATGCAGCGCTGGCTGCCGACGCAGGCGCAGCGTGCCTGGCATGAGGAGAGGGCCTTGAATCGTTGGTATCGACACGGGGTGCTCGCGGCATGACGGCGCCTGCGACCTGGGTCTTGTTGCGCGGGCTTGCGCGAGAGAGTGGCCATTGGGGCGTGTTTCCTGAGCATTTGCGGGCGCAAATCGAATCGGAGCAAGGCGGCGTGCGCTTATTGATGCTGGACTTGCCGGGCAATGGCTTGCTGCATGCCGAGGCCAGCCCCGTGCACGTCTCGGGCATGGTGGAGTCGTGTAGGGAGCGTTTGCTCAAGATGGGTGTGACCGGCCCGGTGCATCTTTTGGCCATGTCCTTGGGTGCCATGGTGGCCAGTGACTGGGTGGCGCGCTATCCGCAGGAGGTCAGTGCGGCGGTCTTGATCAATACCAGCTTGCGCCCCTTCAGTCCGTTTTACCGCCGCTTGCGGCCGCTCAATTACCTGAAATTCCTGCTGCTGAGTCTGTCGAACTTGAGTCGGCGTCAGCGCGAGGCGAAGGTGCTGCGCATGACCACCAATTTGCAGGCCCGCCCCGAGGAGGTCTTGGACCATTGGGTGGCGCTGCAGGCGGTGCATCCGGTGAGCTTGCTTAATACTGCGCGTCAGTTGCGGGCGGCGGCGCGTTTCAAGGTCGGCGTGCTCAGGCCCAAAGCGCCGGTGCTGCTCTTGTGCAGCAAGGCCGATCACTTGGTGGATTGGCGTTGCTCGCAGGCCATCAGCCGGGCTTGGGGTGCGCCCTTGCGGTTGCATCTCAAGGCTGGGCACGACCTGCCTTTGGATGATCCGGCCTGGGTGGCTCAGGCGGTGGGTGACTGGCTGCGGATGCGCACTATGCAGGGCCTGGCCAGCGGTAAGTGGCATTGAGCCGCGCCTGTTGCTGCAAGCCACAAATTGGCGCAGAAACAAAAAAGCCCGCTTTGCAGCGGGCTTCATCTTTGCACCAGAACTGGTATTTAGGCGGCCAGGGCCTTGATTTTTGCCGACAGGCGGCTCTTGTGGCGAGCGGCCTTGTTCTTGTGGAAGATGCCCTTGTCAGCGACCGAGTCGATGACGACTTGAGCAGTCTTGAACAACTCAGCTGCCTTGGCCTTGTCGCCGGTCAGGACAGCTTTTTGCACGTTCTTGATGACCGTGCGGAATTTGGAGCGCAAAGCCGTGTTGGCTGCGTTCAGTTTGATGTCCTGGCGAGCGCGCTTGAGGCCCGATGCCGAACGGACGGTCTTCTTAACTTTTGAAGAGGATGCCATGCTGTGATTCTACCCAGTTGGTGCAAAGACCGCGAGTATAGCACTTAAATCTTGATGATTCAAATTGCTTGCGCGGTTCGAATGCATTGCTGTAATGCACTGCCATGATAATGCGCCCCCTGCGCTTTGATCAATCCACGCCTATCTCCGCCAGACTTGCTCTGGTTCAACTTGTCCAAGCTGCCAACCTCCCCCATGAATCTGCTTCGTGCTGCGTCCTTCATTTCGATACTGACCTTGGCATCGCGCATTACAGGGTTGATGCGCGAGCAAATGCAAGCCGGTCTGTTCGGTGCTGGTGCCATGTCGGATGCCTTTTTGGTGGCATTCCGCATCCCCAATATGTTGCGGCGCTTGTTCGCCGAGGGTGCGTTTTCTCAGGCCTTTGTGCCGGTGCTGGCGGCGACGCATGCTAAGGACGGCGAACAGGCCACGCATGATCTGATCGATGCGGTGGGCACCGTTCTCCTGTGGGCCTTGTTATTGACCTGCGTGATCGGCGTGGTCGGGGCCCCGGTCTTGGTCTGGTTGCTCGGCTCGGGCATGCCGGGGGAGGGGCGGGACGCGGCCGTGGTGATGACGCGTTGGATGTTTCCCTATATCGGCTGCATGTCGATGGTGGCCTTGTCTGCCGGCATTTTGAATACATGGAAGCGTTTTTTGGTACCGGCCGCAACACCGGTCTTGTTGAATATGTCGGTGCTTGCCGCCGGTTGGTGGCTCACGCCCTATATGGAGCGCTGGGGCTACCCGGGCATTTATGCCATGGCGCTGGGCGTGATGCTGGGGGGATTGCTGCAATTGGCGATTCAGATTCCCGTCTTGCGCCGTATCGGCGTCAAGCCGCGCTTGGGTTTCACGCCGGCGCGGCTGCGTGAGTCGGCGGCGCATCCTGGCGTCGGGCGTGTGCTCAAGCAAATGGGGCCGGCTTTGCTGGGCGTCGGTGTGGCGCAGTTGTCCTTGTTGATCAATACGCAGATTTCCAGTCACATTGCCGTCGGGGCGACATCGTGGTTGAACTACGCCGACCGCTTGATGGAATTCCCGATGGCCCTGCTCGGTGTGGCCTTGGGCGCGGTGTTGACGCCGCAGTTGTCTGCGGCCCAGGCCAAGGGTGACCAGGCACAGTACTCGGACATGCTGGACTGGGGGCTGCGCATGGTGCTGTTGTTTGGCCTGCCTTGCGCTGCGGCACTGCTGCTGTTTGCCGACCCATTGGTGGCCGTGCTCTATCACCGCAAGGCCTTCATGGCCTCGGATGTGCTGCAGACCGGGCGGGCCGTCATGGGCTGGGGCGTTGGCTTGCTTGGGCTGTTGGCGGTCAAGGTGTTGGCGCCGGGTTTTTATGCGCGCCAAGAAACCCGCACGCCAGTGCGTATCGCCATTGCGGTGCTGGGTTTAACGCAGCTCCTGAATTTGCTGTTTGTGCCTCTGGTGGGGGTGGCGGGCTTGGCCCTGTCGATTGGGGTTGGCGCGCTCGTCAATGCGTTTTGGCTGATGCGTGGTTTGCGCAAACTGGGGAGCTACACGCCTTCGCCCGGCTGGGCAAGCTTCAGTCTGAAGGTTGTGCTGGCCAGTGCGGCCTTGGGTGCTCTGCTTCAGCAGCTCGCCTGGCGCATTGACTGGATCGCGCTGGGGGCGACCGAAGTTCAGCGCGCCTTGGCGATGGCAGCCAGCCTGGGGGCGGCGGCCTTGCTGTATTTTTCGCTGTTGGCGGTGATGGGCTTGCGGCTGCGTCAGTTCATCAGACGGGTTTGATGTTTGAGCGCTTGTTGCCACCCTAAACTTCAGCCATGAGCCATTCCTTGCGTCTGCAACTGCCCACGCCACTTGAGTATTTTTCGAGCTTGGTGGCGGAGGATGCGGGCCTGAATCTGCTCGAGGCGGCAGCGTCGATTGCTCAAGATGAGTTTCCGGCCCTGGACGTACAGTCGGTTTTGGCCGAGCTCGATGGCTTGGCGCAGCGTTTGCGTCAGCGGCTGCCGGCTGATGCGTCGGCGCGCCATAAATTGCAGGCCCTGCTGCGGTTTCTGTATCAGGAACTGGGTTTCGAGGGCAATCTCAACAACTATTACGAGCGCGGTAACAGCTTTGTTCACCATGTGTTGGCGACTCGCCGCGGCATTCCCATCACCCTGGCCGTTATTTTTCTTGAACTGGCCGCGCAACTGGGCCTGCGCGCCCAGGGCGTGGCGTTTCCCGGGCATTTCTTGGTCAAGCTGGCGATGGGCAATGCGGAGGTGGTACTCGATCCTTTGACCGGCGACTCACTGTCGCGCACTCGGTTGGACGAGTATTTGCAGGGCTTTCGCCAGAGCGCGGGACTCGAGGGCGAGGTGGACTTGCCGGTGGAGTTGTTTTTGCATGCGGCAACGCCGCGCGATGTGTTGGCCCGAATGTTGCGCAATTTGAAGGAAATTCACCGTGCGGCGGCGGATTGGCCGCGGCTATTGGCGGTGCAGCAGCGCTTGGTGGTGCTGTTGCCTGGAGACGCCGGTGAGCGGCGCGATCGCGGCTTGGTGCTTGAATCCTTGGAACACTGGCGGGCCGCGGCCGATGACTTGGCGTTTTATCTTGAGCAAGCGCCCGAGGCGGCCGATGCGCGGGCCTTGCGGCTGCGCGTGTCGGCCTTGCGTGAGCGTGGTGCGCCGCCGCTGCATTGAAAGCCCTGGTGATGTTGCCCACTAGAATCGCGCCCGCTGTGGCGAGCATGCTAGTTGCTATTGATGGGGTTGGCGCGGGCATCGATGCTGCGGCCATGGCCGACAGCTTGCGTGTATCTGGGAAGTTTTGGTTTTGAAGCAAATACCGCTTGCGATTGGTCCCGAGCCAATCTTTACCTTTGAAAATTTTTTACCTGGCGCCAATAGCGCGGCCTTGGCGCATGTGCAGGCGCTCAAGCCCGGAGGCGCAGGTGAGCCGCCGGTGTTCCTGTGGGGGCCGCCTGGCTCGGGCAAGACCCATGTGCTGCGCGCTTTGGCCCAGCATTGGCAGGACGGCGGGGCCCAAGTGGCTTGGTACGACGCCGATACTTGCCTGCCCTGGGAGTTGCCCAGTCAGCCCAGCCTCTTGATTCTGGATGACTGTGAGCGCTTCGATGCCGGCCAGCAGCATGCGGCCTTCGCCTTGTTCGTCGAGGCCGCCACCGAGGGCTTGGCCGTGGTGGCCACCGGCAGTGCGCCGCCGACCGACTTGGTGCTGCGTGAAGACCTGCGCACGCGTTTGGGCTGGGGGCCGACATTTGCTTTGCAGCCGCTGTCCGAGGAAGAGACCCGATCGGCCCTGCGCCGTGAGGCCGATCGACGCGGTATTTTGTTGGGCGATGAGGTGATCGATTACCTGCTGACCCGGTTTGCGCGCGACCTCAAGCACCTGATGCGCTTGCTTGACCGTTTAGATGAATTTGCACTCGCCGCCAAGCGCGCGGTGACGGTGCCCCTGCTGCGCCAGATGTTGGCCGATGAAGGACTTGTTGGATGAATTTGACTCTTTTTGATCTTGACGGCACCTTGATTCCGAATGACTCGGATCACGCTTTTGGTGCTTTTATGGTCGATATCGGCTGGGCCGATGGCGAGCAGTGGCGCCAGCGCAATGACGAGTTCTATGCCCAGTACCAGGCCGGCCGTCTGGATCTGGATGGCTATATTGATTTCGCCACCGCGGTCTGGCGCAGCCGCCCCTTGGCCGAGGCTCATGCGGCCCGCGAGCGCTTCATGCAAGAAGTGATGGCGCCCATGTTGCAAGAGAAGGCGCGTGCCTTGGTGCGCCAGCATTTGGATGCCGGTGACTTGGTCGCCATCGTCACTGCGACCAATGAATTTGTCACCGAGCCGATCGCGCGCGCATTTGAGGTGGAGCATCTGTTGGCAGTGCAGTTGCAGCGTGACGCTGCGGGAGCGTATACCGGCGTCGTGCAAGGTGTGCCGTCCTATCAAGCTGGCAAGATCAGTCGGGTGAAAGACTGGCTGGCGGACTTGGGGCGACAATGGCAGGATTTCGAGCGCATCACCTTCTACAGTGATTCGGTCAATGACTTGCCTCTTCTGGATCTGGTCAGCCACCCGGTGGCCACCAATCCGACCCCGGCCTTGGCGGACATCGCGTCCGCCCGCGGCTGGCCCATTCTGAATCTGTTCGCATGATCAAAAAATTCATAGACAAGTTGCTGGGCAAGCCCTCGCTGGCCAAAGTTGCCAAGGTGGCCAAGTCCGCAGCGCCTGGCAAAACCGCTCTGGGCAAGCGGGTCGAGGTGCAGGTGGCCGAGCATGGCATCGACCCCAGCCTGTTGGACGAGCGTGCCGTGCGCGTGGTACAGACCTTGACCGATGCGGGCTACGAGGCCTATATCGTCGGTGGGGCGGTGCGCGACTTGTTGCTGGGCATGCGACCCAAGGATTTCGATGTGGCCACCAATGCCACGCCGGAGCAGGTCAAGGGCTTGTTCCGCCGGGCCTTCATCATCGGCCGGCGCTTTCGCATCGTCCATGTGGTGTACGGGCGTGGCCGTGAGCACGAGGTGATCGAGGTCTCGACCTTCCGGGCCTTGCTGGTCAATGAGGGTGCCGATCAGGTTGCCGGCAACGAGAAGACCTCGAAGGAAGAGTTGGCGGGCAAGTCCCATGTGGTGGACGCTGCTGGCCGGGTGCTGCGCGACAACGTCTGGGGCCCGCAGGTCGAAGACGCGGCGCGGCGCGATTTCACCGTCAATGCCTTGTATTACGACCCGCAGCGACAGTTGGTGGTCGACTATCACGGCGGTCTGGCCGATGCCAAGAAACGCGTGCTGCGCATGATTGGTGACCCCGAAACGCGCTACCGCGAAGACCCGGTGCGCATCGTGCGTGCGGTGCGCTTCGCTGCCAAGCTGGGCTTTGAGCTCGAAGCCAAGACCCGTGCGCCAATCAAGGTGATGTCGGAGTTGCTGGCCAATGTGCCGGCCTCGCGTCTGTTTGACGAAATGATCAAGCTTTTGCAGACCGGGCACTCGCTGGCCAGTCTGGAAGAGTTGCGCAAGCAGGGTCTGGCGCGCGGCGTTTTCCCGATTCTTGATGCGATGCTGGATGAAGAAGGCAAGTTGGCCGAGGGCGTGCGTGGCAAGTTCGTGCGTCAGGCCTTCGAAGACACCGATCTGCGCGTCTCCGAGGGGCGTGGGGTGTCGCCAAGCTTCATGTTGGCCTGCATGTTGTGGTTTGAGGTTCTGGAGCGCTGGACGCGCAACCGTGAGGCCGGTGAGCCGGCCATCCCGGCCTTGCAGCAAGCCATTGATACGGTGTTCGATGCCCGCATCGGCGACATCTCCGGTCGCGGCAAGCTGGCCACCGATATGCGCGAAATCTGGATGATGCAGCCGCGCTTTGAGCGGCGCACCGGCAGTGGCGTCTACACCTTGGTGGATCAGCCGCGCTACCGAGCTGGTTTCGATTTCCTGCGTTTGCGCGCCGATGCCGGTGAGATCGATTCGGCCCTGGCCGATTGGTGGGAAGACTTTGCGTTGGGCACCGACGATGAGCGCGAGGCCTTGTTGGATGAGGCGCGCGAAGCCGACAAACAACAGCGCCGCAGCGGCAAAGTGCACCAGTTGCCACGCAAACCGAAAGCTGAAACGGCGCCAGGGGCGGCCGCAGATTCGGCCGGGCCCGATGACCACGCGGCGGCCGGTGCATCGGTCGGGGGCGATGGCGCTCCGGCCAAGAAGCGCCGCCGTCGGCGCAAGCCTTGCGGCGCCAAGCCCGCCAGCGCGGCCGATTCCGTGTCCTGAATGGCCGCCGGCCCGGTCCTGGCCTATATCGGGCTGGGCGCCAATCTTGGTGATTTGGCGCTGACGCTTCGATGCGCGTTGCAGGCCATGGCGGCCATGCCGCAGACCCGTTTGTTGGCGGTGTCCACTGCCTATCGCAGCGCGCCGATCGAGGCGGGTGGCCCTGATTATTTGAACGCCGTGGCGGCACTCGAGACCGGCTTGCCGGCCGAGTTGTTGCTGCAGGGTTTGCAGGCGATCGAGTTGCAGCATGGGCGCGAACGACCCTATGTCAATGCGCCTCGGACGCTTGATCTGGATGTGTTGCTGTACGGTCAGCAGCAGATCGATACCGCGAGCTTGAGCGTGCCGCATCCCCGCCTCAGTCAGCGGGCCTTTGTGCTGCTGCCTTTGCTGGAGTTGGCACCTGCACTTCAGGCGCCGGGTCTGGGTGATTTGCGTACCTATTTGCCGGGTGTCGCGGCACAGCCCATCGAGCGGCTGGATATGGTCTTGATCAACGTTTGAGGCCTTTGCTGCGGCGCTGCAACTACACTTCATGTATTGCTGTTTATGACGCAGCGATGACAAACACATGAATTGCGCGTTGATTTGACGAGAAACTCCTCGTCGCGCGTCCCCGGAGACCCCTGAAAATGTTTTTCAGCAAACTACTGCCCCGCGAGGGCAATTTTTTCGAACTGTTCAATGAGCATGGTGGCCAGATCACCGAAGGCGCGCGCGCCTTCATGCAGATGCTGCACAACTACAACGACACCGAGCTGCGCGAAAAATTCGCGGCCGAGGTCGATGCCGCCGAACATCAAGCCGATCGCGTCACCGCCGAGGTGAACCGCCAGTTGCATCGCACCTTCATCACGCCGATTGATCGCGAGCAGATTCACGGTTTGATCAATGCGATGGATGACATCCTCGATCTGCTGCAAGACGCGAGCGAAACCCTTTCGCTCTACGACGTGCGCAAGATTCCCAACGATGTGATTCGATTGGGTGAGCTGAGCGCCAAGTGCTGCGAACGGGTTCAGCATGCGGTTTCGCTGCTGCCGAAGCTGAGTGAGCCTGCCACGGCCGAAGCCGCCATCAAGACCTGCGAAGAGATCGACAAACTGGAGTCGGATGCCGACCGAGTGATGCGTTCGGCGATGTCGAGTCTGTTCCGCGAAGAGCCGGATGTGCGAGAGTTGATCAAGCTGAAGGCGATCTACGAACAGTTGGAGTCAATCTCTGACCGTTGTGAGGATGTGGCCAATCTGATCGAGGGCATCGTCCTCGAAAACTCCTGAGTCGCCCGCGATGGAATCGGTGCAGGTAGCCTTTTGGGTCGTCGCCTTGCTAGTTGTTTTGGCGATCCTGTTCGACTTCATGAACGGGTTTCATGATGCGGCCAATTCGATTGCAACGGTGGTCTCGACCGGCGTTTTGAAACCGCAGCAGGCGGTGTTGTTTGCGGCGTTTTTCAATGTCTTGGCGATCAGCTTTTTCCAGCTTAAGGTGGCGGCCACGATTGGCAAGGGGATCGTGGACCCCGGCATCGTGGATCATCATGTGATCTTTGGTGCGCTGATCGGTGCAATCACCTGGAACGTCATCACCTGGTGGTACGGCATCCCGTCGAGTTCGTCTCACGCCTTGATCGGCGGCATAGTTGGTGCCGTGGTGGCCAAGAGCGGCCCTGGAGCGCTGGTGGCGGGTGGCGTGATGAAGACCGTGCTCTTCATCTTCGTCTCGCCCTTGTTGGGATTCTTGCTGGGCTCACTGTTGATGGTGATCGTGGCCTGGTTGTTCCGGCGTAGTTCGCCCTTGCGGGTGGATAACTGGTTCAGGCGCTTGCAACTGGTGTCTGCCGGCCTCTACAGCTTGGGTCATGGCGGCAATGATGCGCAAAAAACCATCGGTCTGATCTGGATGCTGCTGGTGGCTTCGGGCTATATGGCGGCCCAGGATAAGAGTCCGCCCAACTGGGTCATCTACGCCTGTTACATCGCCATTGGTATGGGCACGATGTTCGGCGGCTGGCGCATCGTGCGCACCATGGGTCAGAAGATCACCAAGCTGAAGCCAGTCGGTGGTTTTTGCGCCGAAACGGGTGGGGCAATCACGCTGTTTTTGGCCACCGCCTTGGGCATCCCGGTCTCAACAACACACACGATCACCGGTGCCATCGTTGGCGTAGGCTCGGTGCAGCGCGCTTCGTCGGTGCGTTGGGGTGTGGCCGGCAATATCGTTTGGGCCTGGATTTTCACCATCCCTGCCTCGGCCTTTGTGGCGGGCGTCTGCTATTGGCTCAGCTTCGTGCTGTTCTGAATCTTTGGCGGAGTAGGGGCGAGCGCCCGCAAAGAAAATGGGCCCGAGGGCCCATTTTTATTTGCCGCTCGCTGCAGCGGGTCTTGCCTTGGCCTCGGCCGGTTTGTCTTGCGGGGCTTCAACCTGGCTTTCAAAGTAGCGCTGGGCGCTGAAGGCGATCGTCGACATCAGGCTGATGCCGCCGATCATCACGCAGGCAATCACCGCGATGATCACTGCCCAGCCACTCGGACGGATGGTTTGACCTGGGTTGTGCTTGGCGTTCCAGTCGGCGTCTGATGTGAGTCCGTAGACGATGCCGCTTATCGTCGCATTCACCAGCATCAGGCCCAGTACCGGAATCAACACCCAGGCTAGACGGTCGTCCTGTCCGAGTTGATCCATGCGCTGGACGCCGTAAAGTCCGATCAAGGTCGGCCAGGGGTGCAGCCAGCCGAGCTTGTCTCCAAATCCGTGCAGATAGAACCGGTGCAGGCCAAAGCTGCCCAGCAGCAAGGCCAGCCAGGCGGTCACGGTTTTTGATTTGTAGGGGTGCGAGTCGCCGTTCGCGTTGCCGCTCAGGGCCTCGTTCATTGCGGCGCTCATTCCGGGCTGCCCTGGTCGCCCAGGCCCAGCGTGCGCTGCATCATCACCACATCAAGCCAGCGACCGAATTTCCATCCTGCACTGTGCAAAACGCCGGAGTCCTGAAAGCCCAGTGCCTGATGCAGGCCAATCGAGCCCTTGTTGTTGGAGTCGCCAATGACGGCCAGCATTTGCCGGGCGCCGGCCTGTTCGCAACGGGCGATCAATTCGGCCAGAAGCAAGCGGCCCAACCCTTTGCCTTGCTGGCCGGGATGCAAATAGATCGAATCTTCAACGCAGAAGCGATAGGCAAGGCGAGGTCTGAAAAAATTCGCGTAGGCATAGCCCAGGATTTCACCCTCTGCTTCGGCGACCAGCCAAGGTAGCTTGCGTTCCAGCACCTCGTTGCGACGCCTAGACATTTCATCCAGACTCGGGGCCTCGGTTTCAAAGGTGCCGGTGCCATGCGCCACGGCATGGGCATAAATGGCTTGGATGGCCGCCAAATCGCTGTCGCGACAGGGGCGAATCAGCATTTGGCTTGGGATTTTGGAATTTTCTCTGTTCATGTCTGTGCCGAGTTGAATGTCCGAGTTTATAATGCTGGGTTTTGGCGCTGGTCGAATAGGCTTTGATTCTGCTGATGAAGCGGGGGCGGGAAGATTCGGCGTATCTACAGTGTCAACCACGGCGGCTGCGGTTTGAGTGCTTGTTTGTCCATTGCTTTTGGTGATGTACACAAGGTTTGAGCTTCGGCGCTACCCCCGATCTATTCGCCCTGAGTGTCTCCTGGTGCGATGGATGCAATAGATTCATAGGAAACATCATGGTTGTAATTCGTCTGGCTCGCGGCGGCTCCAAGAAGCGCCCCTTCTACAACATCGTCGTGGCAAACAGCCAAATGCGCCGTGACGGCCGTTTCATCGAGCGCGTGGGTTTCTACAACCCCGTGGCTTCCGGTGCTGCTGAGCCGCTGCGCGTCGCGATGGACCGCGTCAACTACTGGATCGGTGTCGGCGCCCAGTTGTCGCCCACCGTCGAGCGTCTGGTGACCCAGGCCAAGAAGGCTGCCGTCTAAGTCGACGTCAGACATTCTGCAATGACAAGATCACCCGCCGATATCCGCTCCGTGTCTGCTGCCTCTGACGAGTTGGCTTGGCCCGAGGATGCGATTGAAGTCGGGTGCATTCTTGATGCCTGGGGCGTCAAGGGCTGGTTCAAGGTGCAAGCCTATTCCAGCGACGCCCAGGCGCTGTTTTCCTCGCGGCGCTGGTTTCTCCGTGCGCCCGAGGGTAACGGCCCCGTCGTGGCACGCGCCAAGCCGCTGCCTCGAGTGTTGAAAGTTTTGTCGGTGCGCGAGCATGGCGAAGGCATTGTGGCCAACGCCCAAGATGTCGCGGACCGCAACGCGGCTGAAGCCCTGCGCGGAGCGCGCATCTTCATTTCGCGTTCGGCCTTCCCCAACGCAAACCCTGATGAGTATTACTGGGTCGATTTGATTGGCCTGACGGTCATCAATCGTCAAGGTGAGACCTTGGGCGTGGTTGAAGGTCTGATTGATGCAGGCCCCCACAGTGTGCTGCGCATCACCCCTCCGGGCCTGGATGCGCCGGTAAAACCGGACCAAGAGCGTCTGGTGCCTTTTGTGTCGGCCTTTGTTGACGATGTGGATCTGGAGCAGCGCCAGATCACCGTTGACTGGGGTCTGGACTACTGATTCGGGCCGAACTTCTTTCGGTTCAGCGCAGCATGCGCTTTGACGTCATCACCCTTTTTCCGGAGCTATTCGGGCCGCATTTGAGCCAGGGCGTGACACGCCGGGCCTATGAGTCCGGGCAGGTGGATGTGAAGCTCTGGCAATTGCGCGACTTTGCCGATGACAACTATCGCCGCGTCGACGATCGACCTTATGGCGGTGGCCCGGGCATGGTGATGCTTGTGGAGCCGCTGGAGCGGGCCCTTGCTGCAGCCAAAGCGGCCCGGCAGGAGGCTCGGGCCGACACTGGCGCGCCGGCCATCATTCATTTCAGCCCGACCGGGCTTCCCATTACCCAGGGCTTGATCGAGCAATTGGCGCAAGGGCAGGGTGGCGTGCTGCTGTGTGGCCGCTACGAGGGCATGGATCAACGTTTTCTTGATCGGCATGTCACGCTCGAATTGAGCTTGGGCGACTTTGTCTTGTCGGGCGGGGAGCTGCCGGCGCTGGCGCTTTTGGATGCGGTGGCGCGGCTGCAAGACGGGGTGCTCAATGACGCGCAGTCGCATCAGCAGGACAGTTTTTCGGATGGCCTGTTGGACTGCCCGCATTACAGCCGGCCCGAAGTCTTGAATGGCATGCCGGGGCAGACGGAGTCCTTGCCGGTTCCCGAGGTTTTGCTGTCTGGGCATCACGCCAAGATTGCCCGCTGGCGTCGTGAGCGCTCTTTGGCGATTACCGCCCAACGCCGGCCGGAGTTAATTGCCGCGGCGCGTGCGGCCGGACGTTTGAGCAAGGCAGATGAGCGCTTTTTGCTTGGCTTGGCTGCGGTAGCGGCTGAGGTACCGCCGGAAGGCTAGGCGAAACGCTCAATTCGGGCTATACTTGCGGGCTGTCCGATCCTCTGGTGGGTGGGTTTTGAGTCGAAGTTTTTGGCTCATGTGCTTTTTTGATTCCCGTGTTGGTGAATCAAAGCCCGCGCCGCCATGATCACTAGGAGAACTCTGTGGACTTGATCCAAACCCTTGAGCAAGAAGAAATTGCTCGTCTGAACAAGACATTCCCGACTTACTGCCCAGGCGACACGGTCATCGTGAGCGTCAACGTCGTTGAAGGCACACGCAAGCGCGTGCAAGCTTTTGAAGGCGTGGTGATCGCCAAGCGCAACCGTGGTCTGAACTCCAGCTTCATCGTGCGCAAGATCTCCAACGGCGAAGGCGTGGAGCGTACGTTCCAGCTGTACAGCCCGCTGATCGCTTCGATCGAAGTCAAGCGTCGTGGTGATGTTCGCCGCGCCAAGCTGTACTATCTGCGCGACCGTTCGGGCAAGTCGGCTCGAATCAAGGAAAAATTGGGCTGATCACTGCGATCTCCCTGATGGCACCCCGGTGCCATCACTGCTGGCACTGTGCATTTCATGTCATTGCCAGCCTGCGCAAGCAAGCAAAGCCGCCCTCGGGCGGCTTTGTCCTTTTTGGGTCCCAACGAGGCGCGCTCAGTGCGCATGTGGCATGGCCGCTGCCTCGCTCATTTGCCTCTATGCTCGAGCCATGAGCCGTCTCCCGATTCTTGATCCTCACGTCGTGCCGGTGACCGGCGTTGACGCCCACTTGCCCGCGGTGCCACTTGAGCGCCTCCAGGTGGATGCCTTGCGCCAGCGCTTCGCACAGCCACCCACATGGCAGCCTGAGATCAATGGTGACGGCCCGCAGCTCACCCAACGCAGCCCTGCGGCGGCTGCTGTGCTGGTGCCGCTGGTCTTGCGTGACGGGGGCTTAAGCCTCTTGTTGACGCGTCGTTCTGAGCAACTGCGCGCCCATGCCGGCCAGATCAGTTTTCCCGGCGGGCGCGTCGAACCGACGGATGCGTCGATTGAAGCGGCCGCCTTGCGTGAAACGGAAGAAGAGATCGGGCTCAGCCGTGAGCACATCGAGGTCCTCGGGCGATTGCCGGTGTACAGCACTGTCACGGCTTTTCAGGTCACCCCGGTGGTGGCCTTGGTGACTGCGGGCTTTGATTTGCAGCTGGATGGAGGGGAAGTCGCCGAGGCATTCGAGGTGCCGCTGCAGTTTTTGATGACGCCGGCCCACCATCAGCACCACCGCTTTGAGTTTGCGGGTGGCGAGCGTCAATTTTTATCGATGCCTTGGCGCAACAATATGCACCCCGATCAGCCCAAAGACTACTTTATCTGGGGTGCAACAGCGGCCATGCTGAGGAACTTCTACCGTTTCCTTTCGGCGTGAGCTGCGGCGCCCGCTATCATCCCCGGCCATGAACTTCTTTGCGGTCCTTTTGGCCTTGCTGTGTGAACAGCTGAAACCTTTACGCCATGGCAATGGCGTTCACCACGGCGTGATCAGCTGGGTCCGTTGGACCGGTCGTAACTTCGACGCCGGACGGGATCATCATGCCACGGTGGTCTGGGGCATCACCGTGATCGGCCCGGCCTTGGTCGCTGCAGCGATCTATCTGGTCGTTGGCCATTTCAGCTTGATGCTGGCTTTGGCCTTGGATGTGCTGGTGCTGTACCTGACGCTGGGCTTCAGGCAGTTCAGCCATTACTTCACCGACATCCGCGATGCGCTGGAGCGCGGGGATGATTTGGAAGCACGGCGCCTGTTGTCCGAATGGCGGCATCTGGATGCCAGCGAGTTGCCACGAACAGAGTTGGTCCGCCACGCCATCGAGCATTCGCTGTTGGCTGCTCACCGCCATGTCTTTGGCGTGTTCTTCTGGTTTGTGGTCTTGTCGACCTTGGGGCTGGGGCCGGCGGGTGCTGTGCTGTACCGGATGGCCGAGTTTGTCAGCCGGTACTGGGCGTTCAAAAGCCGCACGCTGGAGGCACCGACCAATATGCGCCTGATGAGCTTGTCTCGTATGCTGTTTGCATGGGTCGACTACCTGCCCGCAAGGCTGACCGCTACTGGGTTCACCATTGTCGGCAATTTTGAAGAGGCGGTGAATGGATGGCGTCGCGACGCCGGCCTTTGGTTGCATCCCAATGAGGGCATCATCTTGGCGACAGCGGCGGGAGCGCTTGGGCTGCAGTTAGGTGGTGCTGCGGCTCCCGGCGTGACGCCCGATCGCAGCAAGACCTTCAGCTCCGGCATAGATGGTGATGAGACCCTGGCCGAGGGCTCTACGCCCGGCCAATTGCCGCAGCTTGGCCATTTGCAGAGCGTCGTCGGCTTGATTTGGCGATCGGTTGTTTTGTGGATGCTGTTGTTGGCGCTACTGACATTGGCCAATTTGGTCGGATAAAAGGGTCAATCGGCGCGAAAAAGACGCTCCGATTGGCACTTGGGCCTTGTGGGGTTTAAAGTTCGCATGACGGATGTCGAAAATATCCACATGATCTGTGGCAATAGGTTCATGGCAGCCATTTGGGCTTGAACCGGCTACAGCCCTGCAATCTCTCTCTTGTGGAGGTTTGCCATGATTACTTCAGTCACGGGGACGGCCGAGAAAAATTCCGGCCAAATCGCCCGAACCAGTTCAGATGAAGCCTTGAAGCGCACCGAGTCGGTTCGTCCAGCTAAGGCGCCTGTCAAATCGGAGCCTAAGCCTGAATCGGCGGTGGTGGAAATTTCCAGCGAAGGTGCGCGCCGAGCCCAACAGCAGAGCCAGGTTCAGAATCAAAAGGTCGCCCCAGCCGAGACGGATGCTAAGGCGCAAGGCAGTGTTGAGGCGCAGCGCTCCGACCATGGGCCAGAGGCCTCGGCTGCTAAGTCGAGTGCAGCCCAGCAGGGTGCCGCTACAACGGTCCAGCAAGACCAGGCATCCACGGTCAAGGAGTTTGACGATGCCGATACCAATCAGGACCACACGGTCAGCGTGTTGGAGCGGCGAGCCTACGACTTCATGCATCCCACATTGAAGATGGCTGGCGATGTGGAGTCGGAATCGGGCCAGCAGGCGCAGCCGCAGCCTTCTCGCGCGGTAGATGCCGAGTTGAAAGCCTATGCGGAAATTGCCAAGGCAGGCCGCAACGTTTGATTCGACAAACGTAGTTCGGCTGCA
>NZ_JBBHJX010000022.1:0-56022 GCF_037482915.1 Paucibacter hankyongi
GCTGAGCCGGGAACTTCTTGAACGCCGAGTCCATCAACTCGACCAGCGACGGGTACAGCTCCGCATGGATCTCGGCGGGCACGCCTTCGGGATAGTTTTTCAGCCAGGTCTTTTGCAGCATGGGTCTTCTTCTGTCTCCGTTCGAATGAGTTGGATTCTCTCCGATGGGAGGGGGTGGGGCATAGGAGGAAGCGCTAGCGCGGACTAGGGGTACCCCCCAAAAAGCCGCGGCCGCCCCCGCGCACCACCCGCAGACAGAACAAACGGCTTAGACATACGGTCACGCAGTCATATTGCAACAGACGAATTCAATGCTTCATGCATGCCAAGCCAAGTATTAAAACTCAATGAGAAACCGGCGAGAACAAGTATCAAAAGAATCAAGATAGAAGTTTTCGATCTAGATCCACTCACAGGGAGGATCATGGCGAATGTCAAAAATGCCAACCAATGCTGCGAGTATAAAAACACCTCCAAGCCAAAAAAAGTATGCAACGTTATATTGAAAATAAAAATAGCGGCGATTGCTCGCGTCAACACAGCCCCTCGATCTTTCCGCCAGACAAGTTCGCCTAGGCCAGCAATAAAAATCCAACCGAATGCGACAAAAGTTTTCGATTCCAAAAGTCGCACAAAACTAAATTGAAATTGATGGCGATTTTCAGTTTTTGCTACGGTGTTTTCTACTTGCGTAACGCCAATCGTAAAAACACTAGCGACAAAAACTGCCGGGACCTCGACAAAACGCCTAGCCACCGAAGGTGTCAGGTATTTCTCCACCCATACTTTAACCTCAACACCCGACTTTGAATTAGCGGCTTGTACCGGCCTATAGACCATGCGATCAGTTGCACCCATTGCAGCAATCACGCAGCCCAAAACGATCCCGGCAACAATTACTTCCGCGATGACCATGCGTATATTTTCACGCTTTACTCGTATAGCAAACCATACTGCAAGGCACAAAAACCCATTGGTTACCGTTACCCCAGACATAAGGCAGGCCAAAAATAGCCATCGAGCTCGCACCCTAGCATTGGTCAATGTTTCCGGTCTTCGCGCAGCCGTGACCACAAAAAGAAGTAGCGCGGCCAAAAGTGCACCACTCACGCCATAGGACTCGGGTATTACGGAAAAAACAGTTTGGCTGAAGGAGAACTGTAGAAGCAAGAACCCCGCCACACCAGCCAGCCTTGAAAACCCTGATTTTCTAGCGGCCAACCACCATAAAATCCCCGCCACCGACGTAAAAAATGGGCTCACAAGGAGCGGCGCCCCCCCCCTTACTGCGCCCACCTCAAGAATACCTGCATGAGCAGCCAAATAATCAAAAACCCTGACCGGAATATTAATCAATAGCGCAAACGCAGGGTGAATGGATCGCCCAAAACCCCACCCTCCTGAAATCGCAGAAACATATTGATTAGGATCCGAATCGAAGAAGACATTGTATTGATCAAATACGCCGAGTTGCCTCAAATTCGATGCCACATAAACTCTAAAACCAAGCAACAACACGGAAATTATCAATATCAGCAAAAATTCTAGCTTTTTTAATCGTAGCTCTTCAAAATTTTCACTCATAGCACTTTCAACTCCAAGGCAAGCAAGCTACTTAATTGCTAATTTCAAGCCATTCCGTGAGCGCCAATCAACCCACCAGCTCTCAGCTCTGCGAAATCACCCAAACCCCGATACAAATTAACGCAACGCCAAATACCCGAACTACTGTGATTTCTTCTCCGGCGATAGCCCCGACCGCCATAGTTAAGGCAAAACCAAACCCTACCATTGGGTAAGCCTTGCTGACCTCCCAACGCGACAACACCGACAGCCAAACGACCGCGCCCAAGCCATAGAGAACAAAACCGGCCACCACAAATGGTTGGGTAAACAACACCCAGGCAGCGGGCCAAGCAAAAGGTTGAGTTAGCGCGGACTTCACGGCGACAGTGGACATACCTGCTTTCAAGCAAAATTGTGCCGCCACAGAAATACAGATACTAAGCAAAGCCATAAAAAATGGATTCATACAATCGCCCTAGGCAATAAAACGAGCCATGATCGTGACAGCAATCATGGCAAGAGCCGCAAACCGACTACCAAAATCTCGCGAAGCGTAAACAATCGGGTCATCATGCATTTCCCCACGTGCTGTTTTAACCCATAGCCTTGAAATCCAATAAAGCAAACCAATACCTACCAACCACAAGGCCTGCGGACTGCTGTAATTTGAAACAGCACCGGGCGTTGCAATATAAATCCCGAAAATCACCACCGAACACAAACTGGCCCCTACCCCTAGAGGCCAAAGAATCACCAAATCTTCAACTTGATAGTCTCGGCCGTGAGCACCCACCTTATTTACGCTCTGCAAGGAAACAAGCTCCGCGCACCGTTTAACCAAAGCCAAGCTGAAGAAAATGAAGACACTGAAAGCCAACAACCAAGGCGTAACCATAATTGCCGTGGCGACAGCACCCGCCAACACCCGAAATGTATACAAAATTGCTAGCATCATGACGTCTATCAATATATATTGCTTTAACGCCCAACTGTAAGCTGTAGTAAGAATGACATATCCCATCAACATGCACAAGAACGCAATCGATACCTTGACCGCCAGAATTGCCCCCATTATTAGCAGCGCCACAGCGACTAGCGCGCCGCGAATCAGGGGAATCGCGGCGCTAGCGAATGGCCGTTTTTTCTTGCGGGCGTGAACACGGTCACTGTCGAGGTCCCACAAGTCATTGAACATATAGGTCGCAGAAGCGGCCAGTGAAAATGCGATAAAGGCCAGAACGGCATTTCCGAACTGCGGGCCGTTCACAAACGCAAATGCTGTAAACAAAGGAACGAATATCAGGATGTTTTTCACCCATTGGTGAACTCGCATCGCCTTGATCCAAACCCGCCAAGAGGCGCTCGGATAACTGAATTCCTTCTCGATAGTGACCAACTGGCGCGCGGCTTGAGCAAGCCCCCTGGAAGCGCCGACCAAAATAGCCGCCGAGGCCACTCGCCAGATTGGCAAATCGGCTTGGCTGTCACCCGCATAAACGAATTGGCCGCCAAGATACTGCTGAATGGCGGCTAATTTTAGCTCGCCCTTTAAATTGTGATTTGAATTGCTGGCGAGCACCGCATCAAAAATACCAAGTTGATGCGCAACCGGCTCCGCGATACTTTCATGTGCGGCGGTAGCCAGCACGATGGTTCGGCCGGCTTCGTGCTGCTGCCGAAGCCAATCTAAAAAATCTTCCCGCCATGGGAGATTGGCGGGAGAGAAATCTGCGAGTTCGGCGACCTTTTGTTTAAATTTTGCTCGCCCTCCGCCCTGCAGCAGCCAAAGAAGTAGCCTAAACACATTGAATGGATTCTTCTTTAACAGACAAAAAATCGATTCAACCAAAGTATCAGTCGAAGTTAATGTGCCATCCAAATCAACGACCAATGGCAAGGCGCGAATACTCTCAGATTTCATTCAAATCTCGTCCATTTTTTATAACCAAGCAGCCTTGGTTAACGACTTTTAGCTTGTG
Source organism: Paucibacter hankyongi (assembly GCF_037482915.1). Lineage (NCBI taxonomy): Bacteria > Pseudomonadati > Pseudomonadota > Betaproteobacteria > Burkholderiales > Sphaerotilaceae > Roseateles > Paucibacter hankyongi. Next base: position 3,546 of record NZ_JBBHJX010000022.1, read on the forward strand.
ATGTTATTGACGAATATCACTCCACCGCCTTCACCAAATCCTCCACCACCTTCTTCGCATCTCCAAACACCATCATGGTCTTGTCCATATAGAACAGTTCGTTGTCCAGACCGGCATAGCCGGCCGCCATCGAGCGTTTGTTGACGATGATGGTCTTGGCCTTGTAGGCCTCGAGGATGGGCATGCCATAGATCGGGCTGCCCTTCACGTGGGCAGCCGGGTTCACCACGTCGTTGGCGCCCAGGATGATGGCCACGTCGGCCTGCGCGAACTCGGCGTTGATGTCTTCCATCTCAAACACCTGGTCATAGGGCACCTCGGCCTCGGCCAGCAAGACGTTCATGTGGCCGGGCATGCGACCCGCCACCGGGTGGATGGCGTATTTGACGGTCACGCCCTTCTCGGTCAGCTTGTGGGCCAGCTCTTTCACCGCGTGCTGGGCGCGCGCCACGGCGAGGCCGTAGCCGGGCACGATGATGACGGTTTCGGCATTGCCCATGATGAAGGCGGCATCATCGGCGCTGCCACTCTTGACGCTGCGCTGCACCGCGCCGCCGGCCGCAACGGCCGAGGCATCGCCACCGAAGCCGCCCAAGATGACGTTGAAGAACGAGCGGTTCATCGCCTTGCACATGATGTAGCTGAGGATCGCGCCCGAGCTGCCCACCAGCGAACCGGCAATGATCAACATGCTGTTGTTCAGCGAGAAGCCAATGCCGGCCGCCGCCCAACCCGAATAGCTGTTCAGCATCGACACCACCACCGGCATGTCGGCCCCGCCGATCGGGATGATCAAGAGCACACCCAGAGCGAAGCCAAGAGCCAAGATCAGATTAAAGGTCGACCAGCTTTGCGAGGCCCAGAAGCCATAGCAGCTGACGATGGCCAGCAGGCCCAGGGCCAGATTGAGCTTGTGTTGCCCGGCAAAAGACACCGGCGCGCCCTGGAAGAGACGGAACTTGTACTTGCCCGAGAGCTTGCCAAAGGCGATGACCGAGCCGCTGAAGGTGACGGCGCCAATGAAGGCCCCAAGCGCCAGCTCAATTCGGTTGCCGCCAGGGATGTCAGTGCTTGCCGCTGAAGTAATGCCAAAGGCCGCCGGCTCCAGCACCGCCGTCGCCGCGATGAAGACCGCCGCCAAGCCGATCATGCTGTGCATAAAGGCCACCAGCTCGGGCATCTTGGTCATCTCGACCTTGTTGGCCATATAGGCGCCGAGGCCGCCACCAATCACCAGACCGGCCAACACATAGCTCAAGCCGAAGGGGCTGCCATTGGCCAGCTTGACGATCAGCGCCGCCGTGGTCAGGGCGGCAATCGTCATGCCGGCCATACCGAACAGATTGCCGCGAATCGAGGTGGTCGGGTGTGAGAGGCCCTTCAAGGCCTGGATGAAAAAGACGCTAGCGACCAAGTACAACAGGGTGACAAGATTCATGCTCATGGCTTGGCCTCCTCGGACTTCTTCTTATCTTTTTTCTTGAACATCTCCAGCATGCGGCGCGTCACCAAGAAGCCGCCGAAGACATTGACCGCCGCCAGCGCCACCGCCAGCGTGCCCATGAACTTGCCCAGGTCGGTGACGGTCAAGGCGGCCGCCAGCATGGCGCCGACGATGACGATGGCAGAGATTGCGTTGGTCACGGCCATCAAGGGCGTGTGCAGTGCCGGCGTGACCGTCCAGACCACGTGGTAGCCCACATAGATGGCCAGCACGAAAATGATCAGATTGGTGATGGTGGGGTTGACGAGTTCCATGGCTTCAGCCCTTTCGTGTCACTTCGCCGGCCTGCGTCACCAGGCAGGCTGCAACGATGTCGTCATCCATCGGGACCTGGAAGGCCCCTTCCTTGCTGATGACCAGTTTCAAAAAGTCGAGGATGTTGCGGGCGTACAGCGCTGAGGCATCGGCTGCCACCAGGGCCGGTAAGTTGGTCTCGCCGACCAGGGTCACACCATGCTTGACCACCGTCTTGCCGGCCTCGGTCAGCGGGCAGTTGCCGCCGTTCGGCGCCGCCAAGTCGACGATCACCGAGCCGGGCTTCATGCTCTTGACCATTTCTTCGCTGACCAGCACCGGCGCGGCGCGGCCGGGAATCAGCGCGGTGGTGATCACCACATCGGCCTGCGCCACACGCTTGGCGACTTCGGCCTTTTGCCGGTCCAGCCAGCTCTGCGGCATCGGCCGGGCATAACCGCCGACACCGACGGCAGCCTCTTTTTCCTCATCGGTCTCATAGGCCACGTCGATGAACTTGGCGCCCAAGGACTCGACCTGCTCCTTGACGGCGGGCCGCACATCGGAGGCCTCGATCACCGCGCCAAGCCGCTTCGCGGTGGCGATGGCCTGCAGCCCCGCCACGCCCACGCCCAAGATGACCACGCGCGCCGCCTTGACCGTGCCGGCCGCCGTCATCAGCATCGGGAAGAAGCGCTGGTATTTGTCGGCGGCGATCATCACCGCCTTGTAGCCGGCAATATTGGCCTGGCTGGACAAGACATCCATGCTTTGCGCCCGCGAGCTGCGCGGAGCCGCCTCCAGCGCAAAGGCCGTCAAGCCGGCCGTGGCCATGGCCTGCAGACCCTCGCGATCAAAGGGGTTGAGCATGCCCACCAGGGCCGTGCCGGGCTTGAGCAGGCTCAACTCCTCGGCGCTCGGGCTCTTCACCTTCAGCAGCAATTCCGCGGCAAAGGCCTGGGCCCGGTCCACGATCTCGGCGCCGGCCGCCGCATAGGCCTCATCGGTGACGCTGGCCGCCAAGCCGGCGCCGCTCTCGACGCGCAAGACATGACCCTGGGCCTTCAGTTTTTTGACCGTCTCGGGCGTGGCAGCCACGCGCGTTTCCCCGGCCGCACTCTCGCGCGGAACTCCTATCAGCATGGACGAACCCCTCCTGCGCGCAGCGGCGCCGAATTGTCTGGCAACGAAGAAATGCTCAAGCTCGATCGCAAGGTCCCGATCGAACAGGCGCGCCGAGCTTACACAATAGAACCTCTTGATGACACCCGGACATGCCTGGGGAAGAAGGAGTCGCAGATGGCCAACACCACAGAACGCTGGAAGCCCGCCGTCACGGTCGCCGCGGTGATAGAAGAGCGCGGGCGCTTTCTCCTGGTCGAGGAAGAAACCCCGGAAGGCCTGCAATTGAACAATCCAGCCGGCCATCTGGACGCTGGCGAGTCGCCGCTAGAGGCGGTGGTGCGCGAAGCCTTGGAAGAAACGGCGCGCACTTTTGTGCCCGAAACGCTGCTGGGAATCTATATGGCGCGCTTTGTGCGGCCGACGCGATTAGAGGATGTCACCTACCTTCGCCTGGCCTTCAGCGGCACGGTGGGCGAGGAAATTGCCGGGCGCAGCCTGGATCAAGGCATCGTCCGCACCGTCTGGATGACGATCGATGAGATTCGCGCCAGCAGCGCGCGGCACCGCAGCCCCTTGGTCTTGCGCTGCATAGAGGATCATCTGGCCGGCCAGCGCCTGCCCTTAAGCGCCCTGCACATCGACCCTTCGCTGTACGCGCCGCTGCTGAAGGCGGGCTGAGCCCGAGCCGCTTTAGGCCGTCGGCTGCAGCTGCGCCAGTCGCGCGGCCAGGCCGGCGTACATCTCGTCCAGCAGCGCAAACTTGCGCTTCACCTCGGCGCGCTTCTTTGAGGCCACCTCGGCCAGGTCCGGCGCGGGCACCTCGCTGCAGGGCAATTCGAAGTTATGGCAATGGCTGGGCTTGGCGCCCAACTCGGTCCACAAGGTGTCGTAGTCGGAGGTGATCTTGCGGCGGCGCCAGGGGTTCAAGGCAATGCGCTCGCGATTGCTGATCAGGATCAGTTTTTCGCAACCCATCAAGAGGCCAATTTGCCGCACCGCCTGCACCAGCACCATGCCGGGCCGGGCGCCGTAAAAATCACGCGTGGCCTTCTTGACCAAATCCCGCGCGCCCTCGGTATTGCCGCCCTGCAGGCGGCCGATAGCAACGCAGGGCTGCCCCTGTTTCTGCAGGAACAAAAATGACGCGTTGAACACCATCTCGCCGCCCAGCATCAGCCGCAGACACAGCTCCCCCTCGCGGTGGCCTTCATGAACGGCCGAGACTTCCAGCTGGAACTTCTCGCCCGACTTGCCTTCCATCTCGCACAGGAGCTGGTTTTCCAAGGTGGCCGCCGCCAACAACTCGGCCCAGCCCCGTTCGATCAAAAAGCTGTAATGCTCGATCAACAAATCCACCCGACTGGCGCAGCCGAGCTGGGTGGAGAAATAGGGCCGGTAAATCTTGGTCAGCAACTTGGGGTGCACCGCCAGGGCGCGGTCCAGCATCGGGTGCTGCTCGACAAAATCCAACCAGCGGCGGGTGGCGTCGGCGTGCAGCAGCGCGCCCGCGTAGATCTTGGCCTTATCCTTGAAACCGATGCGCTCACCCAGCGTTGCAATTCGCGTGGAGACTCGTGAGGGGCGCATGGACATGGGTGGCAAGGATTCGGTGGCTGGACGCAAAGCCTGCGTCGCGGAGGGCGGCTCGATTGTAGGAGCTAGTGCCGCGCTGCAAGCGCGCGCGCCATGCGGGACAATTCGCGCCATGAACCACAAGCAACGCATCGTCGTCGGGCTCTCCGGCGGCGTGGACTCCGCCGTCACCGCCTACCTCTTGAAAAAGCAGGGCCATGAGGTGGTCGGCATTTTCATGAAGAACTGGGAAGACGACGACAGCGATGACGAGAACGGCAAGTACTGCTCGTCCAATATCGACTTCGTCGATGCGGCCGCCGTGGCCGATGTGATCGGCATCGAGATCGAGTATGTCAACTTCGCCGCCAACTACAAGGACCGGGTCTTTGCCGCCTTCTTGAGCGAATACCAGGCCGGCCGCACCCCCAACCCCGACATCCTGTGCAATGCCGAGATCAAGTTCAAGGCCTTTCTCGACCATGCGATGCGACTCGGTGCCGACAAGATTGCCACCGGCCACTACGCGCGCGTCAGAGAGTTCGAAGGGCAAACGCAACTACTCAAGGGCGTGGACAACAGCAAGGACCAGAGCTACTTCTTGCACCGCCTGAACCAGGCACAACTCGCCAAGACCCTGTTCCCGGTGGGCGAATTGCACAAGACCGAGGTGCGCCGCATTGCCGAAGAAATCGGCCTGCCCAATGCCAAGAAAAAAGACTCCACCGGCATCTGCTTCATCGGCGAGCGGCCTTTCCGCGAGTTTTTGAATCGCTACCTAGCCCACAAGCCGGGTCCGATCAAGGATGAGCGTGGCCGCAAGCTGGGCGAGCATGTCGGCCTGTCCTTCTACACCCTGGGCCAGCGCCAGGGTCTGGGCATTGGCGGCGTCAAAGAAAAAGGCGCGGCGCGCGGCGGCGGCGACCACTCGCCCTGGTTTGTGGCGCGCAAGGACATGGAGAGCAACACGCTCTATGTGGTGCAAGGTCACGACCACCCGTGGCTGCTGAGCCAGAGCCTGATCGCCGATGACATCTCATGGACCGGCACGCAGCCCAAGTTCGGCGGCTTTGGCGCCAAGTCCCGCTATCGGCAGGCCGATGCTGCCTGCGCCTTCACGCCCGACACGCCGGCGCCCGCGCAGTTCCGGCTCGACTTCGCCCAGCCGCAATGGGCCGTCACGCCGGGCCAAAGCGCCGTGCTCTACGACGGCGAAGTGTGTCTGGGCGGCGGCGTGATTGCCCAGGCAATACCCGTAGATGCGGGGTCAACATGACCAAGGGCACGGGGCAGTCGAACGGGGCTGTGGCACGCTTGCCAACTTTTTGAAGCTGCCCCCGTCTTGAACGCCTTCGACCGCCTGCTCGACCGCATCGCCCAACCCGGCGTGGTGCTGCGCATTGCCGTGCTGGCGGTCTGCCTGCTGGAGTTGACGGCCACCGCCGCCAGCCTGCTGGGCTTTCGCAGCGATGCCTATGACGGCGCGGTTGCCGCGATCTATCTGCGCATGGGCGGCGCCAGCAATGATCCGGTATTGCTGATCAGCTGCTTCGCCCTGGTGCTCTTGTTCGCCTGGGCCTATTGGCGCCTGGCGGTGATCGGCAGCGCCGACCAGCCGCCCCGGCACGCCTTGGTCCATTTGATCCTGATCGATGTGCTGGCCATCTGCGTCACGCCGGGGCTGCCCTTTCTGGTCACGGCGCTGGCCGCCGTGGTGCTGCGCGCCCAGTCCGCGTTTTTGTTTGGGGTCGTGCAAATCGGCGTCAGCCTGCTGTTGAACTGGCTGCTGCCGCTGCCCGAATTGGTGGCCTCCAGCGGCCCCTTGGCTATTCCCGCCTGGCTCGATGGTTTGGGCCTGGTGATGGCCATGGTGGCCCTGCACGGCATGGCTTTTGGCCTCGGACGCATGGCCGCCGCCGAGGCCGAAAAACGCCGCTGGTTGCAGGTGATGCTGGCCGAGCGTGTCAGCGCCGAACATCTGCAGGCCGAGCAGTTGCGCTACAACGAGCGCACGCTGATGGCGCGCGAGCTGCACGATGTGGTGGGCCACCACCTGACCGCGCTGAATATGCAGCTGCAGCTGGGCAGCGCCTTGCTGCAACGCGGCAAGGGTGACGATGCCAGCCAGGCGGTGGGCAAGGCGCGCGAATGTGCGGCGCAACTGTTGGCCGATGTGCGCGCGGCGGTGTCGCAGCAGCGCAGCTCGCAACGCATCGACCTCAGCGCGGCGCTGCAGGCCTTGGCCGAAGGCATCGCGCTGACCCGCATCGAACTCGATATTGCCCCGGCCGCGCGCGACCTCAGCCCACGGGTGGCCCATGCACTGCTGCGCTGCGTGCAAGAAGCCGTCACCAACAGCGTGCGGCACGCCCAGGCCGACCGGGTCTGCATCACGCTGAGCGTGAACGACCATGAGGGCGGTGCGGCCAATGAGATACGCGTCAGCATCGACGATGATGGCAAGGGAGCGACCCGCCTGACCCCAGGCAATGGCTTGCAAGGCATGGCCGAACGAATGGCCGAGATGGGCGGCAGCATGCGAGTGCTGCACAGCCGACCCGGCTTCAAAATAGAACTGTGCTGCCCAAGGACTGTATGAAAAACACTGAAATCAAACTGCTGCTGGTGGAAGACCAGCAACTGGTGCGCGAGGCCTTGAAGGGCCTGCTGGCCCTCAGCGACGAGATCCGCATCGTCGGCGAGGCCTGCGACGGCGCCGAAGCCTTGGAGCAGATCACCGCCTTGGGCTTGGAGCAGATGCCGGACGTGATCCTGTCCGACATGCGCATGCCGCGACTCGACGGGTTGGGCCTGATCCGCGCCGTGGCCGCCCGTGGCTTGAGCATCCCAGTGGTGCTGCTGACCACTTTTGACGACTCGAACGCCTTTGACGATGCGGTGCGTTCCGGCGCGCGCGGCTTCCTGCTCAAGGCCATCAGCCCCGACACCCTGCTGCAGGCGCTGCGCGATGTGGCCGATGGCGGCACCGCTTTGCGGCCCTCCTTGACCACCCGCATGGAGCGCCCGGTGAAGGAAGGCGACCGCGCCTTCGTGGCCACCGAGCAGCCCGACCCGCTGTCACCGAAGGAGCTGCAAGTGCTGCGCCTGGTGGCCAGCGGCCGCAGCAATACCGAGATTGCAGCCTTGCTGGGCAATAGCGAAGGCGTGATCAAGAACCACTGCTCGGCCATCTTCTCGAAGATGGGCGTGCGCGACCGCACGCAAGCGGTGCTGCGCGCGATTGATCTGGGCTGGATCTGAGTGAGGATTGCCGGCGCGCTCAGCGCGGCGGCACCCACTGCTCTTCGGCCGCCCGCCCCAGGTTCAAAACCCAGTAGCGCTGGAAGCGCCCCGGCCCGATCACACAGGCCATGCCAACGTCGCTGTACTCGGCCTGCATGATGTTGTCGCAATGCTTGCTGCTGCTGACCCAGGTGCTCAGCACCTCATCCAGACTCTCCTGCCCCGCCGCCAGGTTTTCACCGGCGCGTTGGGCCAGGTAGCCGTTCAGGCGCAAACGCTCGCGCACGCCAGCACCGCTGGCACCCAGATGGCGGAGTTGATCGCCGCCCGACAAGTCGGCCGCGTGGCCGCGCGCCGAAGCGGCCAGTCGCGCATCCCAGCGCAAAGGGGCCCCCGCCGCCAGAACAGGGCCTCCGCAAGAACGCGCCTGGGCGCGAAAAGCGTTCAAGACCTGCAGCACCCGCTGCGGTGACAGCGGCACATCGCAGTCTTGCGCCACTTGGCTTGTCTGCAAGGCCTGCGGCGCCGCCGACTCCTGCGCGGCACATCCCGCCATCAGCAGCGACAACAACAAGCACGATGAAAAACTTCTGAACACCATCACAGACGCCAAAGAGACCGGCTGGCATCCTACCCGCAGCGTGAAAAAACCGGCGCACTGAAGGTACGCAAAAACTGTGCACAATCCGCCTAACCTCGAATTCAAGGCATCGCAGACATCATGGCTGACGCAACTCCGACCACGCTGGGCCAATTGAAGATCGACCGGCAAACGCCGGCACTGAAACGCAAACGCAAGACCTGGCCCCTGGTGTTGGGCGGCGCCCTGGTTTTGGCCGTGGGCGCCATCGTCTTGATGCCCGCCAAACCCGAGGTCCAGGCCAGCACCGTGCTGCAAACCTACCCCTCGCAGCAGTATCTGCAGTTGACGGCCTCCGGCTATGTGGTGGCACAGCGCCGTGCAGCGGTGGCCTCCAAGGGCAGCGGCCGCTTGGTTGAATTGCATGTGCGCGAGGGCAGCTTGCTGAAAAAGGGCGATCTGATCGCCCGACTGGACGCCAGCGATGTGCAGGCCGCCATCGGCACCGCCCTCGCCGGCGTGCGGCAAGCCGAAGCCGGCCTGCGCCAGGCCGAGGCGCAAGCCCGCCAAGCCAGTGTCGAATTCGCCAATGCCGAGGCCGAGATGCAGCGCAGCAAGAGCCTGCAGGCGCAGGGCTTTGTCTCGACCCAGGCGCTCGACGCCAACCAGCGCCGGCTCGACAGCGCCCGCGCCGCGCAGGCGGCCGCGCAGGCCAGCATCGCCCAGGCCCAGGCCTCACAGGCGCAGGCCCAGGCGCTGCTGAATGTGCAAAACGTCAACCGCGACTACACCGAGATTCGCGCCCCCTTCGATGGCGTGGTGCTGAACAAGAACGCCAATGTCGGCGACATGATCACGCCGTTCTCGAACGCCTCCGGCTCGCAGGGCGCGGTTGTCACCATGGCCGATCTGAGCACGCTGGAGGTGGAGGCCGATGTGTCGGAGGGCAGTCTGGCCAAGGCCACCAAGGGCCAGCCGGTCGAGATCACGCTGGACGCGCTGCCCGAGATGCGTTTCACCGGCCAAGTTGCCGGCATCGTGCCGACGGTGGACCGCGCCAAGGCGACCGTCATGACCAAGGTGCGCTTTGACAAGCTGGACCCGCGCATCTTGCCGGAGATGAGCGCCAAGGTCAGCTTCCTCTCGCAGCCCGCCAGCGCCGCGGAGCAGCAGCCGGTCTTGGCCGTCAACCCCAAAGCCTTGCTCGAGAAAGACGGCCAGCAATGGCTCTTCCGCATCAAGCGCGAGGGTGAGAAGGAACTGCTGGAGGCGGTCACCGTCAAACCCGGCCGCAAGCTCGGCGATGTGCTCGAGGTGTCAGGGGCCATCAAGTCGGGTGAGCGCATCGTGCTGTCTCCTTCGGCCAAGCTGAAGGCCGGCCAGCAAGTCAGTCTGACGAGCAAGTAAGCCTGCCCATGAGCGACGCCCTGATCAAGATCCGCGATCTGTCCAAGGCCTACCAGCGCGGTGGCCAGGACATCCCGGTGCTGCTGGACATCCAGCTCGATGTGCCAGCCGGCGACTTCGTGGCGCTGATGGGCCCGAGCGGCTCTGGCAAGAGCACCTTGCTCAATCTGATTGCCGGCATCGACCAGCCGAGCAGCGGCCGCATCGAGATTGGCGGCGTCGACATTGCCACGCTGAGCGAAAGCCAGCTCGCCGACTGGCGCGCCCGCAATGTCGGTTTTATCTTTCAGTTCTATAACCTGCTGCCGGTGTTGACGGCGCTGGAGAACGTTGAACTACCGCTGTTGTTGACCGGGCTGTCGGCACGGCAACGCCGCGCACATGCCGAGGCCGCGTTGGAGATGGTGAAACTGAGCGACCGCATGGACCATTACCCGAATGAACTGTCGGGTGGCCAGCAGCAGCGTGTGGCCATCGCCCGCGCGCTGGTCAGCGACCCGACGCTGATCGTGGCCGACGAGCCCACTGGTGACCTCGATCGCACCACCGGCGGCGAAGTGCTGGACCTGCTCGATGAGCTGAACCGCAATCTGGGCAAGACCATCGTCATGGTCACGCACGACCCCAAGGCCGCCGCCCGCGCCCGCCGCATGGTGCACCTGGAAAAAGGCGTGCTGGTCAGCGAAGAAGAGCTGGCCCGCCAAGGCTGAGCGGCCCCCAAGCAAGGCACCGATGTTCATCCTCAAGCTGCTGCTGAAAAACGCCTTCCGCCACAAGCTGCGCACGCTGCTGACGATGGTGGGGCTGGTGGTGGCCATCTGCGCCTTTGGTCTGCTGCGCACCATCATCGACGCTTGGTACGCCGGCGTTGAAGGCAGCAGCAGCACCCGACTGGTGACGCGCAGCGCGATCTCGCTGACCTTCCCGCTGCCGATGAACTATGGCCAGCGGCTTAAGGGCGTGGAAGGCGTCACAGGCATCAGCTGGTCGAACTGGTTCGGCGGCATCTACATCACCGAACGCAATTTCTTCCCGCAGTTTGCCGTCGACCCGGTCAGTTATCTGGCGCTCTACCCCGAGTACCGCTTGAAGGACGAGGAGCGCCTGGCCTTTTTGCGAGACCGCCAGGGCGCCATCGTCGGCCGCAAGCTGGCGAATAAGTTTGGCTGGAAGGTGGGCGACCAGATCCCCATCCGCGGCACCATCTACCCCGGCACCTGGACCTTCACGCTGCGCGGCATTTGGGACGGCGCCGAGGCCAAGACCGATGAAAGCCAGCTGCTGTTCCACTGGAGCTTTTTGAACGAATCGATCCGCAAGCGCGCGCCCGGCCGCGCCGATTTTGTCGGCGTCTATATCCTCGGCATCAATGAGCCGCAGAACGCCGCGCTGATCTCACAGCGCGTCGATGATGGCTTCAAGAACTCGCTGGCCGAAACGTTGACGGAAACCGAGTCGGCCTTCCAACTCAGCTTTGTCTCGATGAGCGAGGCCATCCTGCTGGCGATCGAGGCGGTCAGCTACATCATCGTCGTCATCATCATGGCGGTAATGGCCAACACGATGACGATGACGGCACGCGAACGCCTGGCCGAATATGCAACGCTGAAGGCGCTCGGCTTTGCGCCGGGCTTTGTCGTCAAGCTGCTGTTCGGCGAAAGCCTGTTGATCGCCCTACTGGGTGGCTTGGTCGGCCTGCTGTTGACACTGCCAATTGCGGCCGGTTTCGCCAAGGCGGTGGGCACGCTGTTCCCGACCTTCCATGTGTCCGGCTTGACGATGGCGCTGCAACTGCTGGCGGCACTGATTGTTGGCACGGTGGCCGCCGCCTGGCCTGCCTGGAAGATGAGCCGCATCGATATCGTGCAGGGGCTTCGTCATGTGGCTTGAATTTCAGGGGCAGAGCGCCGGGCCGCTCCCAAGCCTGCCCCATCCCCTCGGGGGATCGCACGGTGTAAGCACCGGGCGAGGGGCCATCGTCTCGCCGGCCTGGAAGATGAGCCGCATCGATATCGTGCAGGGACTGAGGCACGTGGCATGAAACAGATCCCGCTGTCCTACATCGCCCGCAACCTCTGGGTGCGCCGCGTCACCACCCTGCTGACGGCCGGCGGCATGGCCTTGGTGGTCTATGTGTTTGCCACCGTCTTGATGATGAGCGAGGGCATCCGCGCGACCTTGGTGGCGACCGGCCAGCCGGACAATGTGATCGCGCTGCGCAAGGGGGCCGGGGCCGAAATCAATAGCGGCATCGATCGCGGCCAGGCCGCCATTTTGGAAAGCCTGCCCGGCATCGCCACCGATGCCAGCGGCCAGCCGCTGATCACCAAGGAGCCGGTGGTGTTGAACAACCTGCCCAAGCGTGGCAGCGGCAAACCCAGCAATGTGACGGTGCGCGGCAGCAGCGAGCGCGGCCTGCAACTGCGCCCCCAGGTTCAGTTGGTCGAGGGCCGCATGTTCCGCCCCGGCACCTCGGAGATCATCACCGGCCGCGCGATTGCTCGCGGTTTTGTCGGCGCCGGTTTGGGCGAAACGCTGCGCTTTGCCGGCCGCGACTGGACGGTGGTCGGCGTCTTCGATGCCGGCCGCACCGGCTTTGATTCCGAGATCTGGGGAGACAGCGAACAGATGCTGCAAGCCTTTCGCCGCAATGCCTTCTCCAGCATCGTCTTTCGCCTGGCCGACGCCAGCCAGCTGGAGGCCATCAAGGCCCGACTCGAAGACGACCCGCGCATCACCGTCGAGTTGAAACGCGAGACGGTTTTCTATGCCGAACAAAGCGAGGCGTTGGCCAAGTTCATCAGCATCCTTGGCACCTCGTTGTCGGTGATCTTCTCGGTCGGGGCCATCGTCGGCGCGATGATCACCATGTTCGCCGCCGTGGCCTCGCGCATCGGCGAGATCGGTACCCTGCGCGCGCTCGGCTTTCAGCGCGGCGCGGTGCTTCTGGCCTTCATGACCGAGTCGCTCTTGCTGTCCCTGGTCGGCGGCGTGATCGGCCTGGCCTTTGCGTCCCTGATGCAAACCGTCAACATCAGCACGACCAATTTCCAGACCTTCTCGGAGCTCGCCTTCCAGTTCAAACTAACCCCGGCCATCGTCTGGCAGACGCTGTTGTTCTCCCTGTTCATGGGCTTTGTCGGCGGTTTCATTCCGGCCTGGAGGGCCGCGAGGTTGAAGATTGTGGATTGCTTGAGGGCGGCGTGAACGTGGCTTGAGCCCCGCCGATTGCATCAATTTGACGCGGCGGGCAAGCAGGGTAAGTCCCTGCCGGTTTTAGGCCTCACCCCCCTCGAGTAAGGGGTCAGCAAATGGGGTCATCCGGATATCGTGAACCCTTGCACAGTTTGGCGGTCCACCACCTTAGGAGGAGGCTGCGACTCTAAACAAAGCAAGAGCCAGCGGAGTTCCGCCGCGACGCTCGACAAGCTCGGGTCTTGGTCGCCCATCGCGGCCTAGGTTCATCGGAACGCCCTCTCCAAACCCCAAGGAGTTTCCGGTCATGATGCAGATTCAGTCCCCTCACCGCTTGGCTTGCTTGGCCGTGGCCACCTTGGCACTGCTGGCGGTCCAGGCGCAGGCCCAGGTCGCCAAGCCCTACTTCGAATTCAAGAAGCCGAAGATGATTGCCATTGATGGCGATCTTTCGCTCGACACCAACGGCATTTCAGCACCCGTCAGCAACGCTTCCGGCGCCTATGTTTTCGGCTTCGAGGGTGTGAGCCAATATGACGGCGCCTCCTTCGCTCGCAACTTCATTCCGCCGGACACCATCGGCGCAGTCGGCGCGACTCAATACATGGAGACGACCAACGGCGCTTACGCGATCTACAACAAAAGTACCGGCGCCCGCACAGCCCTGATCTCCGACACTGCGTTCTGGGCCGCTGCAGGCCAAACCGGCGCCAACGGCGATTCGCGGGTGATGTACAACGCCTCGGCGAATCGCTGGGTCGCCATTTCATTTGGCGCTAACGCCAAAGATCTGCAGATCGCGGTGTCGGACACTTCGGACGCCATGGGCGGATGGAAGTCAACCAAATTTGAAGGTTATGCCGGCCTGGGGTTCGGCGCCACCGCCGACTATCCAACCCTGGCCCTTGATCGCAACGCGCTCTATATCGGCACCAACAATTTCGCGCCAGCAAGCGCTGGAGGCAGCAACAGCTTCCGGGGCACGACGCTGAACGTGATCCCGATCAACAGCGTGTTCGGGGCAACGGGGCCGACGACCGAGAACATGACGCGCTTTTTCACACCCTATGTCAACGGCGCTTCGGACAACGTTGATCGGGGTTTTGCCATCCAGGGCGTGAACAGCACACAAGCGGGCAGTACCGGTAAGGCGATCGCTTCGTCGCTTTTCAATTACGACACCGTGAGCTTCAAGGTCAATGGTCTGCTGCCAAGCTCGGCCACCGCAGCCTCCTTGTCGGGTACGGTCTATATTGGCGACAAGCCGTTTGAATCGCCCAGCCCAGCACACCAGCCCTCGGTGGCCATAGCGGGCAATCGCGCCATCATTGATTCAGGCGACGAGCGCACCAGCAGCAGCATCTACGAAGCCAATGGCCGGATCTATATGGTCAAGACGGTTGACCCGATTGCCAACGGCTCGGCAGACAATTCGCGCATCCGCTACACCGTGCTCGATGCAACGACCAATGCAATTCTGGACCAGGGCGACATTGGGCAGGACGGCTACGACTACTACCAAGGCTCGATCGCCGTCAACGAACAAGGCAAGGTGGTGATTGGCTACAACCGCTCGGGCCTGGACGTCACCACCGGCAAGATCAGCTTCATGGGTCAGTCTTTTTCGACCGACGCAAGCGGTCACCTGGTCGCACAAAGCGGGGAGCTGCTGCTGAAGGAAAGCTTGGTCGACGACTATCACAACGGCAGCACCTTCGGCAATGTCGCTGCAGGACGCCAGCGCTGGGGTGATTACAGCTCGGTCTCGGTGGATCCCACCGACACCAGCAAGTTCTACCTGATCGGCGAATTTGCCCGTGAGTACAACAACGAAGCCGGCGGCCACCCCGGCGGCACCGGTGGCTCGCGCTGGGGTACTTGGATCGCGGTGATTGACGCCAACGTCGTCGCAGTGCCCGAGCCCAGCACTTGGTTGTTGATGGTGTGCGGCATGAGCGCTGTAGGCTTCCTCTCCAACCGCCGTCGTCGCGCCGACAGCCAGCAGCTCAACGCCTAAGCTGCATAGCAATTTTTAGAGTTCAAGCGCGGGCCGGGGTTATCCTCGACCCGCGCTTCGTTTTTCGGCCATGGAATGACAATCGGAGTGATTGATATGAAGTGCTGGACAAGGAAATTTGGCATCGGTGCCTTTGGTGGCCTGCTGATGGTGGTGCAGGCTAGTTCGGCCGGCGCAATTGACAGCTCGATGGCCGGCATCTGGGGCGGCGACCGACTACAACTGACCATCGACGCGAAAGGCTCAGCCAAGCTCGAAACAGACTGCGCCTCGGGCGCCATTGACACCCCCTTGGCTCTGAACGCCGACGGCAGTTTCAAGGCCTTCGGGACCTTCACTCAGCACCATGCCGGTCCTGAGCGGGCCGACATCCCTGCTGGCAGCACCAAGGCCAGCTACAAGGGCCAAGTCACCGACGGCAGCCTGATGACCCTGACGATCCAGAGCGATGCGGCCAAGCTCCCCGAGGTATTCACCCTGCGCAAGGGCGTGAAGGTCAAACTGATCCGCTGCCTTTGAGCGGGGGGTTTCGCCATCAAGCGCCCCGCCCGGGGCGCTTTTTTGTTTGTCGCAACTGACTCTTGTGGGTCGACGGGGCTTGCCAGCACGCCATAGGTGGGCGAGCATGTGCTGATGAACACATCGTCAGCCCTGCGTTGCCTGCTCTGCTCGAGCAGCCTCTCCCTCTTGTTGGCCACATCGGCCTGTGCCGAGGACCCCATGAAAAGCAATCCTCCAAAACCTCAGTCCGAGCCCGCCAGCGCGCAGCTGTGGCGGCAAATCAAGGCCGAGATCGGTGATGCCGAGTGCTACGCACCGCAGCAGTGCCACAGCATCGGCGTCGGCGCCAAGTCCTGCGGTGGGCCTGAAGGCTATCTGGCCTGGTCAAGCAAACGCAGCGATGAGAAAAAGCTCAGGTCGCTGGTGGCCCAACATGCTGCAGCGCGTAAGGCGGAGAACGAAGCCAGCGGCATGGCCTCCAACTGCGCCATTCCGCAGGACCCAGGCGCATCCTGCGTTGCCGAGGCAAGTGGCCGCAAGGTCTGCCAACTGAACAAGATACCGGTGCTCGGGGGTCAGGCCTTGCCCAACTCGGCACAGTAGCAGGCAAGCAAACTGACGCGCCACTCACCGGGCGACACAGAATCGCAAGCGGAACGAAAAAGGCCACATGCAAATTGCATGTGGCCTTTGCGCTAGTGAAGGGCCCGGAGGCCCTTCTGAAGCTCTTACTTACTTGGCAGTGCCGCCCATCTTGGCCGATGTGCTCGGAGGCACATCGGTCACGGGCAAGCCGCCATTGGCGTCCACGCGCACCACAGTGGTGGCCTGCACCACGCCGGCTGCGTCCTTGAACTGAACGGCGCCCAGGGTGCGCTGACCCAAGGTCAGACCCGACCAGCTGATACCGACCGTGGTGTTGTTACCCGCCACCACCTTGCCAGGCACGGCGACGGTGAACTTGCCACCCAGATCAGCAGGTGTCACCACCCAGCTCGACAGCTTGTGCGTCATGGCGGCAGCGCCACCGTAAGCGACCACGCAGACCTTGTAGTTGCCGGCCGCAGGGCTGGCGACTTGCACGGCTTCGGTTGAACCGTCATTGCCCGAGTAGACCCAGCTGCCATCCGGAGCCAACAAACCCATGTCGTTGTCGTCACCGGCGGTGCCGACATCGGCATTGCGCAGAGCGAAGCGAGCAGCGACAGTCCCGGCAGGAACGGCCACGCTGTAGACCTTCACGTTCGGCAGATCGGTGCCGGTCACGCAAGCGGCCTTCAACTGTGCCGAGGTCATCGCGGCAGGAGCCAGGCTGACGACTTCACCCATGGTGACATCCTTCAAGCCACCCTTGACAGCGCTCATAGTGCCCGAATAACCGGTCTTCACGGCAATCAGGCGGGTGCCCGACTGGGTGTTGCCGGTCAACTCGGCAGGCGCCGAGATGGCCTTGCCAACGCGGGCCTGCACCGGGCTCTTCACCACATGGCTACCATCCGTCCAAGTCAGCGAACCAAACTTCCATTCGCCCTCAGCAGTGCCGACCACGCCCGTCAGCTTGACGGTGAAGCTCTTGGTCTCGCCTGGAGCCAGAGTCAAGGATGCAGGAGTGACGACAGCGGTGAAGCCGGGCACGGTGGCTACGCCGGTGTAGGTGGCCGAGGCATCACCCACATTGGTCACGCTGCGATTCACGGTGACGGTACCTTGCACGCTTCCGACAGTGATCGAAGGCAGGTTCAGGTTGTAGGTCTCATCCAGCGTACCGTAGGTGGTGCAGTCGCTGGCGGGAATCACCGCAGCCTTGTTCACCTTGCACTGGTACTTGATGTAGTCGGCCTTGCCGGCGTCATAAACCAGGCCTGGATTTGTGGCCTTGTTCGGATCCACATGACCAGCACCTTGGGCCCAAGGCAGCAAACCGTTCTGAGCGCCGGCCAGGCCGTCGTCCAGGGTGGTGTAAGCCGTGGTCATCAAGGCGGACTTGATCGCGGCAGGCGACCAGGTCGGGTGAGCTTGCTTCAAGAGCAAACCCAGACCGGCCACATGCGGGCTGGACATCGAAGTGCCTTGGTAAGACGCGTAAGCGTCGCCAGGCACGAAGGAACCATCCACCACACCGGTGTGCTGAGCAGGCGTCAGAGCCGGCGAGACGCTGGCGATGATGTCCACGCCAGGAGCGGTCAGGTCTGGCTTGAGGATGTTGCTGTCACCCATATTCGGGCCACGCGAAGAGAAGCCGGCCATGATGGGCGCGGGCTTCTTGCCCACATAGAAGGCGCTGAGCGACGAGGTGGCTGCGTTACCTTGTGCTACAGCGTAGGCCTTGATGGTGTCGCCATCAGCCTTGCTGACGTGCACCGTCGGCACCGAGTGAGCCTCAGACACCAGACCGCCGCCGTTGTCGGCCATCACCATGCCAATACCCTTGGCGTTCAACACGGCCAAGCTCTTGTCCACGCGGGCATTGTTGCCACGGGTGCAGATGACGATCTTGCCGGTCACCTTGGCCTCGTCGAGCAATACTTGACCTGCCGCAGCTGCGGCCGTTGCGTCGCTGAAGCACAGATTGGCATTGCCGCCACCAACGCCTGCATCCTCGGCGCGGATCAGCGCGCTGGATGCGACCGCGACGGTGCTGGTCGAAGCGCCGGAATACTTGGCGGCATTGCCCAGCACCACATCAGCTTGGAAGTTACGGTCATGTGTCGAAGCCGCCACCGTGGTCAGCCAGGGGCTGATGTGGGCCACTTGATTGGCTGGGCCGCTATTACCCGCAGATGCGGCCACAAACACGCCGGCCAAAGAGGCGCGGTAGAAGGCCTGTTCAACCGGGTCATTGACCGAAGTCTGCGAGCCGCTGATCGAGTAATTCAGCACATGGACGCCGTCCTTCACTGCGTCGTCGATCGCCTTGACCGAGTCGGAGTTGAAGCAGCTGTTCTTGGAGCCGGTGCCGTCGGTGGCCGTGGCGTCGTCATAAGTCCAGCAGACCTTGTAGGCGGCCACGCGGGCACGCGGAGCCACGCCGGAAGCCTTGCCCATTACCAAGCCATTGACCACGGCGGTCACGCCGGAGTTACCAGCGGCGGTCGAAGCCGTGTGGTCACCGTGGCCGCCGTGGCCGGCGGTCTTGCCATCGCTGCCGACGTTGGAGTCGCGAGTGGAGTAGAACTCGGTCCAGTTCTTGGGCAGACCGGTGGCGATGAAACCCGCGTTGTAGAACTTGGCGCCAATCAGCTTGTTGTTGCAATGCTTGGCGGGGTCGAAACCTTCGCCGGCTTGGCAGCTGCCCAGGAAGCCGGGGATGGGGTTGTAGACCAGGGTGCCGGCGGGGTCAAAAGTCGGGTTGCCGTTGGCATCGACACGGTCGGCAAAAGCTGGGTTCTCAGGCCAGATACCGCCGTCGATGATGCCGACGATCATGTTCTCGCCCTTGATGGCCGAACCCGAGATCGTCTGCGACCACAGACCGCCAGGCGCGGTCAGGCCCAGGAAGTCTTGGGTGCTGACGGTTTGGTACTCACGGGCCACGTCTTCAAAGACATCGGCCACATCGGCGCTAGTGCGCAGAGCCAGCACCTCGGCTTCGGTCAGGCGCGCGGCGAAGCCGTTGAACACCACTTGGTAGTTGGCCAGCACCGGCGCATTGCCGACCAACTGGGCCACGCTGCGCTGCTTCTCACCCAGATAACCCACATAGGCCACTACTTCAGGCGCATTGGCATTGAAGCGAGCACCTTGGACCGAACGAGTGGCGGTCATCTTGGCAACACCACCGGTGTAAGTGGCCGCAGGCTCGTCCTTCAGTTGAACGATATAGGTCTTGCGTGCATCAGCCAGGGCGTTGGTAGCCAGGCCGGTCAGCAGCACCAGGGTCGCCAGGGCTGCGGGCTTGAGTTTCATCATCATATTGATTAATCCTTGCTCTTAAGGGAGATCAAACAGCGCGGCGGCGACGAGCGATAGTGCCCACGGCCAGCAAACCGGCAGCCATCAAGCCGTAGGTCGAAGGCTCGGGTACAGCGGTCGTGACGTTGATGTTGTCGATTGCGTAGTTGGCCAGATTGCCGCCGCTGGTACAGCTGCCGGCGGCATTGCAGGCATAGCCGCGAATCTTGACGAAGTTGACTTCGGTATTGGCAAAGGCTGCATTCAAGGTCAGCGTCGCAAAGCTAAAACTGCCGCCTGTTGGGCCAGCCAGCGCGAGTTGGCTGGAGGTGGCGACAACTGCACCGGTGGCGCTGTAGCCCGTCAACACCAACAAACCGGATTGAGCAGGATAGGTCGACAGGTCATTGGTACCGATGAAGCCTGCGCTCAGACTCTGAACCTTGAAGTTGGCATTGTCATTGCGACCTAGGTAAAAGTAACCGTCATCCAACATGGCTATGAATTGACTGGTATTGCCCATTGGGCAGCTCAGGTTGACGCAGGTCTCGGCCAATTGGCTGCCGTCGATGATGGCTCCGGTCAAGTCACCGACGTTCGTCGCGCCCACGCCATAGGTCTCAGTCCAAAAAGCACCGAAGGTATTCTGGCCGCCAATAGGATTCCCCTGAGCATTCAGGCCAGAAATAGTAATGAATGGCGAGTCTTGCAACTGCTCGAAGTCCACCACTTCCGCGTGGGCCAAGCCCAAGCTGGCCAACAAGGCGGCCGCAGCCGTCGCCTTGATCATCATCGACATCTTGATCTTCATTTTTTGCCTTAAGTCCCAATGGTTTGGGTGTTGCACACCACTGATGAAGTTGAACTGGCAGACCCCGGCGATACCAAGGCGCCGGTGCAACCCAGCTCTCGCGCCAACCCTGCTTGCTTGGCAGCGCATTGGCTTGAGCGGCCGATTCTCAACATGCAAGCCCCAGGTCACATCCCGACTTGCCCGCCCCGCAGCCAGGGGGGGAGAGGGTTTTCACCAAACTGTCACGGGCGTCAGTGGCGATGGGATCGGTTATAGGAACAGGCCAATTTCGCGCTACCAGCCGCCGACCTTACGGGTTAGTCCCAGGAACAATGTCAAGTGAAAAAACCACAAAACCGAAGACAACGTGGCATTGTTTCTTTCGATTTATCACCCCTTTGGGGGGTGAATCGTGACTCGTCTCGAGTGTCTATGCGCTGCTGAAACGACACTCATGTTTGTGGGCGCCTCTGATCTCAGCGCACCGATGGAAACACTTGGCTCACGCGAGCGGCATACCCGCCTGCCAAGCTGCGTGTCGACGTTCATTTGAAGGCAAAGGGGACGCCCCGCCATCAATACTTGGCGGCTCAGAGGCCTACGCCGGAAGCAGCTGTTGACAGCTCACCACCGATTCGAGGCTTTGCGTCAGAGGCAGTCTCAGACACTCCTTCAGGGCGAGGAGCAGTCGCAGCGTTCGCGGTGGGCGAGAAGACCCAGTCGCGCGCACGCTGGATGGGAGTTCCATCGGTCTGCGTCTGGCGCAGCAAGGCCTGCTCGGAGCGGCTGTGCACCGCATTGAAGCTGCGCGGGTTGGCCGGATCGGGCACCAGCACCCAGTCCGGGTGGCCGGTGAACGGGTCGGGGTAGAGGCGCCGCAGGTGGTAGCGCGTCATCGGGCCACGCCGGTCGGCTAACAAGTCATCCAGACTGAGCGGGTTCTGGCCTTGTCCGGCGGTTTGTCCGCCCGAGGCCTTTTGGTAGCTGGCTATCGCGCGGGCGATCTCGCCGCCGCGGAACTCGAGTTCACGCTCTTTTTCGCGCTGAGTCGCGGTTTGCCAACTCTGACCCAAGGTCGCCAAGGCGGCCGCCGTCATGGCGACAAAGAACAGCAAGCTCAGATAAGTGAAGCCGCGCTGCCGCCACGAACGCGTTGTCGCCACGTGCTGCATCACCAATCGGCGAACAAGCGCCCGTCGCTGGCACGCCCGGCGGCGCCGCTACGTACGTCGTAAACCTGGCCGCTGGCGAGGGCATCAGGCGGCGGCGCCAACAGCACCCAAGCCTCCCGGCTACCGGTCAAGGGGTCCTCCGGAATCTCTCGGATGTAACGCGCCGCGGCCAATTCCTCCAAGGAGTCGGGATAACGCCCCTTGTCGGCCGCGTATTGGTCAAGCGCATCGCGCATCACGTTCAGCGAGGCTCGCAGCGAGGTCTCACGCGATTTCTGCAGGCTGTTGAAATAACGCGGCGCCGCAATCGACGCCAGTAGCGCCACGATTGCCATCACCACAATCAACTCGATCAGGGTGAAGCCTGTCTGCCTGCTGTCTTTGTTCGGGCTCATCACCAGTCTCTGTATTTGCTACCGTCCAGGGCACGCCGCTCAGAGCGCGAATAGACATCGAACACATCCTTGCCGCTGCGGGGCTGGTCGGGCGGACTGTCAGCCGCGCGCTGCCCCCAGCTGGCCGCCGGCTCCAAGGCCGGGTCGGCAAAGGGATCGCGCGGCAGGCGCCGCAGAAAATAGATCTTCTTGCCCTCGGCCGAGCGGATATCGGGGACGCCCATCACCAAGGCCTGCAGGTTTGGCGGGTAGCCGCTGGCATCGGGGCTGCTCTGCACCTGGCCGGCCTCGGCCGCTTTCTTGTAAGCGTCCAAGGCCCCACGCAAGCTACGCAAGCCGGCCCGCAACTCATGCTCTCGGCTACGCTGCACCGACATTTCCAACAAAGGCCGAGCCGAGCCGGCCAGCAGCGCCAGGATGGCCAGCACCACCATCATCTCGATCAAGGTAAAGCCGCGCTGCGCCATGACTCAACGGGTGGCGTCCACCGTCACCAGGCCGGTGCCGTCGAGCCGCACCGAGACCGGCTCGCCGTTCAAGCCAATGGCCAACAAGCCACCCAGACCGACGTTCAAAACCTGGCCGTTGGCGGCTGGCAAGGCGCGCAAGATCACCACCTTTTCACCGCGCGGCAGCAACTCCACGGCGACCCGACCATTGCCGCCGATGCTTCCCTGGGCCGGCGCCAACTTGCTAGCGTCGTATTCCAACTCACCCTTGATGCTGAAGCCACTTTCATTGCGCATCGTCACGGCCACCGTGCCACCAGGCTGCACCTGCGGGCTCACTTCGAAGTGCAAGACCGCCTCTTGCGGCGCAGCTGTGTTGACGGACTCGGTTGGTGAGGACGGCGCAGGGATGGTCGGGCGCGCGCCCTGGAAGCCCTGCGAGCCACTGTTGGCTGGCCCCACACCGGCCTTGGCATTGGGCCTCAGCAAGCTGCTGAAAGCCCCCGGCGATGCGTCGGTGCCACCGGCCAAACGGGTCAGGCCGGCGTCCGGCAAGGCCAGATTGCGCACGATGCGCGGGGTGATCAAGAGCACCACCTCGGTCTTCTTGCGGTCTTCGGTGCGCACGCCGAACAAGCTACCCAGCACGGGGATCTCCGACAGGCCCGGAATGCCGGAAGCGGACCGGCGGTCTTCATCGCTGATCAAACCGGCCAGGACCTGCGTCTCGCCATCGTTCAGACGCAGCGTGGTGCCTGTCTGGCGGGTGCCGATCTCGTAGGCGGTGGTGCCGCCCGGCCCTTGCACCTGGCGGATCAGATTGCTGACCTCCAGGCCGACCTTGATGATGACGTCGTTGTCGAGCTGGATGGTGGGCTCCACATCCAGCTTCAGACCCACATCCAGATAGCTGACCGAGGCCGCCACCGAGGTGCTGCCGGTGAAGTTGGTGGTGGTGGTGAAGACCGGCACCTTCTGGCCGATGTGCACCTTGGCCTTGTCGCGGTTGCGCACCCGAATCTTTGGGTTGGCGAGGATATTGCCGTTGCCCGAATTGCCGCGAATCGTGGCCACCACGGCCGGGTTCGCCACCATGGCGCGGAAGTTATTGTGCTGACCCAGCTCCACCAAGCCGGAGGCCATGCCGCCGTTGAAGCCCGGCAGGCCGTAGCTGATCTGGTCGGGGAACTTCAGGCCCAGGTCATTGACGCGGTCGCTGGAGAGCTCCATCACCTCCACTTCCAGCATCACCTCGGGCTCGGGCAGATCGACCGAGGCGATCAGCTTTTCGACCAGACGCACCACCTCGGGCGTGTCGCGCACCACCATCAGGTTCAGGCGCTCATCGATGTGAATGTCGCGCACCTTGGTGATGGTGCGGACCATGGCCTGCACCTGCTTGACGTCGGCATTGGTCAGATAGAGCGTGCGGGTGATCAGCTCTTGATGCTCGCGCTGCTTGGCTGCGGTGTTAGGGAAAATCAGCACCGAGCTGTCGTTCAGCAGCTTGCGGTCCAGACCCTGGGTGGACAGCACCACACGCATTGCCTCGTCGAGTGAAACATTGCGCAGGAAGATGCTGACCTTGGCGTCCGAACGCACATCTTTATCAAAGACGAAATTGATGTTGGAGCTGCGCGCCAAGGCTTCAAAAACCTGGCGCATCGGGGCCTCGCGGAACTCCAGCGTCACCGGCTTCTGAAAGGCCGGGCCCATCTCGGTGCTGGCCGACTCCAAGGGCCGCGCCTGCGCCGATTGGCTCATCAACAGACGCGCGCCCACATGGTTGGGCGACTCGGCCAAGATCTCGCGGGCCAAGGCATCGGCGCGATCCAGCTTGCCCTCGCGCAGCGCCAAGCGTGCCGCCACCAGCTTGCCCTCTTGCAAGCGGCCGCGGCCCAGCTCGGCCTCATACCAAGCCAAGCGAGGATGCTTAGGGTCGACCTCGCGCAGGCGTTGCAAGGCCTCATTGGCATCGTCCCAGCGGCCGGCCAGACGCATGCCTTCGATCTGCGCCAGCAGGCGCGTCGTCATCTGGTTGGCAATGCGCAGTTGCGCGGAGCGCAGGGTCTGGTCGTGCGGGTCGAGCTTGCGCGCCTGCTCCAGCGTCTCATAGGCCTGCGGCAGCTGGTTGGAGCGCACCATCTCATCGGCCTGGCGCAAGGCCGGGTTGGCGCAAGCAGCCAGCAAGAGCGCTGCCAACAGGGTCAGCGCGGGACCGGCCGGCCGGGCAAACAAGGTTTGAAGTGGTTTCAGCTTCATGAGGAGGAAGGTCGGAAAACGAGTGTTTGGGGCAGCTTGGCCGGCAACCAGGTCAGGTTGATGCCACGCTCA
The DNA here is from genome assembly GCF_037482915.1 of Paucibacter hankyongi. Lineage (NCBI taxonomy): Bacteria > Pseudomonadati > Pseudomonadota > Betaproteobacteria > Burkholderiales > Sphaerotilaceae > Roseateles > Paucibacter hankyongi. The sequence goes on from NZ_JBBHJX010000022.1 coordinate 27,958, forward strand.
TGAACTTCATCGACACGCCATTGGCCGTCCACCACATCACCGACCTTGACGGCCAGGCTGCGGTTCGGGCCGGCCAACAAGGCCTGCGCCTGCTCACCCTCCACCAGCCGACCCAGCAGCTGATAGGGGAAGGCCGGGGCCATCGGTGGCGCGGGCGGCGCCGGGGGTGGCGCCACCACCTTGGGCGGTGGCGGCGGAGGGGGCGGGGCCCAGGCGGCCAGTTGTTTGTCGCCGACCGTTTGCCAGGCGCCTCGCTCGGGCGGCGACCATGTGGCCACCGTCAAGGGCTCGGCAGAAACCTCAGAAGCGGACTTGGCTGCAGTGGTCCGCGCCCCGCTTGCGGGAACCGGATCGCGGCGGCTGCTCGCCACCGGTCGCGCCAAACCCTCGGGTTCAGCATCATCTTGGTAGGACACCCAGGCGGTCGCAAGCAAGCTCAGCAGCAGCGCGGCGCCCAGGCCATAACGGCGTTTTTGCTCGGGAAAAGACATCAGCGAACTCATGGCCGGGCTCCCGCCACAGCTTCACCACGACCATGCAAAGACCAGCTCAAATCGGCCTCTACCTCGGCCGCATTCGGCCCGACGCGGCGCAGCTTCAGGGCATCCAGACTCAGCGCGGGGTCATGCCGCAGGGCCGCCTCGATAAAGCTGCGCAGCTGGGCATAGCCACCACTCACCGGCATGCTGACGCGCAGGCGCTCGAGCCCGGCCGCGGCGTCAACACTCAGGCGATGCTCGGTGCGGCTGCTGACCAAGCCTTGGCGCAAGGCAATCTCCAGCAGGTCGGCCAGACGTTGTTGACGCAAGGCCGCGCTGGGCAGGGCCGCCTGCCATTGCGCCGGCGTCACCGGTGCTTGGGCGGCCTGCACACCGGCAGCGCGTTGAGCGCGCAGACGGCTGCTGATGCCGTCGGCCTCGGCCTGCAGTTGCGCACCACGTTGGTCCCAGTGCTGACTCAGCAGCAGCAAGGCGGCGGCCAGCACCAAACCTGCCAGGCCCAAGACACCGGGCAGGCCCAGCGCTTGCACGCCGGCTTTCAGTCGATTCATCGCGGTCCTACTCATGGTTTGGCCACCTCGGCCGCAGGCATGGGCGGCAGCTCAAGGCGCAACGCCGCCGGCCGCAGCTTGGCGCTGACTTCAAAGCGCTGACCCACCAGGCCTTGTTCGCCGTTCTGAAAGCGGCTCAGCATGACCGCCTGCCAACCCGGGGCGGCGGACAGCCGGTCCACCATCTGCAGGGCGGGCAGCTTGTCCGCAGCCAGGCCTTCCAAACGCAACTCTTGGCGACCGGCGTTGTAGTCGAGCGCCAACCAATTGAGGGCCAATGAAGCTGCACCGGCATCGGCCCCACCTTCATTGCCGGCCCCTGCCCCGGCCTGCTCCACATTCGCCAGCACCGCCTGCCAAGGGTGCAGGAGCAAGGCCTGCACCTCGGTGGCGCTGCGCAAAGCATCGGACTCGGCCGAGTTGGCGCTGCCGCGCGCGGCCTGACGTGCGGGCGCCAGCGAGACCTTGGCCGCAGCCGGCTTGCCCAGCTCTTGGGCCGCCTCGGCGCTGAGCGCCTGCTGCCGCGCCTGCGCCTGACGCAAGCCCTGTTGGCTGCCGACGGCACACCACAAGCCGGCCAGCAGCGCCAGCCCGCCCAGGCCGGCCAGCGGCCAGGCCAACGGCGAGCGCGGCAGCCGCAGGCCGAGAAAGTCCGGGCGCGGCAAGCCGCTCTTGGCATCGGGCTTGCGCTCCTCAAAGCAACCCGGCTCCGGCGCGCTGCCATCAAGCCGCCCGAGCACACGCAGGCCCGGCCAGCTTGGCGCCGACGTGGCCGGCTCCAGGCCGTAACCACAGACCAGCACGGACTTGATGGCTCCCGCGCCGCCGGCGCCACACAACTCGGCCAAGGTCTCGCCCAAGGCCGCCTGGGTCGCCGCGGCCAGCCGCAGCTGACGCAGGCCCTGCAAGCGTCCGTCCCGCAATTGCAGCCATGTCAAGACCTGACCCTCAACCCAGGCCAGCGCGGCCGAGGGCGTCTGCGCCCACTCGGGCTGCTCAGCCACCAGACGCCGCAGCAACGGCGCCCAGGCAGGCTGCACCCGACTCAAGTGCACCTCATGCATTGCCGCACAGGCCTGCAATTGGGCGCCTGCCGGGCCATGCAAGGCCACCGCACCGCACTGCTCCGTGGCCGGACCGGAACCCACGCCGGGCGAGGCAACACGCCAGGTGGCCAGGGGCCAGCTCTTGGCCGGGGCGCCGAAGTAATGGCCGAACAGTTGGCGCGCATAGGCCTGCAGCTGAGCCTCATCGGCCAAGGGCAAGCCGGCCTCGCAAACCAGCTCATGCAGCAGCTTGGCCGAGACGCTGAGCTCGGCCGCCTGACCCGCATGGGCTCGGCACCAGTCGGCAAAAGCCTGCGGCTTGTCACCATAGGCCTGCACCCCTTCAGGGCTCAGGAACAAAGCTTGCGGGCGCGCCAGACGGGCGGCCACACGGCGCCGCCAGCGCAGCAGCACAGAGGCGGAATCGGTGGATGAATTCAAGGGAAGGCTACTCATCGAGGGTGACACGTTCCAACTCCTCGAACGTCGTTTCGCCGCGGCACACGGCCTGCAAGGCCATTGCCCGCAACGGCTTCATGCCACGCGCACGCGCGGCGTCTTTGATCTGCGACATCGGGGCACGCGCGGCGATCAGGTCGCGCAAGCCATCGTCGAGCTTGAGCAGCTCGGCCACCGCGCGCCGGCCTTTGTAGCCGGTGCCACGGCAATGGCCACAGCCCTCGCCCTTCAGGAATTGATGTTCGCCGGCCTTCAAGCCATAACGGGCCAGCGTGGCGGCATCGGATTCAATAGGCCGCGCGCAATGCTTGCAAGTCAGGCGCACCAAGCGCTGCGCCAACACGGCGTTGAGCGCCGAGACGACGTTGTACAGATCCAGCCCCATGTGCATGAAGCGGCCGATCACGTCGAAGGCATTGTTGGCGTGCACGGTGGAGAAGACCAAGTGGCCGGTCAGCGCCGCCTGCACCGCGATCTGCGCGGTTTCGGAATCTCGAATTTCACCGACCATCACCCGATCCGGGTCATGGCGCAGGATGGAGCGCAGGCCGCGCGAGAAGGTCAGGCCCTTCTTTTCATTGACCGGGATCTGCACCACGCCGGCGAGTTGGTACTCGACCGGGTCTTCGATGGTGATGATCTTGTCATCGCCGGTGTGGATCTCGGCCAGGGTGGCGTAAAGCGTGGTGGTCTTGCCGCTGCCGGTAGGGCCGGTGACCAAGAGCATGCCGTGCGGCTGGCGCGCCTGATGGCGGATGGCGGAGCGCTCCTCGGCGTCGAAGCCGAGCGAATCGAGCGTCAGCGTACCGCCGGTCTGCTCAATGCGGGCGCGGTCCAAGACCCGCACCACGGCGTCTTCGCCGAAGACGCTGGGCATGATGGAGAGGCGGAAGTCCACCTCGCGGCCCTGCACCTTGAGCTTGAAGCGGCCGTCTTGCGGCAGGCGGCGCTCGCCGATGTCCAACTCCGACATCACCTTCAGGCGCGACACCAATTGCTCGGCCGTGGCCGCGCCATCAACGCTGCGCACCATGGCCATCACACCGTCGACGCGAAAGCGAATCACCGCACCGCGCGCGGTGCATTCGATGTGCACATCGCTGGCGCCGTCTTGCAAGGCGTCGTACAGCGTGGCATTGAGCAGGCGCACCACCGGGCTGGCCTGCTCGGACATCACCAACGCACTCAGCTCTTCGGCACCGCCGGCCGCCTGGCCCTCGATGACCGACTCTTCCACATCGGACAGGGCGCGGAAGTCGGCCTCACCGGCGCCCAGCCAATGGGTGACGGCCGCGGGCTCACAGCGCAGCCAGCGCACCGGCGCTTGCAGCCGCGCCTCCACGCTTTGCAGCAGCAGCGCGTCTTGCTCGCGTTCGCCCAAAAGCATCTTGCGCCCACCCGCCCCCACGGCCAAGACTGCGCGCCAGCGCTGCGCCTGGGCCTGGGGCCAATGCTCGAAGTCAAGCTGCCAGGGGCCGTGCTCGGCCGGCAGATAGTCTGCCAAGGAATGTGTGGCTAACGCCATGTTCACTGGACTTGCTCCACCAATTGAAAGATCGGCAAGTACATCAAGACGATGATGCCGCCGATCAAAATGCCCATGACCAACATCAGCGCCGGATTGATGGCGCGGGTCAATAACTCGGTCAGGCGCTGCGCTTCTTCATCATGGAAGGCGGCGGCGCGCTCCAGCATGGCGGCCACCTCGCCGCTGCGCTCGCCCACACGCACCATGCGGCGCGCCACCGGCGTGGCCAGGTCTTGCGCTTCCAGCGCTTCAGACAGGCGCTCACCCCGCTCAATTTGCGCGGCAGCCGCCGCCACCGCCGGCCGCCAGGGCGCGGCGATCACATCCTGAACAATGCGCAGCGAAGCCAGCACCGGCACGCCCGAAGCCAGCAACATGGCCAGGCTGCGATACAAGCGCGCCAGCGCCAGCACGCGCAGGCGCGGCCCCAGGCCCGGCAAGGTCCACATGGCCGCCTGCACCCGCTGACGCAAACCGGCATGACGCCACACCGCGACGGCAACCCCCAACAGCGCGGCGATGCCACCGAGAACCAGCAGCGGATGTGCGCCGGCGGTCTGGCCAAACTGGATCAAGAGCCGCGAGCCCCAGGGCAGCTCATTGCCCAGCCCATCCAAAATTCCGGCGAAGCGCGGCAGCACAAACAACAGCAAAAACAGAATCACCGCCGAGCCGACGCTCAAGAGCATCACCGGGTAAACACAGGCAGCGATCAGCTTGGCGCGCAGGCTTTCGACCCACGCCAGGTAGCGGCTGTGCTGGGCCAGTGCCGCGCTGAGCTGGCCGGTGCGCTCATTGGCCGAGACGATGGCGCAAACCAACTCGTCAAAGGCCTGCGCTTGCTGGCGCATCGCCGCCGACAAAGGCTGGCCCTGCTCGACCGCCGCAATCACCCCGTCCAGCGCCAGCCGCACCGACTCATTGGCCTCTTTCTCGCGCAAGGTGTTCAAGGCCTCGAGCAAGGCAATGCCGGCATCCAGCAAGACCGCCAACTCCTGGCTGAACAACTGCAAGGGGAAACGCTTGGCGCGGCCGCTCGATAGGGCGCGGCTGCGCTGGCCCCGATTACCGGACGCGCCCGTTGCTCCATTTGCGCCGAGCTCGGTCACCTCCAACACATGCTGAGGCAAGACCCCTAAGGCGGCGGCCACCGCCTGCGCATCCGCGGCGTCAACACGCTGCGTGCGCACGCCCTCGGCGGTGTATACGCGGGTCAGAAAGCTGGGCATGGCGGCAGAGCGGCGCAGCGTCGGGCCATCGAGCGGCCACTCAGCCGGGCGGTCAAAAAAGCTGACATATCGGTCGAGTCAGCCGATCACCAGCTGACCAAATCGGCGTCTTCGCCTTCGCCACCGGGACGGCCGTCGCGGCCGAAGGAGAACAGGTCGTACTCGCCATGCTCGCCGGGCGAGCGGTATTGGTAGTCCTTGTGCCAGGGGTCCTGGGGCAAGGCCTTGCTCAGATAGGGACCAGCCCAGCGCGGCTCATCGGCCGGCTTGCTCACCAGCACGGCCAGGCCCTGCTCGGTGCTGGGGTAGCGGCCCACATCGAGGCGGTATTGATCGAGGGCTTTTTGCAGCCCGTCAATCTGCGCCCGCGCGGCCTTGACCTCGGACTTGCCGATTTGGCCGAAAAATTTGGGGCCCACATAGCCGGCCAGCAGGCCGATGATGACCATCACCACCAGCAGTTCAAGCAGCGTAAAGCCGCGCGAGTTTTTCTTTCTAGTCGATGCACACATATTCATACAACCCGGCTCATCCATTGACCGCGCGCTGAGCATCGGAACGGCATCGTCCCGACTCCCAGAGCCCCACCTTCGCCCTCATCCCCGCATCGCGGTCCCGGTGCACTATTCCAGCTCGGCCCGGTGTCCGCAATTGGGACTTGACCCCCCCTCGTCCAGAGGGGCCATCGAAGGGACCGACACTGTAACGGTGCTAGGTGACAGTTCTCGGCGAGGCCTTGAGGCAAGGTCGAATCCTGGTGAAAACCCGCAAATCCATGAGCCCGACAGCCTATTGCGGCCGCCTTCTTGCACTTCAGCGGGTCATCTGGCGCGGTTAGCCTTGGCACTCATCGGCGCCCCGATGTTTTGTGCGCCCTGCCCCAGGAGTTCCCCATGTTTGCAGTCCCCCATCGCCTCGGCCGCACCGGCCTTCGGTCGATTCAGTCGAGCTTGCCGCTGTTGGCCCTGGTGAGCCTGGCCACGGCCGCGCAAGCCGAGCCGCACACTGTCTTGGTCGGCCCAAATGGCAGCTTGCAGGCCTCCAACGTGACCCAAACCGTGGTCAACCAGCTCGACCTGCTGCCCGGCATCACCGGCTTCAATTTCTCGGGTTCGACCGGTTCCTACAGCGCCATCAAGAGCGACAAAGACTTCTTCTACGCCGCCTTCCTGATCCGCAGCACGGCCGCCATCGCCGAAAGCATCACCACCACCTTGAACAACGTCACCGGTGTCAGCGAGCTGTCCGAACGCATTTACGCCTATAGCGGCACTTTCCTGGGCGACGCCAAGGCGGGACCGGACATCATTCAGGCTTGGAGCAGCCAGCTCTCGGTCGCCGGCACCAGCATCGCCATCATCCAGCCGGTCAGCCTGCCGCCCGGTGACTATGTGCTGGAGATCCGCGGCCGCAATACCGGCAACTTTGGCGGCACCCTCAGCATGAGCCCGGTGCCGGAACCCAGCCAAGGCGCCTTGTTCTTGGCCGGTCTGGCGGTGATGGGCCTGATGCTGCTGCGCCGCTGGGGCAAGCGCGACTGAAGCAAGCGCAGGGTTCAGTCCAGCAAGTGCCGTTGCATGAAGTCGGTGATTTGTCGGTCCACCTCAGCCAGACTGCTGCGATCGAAACCCGGCGGGTCATTCAACAAATGGCCGAGCAAGCCCGTAAAGCCGGGCGGCAAGGGCGACAGCATGGCGCCATGCCCGCCCTGCGGCAGATCGGCCAACCATTCGCAGCGTTGAGCGCAGGCTTTTAAAACCTCATCGCTATGCCACTGCGGGTGCAGCCAACGGTCTTGCCGAGCAGTCACCAGTCCCAAAGGGATGGACGGTTGTTCCAGCGTTGACATGTCAAAGTCGGCGGCCGCGGGCACGCTCGCCACAACGGCGGCAATGCGCGGGTCGACATACTGCTGCGGCCGGGCATCGTCGAACTTGAAGGCAATGATCAGTCGAGCCGCCCACAGTTTGAGGGCGTCCAGCCAATCGCCGTTCAGCCTGGTCGTCAGGCCCACACAGGCTTGGAAGTCGTCGGCCAGATGCGATTCGCAGTGTTGCTTGAAGCCGGCGCGTGACCAACGCCCACCGGCCAAGCTCAACACGGTATGGCCACCGGCCGAGCCGCCATAGGCGCCGACCTTGTCCAGCGCCAACAAGGGCGCAAAGCGCGGCTCGGCGGCCAGCGCATCAATGGCCCGCGACATTTCGAGTGGCCGCAAGGCCCAACTGTCCGGCCCGGGTCGACCGGGATCTTTGTAGTTGTCGCCCTGGTGCGCTGGCATGGCGACGATGAAACCAGCCCCCACCAAGCGGCGCGCCAGATCGGCATGCACCCAGGGGGAGCCTCCCGAGCCATGCGAGATCAACACCAACCTGCCGTTGCCGCGCTGCGGCTTTGCGTTAAGGGCCAGTGAGAGCGTGAGCGGGCCGAAATGCTGCGGCTGCTCTGCCTCAGCACTGGAGTAGTAAACCGTCACAGGCCCGCTTCCGGCCCCGTTTCCGGCCAACGCAATTTCGGTCATGCCCATGCCGGCCCAGGCTGGTGCCCCCAAGGTTGCCAACATCAGCAGCGCCAGGCTCAGCCTGCGCATAAAACCAACTTCAATCATTTGAAACCTTTCCCCTGAAACATGCCGCCAGGAGCAAAGGCTCCTGGATCAGGGGTGCGACGATGCCGGTCCGGCTCGCCGATGTCTGAGCGAAATCAGCAATTCAAGAATTCGCACAGGCCGATTTCAAGAATCGGCCTGCAGGGATTGCTGCCGATATTCGCTCGGGGTCAGGCCGGTATCGGCCTTGAAGGCGCGGTTGAAGGGGCCAATCGATTGAAAGCCCGCTTCCAGGGCAATCGTCAGCACCGGAGTCGAACGCCGCGCCGGATTGGCCAGTGCCGCCTTCGCCTCCGCCAAGCGGTAGCCATTGATATAGCTGTTGAAGTTGCGCTGACCCAGGTTTTGATGGATCAGCCGACGCAAGCGGTACTCGGGTATTTGCAGACGTTCGGCCAAACGAGCCAGGCTCAGGTCTTCGCTGCGATAGAAGCGCTCTTCCTGCATCACGCGCTGCAACTGCTCGATCAGCGCCTGCTCTTTGTCGGAGCGCTCGGCCGGCTCGGCTTGGCCGACATGCGAGTCCACGCCCGAAGCATCGCGGCCCGCATTCGATACCGCGTCGCTGGGTTCGGGCCTTGTTTCGACCTCAAAGAACTGTGTCGTCTGCAAGCGCATCAAGGCCCAAGCCATCACCAAGGCAATCGACAGCAGGGCCGCCATGTCCAGGCTTGCCGTGAGTTGCGACAAACGCCCTTGTGGTGTTTGCAATCGGACCAGCACCATCACGGTCATATAGGCGCCCCCGCCCAGCACGATGAAACGCCTCAGCCGCCGCCGACTCTCCACCAAGTCAACCCGCCAATGTCGCAGCGCCACCCAAGTGATTTGCAGTCCGCAGGCCAGCGGCAGCAAACGCTGCACCAGCAGCGAAACGGTGGCCAGCGTCCACTCATATTGATGCACCGACAGCCACGAGCAATTCAGTCCACTCAAGGCGGCCGCCGCCAACCAGATGAGGGCCTGACGCGGACGCAGGCGAAAGTCATCATCAAGCAAGGCCTGGACGAACAAGCAAAACAGCACCGCATTGCCGACCGACACCGCCACCCAAGGCGCCTGCCACATCCTGGGGACCAGCGCTTCGAACAAGGGCGCCGAACTGATGGCCTGCACCGACATGCCCAGGCACAAGCAGGCGCCCAGCCAGGCAACAGCGCTGCGTACCCGCGGACCGCGCAGCAGATTCAAGCCCAGCAAAGCCAGCAATGCCAACAAGGCCCCACGCAAGGCGGCGTCCAGCAGTGGCAGCAGCAAGGGCGATGAAGAAAAGAAGGGATCGGAGGACAAGGCCAGCAAGGAAAGCAAGGAAAGAAGGACGCGACGATAGCAGTTCGAAAGCCGAGCCGTCGGCTCGGTTAGCATGGGCCGTGGCATCCCTGCTCAGCCGGAGCCATCAACGCCCCAAACTGCCTGCCAGCCCATGCGCTGAATCGTCTTCATGCCACTTCATCGGTCCACGGGTTTACGCCAAAGCACCCGACAAGGGTGGAGCAGACTGGTCCGCGGCGCGTGCCTGCTGGCGGCCGGCTGGCTGATGACGACCGCGGCAACGGCTGCGGCCGGGGCAAAGCTGCCCGCGGCAGCGTCGCAGACCGGCGCCACCGAGGTCTATCTCTTCAGTACCGACTCCGAACCTCGAACCCAGATCGGGCGCTGGTTGCGCTTGGTCTACGCCGAGGCCTTCAAGCGCATGGACATGTCGATCGAGGTGCTGGTGGCCCCCACCAAGCGCACCGCGGTGATGCTGGAGCGGGGCGAATCGGATGGCGAAATGCTGCGCGCACCGGTTTTTGGCGCCGCCCACCCGGAGTTGATCGCCGTGGATGCGCCATTGATGGTGATCACCTTCAGCATCTATGCCACCCGGCCGATGCCGAACCTGACTCGCATCGAAGACCTGGCCGATGGCAAATTGGTGGGCATCTACCGCCGCGGCGTGCTGGGTTGTGAAAACGCCCTGCTGCCAGCAATGCCGGGCACCCAACTGACCTCATTCACCAGTACCGAGAATGGTCTGGCCATGTTGGCCCGCGGCCGCGCCGACTATATGTGTGACGTCAGTTCCGCGGTCGGCGACCCGACAAGGCTGGCCACTCTGCCGGCCGGCATGGCCCTGCACAAACTGTTCGACATCGGCAACCCGGTCCCGTTGCAGCCCTATGTGCAGGCGCGCCACACCAAGCTGGCCAAGTTGCTGGCCACAACACTCAGAAAGATGATGGCCGAAGGCTTGGTCGACCGGATGTGGAAAGAGGCCGAACCGACCAAGCCTTGATTGGGCAGCGCTCCGGCTTCGTCGATCGGTCCATCAAACAGTCAGTCAGCGAAGACGACCTTTTTGCGCTGCGCCACCCAGGCCTCCAACTGCGGGCCATAGACCTCGTCGACGCGGTTGCGCTTGACCTTGAAGGTCGGCGTGATGAAGCCGTTGTCCACCGTCCAGGCCGTCTTGATGACGGCCAGGCAGTCGAGTTGCTCATGCGGGTCCAGCCGCGAATTGATGTCGGCCAAATGTGCCGTCAAAGTTTCACCCAACTCGGCCCTTTGCTCGGGCGTGACCAGATGCTCGGCCGCCGTGGGCGACAACATCACCACGCCAACCGGCTGACCCATATTGGCGCCGGTGACCACGCAGGCCTCCACCGCCGGGTGCTGGCCGAGGCGGTCTTCGATCGGCGCCGGCGCCACATACTTGCCCTTGCTGGTCTTGAACAGATCTTTGACCCGACCGGTGATGTGCAAGAGGCCGTTGCCGTCGATGCGGCCCTTGTCGCCTGTACGCAGCCAGCCGTCTTCGGTGATGACCTCGCCGGTCATCTCGGGCTGCTTGTAGTAACCCATCATCAGTGCGGGACTGCGCATCAGCAGTTCGCCGTTGGCGGGGTCAAGTTTTGCCTCGACGCCCTCATAGGCCGGGCCGACGCTGCCGGTCTGGTCCTGACCCGGCACGGTGATGTGCGAGACGGCCAGGTTTTCGGTCATGCCATAACCCTCGTTGATCGGCAGGCCGAGCTTGCGATACCACTGCAGCAGTGCCACCGGCATCGGCGCCGCGCCACCGGCCGCCACCCGACACTGATCCAAGCCGAGGGCCTTCATGATCTTGCGCCGCACCAGACCGCCGATCAACGGCAGAGACAGCAGCAAATCGAGCTTTTTCTGCGGCATCTTGGCCTGCACCCCTTGCTGGAACTTGACCCACAGGCGCGGCACCGAGAAGAAGATGGTCGGACGGGCACGCTGCAAATCGGCCGCAAAGGTGTCCAGGCTGTCGGCAAAGTAGACAGAGAAGCCGGTGCGCAGCCAGCCATGCTCGACCAGCACCCGCTCGACCACATGGGCCAGCGGCAGGTAGGACAGCATGCGATCCTCCTGGCTCATCGGAATGCGCTTCATGGCAGCACTGAAGGCCCAGGCAAAAGCACCAAAGCTATGCATCACGCCCTTGGGCGCCCCCGTGGTGCCGGAGGTGTAGATCAGCGTGGCCAAATCGTCCGCCTGACGCAGCGGCTCACCGCTCAAGGGCGTGCTGCGGGCGCAAAGCTCATCCCAGCCACTGTAGGAGGACTTGGCATCTGCGGGCGAGACCGGATAGCTGATGCAAGGCAGGCCTTCGGGCACGCCGGGCTTCATACCGGCCCAGCCATCGAGCTTACCGATGAAGCAGGCCTTGGCCTCGCTGTGCTCCAATATTTGCCGAATCGTATCGGGCGCCAGCGTGGGGTAGAGCGGCACCGAGACATAACCCGCCATCCAGATGGCCAGATCGCTCATCAACCACCAGGCGCAATTCTTCGACAGAATCGCCACCTTGGCGCCCGGCTCCCAGCCCTGTGCTTGGCCTTGCGCCTGCAGATACGCGGCCATGCGCCGCACCTGCTCACCCACCTGGGCCCAGGTGAAGGTCTGAATAGCACCAGCGCCGACCGGCTGAGTCAGGGCGACACGCGAAGCCAGCGTGCGCTCCCAGTGATAAAAGCGTTGCAAAGCCAGGCTATCGGCGGGGATGGTAGGCATAGCGTCTCCTTTTTGTCTTTTGAATGGCGTCACCGAGGCTAGCCAAGGCGACCCGTTCAGCCTAGCGGGTTTATGCGGTGAGGATGCTGATCAGAGTCATTCCTCTAGCAATAATGCCCGCGCTCTCAGAGCCACGCTACGCTTTAATCATTCATTCATTTTTTCAGGCGGCCTCGGCCGCTTGCAAAGCCGCCAAAGCGGCAGCCACATCGCCTGCAGCAACGCCTTCCGCCAACTGCACCGGCGCCTCGGCCAAGGCGGCTGCGCCTTCGCGTTTCAGGCGCGCCACCCATTGGCCGGCATCGCGCCCGCCGGCAAAGCCCTGGCTTTGCAAAAGCAAGCCGCCATCGGCCGCATTGAGCTTGAAGTAAAACTGACCATCGGCCTCGCGGTATTGTTTGAAGACCGGCAATGCTGCCTTATGCGCCTTGGCCGTGGCGGCCACGGCAGCCGGCGCCGAGAAACTGCGCAGACCCACCGCCTGGCGCAGCTCGGCCAGCAACGGCGCCGCCACCGCGCGCGCCTTGGCCGCGCCTTCGAGCAGGATCGCTTCGATGCGCTCCGGGTGGGCCATCAAGGCCTCATAGCGAGTGCGCAGCGGCGCAATTTCGGCCTCGATCAGATCGAAGAGCTGCTGCTTGGCCTCGCCCCAGGCCAGGCCGGCGCGCAGGTCGGCGCGGAACTGCTCGCGCTGCGCCGAAGTGGCGAAGGCGTCATAAATAGTGACCAAGGCTTGACCCTCGGGATCCTTGGGCTCACCGGGCAGCTTGGAATCGGTGACGATGCGGGCGATCGCCTCCTTCAAGCCCTTGGCGCCGCCTTCAAACAGCGGGATGCTGTTGTCATAGCTCTTGCTCATCTTGCGGCCGTCCAAGCCGGGCAACAAGGCCACGTCTTCCTCAACATTGGCCTCCGGCAGCACAAAAAACTCCTTGCCGCGACCAAACAGGTGGTTGAAACGCTGCGCCACATCGCGCGCCATCTCGATGTGCTGCACCTGGTCACGACCCACCGGCACGCGGTGCGCGTTGAACATCAAGATGTCGGCCGCCATCAGGATCGGGTAGCTGTACAAGCCCATCGTGATGCCGGCATCCAGGTCCTCCCCGGCGGCCGCATTGGCGTCGGTCGCGCCCTTGTAGGCATGGGCTCGGTTCATCTGCCCCTTGGAGGTGACGCAGGTCAGCAGCCAGGTCAGCTCGGGAATCTCGGGAATATCGCTCTGCCGATAGAAGGTCACACGGCCGGTATCCAGCCCGGCGGCCAGCCAAGTGGCGGCGATCTCCAACCGCGAGCGGTTGATGCGCTCCGGGTCATCGCACTTGATCAGCGCGTGGTAGTCGGCCATGAAGAAAAAGCTCTCCACCCCGGCCTCCCGGCTGGCCGCAATAGCGGGACGGATCGCTCCGACGTAATTGCCCAAATGGAGGGTGCCGGTGGTGGTGATGCCGGTCAGTACGCGTTGATTCGGACGTTGGGTCATGGTGAGAAGTGAGCAAGCTGAAGCGCCGAGCACCTTGGCTTTGGCATGGCCAAGACAAGGTTGCCGTAAAACTCTATTGTCACAGCAAGGGCGGCGCTACTATCTGCCTACAACAATCGTCGCACCTCGACCGAGTTGCGGCAGCCATGTCATGACTTCATTGATGCTGATCAGTGCGGGGTTGAATGCCATGTTGGGCGCCGCATTGCTGCTGCTGTGGCAACAAGACAAGCGCTACCCCTATGTGCGCGATTGGGGCTGGAGCTGGATTCTGCTCTCCATGGGTTTGACCTTGGGTCTGGCCCTGATCCCTGAGCAACAAGAGGGCTGGCTTTACGACCTCCAAGCCTTGACGGCCTCCAGCTGCATCATGGGCTCCATGTCGCTGCAAGTGGCCGGTGCCCGCAATTACCGTGGCTTGGTCTGGAAACTGCGCCAATGGCTGCCGCTGTTCCTGGGCATGATGATCAGCATCGTGGCGATGGCGGGCATCGATCACAGCTATGCCGTCATCACCGCCGCCACCTATTTGCTGTTCGGCTGTTGGCTCTGCGCTTGGTGGATGGGCCACGGAGGGCATAGCGGCGAACGTTTTGTGGCCGCCTGCTTTGTTGCCGCCGGCTTGGTGCACGCCAGCGGCCCGCTATTGGACCCGCACAGCCGCTCCCCCATCACCCACACGCTGGGTTTGTTCGTTCAAACCACCCTGTCCTTGGGTCTGATCCTGCTCTCGGCCGCGCGAGCCCACGCCGAAACGCGCCGCCAAACCGACCGCTTCACCAAACTGGCCGAGCATTCGCTGCAGGGCTTGGGGGTGCTGCAGAACCACCGGGTGGTCTACACAAATCCTGCCGCCAGAGCCATTTTTGGCTTTGACCCGGGTGCGAAACAGCCCAATGATCTGGTCGATGCATTGGTGCCCCCTGAATTGCGCAATGCAGCTCGAGACCGCCATCAACGGATAATCGCCGACCCGAATGCACGCGTCGAATGGGTGGCCACACGACTGACCCAAAAGGGCGAGCCCATCTACATTCGAGGCCTTTCCAGTCACCTGGAATGGGATGGAGCGCCAGCCGAGTTGATGGTCATGATTGACGACAGCTCGCGCCAACTGGCCGTGGATGCGCTGCGCCGACAGGCTCTGCATGATGAGCTGACCGACCTGCCGAACCGCAACTTCGCGGTTGAGCGCTTGCGCGAGCTGACCTATTTAGGCGCACCCCGGTTTGCGCTGATTTCGGCCGACCTGGACCGCTTTCAATTGGTCAACGAAAGCCTGGGCCATGCGGTCGGAGACGCCTTGTTGCACGCGGTGGCCCAGCGTTTGTGTAAACGACTGCCGCCGCTGGCCACCTTGAGCCGGCTGGGGGAAGACCAGTTCCTGGTGCTGCTGGAGGGTGAGCCCTCGCCGGAGGTCGTGCAATGCGTCGCCGGCGACATGCTGGCGATGTTGGAGTCACCCTTCGCACTCGAAGGAGCCGAACTGTTCGTGCATATGTCGCTGGGCGCGGCGCTGTTCCCGCAAGACGGCCGCGACGGCGCCAGCTTGTTGCGCGCCGCCGACTCAGCCATGCACAAGGCCAAGGGCAAGGCCGGTGCCTCGTTTCTGTTCTTCGACCCGGCCATGAACGGCGCGGCACGCGCCCGACTGGAAGCCGAGCAATCGCTGGGCAAGGCCATCGCCGAGCGCGAGTTCTTGCTGGAGTACCAGCCCAAATTCAGCGCGGGCAGCCGCCAGCTCTGCGGTTTCGAGGCCTTGGTGCGCTGGGAGCGCCCCGGGCGCGGGCGCATCAGCCCGGCCGAATTCGTACCGGCGGCCGAGCGCACCGGACAGATCAAGGCGCTCGGCGCCCTGATCCTCGACATGGCCACCCAACAACTGCGCGAATGGCTGGACCGCTGGGGTCAGGTCTTGCCGGTGGCCATCAATGTCTCGCCTTTGCAATTCGACGACGCCGGATTCGCCGCCCGCGTGCTGGAAAAGCTGGCCGAGTACAAATTGCCACCCCATGCCATCGAGGTCGAAATCACCGAGACCGCCGCCATCGGCCACCTCGACCGCGTGCTGCCGCAGCTGCACGCACTACGCCGGCAGGGCGTGTTTTGCGCGCTCGATGACTTTGGCACCGGTCAGTCTTCCTTGACCATGCTGCGCCAATTGCCGATCAGCACGATGAAGCTGGACCGCAGCATGATTGACCCGCTGCCCGAGGCGCAGGCCAGCGCCGTGGTCAAGGCGACCTGCGCGCTGGGCCACTCGTTGCAACTGGCGATCGTGGCCGAAGGGGTGGAGACCGAGTCGCAGGCCCAGGCCGCCGAAGCGCTAGGCTGCACCCAGTTGCAGGGCTATCACCTCGGCCGCCCCCTACCCGCAGCGGCGGCCGCGGCCTTGCTGGCAAAAGCCTTTGAAACGACGGCTAGCCCCGCTCAGCTCCGCGCGGATTCGATGCCCACCCAGCCACCCTCGGTGTAGCGGGAGCCGGCCACGGCGCCGGCGGCAAACAAGGCATCCAGGCTGTCCATTTGTGTGGGCGTCAAAGCGAGAGCACCGGCCTCCCAATTGCTGCGCAGATGGGTTTGTCGCCGGGTGCCGGGGATCACCATCGCATGCGGTTGCTTGTTCAGAATCCAGGCCAGGGCCAGTTGCGACGCTTGCACACCCCACTGCGCCGCAAGCCCGGCCAGCCGCGCCGCCAGCTGCCGATTTTTCTCACCCGCCTCGCCATTGAAGCGCGGCAAGACGCGCCTAAAGTCATCCGGACTCAACGCTTGCGTGGCCGGCAAAGCGGCGCTCAGCAAGGCCCGGCCCAGGGGACTGTAGGCCACAAAGGCAACGCCCAAAGCCGCCGTGGCCGGGAGCATCTGGGCTTCGGCACCGCGCTCCCAGAGCGAATACTCGCTTTGCAAGGCCGCCACCGGATGCACCGCATGGGCGCGCTGCAAGGTCTCCAGGCTCACTTCAGACAGGCCGATGGCGCCGATCTTGCCCTCGGCCTTCAGCGCCGCCAAGGTCTGCATCACCACTTCGATGGGCACCGCCGGATCACGCCGATGCACGTAATACAGGCCGATCTGCTCCAGGCCCAGGCGCTTCAGCGAAGCCTCACAGGCGCTGCGAATATAGGCCGGTGAATTGTCGATGTCGCGCTCGTAGGTGCCGGGGCTGCGGTTGATGCCGAACTTGCTGGCCACCACCAACTCGGCGCGCTGAGCCGGCGTGAGCTGGGCCAAGAACCTCCCCAGCAATTGCTCGTTATGGCCCAGGCCATAAGTGTCCGCGGTGTCGAAATGGCGCTGGCCCAAGTCATAGGCGGCCTGCAAGGTGGCGAGTGACTCGGCATCATCGACCTCGCCATAAAACTCGCTCATGCCCATCAAGCCTAGGCCTATGGCAGGCACGTGCTTGCCGGCCAACTGCCGTTGGGCGTTTTTCGGCGCAATGTGTTTCATGCTTGCTTCTCCAGAATTTGCTAATTCAAGCCGACATCAGGCGCGCACTGCCTGAGACACGAATCGAGCTGCCGACGGCGGCCGGAATCTCCGCGCGCAGCAAGGAGCGCATGCCCATGTCTTCGCCTTGCACGATATCGATGGCGCCGCCATGCGGCCAGCCCAGGTCACGCAGATAGCCGGCAAAGGCGGCGGTGGCGGCACCGGTGGCCGGGTCTTCCAGAACGCCGCCGACGGCAAAGGCATTGCGGGTATGGAAGCGCTGCGGGGTTTCGGCATAGGCCAGCAAGATGGTGGTCAGCCCCGCCGCACGCATCAGCGCCCGGCCGGCATCCAGTTCGTAGTGCATTGCAGCCAATTGCGCGCGCGACTTGAGCGCCAGCACCAAATGGTCGGCACCGCCATGCGCCAGGCCCGGTGGCAGACGCTCGTCCAGATCAGACTCACTCAAGCCAAAGAGCGCCAAGGCAGCGGCCAACAGGCCCGGCTCGGCCGGTGCACTGCGGGTCGGGGGCGATTGCAGGGCGGCGCTGATCAAGTCACCCTCGCGTCGGCCCTCCACGCTGATCTGCGCCGCATTCAAGACCAAGGGGAAGACGCCATTGCCTTGCTGCAGCGCCAGCGCGGCGCCCAGGGCGATGGTGGCGTGGCCGCAGAACGGCACCTCGTCCTCGGGCGAAAAATAACGCACCCGCCACGCGTCGCCCTGCGGCATCGCGAAGGCGGTTTCAGAGAAGCCCAGGTCCGCGGCAACGCGCTGCATCTCGGCCTCGCTCGGGTGCTGCTCGGCAATCCAAACGCCGGCCGGGTTGCCGCCGTTGAGGCCGTCGGAAAAGGCAGCTATTTTCAAAACAGAGTTCATCGCTTCGGATCCAGGTGCAATTGAGAGTGCCCGCATCTTGCCGCACCGCCCCCGCCGCCGCCAGACTCACAGCAGCACACGGGCTGTGCAGTCCTGCTTAACAATGCAGGCATGGCCGAACCCGACTTTCAACTCTTGCGCATCTTCTTTGCCGTGGCCGAGGCGCGCAGCTATCGGCGCGCGGCGCTCGGTCTGGGCCTGAGCCCCTCGGCCGTCAGCCAGGCCATGCGGCGGCTGGAAGCCCAACTCGGCATCGCCCTGCTGAACCGCAGCACCCGCAGCGTGGCGCTGACCGCCGCCGGCCAGCGCCTGCTGGACGAGGCCGGGCCGGCGCTGCAAAGCCTGAGCCAGACCTTTGCCGGCCTGGGCGAGCTCAGCGCCGAGGTCAGCGGCGCCTTGCGTCTGTCGGTGCCGCGCAGCGCTGCGCGCCTGTGCTTGATGCCGCTGCTGGCGCGCTTCCACCAGCTGCACCCGCAGGTGCAAGTAGAGCTGAGCACGCAAGACGGCATGGTCGATATCGTTGAGCTTGGCTTTGATGCCGGCGTGCGTTTCACCGAGCGGCTGCCGGCCGATATGGTGGCAATGCCGCTGGGGCCGGCGCAGCGCTTTATCGTCGTCGGCACACCCGAGTTGCTCCAGCATCGCGAAGCACCGCAGCAGCCCGCAGACTTAAGTGGCTGGCCTTGCATTCGGCAACGCTTTGCCAGCGGCGCGCTGTTCCGCTGGGCCTTTGCCGAGCCGGGCAGCGGCCGGGCCATGGAGATCGATGTCAGCGGGCCCCTCACCGTAGATGACCAAAGCGTAGCCCTAAGGGCTGCCCTGGATGGACTAGGCCTGGCCTATGTTTACGAGACCGCAGCGCAAGAAGCGCTGCAAAGCGGCCGCCTGCAGCAAGTGTTGCCCGAGTGGACGGCGCCGGGCACCGGCTTTGCGCTCTACTACCCGGGCCGCCGCCAGGCCAGCCCGGCGCTGCGTGCCTTCATCGAGTTGCTGCGCGCGATGCCCTGAGCGTACTTCAGCGCGAGGCCATGGCCTCGCCGAGACGCACCGCGCTGCCGGGGCGGCCCAGGTCTTCGCCCGTCCACGCCGGATTGAAGGCCCATGGGCCTTTGGGGAAGAGCATCACCACGGTGGAGCCGAGCAAGAAGCGGCCCATTTCTTCGCCCTTCTTCAGCTTCACCGCATCACCTTCATAACGCCACTCGCGCACGGTGCCGGGACGCGGTGGGTTCACCACCCCATGCCAGGCGGTGGACATGCTGCCGACGATGGTGGCGCCCACCAGCACCAGCACCCAAGGACCGTGAATGCCCTCGAACACACAGACCACGCGTTCATTGCGAGCAAACAAACCGGGCACGCCGCGCGCCGTCACCGGGTTGACCGAGAACAGATCACCCGGCACATGGATCATTCGCGTCAAGCGGCCTGCGGCCGGCATATGGATACGGTGATAGTCGCGCGGGCTCAGGTAGATATTGGCAAACACGCCGTCCTTGAACTGCGCGGCCAGCTCGGCATCGCCGCCCACCAAGGCGGTGGTGCTGAAGCTGTGGCCCTTGGCCTGAAAAATCTGATCACCCTGGATGGCGCCGAACTGGCTGATGCGCCCATCCACCGGGCAGATCAGCTCCGCATCGGCCAGCGGCCGCGCGCCGGGCTTCAGGGCACGGGTGAAGAATTCATTGAAGGTCGTATAAGCGGCGATGTCCGAATTGGCTGCCTCGGCCATGTTCACGTCGTAGCGCGCCACAAAGCGGCGAATGATGCCAGTGGTGATGCTGCCCATGCGAGCTGAGGCCACGAGGCCGGCAAAACGAGTCAGCGCCTGTTTAGGCATCAGGTATTGCAGCAGCACTGCGAAGCGATCGGACACGGATGGATTCCCTTGGGACACGGCTCCGAATTGTAGCCAGGGGCCTTGGCAGCAAGACTTGCCGCTCCCGGCGCCGCACCTGACCAGGATTTACTTCTGCCGCCCTTTCGGCGGGGAGGCCAACCAAGACTCAAACAAACTGTTCACCAGCAGATCCACCACGCCCTCGAGTAAACCGCCCGATTCCCGGCGTTTGGCCTCCAGGCGCTGCGTGTCAGCTAGCCGCTGAAGCTCGAGTCCGGCCCGGCCGGAGCCTGATCTTTGCAGGTCTCGCGCTTGCTGTTCGTACTGATCGGCTTGCCGGTTCAGGCCTGTGCTGCTGCTTTCAATGACCCTGGGCCCGCTTGTTGCGCAAGCACTCAGCATCAGGGCGAGCAGCAAGCTGGGCCAACTCGCCCCAGCAGCAAGTCCTCGCTGGGTTGCGCGATCGGCATTTTTTTCTTGAGGCATAGGGCGAACAGAGAGTCAGTCGATGGACGTTGATCCAGGATGTTAGGTCCGTCCATCGAGTGTTTCTGCCCCCATCAGGCCCAAGCAGCAAGTCGCACAAAACGCCCCCTCAAGAAGCGTCAGATGCGCCCCGATCGTCCGTCGAGCGCGACCGCAACTCGCGCAGCAACGGCAGCAGCTCTTCATCCGGCCGAGCCGCCAGCTTGCGGTACTCCCGGCCGCCGTCGGTGCGCCCCAGCAGTTTCATATTGACCAGCTCCCGGCGCAGCGTGCAATGGTCACCAAAGCCGTGGTGAGCATTCAAGATCTCATTGACCTCGGGCTCGGTATAGGGGCGCCGGCTGTCGAAGTGAATCCACAAACCCCACAAGGCATAGCGCTGCACCTGATGGCGGCTAGGCCAACGGGCCAGCCGTCCTTGGGCGTCGAATTGGCGCAGCGCACGGTCGGCCAATTCGCTCATCTCGGGATGGCGCGGGCCGCGCGCGGGCGGCGCATGTTTCGGACTGAGCTTGCTGGGCGCGGGCGTTTCGATCGGCGCCTGCGTTTCAGCCGCAGCCTTCAAAGCTTGGAAGTTGCGGTGGCCAGCGGCGCGGGCCAGCATATTCAAGAGGCTCAGATGGCTGGGCACCTCGGCGCGGGCATCGGGCTTTTCGTCACTCTCTTCGAACGAGGACTGCAGCTGGCTGCGCAGGGCTTTGGCAAAGGTCGACAGGTCGTCGACCCTCAATGGGATCAATTCACGAGGCATGGTTGAGCGTTCTCCACATCACACGTGTGCCCTTCAACCCACCGAGCGAAACAAGTGGGTGCTGGTGCTTGCCGACTTCCAGCTGGGCACGCGCACAAAGCGGGCTCAGCCTGATGATGAGAAAGAACCTCATCATCTTCAAAACGAAAAGATCGATTGCCTGGCAGGTTTAGCTCGCGGACAAGCGCCGCGCGGCAAGGCCTGGGTGTTCTGCCGACCCTGGGCGCTCAGTATAGGGCCTCAAAATCGGGGCACAGTTACGATTGCGGTCTGTACACGCCCTCAGCGCCAGGCCCACAAGGCCCGCCCCCTGCCATGGAAATCTATCTCGACGCCAACGCCACCACGCCGGTGCTGCCCCAAGCCAAGGCGGCCGCCATACAAGCCATGGTGGAGGACTACGGCAACCCCAGCAGCGTGCACAGCACCGGGCTGAAGGCCAAGGCGCTGATCGACGGCGTGCGGGCGCGGGCGCAGCGCCTGCTCGATACCGGCAGCGGATCCCTGCTGTTCACCAGCGGCGCGACCGAAGGCATTCAAACCGCGGTGCTGTCGGCACTGAGCGCCCTGCGTGGCAAGCTGGGCGCTGAACTCTTGCTCTATGGCGCCACCGAACACAAGGCCGTGCCCGAGGCGCTCAAGCATTGGAATGCCGTGCTGGGCTTGGGCCTGCAGATCATGGCGATCCCGGTCGACGCACAAGGCCGCCATGACCTGGACTTCCTGCGCCGCCATGCGGCCCGCGCCGGCCTGGTCTGCACCATGGCGGCAAACAACGAGACCGGCATCATCAGCGACCTGGCCGGCATCGAAGACGCCTTGGCCGGCAGCGCCGCCTTCTGGATGGTGGACGGCGTGCAGGCGCTCGGCAAGCTGCCTTTGAAGCTGCGCAGCAGCCACATCGATTACGCGCCGTTTTCGGGCCATAAGCTGTACGCCCCAAAAGGCATCGGCCTGCTCTATGTGCGCGCCGGCGCGCCGTTCACGCCGCTAATGGCCGGCGGCGGACAAGAGGGCGCACTGCGCTCGGGCACCGAGAACATGTCCGGCATTGCGGCGCTCGGCGCCGTGCTGGCGGCGCTGGAGGATGGGCGCACCTTGCGCGACTCGGCCACGCTGCAGCGTTTTCGCCAGCGTCTGGCCGATGCGCTCTGCGCCGCTTTCCCCGGCCTGGTCTTCAACGCACCGCTGGACCTGAGCCTGCCGACCACCTTGAACTTTGCAGTCCCCGGCCTCAGCTCGCGCCTGCTGCAAGACCTGTTCGATGCGGCCGATGTGCGCGTCAGCGGTGGCTCGGCTTGCAGCGCCGCCAAGGCCGCGCCCAGCTTTGTGCTGCAGGCCATGGGCTTGCCGGACTGGCAAGCGGCCGGCGCGGTGCGCCTGTCGATTGGCCCGGCCGTTGACGAGGCCTTCATCGACGAGGCCTGCGCACGCATCCGAGCCTGCGGCGAATCACTGCGTAAGCACTGCCTGAGCCCGACTGACAACCTGCCCACCGTCGGCGAAGGCATCACCCGCTTCATGCACGACGGCGCCTGCTGCTATTTGCTGGCCGACAGCGCCAGCCGCAGCTGCGTGCTGATCGACCCCCGCCCCGAACAGGTGGACCGCCTGGTGCAAGCGCTGCACTGCCAGGACTACCCGCTGCGGGCCATCCTCAGCACCAGCGGTGAAGCCGAGCATGCCGAGGCGCGCCAGCTGTTGAACGAGTTGCTGAAGCCGGCCTTGCGGGCCGATGCGGAAGCCGCCGACAACCTCGGCTGGCCGCTGGGCCGCGATCTCCTGCCCCTGGGCGAGCTGGCGTTGCGCCGCCAGCTTCGCCCGCAGGGTCAGGTCTTGCTGTTAAGTGGCCTGGCGCGCGGCGTGGCCTTCAGCGGCCAGACCGAGCTGGCCGCACTGAGCGCGCTGCTGGACGACAGCTGCCTGCTGGCGCCCGGCCGCGATGACGCCCAACAGGTCGTCACCTGCCTGACTGCCGCAGCGGAGCCGGCTCAGCAACTTGACGGCCCGCAGTTGCAGGCCTTTATCGCCGCGCACCCACAGGCCTTGCTGGTCGATGTGCGCGAGCCTTACGAACAGTTTCTCAGCCAAACGCCGGAACTGATCGGTGCGCAGATGCAGGCGGTGCCCTTGTCGCGCCTGCTGAACGAGTTACCGCAATGGTTGGCCGAGCCGATGCGGCCCCTGCTGTTCTTCTGCCGCAGCGGCAATCGCAGCCGCCAAGCCGCCCAAGCGCTGACCCGGCTGGGGCACCGCCAAGCCTGGACCTTGGGCGGTGGCCTGGCGCTGCTGCCGGCCGGCGCCACTCCCCAAACACAAGCCGATCCCGCACTCTATGTCTGAGCCAAACACCGGGGCCGACGAGGCCCACATCCATTCTTCCTTCTACAAATTTGTGGCCCTGGCCGACCCGGAAGCGGTGGCCGCGCGCTTGCGCGAGTTGAGCCCGCCGGCCAGCGGCATCGGCGGCAATATCCTGGTGGCGCAAGAAGGCATCAGCGGCGCCATCGCCGCACCGCGCTCGTCGCTGGCAGCCTTCGAACAGGCCTTGCACAGCGACCCGCTGTTTGACGGTGCGTTCAGCGAGATGGTGTTCAAGCACAGCGCCTGCGCCACCAAGCCCTTCACTCTGATCAAGGTGCATTGCAAGCCCGAGATCGTGGCCTTTGGCGTGCCCGGCGTGTCAGGCCTGCCTGACCCCAGCAAGCCCAACACCCATGTCTCGCCGCAAGCCTGGCGCGAGCTGATCAAGCAGCCCGATGTGCTGGTGATCGACAACCGCAACAGCTTTGAATACAAGCTGGGGCACTTTGAAGGCGCGATTGATCCGAAGGTGGCGCATTTCCGTGACTTCCCGGCCTATGTGGCCGAGCACGCCGACGAGTGGAAGAGCAGCGGCAAGCGCATCGCCATGTATTGCACCGGCGGCATTCGCTGCGAAAAAACCAGCGCCTGGATGCAAGACCAGGGCCTGGATGTCTATCAGCTCGACGGCGGCATCGTCAGCTACTTCGAGGCCTTGCCCGATGCCGCGGCGGACTGGAAGGGCGAGTGCTTTGTGTTCGACAAGCGCATCGCCATCGACACCCAGCTGCAGGAAACCGATACCACCGCCGAGGACGTCTACACCGGCGAACCGGCCGACGCCTGGCGGCTGGCGCGGGCCCGCCGACTGGACCCGGGCGCCAAGTAAAAACTCACCAGACCTTGCAGCGCTTGGCGTCCGGCTTGACCATGGCTTGACCGGGCTTGCAGGCAAAGGCCTTTTCAAACTCGGGCATGTTCACCGCCACGCCGTTGATGCGGTAGCGGCCGGGCGAGTGCGGATTGGTCAGCGCTTGCACGCGCAGCGCCTCGGGGCGTGCGTTATTGCAGTCCCATTGCGCGAAGCCGACGAAGAAGCGCTGCTCGGGCGTCAGGCCGTCTTTGTTCTCGAGCTTCTGGCCGGCCACATGCTGCTTCCAAGCGGTCAAGGCCAAGACCAGGCCGCCCAAGTCGGCGAGGTCTTCGCCCAGGGTCAGCTGGCTGTTGATCTTGATGTCGTCCACCACCGTGTACTGCGCGTACTGGTCGGCCACGCAGGCGGCGCGTTTTTCGAACTCGCGGCCGTCCTTCTTGCTCCACCAATCCTTCAGATTGCCCTTGGCATCGAACTTGCGGCCTTCATCATCAAAGCCATGCACCAGCTCGTGGCCGATGGTGCCGCCGGTGTTGCCGTAGTTGGGCGCGGCGTCCATCTTGGGGTCGAAGAGCGGCGGCTGCAGCACGGCGGCGGGGAAGTTGATGTCGTTCATCTGCGCGTCGTAATAGGCGTTCACCGTTTGCGGTGTCATCGCCCATTCGCCGCGATCCAGCGGCTGGCCGATCTTGGCCAGTTGCCGCTTGAACTCAAAGCGATGGCCGGCCTGCACATTGGCCACAAAGCTGTCGCGGCTGACACTCAAGCCGCTGTAATCACGCCAACGCTCGGGGTAGCCCACCTTGTTGACGATGCTGCCCAGCTTGGCCAAGGCCTGCTTCTTGGTGGCGGCGCTCATCCAGGGCAAAGCCTTGATGCTATCGGCCATGGCGGCTTCGATCTCGGCCGTCATGCGCTCGGTCTGTTGCTTCAACTCGGGGCTGAAGCTGCGCGCCACAAACTCCTGGCCCAGCGCCTCGCCCATCTGCACATCGACCAGCTCAACACAGCGCTTCCAGCGCGGTTTGAGCTGCGGCGTGCCGTTCAGCGTTTGGCCAAAGAAGTCAAAGTTGGCCTGCACCATCTCAGGGGCCAGATAAGCCGCATGGCTGCTGATCAAAGCCCAGTTCAGATAGGTCTTGATCTCCCCCAAGCTCATGGACTGCAAGCGCGCATCCAGCTCCTTGAAAAAGCCCGGCTCGGTCACATTGGTGGCACCCACGGGGCCTGCCATGCCCAGCGCGGCGCGGTAAGCCGCCCAGTCGAAACCGGGGGTCAGGTCTTGCAAGGCCTTGGCATTGAGCTTGTTATAGGTCTTGTAAGGGTCGCGCTTTTGCACCTGGGTCAAGGTGGCGCGAGCCAGCGCGCGCTCGGTGCTGAGCACGCTGCGCGCGGCCTTGGCAGCGGCCTGCGGCGTTTCGCCCGAGAGCTCAAACAGGCGCGCCACATGGGCCTCGAACTGCTTGATCATGGCCAGCGAGCGGGCGTCGCGCTTCACATAAAAGTCGCGGTCCGGCAGGCTCAGGCCCGCCGCCACGGCGAAGGCAATCACCTGGCTGGAGTTGCCAAAGTCCTGGCCCGAACCGAAACGGAAGAAAAATCGCTCGTTATTGGTGGCCAGGTGCAGGGCGGCCAACAAGGCCGGCAGCTGGTCCTTGGACGTCAGCGCCGCAATCTGCTGCTGCAGCGGCTGCAAGGGCGCCAAGCCCTGGCTGCGCGCCGCGTCTTCGTTCATGCAAGCGCCGAAGTGATCGGCCATCTTGGCTTGGTTGGCCGTCAGGCTGCTGCGCTCGGGGCTGCTGGCCAGCTTGTCCAGAATGCCCCAGAGAAAGCGCTGGTTCTCCACCGCCAGCTTGCCGTAGACCGACCAGCGCGACTGGTCTTCAGGAATCGGGTTGTTCTTGATCCAGCCGCCGCAAGCGTATTGATAAAAGTCTTCGCAGGGGTCCACGCTGCGGTCCATGGACGGCACATCCAGGCTGGGCGTGTAGGGCAGCTGGTCCAGCGGCTTTTCTGCCGAACTGGCCGCGGCCGACAGGGCGAAGAAGGATGAAACCAAGGCGAGCGCCGTGGCCCGGAGTTTGATTGAACGCGGGAAGGCGGAAGCCGAGAGCTGGGTCATGGGAATGAACCTCTTGTGTGCAGAGCGGCCATTCTCCATCAGGCACCGGGCCAGGCTCAGCACGGCGCGGCAGACAGTGCGCGCAAGCGCTGATGCGCTTCGTCCTCCCAAGCAATCGGCTGCTGGTTCTTGGCCTGCAGATAGTGATGAGAAAACACGTCCAGATAGGCCTCCAGCGTCTCGCCCGCCAGCGTCTCGCCGGCCAGGCTCAGGCACAGCGCCGCCACCTCGCTGGTGCAGAAATGATCATCCCGCCGCGAGCGGCGCAGCTTGTACTGCGAGACCTGCTCCAGCTGCAGGCTCAGCACCGGCAAAGCGTCGAGGTAGGGGCTTTTGCGAAACATCTTGCGCGCCTCGCCCCAGGTGGCATCCAGCAAGATGAAGAGGGGGCGCTTGGCCCCTGGCGCCGGGTTCACAGTGTCCGGCGGCAGCTCGGTGATGACCCGCCCCGGCGCCACAAACTCGCCCGGGAACACCACAAAAGGCTGCCACTGCGGGTCTTGCAGCAGCGCCAGCAAAGCCGGGTCCACCACCGTGCGCGCCCAACCGAAGGCAAAGGTATCGGCCACCAAATCGGCGATCAACCAGCCGGTATTGCTGGGCTTGAGCGGCTCAATATCCGCCATCAACAAACACACCCCCGCCCGCGTCGCCACCCGCGGCATCAGCGCGCACATGCAATGGCTGGGTAGTAGCCGGCAACGCTCGCAGCGCTCACTCTTGAAGCCGCCAGGGGCACGGTAAGGCGTGTGGCTGCGCACTAGACGGGCGGCGCGCAGCCGGGAGACGGCGTGGGGCATGAGGAAGAAGGAGGGCAGGGAAAAGAAGCCGGGGCGCGCGAAGGCGGGTTGGAGTGACAGTGTCGCATTGCCCAGGCCGAAGGCCGTGAGCCCGACGAACCCGCACCTTGTTCTTTCAATCCGGCTTCATCCCTATCAGCTCTCCTAACAAGACCCGACAAAAGTACTGCCCCTTGCATAGAGCTACGGACCATGCCGCAGCGTTCAGAGCGAGGAGCAGGAGACTGCTGCCTGCCCATCGCTGAAGTTAGCGTACAGCCCACAGCAAGGTCGAAAGCTAAAGGGGCCCTTCATAATCGAGTCCTTCCTCCCGCTTGTTCGAGCCGCCTAGCTTTCATCATGGATAAATTCTTGCTGCAGCAGCAGGTGCTGGAACGGCTCGCCGAAGACCTGCTGCAAACCGAACAGGCAGCGCGGGCGGCCCATGAAACGGCGACTCACGAAGAAAACATCGCCGAAAACAAATACGACACATTGGGTCTCGAAGCCGCCTACCTGGCCACCGGCCAAGCTCGTCGCGCCGAAGCCATCCGCCAGGCGATGGCCAATTGGCGCCAATTCCGCCCGCGCCCCTACGACGCCAGCAAAGGCATACAGCTCGGCGCACTGGTCTGCCTGGTTGATGCCGACGACAAGCAGCAACAGCTCTTTCTCGGCCCAGATGGGGGCAGCATGACCTTGGTCAGCGGCGCTGAGCTCGTTCAGGTCATCAGCAGCGACGCCCCTTTAGGCAGGGCCATGCTGGGCAAATGCGAGGGTGATGAGGTGTCGATACAAGTCGCTTCAATCCGACAGCAGTTTGAGGTGCTGCGGGTTCATTGAGTCGCAAGCAAGTTCACGCCGAATTGGTCAGAAATCAATCGCCCCAATTTCTTTGGGAAGCAAGGCGCAACTCCTGGCGAGCCATGCGGTTCTCGTTCGCGCTCTCGGCTTCGTGCACATCCATTCACTTCGATGACCTTGGCCGTGAGGCTGCTTCGTGCCCAGAGCGGACCTCTGCTGGGGCAATCTCTCGTGACTTTGGTTGTACAGGCAGGATGCCGGGAGTTCGCCCCGGCGGGCGACCTTCTTTCTTGGCCGTCCAAGAAAGAAGGCAAAGAAGCCGCCCCTGCTGCATGGCCCTGCGGGTTCGCTGCGGTGCTCGAATTT
>NZ_JBBHJX010000023.1:0-55649 GCF_037482915.1 Paucibacter hankyongi
GTGAGCTTACGCAGCCAATCTCCAACCAATTGTTTGATTGCTGCACCCCAGGCGGGTGGCCGACGCAAGTCGAGAGCATGGATACCAATACGAACGCGGCGAGCTGACATCCATTCTCTCTTATATGGTTCGTCACCATTGAGGAAATCGATCTCGTCGACACGGTCATAATCCAACACATGCTCGAACATAAACGCACTAAGCACCGTGCCCAAGGATAGAGGCGCAGCATTCTCGACATAGGCTAATTTGTAAATGGAAGCCACGCCGCCTTTGACAAACCAAAGCTGAGCCGCAAGTGCCTCCCCCTCGATTTTGAGCAAGCCCAGGCGCAAACTACCCTGCTCGGCAGCCATGCGAATCAGGCTAAACACGAATTCGGGATCGGCTTCACTAGGCTTCCAACTGGCGCCGTAGACCTTGTCGTAGTCACGAATTGCCCTTTCTAGTTCTACGCCAGTTGTTTTGTGCAGTTCAATGTTCCAGTTGCCCAATTTATTCAGCTTGCCCTGCGCACGTCGTAAAGTATTACGAAGTTGCGACGGGCGTTCGGCCAGATATTCAGAAAATCCTTTACCATTAGTTTGGAAGTACCAATTTCCAAAACAATGAAAGGTCCTGACCCAATATCCCTGCGCCCGAAGTGCAGAAATTAATTCCCACGTGAACGACTCCTCGGTCGCCAAGGGGGAAAGAACTATCACGCCAGATCGATTTTCGCGACGAAGTTGAGTCAAATCCATGATTCGGGAATGAGTGCAATCCTCCGGCAAGGAATGAACACTGTCGCCTCGAACCGGCCCAAACAACGGTGTATAACAGTTAACCAAACCACCAACAGGTCCGAGCAAGCTGTCAATGCTCCCCTGCCTTGCAACCAACTCGAGCACATGGTTAGCGCGAGCGTCACTGCATGGAAATCGCAGTTGGAAGCAGTACAAACCTACTTGCCTCGCACTACGCCGTAGGAGATTGAACCAGGAATCACTTTGGAACATAGCTACATTCCGCCCGAGCCTTGCTGAGCCTTTGCTTTCTGGGCACCTTCAATTTGCTCCAGGACCAACATTGACTTCAAGTTGGTGGTCCATGTCAGCGGGCTTGTTTGCAGCATCGGAATTCAATCTCACGCTTCACCACACAACTCTCCAAGCAAATCACTCAATGCCTTGGCACCGTACTGCCGAGAATACTGAGCGACAGATTCCCGCGAGCGTACAGGCGACTTGGCACCGGGAAGCCGCACAGCATGAGTGCGGTACGCTTCTGTCAATTGCACTGCAATAGCCGATACATCAGAACAATCGGCTATCAGAACACCCTGGTGGTCCCTAAGTAGCTCGGCGGTCGCCCCGACCGGATCGACTACGGCGAACACGGGACGAAAAGCCCGCAGGTATTCGTACACCTTTGCCGGTATCTGATTGTTAAAGGCTGTTCCTTGAAACACCAGCAACAGATCACTGCCCATCATTTCACTGAGAGCAGCACGGTAGGGATGAGCCGGCGAAAACTCAATGCACTCTGCTAGCCCTAAGTCATTCGCAATTGCAGCGATGGACTGATCAGCGCCAGACGCACGGAATCGCACCAGAACATCTCGGACATTCAAGCCCTCGGACTGCATAAAGGTTCGCAAGGCCAAAAAGAACGTTGTAGGGTCACGCTCCCTGGGATAAATCGCACCGCTATGAAGAACCAGAAATCGCTGATCCGGGACACCGAAACGCTGTGGCAACAAATCGTTGAAGGCTTGCTCATCAAAACCATTGGGAATGACACGAAGCTTTTCAGCACAGTCCGGATAGCGTCGCGCGTACAACTTGCGAGTGCTCTCGGTAGCCAGCACACACAGCGTGCAGCGGCGCACCACCCAAGCTTCCAGAAACCGTAGGACCACCGCCCGCAGCAGTCCATAGCCCCATTCCTCATGAAACGCGGGGTCACGAAACTCCGCCACCCATGGCTTACTAAGCCTGCGCGCTATTCCAGCGGCGATCAAATGGGAAGTGAGGATCGGATAGGTACTCCAAATCACCCTGGCACCGAGCCGTTGCGACAGCCGGGCGCCGTCCTTTCGTCCCGCAAAAAACCAAGTCCACCAGCGATCCGGTAGAGCCAGAAACTCGGGATATCGACCTTTAATCGAGAATACCTTCTTGCTGTCAAAGGCTTGGGGACGGGTCACGGTCACCGAGGAGGGAATCTGCCCGGCCAGTTCTGGATCGACTCGCTCATAAGCTTGCGGACAAGCACTAACGACACCTACGCGCCAACCGAGCAACGGCAGCTCTCGGACGAAGTTGAGTGTGCGCAGTATTCCGCTTGAACCTGCTTGAGGCGGGAAGTGGAAGGCCACCATAGTTACAGCTTTGGGAGATGCCACCGCCAGCCCGCAAGCAGGGCTCGACAACACCAAATTGTGGACCAACTGAGCCAATTGCCCCAAACGACTGTGGCGCCACGGGGTAAACCGCGGAATCTGCAGCCAAGGTGTCGTGCCATTGGCAAAGCCCTTTTCAGTGGAAACAGCATATCGAAAGCCTAACGACTCAACCATTTCGACATGCTGGTACCCATAGTCGAGACCCGGACGGCCATTAGGATAGGCAAACCCTAAGACAGGCTCACGAATAATTCGCTCCAATCTCAATTTACTGTCGCGAATTTCCTTCAGTGCTTCATCGTGTGTGCATAGAGTAAGAATAGGATGATTTTCAGTATGGCATCCAATTTCCATACCTGCATCATTGAGCTCGATAACGGAAGCTTCATTAAAACGCCTACCAAAGCCATCTACCGCAGCCAACTCCTCCAATTCAAGGATAATTTTCTCACGCTCACCTATAGAAAAGTATTTAACTATTCCCGTCAAAGCTGCAATAGCTTCGCGCCTCTCACAATCCCCCTCTACGGGGAAATTTGGCATGTCGGCCGATCTCAATCGCAGCATTACCATATCTATCGGCAAAGCATCGACAGCCATTTGAACGCGTTCATTCCAAAGCCTCGGGCCACCAAGTTGTCCAGTAGAAACAAAAAAGGTCGCACGTAAACCGCGACTAAGCAAAAAAGGCAAGACGTCACTCACCCAGGACTCATGACCATCATCAAACGTTATAGCAACAGTCGCTTGCCGCAGTAATCCGGCACGGAGGTCGTCAATTGCCTCCGAAAGTGGTACCACATTAAAGTGTGTTCGGACCACATCAATCAGCTTGCTAAACTGTTCGAATGGCATCTCATCGTAAAGGCGCTGATTTGGCACAGACCTAGAAACCTTATGAAAAGCTAGTACTGTTAGCTTGCCTTTACCGAGGCTACCTATTATAGATTTGAGCACTTAATCACCAAACTATTTCTACAGACAACCACAACCATCCGAATGGCATCAACACCAACTACGCAACACCAAGCAGGTCACCAAATCATTGCGAATAGGAGAAATAAATAGATTAGTTTCCGTCAAAAGAACGCTGACCGTCGCTCGCAAAATACTCATCTAGAATTCGCTCTAAGACCACCACCAACGCAAGAACAACATACACAAAGTCGAAGTATGCAAAACTTAATGCAGCCCCCCCTACCGCATATGCAAAAAGAATCAAGCGCAACGTGACCGAACAACTAGACACCCAAGATAATTCGACGTATTTGCTTGCCAATTTCCTTAATCTACCGAGCTTCAAAAATGCAACCACCAACAAGCCCATAAACAACATTAACCCAACAAATCCATGCTCCCCTAGCACCTGGAAATATATGCTATGCGCCGCCTTCGATGAATTTGGCGTCAATTCAATGTAATCCAACCCAAAAAAATTGGTTTGATAAAACTTAGAAACCAAAGATTGCCACACCTGCAAATTCTCGACAGATTTAAATCCCCCTCCAAATAAGGGCCTATCAAGCGCCATTACATAATTCATCTTCCACGCCATCAATCGCCCTAAGAAGGAACCATCAGAAGTCGCATCATTAATCGTATCCATACGCTGAAACCAGCTATCCGGCATATAGCTTAAAACCATCCACCCCATTAATAGCGAAAAACATGACACCAACAATTTATGTCGACTTTGAAGAAAAAAGTAAACCCCCAGACACGACAACGCCAAAAAACCACCCCTTGAATTTGAACCCAAAACAGACACGATCAACAACACCAGCACAGATACTAGATATGCTTTAAGAACTACTTGTCCTCGACTGACATCGGCCAAAAAAAAAGCTACCAACGGGATAGTCATAACCATGGCAATACTTAATTCATTGCGATCCCCAAGAACATGCCCGGGCAATCCCTGCAACACATGCGCCCCGCCTGAGGAAATGTACTTCAGCCCTTCAATTACCGCAAATGTCCCAATGGATAAAAGAAGGCACCAAAAAATAAATTCCACATGCAACCGTCGACGTACTCCCAGCAACACAAGAAAATACAATATCACTATTTTGAACAAGCGCGTCCAATGCTCCCAGACAACCTCACTCGGCCCGACTGACAAAATAGAGCTAATTGTCGTCCAGGCGAAAAAAAATAAGACCAATACACTCAAAGTACTAATTCGGAAATTTTGAGAATTTTTTTGACGAATCACACCCCATATTGCCAGCAGTGCAAAAATTAGGTTGTAGCGTATTCCTTGCGCAGCGCCATACATCCACCCACTTGGGTAGAACAGTGCGACCCACACGCACAAACCAACCGCTATAAACGGACGCCGATAACACCCATACAACAAGAGTGGAAATACAGCCAAAAACAACATGTCACGCACAAATACTCCCTAACACCCAAGCTCATGAATTATCTTCTTGCCTCAACGCCCAAAAGCACAGAATTACGACACAGATTATATTTATGCCCCACAGAAAACTTTCCACACCAACCCTTTAAAACATTAGAAAACTTCAACGATTTAATTTTCAGGAACCTTCGGCATAGCTAATGATGTACCTAAACTTCCCAGATTTCTCTACTGGTATCTTATCAACAATCTTGATTATTACTTCGACCCCTTCACCCAAACGTCGTTTGAAACCTTTAATAATTAAGGCCCGAACGTTCTCCCCAAAACCGTCAGCCGCCACAATAAACACTTCGGTAAAAAGACGACTATGCTGAACAATTTTGAATGAATTAACACTTGGCAAATCGCGTAACACATAAATCAATGCCAACCCATGCATTATTTCACCGTGTTGTGTGAGAACAAAATCCGTTGTACGCCCCTGAATTTCCTGAAGCAAAGGTAGTCCGCGGCCGCATGCGCATGCACAGCTACTCTTGACAGCAACATCACCTGTTCTATAGCGAATGAATGGAAACTCTTTGGTGGCGAGGTGAGTGACAACAATCTCGCCCGCCACACCATTTGGCACGGGTTTCCCTTCTTCATCTACCAGTTCAACAATCACGTCTTCAGCCGTCATATGAATGCCTCCTGCGGGACACTCATGCGCGATGAATCCCGCGTCCCGGCCCCCATAGCCATTCGCCACCGGACATCCAAAGACTTCGGATATCAAAACCCTCTGCTCGTCGTACAAACGCTCAGATGTTACAAAAGCGACCTTGATGCCCAAGTTATGCATGACCACGCCGCGTTCGCGCGCATGGCGGGCAATGTGAGAGAGTGCGGAGGGGTAGCCGAATAGCATTTTGGGGCGTTTCTTGCGAATGGCTTCTACAAACCGATCTAACTTGGCCGCCGACATTTCGAAGGCTGGCAAGAGTTCTGTCCTGAAAACCTTATCTCGCAACCAACGCACATGGTCTTGTGCGCCCAACTCAATGGGTGAGCCCCAAACCACTATTTCCGGATCCCCGATGTCTACTCCCCACCAACGGGTAGCCCGCCATTTGGCAGCGACATCATGGCTTACGCGTTCTTTTCCGATGAAGAATATCAACGGTTCTCCCGTTGACCCGCCGGTATTAAAACGCGCGAGGGAGCCTGCCTGGGCGCTTTTCATCCCCTCAGTATTAGCGCGAATGACGGATTTGGTTAAAAACGGTAAGCGCTGAAGTTCACTCAAGCTGGCGAATTGCCCGGGAACAACGCCTTCGTTGGCCATCAATTCTCGATAGTAAGGAACATTCTTGGCTACCTCGACTAAAAATTCGTTCAGCCGCCGAAGTTGGAACTCCTCAATTGCCAACGGGCTCAGCCATTGGCTTTGCTCCAATCCCCGCCGAACGGTTAACGTACTGTGACCCTTGAGTCGCTCATGCAATGGAAAAAGCAGGTCCGAAACGAGGCGTGTGTAGGCGGACATATCGAATGGGGAAGACTTAAATCAAATGTGGAAAATATTTAGGGACAGATATACTAGAACTTCGATGGAGAACTTTTGAGAGCCAAGCGGTAGCTTTCTGCAAGCTGCGGACCAATCTTCGCCCATGTATACCTCCGCACTTCTGCCAGCCCTTCTTCTCGGAGTCGTTTGCACAAAGGTACGTCCTTTAAAAGGCGCAGCAATGCCTCGGCCATGGCTTGATCGTCATTGATCGGAACAAACAAGGCGGTCGTTCCGTCTTTTACGAGATAGGGCACACCGCCAACATTGGTTGTTACAATTGGGACACCACTTGCCAACGACTCAAGCACCGAGTTCGGCATATTGTCAGCCAAGCTTGGGTTAATCGAAATAGCGCTCAGTCGGTACTCGTTTGCCATCGCTTCGCGGTCTAGGCGCCCGGTAAAGCGCACAGCCTGCCCGATGCCTAACTGTTCAGCTAAAAGCATCAAATTCCCCTTCTCCGGGCCTGAGCCCGCAACTGTCAATGTTGCGTTTGGGTAAGCCTCACGAATTCTCGCGAATGCGCGAATGGCTGTAGCGTTATCGTACAAAAGCTCCAGATTTCGGGCTACCAACAATCGAAGCTCATTCGTCGCGGGATTCTCCGAATTTTCAGTAGGATAGAACCGCTGCAAGTCCACCACATTCGGCAAAACTGTCGAGGTAAAGCCGTGCTGCGCAAAAATAGCCTCTAGGAACCCCGAGGGGACCAGCAGAGAACTCGCGCGCCGCAAACTGAAACGGACAACACCTGACTGGCGCTCCAAAAAACTCCCCGCCTCCCCGCCACGGTAATTGACGAGCACTGGCTTACCTTTCAAAAAACCAATCCAGATAGCGGGCGCGGCGAACAGGTGCCAGGACCAACCAGAGTTGGCCATCACATGTAGCAGTTGATTGCGACCTGCGGCTCGCCAAAGATTCAACAGGTACGGTAGCAGTCGAAAAAATGCCCGCAAACCCGGGACTTGGCTGATCCAAGTTGGCCGATAAGCGGCGTTGGTTTGCACGAGATCGACATAAGCACCTTCGCCCCGAAGCAACTCAGCCAATTGATGGGTCTGATTGGCCATACCGCCGGCCGGTGGCGGCAAAGGCCCCACAAGTGCAACCCGCAAGCCGACGAACTCTTTCACCCTACCGTTCCAGGCTCGACACTCAATGCGCGGGCATAGGCCTCAGGATACCGACTGACGGACTTTCGCCAATTGCGTTCGACTTCAACGAACTCACGACCTTGAAGTCGAAGTTTTGGCCATAGAACGGAATTGGCCAACAGCCTCAGCACCGTCTCGCCGAGGGCGATAACGCTTCCGGCCTTGAACAACATGCCCGTCTCGCCATCACGAATCAGTTCCTGGTGGCCTCCGACATCCGAGGCCACTAAGACACGGCCTTGCGCCATCGCCTCGAGCGGCTTGAGCGGAGTGACCAATTCAGTTAACCGCATCGAATGGCGTGGGTAGGCTAGTACATCAACTAGGTCGTAGTAACGCGTTACCTCGGCATGCGGCACACGCCCGGTAAAAACAACCTTATCTTGGACTCCAAGGCGTTGAGCCTGGGCCTTCAGCGCCGAGTCCTGCGGCCCACCACCGACCAGGAGTAGCCGGACATCGGGTCGTTGCGACAGAATCTGAGGCATCGCCTCAATCAACAGGTCCAGGCCCTCATAGGCATAAAATGAACCGATGAAGCCGAGCACAGTGCAATCATTCAGACCAAGACTGATTTTGAGTTCGAGGTCGGCTTGCCCGCCTGGCTCGAAAGAGTCGATGTCCACGGCGTTGGGTATTACCGTCACCTTGTCCGGCGCGATGCCACGCGCGACAATGTCGCGTCGCAGACCATCGCAGATGGTAAACACATGGTCTACGCGCTTGAGCGCACGGGTTTCCATCGCGCGAGTTATGCGGTAGCGCAGACTACCCTCGGTAGTCGTGCCGTGGTCCACGGCCGCGTCCTCCCAAAATGCTCGCACCTCGTAGACGACTGGAATACCCAGGCGCCGCCCCACCTTCAAGGCCGGCAAGACGTTCAGCACCGGCGAATGCGCATGAATAATTTGAGGACGCAACTGCTCGGCCACCTGCTGTAGCCGCAATTCCAACTGGCGCATCAGATGCAACTCACCCAAGCCGGGCAAACCACCACCACCTGATGTCATCGGCGTACGAAAGAAATGCCATCCGTCGATGTCCTCCTCCAAATCCAAATTTCTAGCTTGAGGCGGCAAGCCCTCTCCATGCTTGGGACTGCTCAGGTGGTGGGTTTCCCAGCCCAGCTTGCGCTGCTCGCGCAGTAAAGAGAGGGTCCGGAACGTGTAGCCGCTGTGCAGCGGCACAGTGTGATCCAGCACATGCAAAACACGCAAACTCATGACGCCACCGCCTGTTCTGCTGCCTCGAACGCTTGCTCGGGTGCATGCGTGCCCATCGAGTTGCCGATGCCATCTACCACTTGGCGCAGAAAGGCTTCAAACATCAACAAAGTCCAGATTGGCGCACTGTAGTCGCTCGCGCCACTTTGATGGGCATCCACCAGGTGACGCAGATAGACCGGGTCGAACCAGCCCGTGGAGGCCAAGCGCTCACCCAGTACTGCCTCCCGAACACGTTGTTTGAGCGGGCCCCGAAACCAGCGAGCCAATGGCACTGAGAAGCCCATCTTGGCCCGATAGAGAATGTCGTCCGACAGCATCGGTTCCATGGCTTTCTTCAGCAAATATTTCCCTTCCTGCCCTTTGACCTTCAGATTCGATGGCAAGGTCGCGAGCCACTCAACCAATTGATGGTCCATCAAAGGCTCACGCACCTCCAACGAATGCGCCATACTGGCCCGATCTACCTTAGTGTTGATGTCGCCCACAAGATAGGTCTTCAGGTCCAAATACTGAATCAAAGCCAATGGATCATCTGTACCTGCCTTGGCGGCATGGAGATCGAAGACTTGCTTCGCGTTATAGCCGGACAATTCCAATTTGAAGCGCTTACTGAACAACTGTTCCCGCATTGAGCCACGCAGAATCGACACCGAATGGAAGTAGGCTTCAACTGAACTACGCGCCACGCCCTCGAAGGTGGTCTTGGCACGCAAGACGCGGGGCGCCCAGTCAGCTTTCGGGTACAGCTTGCTCAAGGTGCCGAAAATCGGCTTGCGCAGGCCCTCAGGCAGGGCCGAACGCATGCGCTCTTCCATCAAATGCATGCGATATCGTCGATAGCCGCCAAAGGTCTCATCACCCCCGTCTCCCGATAGGGCCACCGTCACGTGCTTGCGTGCCAATTGGCAGACGCGATAAGTCGGGATTGCCGAGCTGTCTGCATAAGGCTCATCGTAGAGCCTCGCCAGAATGTCGATCAAATCAAAGTCGTCGCTCTTGACGATCTCCAGGTGATGGTTGGTCTTGTAGCGATCCGCAACCGTCTGAGCGAAGGCTGACTCGTTGAAAGACGGGTCATCAAAGCCAATCGAGCAAGTATTGACTGGCTCTTCAGTCATACCAGCCATCACCGCCACGACCGCGCTGGAATCGACACCACCGGACAAAAACGCTCCCAGCGGCACATCAGAAATCATGCGCAGGCGCACCGACTCTTTCAGGCGCGCCTGCAACTCGTCGCAGGCATCTTTTTCACTGATCGGATTGTCGAGCGTGAAACGCAAATCCCAGAACTGCTTTGGCTCGGGTATCGCTTCGCCGCGCCGGATCAGCAGACTGTAACCAGGTGCCAGCTTTTGCGCTTGTTTGAAGATGCACCGTGGTTCCGCTACATAACCAAGCGCAAAATACTCCTCGACCGCGCAAGGATCGATCTCGCGCGTCATGCCGCCATGGGCCAGCAAGGACTTCAACTCCGAACCAAATAAAAGTATCCCATCATCCAGCAAGGACCAATACATGGGCTTCACGCCCAGTCGGTCGCGAGCGATGAAAAAGGTCTGCCTATTGCGGTCCCACAATGCGAAGGCAAACATGCCGCGCAAGCGTTGCACACAGCCCTCACCCCACGATTCCCACGCGTGGACAATAACCTCAGTATCACTCTTAGTGCGAAAAACATGTCCGAGTGACTCCAACTCAGGCACCAGGGATTGAAAGTTATATATCTCACCATTGAAGACAAGTACCACTGAATGGTCTTCGTTGAACAGTGGCTGCTGGCCGGTGGCGATATCAATAATGGACAGGCGCCTGTGACCCAGGCCCACCCCGGGCTCTAGATGCAGGCTCCCTTCATCAGGGCCGCGATGGAATTGCGAGTCGTTCATGCGCTGCAATTGCGAACGATCCAACTCCCGCATATCACGGGTATCGAAAATTCCGGTAATTCCGCACATCGCAAAGGAATCCTATAGCGTATTGTAGGCGTCGTGCCAGTTGGCCACATGGTCCGAAGACCAAATTAGCAATAGAACGCAGCTTTACCTCAGGGACTATTGCGCTCAGGTTGAGCACCATAGCCAACTTATTCTTTTATTGTGGCAGACTCGAGCACACTGTCATCGGGAGAAAAGCCAACTCCGATGCACTCTTACCTCCACTAATTACACATCCGGACCGACAACCCGGTCAAAGTGAACAGCTTGTACCAACAACTTTGAATTGCCGTGGGATATACCGCTCCAACGCACCGGCAACAAGAGCAAATCGTGACTCGCCTCGCTCTTCATGATTTGCACCGAGTAGAAAGCACAGAAATCCCGATAACTGGAGAAATCAATTTAGACTTTTCTGTGTAGTGGGAGTGGTCGCCCCCCGCCCCTGAGCAACCCACCCTTTCAACGCCATGTCACGATTGCTGCGCAACCAAGTGTCCAAGGCGGTCCAGTTGTCTCGCACAAATGTCGCCAACTGTTCTTCTCCACCGGTTTTGTCCGCATAGAACACCAATACGGCCGCGTCATCACCGCGCCCCAGCAGGCGATAGGCTGCGCCGTAAACTTTAGCCTGCCAGTCACTGGTCGTAGGGCGACCATTGATCCAATAGACCCGCCAGACATTGAGCCCTCCGGCTATTGATGGTGCTCCGCCCAATCCTGCTTCCCTCGCGTTTCGTAATTCGGCGGTTTGCAACGGTAATGATACGCCGCCCACATCTTGGGAACGATTCTCTGTGTTGACAACCGACCAAATCGGGTCCTTTGAGCTGACAAGAACATGGCTCGAACTGATCAACTTGCGCTGATAAGTCTGCTGCCGAAAATAGGCTACATACAAACCCACCGGGCTTGCAGAGGAAAGTGAATTATCCGCAGCCACATATCGAAAACTGCCCTGCCACTCAGCACTTGGATTTTCAATCACCGGCTTGAATTTCGGCGTAGCGGTGGACTCACCCTGCCAAGAAGTATTGCCCAACATTGGCGCCGACAATGAAAACTCTGCCGGCCCTTCCGACAACAAGAGCGACTTGATCGCGAGATGCGGGGAAAGCACAACAAACAGGACAGCAGCCCAAGAGAATAACCAAGCCGGAGCCCCCCGCGCCGACGAGGCCAAGGTTGAGGTATCAATGGCCTTAGGCAGCAGCGAATCCGGCTCGGACCAGCGCGCACCTATCATGAACATCATCATCATGATGATGCCGAAAAAGACCCACCCGTAAACCAGATGGTCGGCGCCGGTCGCAATCTTATTGCCCGAAAAATGCCCCAACATCACGATACCGTAAGCTCGGACCCAGTTGGCTATCAAGGGCAAGGCGATGGATACACCAACAAAGATCCAGCGGCGAGTCAAGGATCTGTAGTTCAGATAAGCAAACAGAGTACCAACCATTACCGAGGCCATCAGATATCGAATGCCACTGCAGGCCTCGACCACCGACCAATTGCCGCTCGGTATGACGAAATTCTGGCCTTCACGAAACACAGGAATACCGCTGGCACGAACGGCGGCGACCGTGAAGTCGGCCGTCCACTCCATCAATTTCGGCGTCATGAATTCGCCGATGGGCACCGCAAAGAACAAGAAACCCAAGGGAAAAGCAATAGCCCGAGCAACCGGCCA
Organism: Paucibacter hankyongi; assembly: GCF_037482915.1. Lineage (NCBI taxonomy): Bacteria > Pseudomonadati > Pseudomonadota > Betaproteobacteria > Burkholderiales > Sphaerotilaceae > Roseateles > Paucibacter hankyongi. The sequence goes on from NZ_JBBHJX010000023.1 coordinate 12,320, forward strand.
ACCCAGAGCTGCAGGCACGACCAAGACCAACATGGCGGTGAGCGCCAGTTGCGTCGCCGCATTGACCGCCGCCAAATCTCCCAACAGCCACAACAAACCCATCGCCGCCAGGGGCGCCAAAAACCAGACCGAGGGGCTTGGACTCAAGGTTGCGAGGACGGCACGCTGGCGCCAGATCAACCACAAACTGATCGGCGGGACCACAAATGCATGGGCAAAGGTCTCGGAGCGATTCCAAATTTCGACCATGGCCAAGGCCGTGTCGCGATAGATCAGCAACACGGCTGCGAGCAGCAGCAAAAAGGCTGGCAGAGCACGTCGCCAGGCAGGAGCAATATTCATGAAGTCCTTCAAGCCTTGTGGCCTCGCTGATTCGAACAATCCAGGTACTGATCAATACCGGCAAGATGAGCCGACCAGCTGTAATTCTTTAGCACACAGGCCCGACCAGCGGCGCCGATTTGGTCCGCCAGGCTTGGCTCATTCAATAACTGGGAGACCGCTTGGATAAATTCAGCGGGCTCCGTCGCGCCCATCAAATCCCGCCCTTTTTCGCCGTCTATCGCATCCACGCAAGTGCTGGCAGCGACCACCGGCCTGGACATAGCCATCGCTTCCAAGATCTTGTTTTGAATACCGCGCGCTAAACGCAAGGGTGCGACAACAACTGCCGCATGCTGCAGATATGGACGCACATCCGGCACCGTCCCTGTGATGCTGACGCCATCGCCAGCCAACGCAGTGACGGCCGGTGTCGGGCTGCGACCGACAATGTGGAAATGCAATTGAGGCCAATCCCGGCGCAACGCCGGCAACACCTCGTTGACAAACCAAACCACCGCATCCACATTGGGCCAATAGTCCATTGCACCAGTGAAGACCAGAGGGACTTGCCCAGGCGGGAATGGGGAGGGGCGAGCTGGCTCGGCCGAGAAAAAATCCGCATCAACACCATTGCATAAGGCTTGCACCGGTGCTGTTGTCGAAGGGGACTGATGATGAAACAAGGCCACCTCCTTGTCCGTGACGAAGAAGGAGCACTTGGCTCGCTCCGCCACCGCCTGCTCGAACGCCAATAGCCGCTCGCCCTCACGACGATAAAGCCAGGACAACGGCCAAGCATGCTTAGGCGCGTAATCGGTCCATTTGGCCGAATCGAGGTCTACAAAGTCGACCAACATGGGCAACTCAGGCGCTTGCATCGCGTATTGAGCCATCGGCGACGAAAACACCACCGAGGCATCCAACTTCTCTCGTCGTAAGACTTGATCGACCCAGGCGCTCATGGCCGCATCTCGGTAGAAAGGCAGGCTGAGCGCCTCACCAGTCAGCATTCCGCGCAGCGACGCCAGCTTAGCGACCGTCGGTTTCAAGGGCAGCGCACACAGATCGGCGCAATAGTCACGGACGGTATCCACATACTGCATATCGGCCGGATCATCGACGAAAGTGCCAAGAAACACTCGATGCTTTGCCGCCAAATGCTTGAGCAGGTGAAAGGAGCGCACCTTGTCACCCTTGTTGGGCGGGTAAGGCAACCGGTGCACCAGATAAAGAATGTTGGCCACTCGTCTCAACCCAGGTTGCGCACGATGAACGGCCCCAACCAATTGGCAAAACCCAAGGGCAGGCGCCGCCAAGTCTTGATCAGCAGTTGATATTTGGCGTTAGCGGGGTTGTTCTGCGGTACGGCGTCACGCTTGTACAAGCAGTACTCGTAATGCAGCGGAGTGGGATCAAAGCCCCAGTTTTTCTTGAAGGCATAAGAGCCGGTGCCCTGCTTGCTGCGGCCATAGTCGAAGACTTTGAATCCCCGCACACAAGCTCGACGCATCAACTCCCAATACTTGAAATCATTGGCGGCCAGATCCCGTGCCGACTCGTCATCCCCCGCGTAATAGGGCAGAACTTCATCACGGAAGTAAAAGCTGAGGACCGAACTGAGTGGTCGACCTGCCGTATCGGTGACGGTCAGCACCTCGGCATCGGCACCAAATTCGTCCAACAAGGCCGAGAAATAGCGCTTGGGCATGGCGGGTGTGCCATGGCGGTGGGTGTTGTCGGCATACAGCGCAAAGAACCGGTCGACATTTGCATCAATATGGCTAACCAGATTGTTCTTGATGCCCTTGCGCACACTGGCCCTCGCCTTGCGAGGAATGGCCAACATATTGGCCTCTTCGTCGGGCAAGATTTCCTTACGGAAAGTGACGTAGAGATCCTGTTTGGGCCAGTCCGCATGACGCGGAAGCACATTGCGCAATTCCAGATGTTCGACACCTAGGCGCAGGGCAATGTCCTGCGCTTCCTGCTCCAGTGCCAGCGCCGCTTCCTCGTTCACAGCCGCTACACCGCCATAGACCACAAATGGCAAAGACACCAAAGAGTGGCCAAACAGAATACTTTTCACTTGGGCCAGGGGCAGCACCGCCTCGATCTGGCCAGCACGTTCTGCACACAAGAAAAAAGCCTGATGGCCAAACACCTGTTCGACCATGCGCATCCAACCGGCTCGGTGGAAAAACGTTGCCTGCGGACATGCAAGTACGAATTCATCCCAACGTCGGGCCAGGGTCTTATCCTGCGCCGTCAAGCGCTTGATCTGTACGGAAGTGGTCATTCGGACTCAGGCGGCAGCGGCAGAAGGAACAGCATCAGTGGCGCTCGAAGCGAGAGCAGCAGCCCGACGGCCAAGGAAAATCTCATCCATACGTCCCCAAGAAAAATCGCTCAGCAACTGCGCGATTCGATCATGCGTGCGGTTGATATTGACGTAGTGCCGAAAGCGCGTCTTGCCATCAATCCCCGCAACACGTGGTTGCTCCGCATCGATCTCCCAAGGGTGGAAATAGAACACAGCAGACTGCTGATCAACGGCATTGACCCGAGCAATCATCCAACGCGACAGGGCATAGGGCAGCAGACGAAAATATCCACCACCACTGGACGGAAAGTTTTTATTGAACACTCGCAATGTCGTGACCGGGACTTCCAACAGGCCCTCGCGCACGGGATACGCGAAACGCGGCGAATCTGGCATCCCGTAGTGGTCGTGCTGGATCGGATAGACGCTGGAACTGTACCGATAGCCCGCTTCCAGCAAAGTATCAAAAGCCCAGAGATTGGCTCGACCTATGGAAAAACTTGGCGCGCGGTAACCCAACACCTCATGCCCGCCCAAGTCCTCTAACAATCGCTTGGTGCGCATAATGTCATCGGAAAAACTGGCAGGTGTGAGGTCACTGACTCGTTCATGGCCAAAGCCGTGGCTGGCCAGCTCGTGTCCTTGAGCGACGATGCTGCGCACCATTTGCGGGTAACGCTCAGCCACCCAACCCAGAGTGAAAAACGTTGCCCGAATATCCTTCTCTGCCAGCAAAGCAAGGATTCGATCGACATTGCGTTCAACCCGACATTCGCGGCCATTCCAGTCGCCGCGCGCAATGTACGGCGCAAAGGCCGAGACCTGGAAGTAGTCTTCCACATCAATGGTCATGGCATTGCGCAGCGGCGCGGGCGAGGTAGGCATCAACATGGCTTAGATATTGCGACTGACGAAGGGTTGAATGCTGAACTTGAGGGCGAACATCCCGCCATCACTGAATTTGAAGAGCAGCGAGACCAGGCCAGTCCGGCACTCGCATGCCAGGGATTCAGCCTTGTTTGACCGAATCCACCAAGCGCTGCATTAGCTTCAAAGTCTGCAAATTGATGCGCTCCAATCGGAGCAAACTGGCTTCAAGACGCTGCAAACGATCAGCTTGATGCCCATCACCCAATTTTGCCAATTCGTCGGACATACCCGCCAACTCCTCGGCGCCTAGGGTCAATCGAGACAAGTCGTAGCCTTCGCCCTCGGGCAAGGAAGCCAAGGCATCCAAATTTGCACCTTGAACCGTTTTAGGCACCTCGATCTCTTGAGCGATATCCCGCAAGGCCTCTTCCACATCGGCCAAGGCCAAATGGGTTTTGTTTCCCATAAAGCCGAGCAACAACAAGCGGTCGCACAAGGAATTGATGCGACGCGGAATGCCCTGGCTTGCCCTGAAGATTGCGGGGAACGCATCCGATGCAAAAGTTGGCTTCCCGGTGCTACCGGCACACTTTAAACGGTGCTCGATATAGCGCTGGGTTTCGTCTTCATCGAGTGGACCAATATGGCAGGTAGCTGCCACACGCTGGCGGAATTGTTCCATCTCCGGTCGTTGGAGAATGCCGCGAAACTCTGGTTGTCCGACTAGGAAGGTCTGCAAGAGCGACTGATTGCTGAACTGAAAGTTCGACAACATACGCAACTCTTCAACGGCCCGCGCAGTCAAATTCTGTGCCTCGTCCACAATCAACAGGCAGCGCTTACCCTGGCTGGTTTGACTGACGAAGAATGCCTCCAAGGTCATCAAGACCTCAGATTTGGGCAAGTCCTTAACCCGTACACCGAAGGCCGAACCCACCATCCTCAAGGTGTCTTCTGCATCCAACTGTGTAGTGACCAGATTGCCGATCACCACATTGCTGCGATTTAAGCTGTCCAGTAAACCGCGCAACAAGGTTGTCTTGCCCGCACCGATCTCTCCGGTGATGACGATAAAACCGTCATTGCGCAGCACACCATAGTCCAAATACGCTTTGGCACGTCGATGTTGCTTGCTGCCGAAGTAAAAGTTCGGATCAGGGCTGAGCTGAAAAGGCTTGCTGCTCAAGCCATAGAACGCTTCGTACATTTGTTAGAACTGGTGAACCAAGGTTGCAAACACAGAATTCTCGTGATACGGCAAGGCACCTCGAAACAGTGAGTACCTGGCACCCACATTCAAAGAACCCTTTTGACCCAAACGCCCAGTCCACGCCAAGTTGACTGTACGCAAGGTCGTGGATTGACTGGCCTGATCGCCGCGCGTCTGCTGCTCGGAGAAGGTCATATTGGTCGAACTCTCAGGCGTCAAGCGGTAAGACAGCGTCGCGCTAGCTCCTCGTTGCAACACCACCGAAGACTGCGCCAAATCGCCACTGCCGGGCACTTGCCCACCGATACGGCTGTTTCTGCTCTGATTTAAAGTTGCCGTAACCGATGCGCGCTGCCCTTGCCAAGAAGCGGACAACTCCTGACGGTGCTGCAAGGACGGAGACGAAGACAAGAAGCCTGAGTTGGCTTGCGCATTGGGACTGCGGCCAGTCTCCTGCAGAAATTGCCTGACCTTGGCATCTCGTATGACAGGGTCTGGATACAGACTCTCGAACTGGAAAAAATACAGTTGATAGTTGGTCATTTGACCGCCTGCACGGCTGTCAAATCCCTGTGACACCGAGGTGCTGTCAGAAAACCGAATCGAGGAACGTTGGAAGCGGTGGTTAAGACTCAAAGAATGGCTATTGCCATAATCATGTCGTTGATAGTCACCCTGCATCGACGTGCGTGCCGTCGGGGTCCATGAGCCATTGAGACCGTAGGTCGCCCCCGCCTGCGAAGACGCCGTTTTGAGGTCGCTGCGCTCAAAACCCGCATTGATACCGACATTGACATCCACATCAACGCGATATTTCAAGCCTGCGGTTGCAGACGAACGGCTATTGTCTTGCGCAGCCTTGAAATGAGACTGCTGAGCACTCAGCAGGCCCCACCAAGCCAAAGGGCCGGAAGCCATGGCATCAGCCCTCAATGAAACATCGGTCACCCGAGAGTCACCAATGCTCGAACCTTTTGCATTGGTCTCGGTTGCACTCGCCCTGGCCTCGTAGCTTGCGAAATTCCCGAATCGGCCGCGCCAACTGGGCGTCACCGTGAGGCTGGCGATGTCGGTGCTATTTGGGTTACGAACCGAGTTCTCGGGTGAAGTCTGCTGACCAAAGGCCGAAGTCTGTTGCTGACCATAGCTGGCGCGAATATCGACGAACAAACGCCGATCAATCAGCTCCAAATTTGCATTGGCCGAGAGGGAATGCTGAAGATGGTTCTCTCGCTCGGTCTTTGAATAGATCAAGCCATTCAACGCGTAGTCGAAATTGCCACGCAGGCGTCCTGCACTACTCGAAATACTGAGGCCGGGCGCCACCGTCGTGATGAACGCAGCATCTTTGGCTGCGTCTCGCAGGTTCAAATTGTCTGTCCAGGTCTGCATCAAGCTCATGCGAGGTTGAACTCGCAAGCCACCGCCAGATCCGGAGCCACCGGATATGAGACCCACATTAGCACCTAGGGCCGAATCGCCACCACCTTGTCCCACACCAGCAAGCTGCGCAAAACTTAACCCATGGGTCAAGCCAAGCGCGATTAAGGCAACACAATAGCCGAATCGAATTTGAACCACGCTAGATGCATGGCACGGTTGCCTTGTTACAGAACCAACCGCACGGCCAGAGGACCGATCAAGAACCTCAGCTCTTGGCAGCATTACTGCCGTCCCCATATCCGTAGCCATACCCGTAGCCATAACCAGAGCCATAGCTACCAGTCGCGCTGTCTGATGCTTGATTCAGCAGGAGCATCTTCAAGGGGCAAGATTCGATCGTAGCCAAAGCCTGCTGTACAGCACTCTGTGCAGTACTTTCGGCACGAACTACGACCACGATTTGCCCCATATGTGAAGCCAACACACGAGATTCCGTGGTCAGTAGCAAAGGTGGCGAATCAAAAATGATGATTCGATCCGGGTAGCGTTTGGCCATGTCATCAAGCAGATGGCTCATCGCATCGCTGGCGAGCAATTCCGTCGCGCGCGGATGCGGCGACCCACTCGGTAGCAAAGTCAGCTTGTCCACATTGGTCCGAAGCATTACCTCGGCCATATCAACCTTCTGCTCAAGCACATCCAGCAAACCAGGCCCTTGCGGCAAACCCAGCATTCGTAACATCGATGGCCGAGCCACATCGGCGTCCACCAGCATCACGGTGTTGTCCAACTCGGCCGCAATACTCAAGGCTAGATTCAAAGAGGTGAAGCTCTTGCCCTCCCCGGCCAAGGCGCTGGTCACCATGATCAAGTTGGCATGATTCAAGGTCGAGGCGCCCTTGCCCATTGCATTTTTGATCAAGGGGCGCTTCACCACCCGGTACTGATCTGCCAACTGTGATCGCTCAGCATTCGGCGTAATAAAACCCTGTCCAGCCAAAGCATCTAAATCCAATTCGACACGCTTGGATAAGCCGACAGCTTGAGAGCCATTTTTCCCTTCGCCGAAAGCACCAAGAGCAGCCGCTTCAGCCGAGGCCAAAACTACCTCCACCTCTGGAATAGTCTTCTCTAGCCCGTTAAGGGTCCCCTCTGCAGCCCTAGTATCCTCCGGCAATTCAACACCGGCTTGCCGAAGTTGCTCGAGGCGTCGGGCTGCTTGTTCAATCAGGCTAGTCATCTCAAGCCACCTGCCTTGTTATCAAAAAAGCCATTACTGCAAGCCCGAGCACAAACATGCCAAGCAAACTACCAAAGGCGGCACCAAATCGGATCAAATCCTTGCGCTTACGCTGAACATCTGCGGCAGTCGTCAAACGGGTCACAACTCCCAAAATAGGCAAGTCAATGCGCGCCCGCAGTTCAAGCGCATCATGGAACACAGGTCGGACCTGGCTAACCAAGAATGCAGTGGCCAAACCTGCAATAAGAGAGCCCGCCATCACACCAGCCAAAAGCAACAATCGATTTGGAGCCACCGGCTTGGGCGACACGCGAGGTGGATCGATCAAACGGAAGTCCGCAACGCCGGACGCCAAATCAAGTTCACCCGACATCGAAGCAGACTCCCGGCGCGACACCAAGTCTTCATAGTTCTTTTTATGAATCGCATAGTCGCGATTCAATTGAGCAGCTTCTGATTCCAATTGAGGGGCAGTTCGAACACTCGCTAGCGCCCGCCCATATCGCGCCGAATACTCGTCAACCCGGGCTCTCAGGGTCGCAACTTGAACCTCCGCAGAAGCTAACAAGCGGCTCATTTCCTGCGCAGCCATACTGCCATTCGCAGCACCTACGGTACCAGGTGAAGCAAGCGCAGCCTTACGCAACTCCTTCATCTTCATCCGTTTTTCTTCTTCGATATCGAAAATGGATTTTCTCGCGCTAATCACATCGGGGTGCTGCTCGGTATAGCGCTGTAACAGTGCATCCAAATTGCGGCGCTGAGCGTCGAGGCGGGCATCCAATTCGGGAGTCGCAATATTCAGAGCGGACTCCTGAAGCAAGCCTTGCGTCGTACTCGACACACCCTTGCGCTCGGCTTCCAACTGCTGTTTTGCCGCGTCTCGCCCATTGACTGCCTCACGGTACTCAAGACGGGCCCGCTCCAATTCAGTACTCATTTCGCGCAAGCGCGATGCTGAATCTTTGCCGTCAGCATCCATGTTTTGCAGGTTGCGCAAACGGAATTCCTTCAGGCGGCCTTCGGCCTCTTCAAGCTTAGCTTCGTAATTCTTGATCTGCTCATTGATGAAGGTCGCCGCCGTTGCTGAATCCTTGCGACTCGAGCCTAGGCTAGACTCCACGAAAATTGACACAAATGACTGCACAACTCGTTTAGCGCTGTCCTTGTCAGAATCCCGATAAGCCAAGGTGTACAAATTGTCCCGCGCAGTACTCTGAATCGAAAGGTTCCTGGTCACCGTCTCGATCAAGGCCTCTTGCTCCGCTTTGGATTGATTTTTCAAATCCAAATCAGCCATACGAATCAGTTTTTCCACATTTGGCCGACTGATCAAAGTCCGACTCAACATCACCACCTGCTGCTCAACATTGGGCTGAATCGCCAAGCCGGACATCAGCGGCTTAAGAATGGACTGGGTATCTACAAAGATACGAGCGCTCGCCTCATAGCGGTCAGGCAACACCGTCACTACGACAGCCCCTATGACACCGACCAACCAAGCCACCATCAACCCTGGCCATCGGTATTTCCAACTACGCTTAGCAATAGCAAGAATCTGGGCAATCAATAAATCCATCTGCGGTCGATCTCGTGAGAAGTGGCCAAAGCTCTGACCATATGGAGAGGAATATGAGGCAAAGGCTTCAAACCTGCACAACCAATTTACTAAACCACCCAGTCAGAAGAAACTCTGGGGAATAATCAACACATCACCCGGGCGCATTTCCACATTTGCAGAGACATCCCCACGCCTAATTAAGTCTTTCAAACGCACCGCGTATTGTTTGCCCCCGTCGGCCGAACGGAGAATGGTGGCCTCATTGCCCGCAGCGAAATCTGTAAGGCCACCAACTGCTATCATTACATCCAAGATCGTCATGTTCATCTTGTAGGGAAGAGCCTGAGGCTTGGCGGCCTCCCCGATGACCCGGATTTGTTCGCTGTAAGGGCCAACAAAACCAGTCACAATGACCGTGACCACCGGATCGCGAACATACTTGCCGAGCTGTTTTTCGATCTCGCGCGCCAGTTCGATCGGATTTTTGCCTTGCGCCAACAACTCATCGATCAAGGGCGTAGCAATCTTGCCATCGGGCCGCACCGGCACCGACATCGACAACTCCGGATTGCGCCAGACGATGATGTTGATGTTGTCACCAGCACCCACGATGTAGCTGTAATCCTGCGCCGTGGCTGCGACAGGCGCCGGGGGGAAGCGCCCGGAACTGCTGGCACAGCCTGCCAGTAAAACAGCGGCGGCTGCAAACAGAGCAAAGCCCAGCTTTTGCGAAACACTACGAATGCTCTTGTCCAAGGCAACTCCTCACTTGTCAATGAAATCTAACACGAACCACACCTCAGGCCCGCCCAAGCAAAAAACACCTTCGGACGGGTTTGAATGGCGGCTGGATCATGCCACAAAGCATCGTCCTACTCGGCTCGGAAATGAGGGGGGGAAAGACCAGAAAACGGCTGCGGTGTGACTATTTGCCAACTTCCCGGAACAACGCCAAACCCTCCACCCCAAAATACAGGGCAAGCAAAGCTCACCCCCTCAGCATAGGCCGAATCAGCGCGAGCAAAACCTGCTGCAGTGGATTGGCATTTCCGAATGGGCGCCATGCGAAGCTGAGCTTCTGCCTATACGCATCAAACTGCATTGACCAAGGCGCGGCGCGAAGCGCACCCCGACTCAGCAACACCTTCAATACAGAAGTGCCCATGACTCCAGCACACAGATCGCAGGACATCATGGTGGACGGCCCCCGCTTCTCCTTGAAATTCACTGCCTCCGGCGCAACCAAATAGCCACGATGCAAGGCAAGGGGCGACAAGCCTGCAATGAAACGAGCATATTGCTCTTGCTGATTGCACCCCTCAACACGGAAATACTGCTCAAAACTCATACCACCAGGACGAAAGTACAGGAAGGACACCCCCATGCCAAGTGGTGCAGCCGTCAGCGCAGGAATACCCCGTTCATAACAGGCCTTAAACAGCATACGCCGCGCCTCGATTGCAAAAAAGTCGATGCCATCAACGTAGACATCCACACCCCGCAAAAAATCTTCGAGATTTGCGGCGGTTACCCCCTCAACAAAGGCACGAACATCTGCTTCAGGATTAATGTCAAGCGCTTGCTCCCTCAAAACTTCGGCCTTTGGGCGACCCACGGTCGACATGAACGCCCCCACCTGCCGATTGAAGTTATGCACCTCAAAATCGTCAAAATCGGCGATATTGAAGTTACCAACGCCGAGCCGCGCCAAGGTCAGCAGATGAGCTCCCCCAACCCCGCCCAAACCGGCGATAGCGACCCGGGAACCACGCAACCTTTCCTGCTCAGTCTTGCTCAACCAACCATGATTTCGAGAGAAAGCTCGCTCATAATTAAAAGTCGAATTGGTTTTCACAGACACTCCACTGTTTGAACCGCAAATCCGCGTCCCCGGCATCATGCCACGAAGCACGGGACCCATGAAGCAAGTCACCCGCCCAAAATTTGCACCAAGAAATTCACCACCAGCAAATAGTCAGTTTGCCCAAAAAGGTTGGCCCATGAACTCTCTCGACACCATCCGTCAAATCCTGGACCTCGCACGTTGGGCCCCCAGCGGAGACAACACCCAGCCATGGCGATTTGAACTCATTGACGCGGACCGAGCGGTCGTACATGCTTTTGATACCCGCGAACATTGCGTCTACGACCTCGATGGACACCCCAGTCAAATCGCAATGGGCGCCTTACTAGAAACAGCCGCCATCGCCGCCAGTCAATTCGGCCGGAAAATGACAGCCAAACGCCGCGTTGATGCGCCAGAACACCGCCCTGTATTCGAGTTGAGTTTCGAACCTGATTCAACCATCTCGGCCGATGTTCTTTTTACAAGCATCAAAACGCGCACGGTCCAGCGACGCCCACTCAAAACAAAACCATTAACCAAGGAGCAGCGACAAATCCTAGAAGCGGCGGTGGGGCAAAACTTTCAAGTCCTCTGGCTGGATAGCTTTGCCAAGCGGCTAGACACAGCCATGCTGATGTTTCATTCGGCCAAGCTTAGGCTAACCATGCCAGAAGCCTACGAAGTACACCGAAGCATCATTGAATGGAACGCGCAATTCAGCTCAGACAAAGTTCCGGATCAAGCCTTGGGCACTGACCCCATCACCACCAGACTGATGCAGTTTGTAATGAAGAGCTGGTCAAGGGTTGAGTTTTTCAACCGCTTCCTGGCGGGCACTTGGGCACCGCGACTTCAACTTGATTTCCTGCCCGGCATCGCCTGCGCGGCTCATTTCGTCATCCACGCGCAACGCCCACCCCAGCACATCGACGACTATGTGGCGGCAGGCCGAGCCCTGCAACGATTCTGGCTGACCGCAACCCGACTTGGCTTGCAAATCCAACCCGAAGTCACTCCCTTGGTGTTCTCGCGCTACGCAAGGGAGCAGACCCCGTTTTCAACCTCAAGCGGCATGGCCAAGCAAGCCCAAAAAATTCAGTCACGGCTGTCTACCTTGTTGACTGCCCCCATTGCCGAACGGGCCGCATTCATGGGGCGAGTCGGCTCAGGCAAACCAGCAAGCGCACGCTCATTACGCCACCCCATTGAAGACTTGATACTAAATTCCCCACCAGGCCATATAAGGGCACCATAAAAAAAGGGTGCCGAAGCACCCTTTTTTTGTACGTCAAACCAATTTACTTGGCAGCGTTACGGCGGCGAGCCAAACCCAAACCCACAAGTGCCAAGCCAGTCAAAGCCAAGGTTGCGGGCTCAGGGACCACGCGAACCGTGTCAATTGCGCCTTCAGATGTCACATTGACATTAAGGCACTTCACACCGTTATGACCTAAACCAAAATCGCATGTCCCATAACTTGCCGAAGTGTTATCAATCTTATTCGTTGTTGTAGCTTGCCACAACACCTTCCCGACAGCCATCTCCGGAGCCAAACTAACACCAGAGCTATCCTTAACGTCAAAGCCCAACTGACCGATCACTGTCGCCAAGAGAGCGGAGTCACCGGCAGCGCCACCGATAACACCAGTTGACGCCGTGTTTCCACCCAAACCAACAATTGACCCACTTGCGTAGGTCGTGTAAGACCCGAAGGCATCATTCGTCGCACGCAAGGCAAAGGTTCCACTGTCAAAACTATAGTGGAAGCCACCACCAGCGTTCAACGCCACAACTGTGCCAGCGATGTCGGAAAAAACCAATTCCAACTGAGCCAAGCCAAAAGGTTTGAATAATTGCAGAGGGCCGGAATCACCAGAACCCGTCGAATTCTCTTTGATATAGCTTAAAGAGAAGACGTTACCAGATTCCGAAAACTTAGCGCCGACGAAAGCTTGATTGAGCGCATTTACCTCTTGCTTAACATTAGCAATCCCACCGCCCACGACCAAATGGCCAATATCCGTCGTCAGTGATGGCAGGAAAGCGGGCACATTCATTTGCCAGCGATCCAGCACCTGATAGCCAGCCGATGCCGACATGCTGGCCGCAGCCAAAACAGCAGCTGCAGACACAGCGCGCAAAGTGTTTTTCATGTTCATAAAGCTCTCCAATGAAGTGAAGTGAATTTCTACTAGTCGGCAGCTTATCCGTTTCCAGCCGCTTGCCCCTAGGACAACAGCAAATGGCGTGCCAAAAAAAATAACTTGTTCAAAATCAAAGACTTACAACACAGCACACTTCAAAACCAAAAGACTCATGCACAATTTGTAAAAAATCTCGACACTGTTAGAAGCTGCCGCCATTGCGAAGGACCTCAACAATGATCGCGCACCAGGGAACAGCAAGCGACGCCGAACTAAAGGCCTAGCAGCATTTGGCTGGCAAATTGAATAGGGATGGCATAGCTGATGCCCGAAGGATGCGTCAGCGCAGTCTCCTTGCTGCCCTTGACCAACACCATATTGACAATGCCCACCACCTCGCCCGAGTCCACGTCAAACACAGGCCCGCCACTATTGCCGGGATAGGCGGTCGCATCCAACTGAAGAATGTCAAAGCTGCCTTCGCGCAGTTGCCGAATTGCCCTTTCGTTCAAATTCTGAGCCGCAGGCGGAGGTAAAGCGATAGGCGTGACTGAAGAAATGACGCCCCGATGGGTGACCAATGAAAACCCCAGCGCGCCCCCCAGCGGAAACCCCATCAAAGCAATCGAGCCGCCCTCGCGCGCAAGCCCCGTTTGCGCAAGCTTCAAGCTTGGCACGGCAGGCCCGTCGAAACGAATCAGAGCAAGGTCATGGGCGGCATCCACAGAAACAACCTTGGCCGCACGTGAACTCCATTCACGCGAACCGACCCTGACCTGAACTACCAAACGAATATCCCGATCCCCTCCCAGGGTTTCAGGCAACACGTGGGCATTGGTAAAGGCCAGGTTTCCATTCGCCACGACAAAACCAGTCCCCCGAAAAGTAAATCGCGGCCGATCGGTCTCCACAAAAGTCCCGACCAACAAGACCGAAGGCTTGCTGCGCAAGACCAACTCCGGCAAATCTGCAATAGCTGGCGCGGAAGCGCCGAATAGGCTCAAGACAAAAAAACCTAGTTTCAAAATCCCACGACGGCAGGATAAGGCCCCCTTGCTCATTGCATCAAGTCCGCTGAGGTATGACCCACTTCCAATGCGGCTACGCAGCGCCGCCACACCGAGTCAGGCTCATCGATTTTGAAGCCATAAAATATTCCAAGTTCTGTTTCTTTGCGCCGCATGACGGTGACAATAACCTCTGATCTCTCCCGATTGCCCAACTCAATAACGGCTCGCCCGGATGAGCCGATCGGCAAGTCCAATTTACATTCCGCCTGAAAGCCGCCAAACGACAACTCCACCACATTGACAACAAATGATCGATTTTCATCCGCAGCAGTAAACGCTATCGAACCAGGACAGCTCAATGAATACCGTTGATGCTGCCGCAAAGGGTGACTTTCCAGAGCGACGCCTTGCATCATTGGAAGCACCGAACGGAATTCAGCCATCGTATAAATCGACCACAACAGGGACTTCTTTCGATCATCCAAATGATCAAACAATTGTGTTTTTGAATTGAAAAAATAATTCAACAGCTCCGGAGTCATGACCGGATCATTGGTAGTGAAATAACGCCGACTTGGCAACTTTATGTTCGCCAATTTCAATTGAAAGAAGTAACTATAAAGATTCTTCTTTGCCGGGCGACCCTTATACCCTGATCGAAATATCTCGGCGGCGTGCTTTAGATCCAAGGTCGCGCCGACTGCTGGCGCGCCATTGGCAAAATCATACTGATCCACCGTCGTCTCTTGCAATCTCTCAAAAAACAACAAAGCCTCATAGAGCTCTATTTTTTCAGGGTTGACAGCAATAACCAAATGCCGAGTATCAAAATACTCAACACAATATTCCCTCATGAATTTCATCAACGGAAATAGTATTGCCCCTCCAGTTTTCCTAAAGTCAGGATGAACCGCAAGCGCCGATATTTCAGCAATATTGCCGCCCTTAATTCGAACACCTTCCAAATCAAACACTGATTGCAATGGGAAGCCAAAAACTCCTTCCCGTATCATAGAAATCGTCCCAACAACTCGGCCGTCATATTTAGCGCACAAGGTTGTTGTGGTCGGCAGTGCGTGATACATGGTTATCCGCATGCCACTAGGATCCGGCTTCATAAACCCGCTAGAAACATAGGCATCGTGCAGAATTCTAAAACACTGCTCCAACTCCTCTTTGGTTTCTGCAATTTTTAGCTCAAGTCGGGATTCCGGGGCAGGATCGCAATCAACCATCAAGCGATAAATTGCGAATCTCAATACCGCCGGCAACCAGGCAAAAAGATGCCGAGCTCCTTGATGAATTTTTTTCCGCAAACTTGAGCGGCGAATGTGCGTCATTTTCTACACCACCTATCAACTTGGAAATTCCCCCAAGAGTCCTCCAGCCTAACCTGCGCAATCAACTGCAGGCCATAACGAGTAGGCACAAATATCCAGCAGGAAAAGACAGCGCAAAACAAACCCCATCTTCACATATAAAAATGAGATTCATTAAAATCTCTTAGAAATCACCCCAAAGAAAGAGCATTTACCCTATCTATTTCAACGCAGAAAGTAACTCTTGTACCTCGCCTTGTTGAGGAAATTTCGGCCCTAACTTTGCAAGGCGATCCAACTCTTCTCGGGCAGCAGACTTTTGCCCCGCAGAAATATAGTATCGCGCGAGGCCGACACGGTAACCGCCGCCATTAGGTGCCAAATCAACCGCACGCTTTTGAAATTCTATCGCCTTTTCCAAGCGCCCGGCGGCGGCATGAATTTCAGCCAATGTATCCAACACAATGGGCTGATTTGGAGCCCACTGATTCGCTTTTTCAGCGTATTCCAACGCACCAGTTTTTTTGGAACGCAAGAGCAACCAAGCCAAATTATTCGCCGCGAGGAAATTATTAGGCTGAACTTTCAACACCTCAATAAAACGCCGCTCCGCCAGAGAATAGGCGCCTTTGGCCATTGCGATATCGCCCATATGATAAAGGAATGCTACATCATTTTTATTTTGTTTCATCCACTCATCTTCAAACTGCGCCTGCTCAACCGCCTTACCGCTCTCCAGCAAGACACGGTGCAGTTTCATCGCAACTTCTGGAGAGGCTTTTTTCTTCAAAGCAGCGCGGTAAAAATTGGCAGCCTCATTCCAGTTTTTTGTATTTGCCTCAATATCACCAAGAATCGCCTGACCAATGCCATCCGCTTCATGCTGCGACTGTATATTTCTCGCTATTGCCCTTGCCTCAGAAATACGCCCGCCAGCCAATTCAAGCGATATCAATGATGTTTGAGCCGGCAAATAATTTGGGTTGATCGCAATAACACGCCTCAAACTTTGGGCGGCTGCAACGGAATTATTAGTCTTAGCGTGCAATTCAGCCAACTGCATCAATGCCTGTATGTAGCTAGGCCGCAAGCTCAGCGATTTATTCAAAGAACTTAGCGCCTGATTGGTGTCGCCAGTAATAGCTTGGGCCATCCCCAGTGCTGACCATAGTTCTGGGCTATCAGGTAGCACAGAGACTGCATCTAGTGCCGCAGTCAACGCAAGTTTTTGCTCCTTGCGCTCAATTTGCATCGCTATCAAGGCTAGGCGAGGGGCCGGGTCACTCGGAGCCAGGGTGACCAGTTTAAGCAATGCCGCAGCGAGCTCGTCATTGCTGGCGCCTGCCTTTTGTTTGACGGCAATCATGGCCATGTGCGCGCGTACATTTTTTGGCTCAATGTCGACAACCCCTCTGAGCCGAGCAAGCGCGGAGTCAAATTGCTTTGACTCAACGTCCAAAACACCCAGACTGTTGGCTGCAGGAAAAAATACTGGATCTATTTTCAAGGCCTCATCAAAAGCCTGCCGGGCCTTTTCCTTATTACCCCGCACCAATTCCAAATTACCCCGCATATAGCTAGCGGTTGGAAGCTTTGGAGTTTTCGCTTCCAATGCCGCGATCGCCACTAAGGCCTGATCAAAATCTCTACGTTGCACCAGAGCATTTACTAGCGCCAAATCGGCGACCGTCCCGGAATCATCTGTTGAAATATTACGCAATTCAGCCAACCCGACATCGCCTTGCCCTCTAGCCACTTTAACAAGGGCCAGTGCGGTTCGGCTAGACATATCTCTCGGATTCAACGCGGCAGCTCGATATAGTAACTCTTCGGCCCTCTTGCTATCGCCCGACTGCAAGTAGGCTTGCGCGGCCAAGCCCAAGGCGCTGCCGTCTTTGCTTTGAGGTTGAATTAAACTTTGAAGGGTAGTGATGGCCTTAGTGGATTCACCCATTCTCAAATAGGTCTGAGCAAGCAACTTTGTCGCCTTCCCCGATTCATCTGAAGAATTTTTTAGTGATTTAACCAAAAAACTTTCAGCTTGAACCAAGGAACCTATGCGAAAATTAATGGCACCAGCCAGATGAAGAACACGGGCATCATCTGGCATCATCTTGATTAAGACCTGCACGCTTTCCTGAGCCAACTTGAAGTCATTTGTCTCAAGTGCAACTAATGCCGTATAAAAGAGAGTCCGGGGATGTTTAGGGTTGACTTTCCTTAAGTCATTCAATTGATTCTTTGCAGCAGCAAAATCTTGTTTTGCAATGAGTAAGCCGATGATCGAAGAATGGGCGGAGATATTTGATTTATCGAGAACAATTGCACGACGATAGGCCTCAACCGCGGCATCAACATTACCCCCTTTGAGCACTAGCAGGTCACCCTTGAGTTGCCACGCGGAAGCGATCGTTGGCTCAGCATTAACTAGACTGTCAACAGCCCGCAGTCCAGCATCAACTCCATCTGTGCTGGCTATTAAACGTGCTCGAATAATTTGCGCTTGCGTATTCTTTGGATCGGCCTTGATTGCAGCATCAACTCGCTCCTTTGACTGATCCAACTTCCCCAATTCACCATAAGCATTGGCCAAAGCGGCTTGAAGTTCTGAAATAGAATCCGAAGCCTGAAGAGTGGTCCCTCCGAAGTCCGCTACTAATTTATTTGCCTTACCTTGTGCAAGCAGGGTCTGAGCGAAAACGGGCACCAACTTATCCTCCTCAAAACCAAGCTCGCGTGCTTTTTCTAGCTCGATAATGGCCCCTTCGACATCGCCGCTTTCAAGCAACAATCGGCCCAGTAAAAATCTCGCCTCAGCTAAGGAAGAATTCTTCTGCAAAGCATTTTTCAACTGAATTACTGCGGCGCCGCGGTTATTATTTGAAATATCTTTTTTCGCTGCCCCCACGAAATCATCTGCCGTCTTCTCAAAACATCCACTCAGAAACAAAAGAAAAACAATCGCCGATTGCTTTTGAAACAACCTATTTGCAATATTTTTAGTTAAATTCATTTGATTTTCAATCTAGTCATTAAATCATATAGAGTTGGCCGACTCACACCTAGAATGTCAGCCGCCTTGGCGACGCTGCCATCAGCCCGCGCCATTGCCGCCACTACCGCCATCCGCTCCGCTCGCTCACGCACCCAACGTAGATCCAATGAGTTTTCTTCCTCATTAACTTGATCGGCATTGACTTTCAAACCTAAATCTATTGCTTGCACACGGTCGCCATCCGCCATGATGCAGGCTCGTTTCAACAGGTTCTGTAATTCACGCACATTACCTGGCCAAGAATGCGCCTCAATGACACGTACCGCGTCCTCGGCGAGACTTAATACAGGCCTGCGTTGCTCTCCGGCGAACCGCCGCAAGAAGGCATGCGCGAGCAGAACCGCATCCCCTAGGCGATCACGCAATGGCGGTATGTCCACCACAATCTCGGCAAGGCGGTAATACAAGTCTTCCCGAAATCGACCTTCAATGATTTGATTCTTCAGGTTCTGATGGGTCGCGCCAACGATGCGTACATCTATCGGGATTTCTTGCCTGCCGCCTACGCGCTCGATCGTGCGCTCCTGCAAAAACCGCAAAAGTTTGGCCTGCAAACTCATCGGCAAATCACCAATTTCGTCCAACATCAGAGTGCCGCCGTTGGCCGTCTCGATCTTGCCCACAGTCGTTTTACTGGCGCCAGTGAAGGCTCCTTTTTCATAACCGAACAACTCACTTTCCAGCAGGTTATCTGGAATAGCTGCGCAGTTGATCGCTACAAAACGACCTTTGCGCTTTGACGCTTCGTGCAATCCTTGGGCCAGCACTTCCTTGCCGGTGCCGCTCTCACCCAACAAGAGAACGGAAACACTGCTGGAAGCGACCTTTTCAATAGTGCGGCAAACCTTCAGCATGGCGGGATCACGAGTGATCAAGCCACCCAGAGCACCGGATTGCTGCAGACCTTGAAGCCTCTGGTTCTCTTTTTGCAGTTCATAGAGCCGGTAGGCTCGCTCGACGCTCAAGTTCAATACATCAGGATCAACCGGCTTTGACAAAAAGTCGTAGGCGCCCATACGGATAGCGCGCAGCGCATTTTCTTGGTCGTTTTGCCCGGTCAGCACGATGACCTTGGCCCACGGATCCAATTCAAGCAACTTCTCTAGACACTTAAATCCCTCTGAGACCGAGTCTTGATCGGGGGGCAAACCCAGATCCATGGTGACAACAGCAGGGTTGTGGCGACGGAACTGAAGTACAGCACTCGCCACATCGGTCGCCAAATGAGATTCGAACTTATCCAATGACCATTTGAGTTGTTTTTGCAACGCCAGATCATCCTCAACAATCAATAGTGGCTGCTGTTGCCGCCCCTCTGCGCTCATCATTCAAACCCTATCAATTTGTTTCACTTGTTGCATGAAATAGCGGTAGCAAGATGGTTACCGTTGTGCCTTGATTGACTTTACTTTCAACCACGATCTTGCCTCCCAACTCCTGTAGGTACTGATAGCTCTCATAAGCACCAATACCCATACCTGCAGCTTTAGTTGTCTGGAAGGGCTTAAAAAGCCGAGTCTGGATGAATTCTTCCGACATACCGCATCCGACATCGGTCACTTTGACTTGGGCGTAGCTTCCCGTTTGTCCCAAGCTGAGGCTAACCACGCTTTCAGCGGTCGAGGCATCAAAAGCGTTTTGAACCACATGCCCAATCACCCGCTCGATACGCTCGTCATGCCCGCGTGTGCTTACCCTACTCAACAGCTCAAGATCAAGTTGGCGCCCCTTCTTGTCAGCCACGTCAGCGAGTCGCTTCGCAATGGCCGCAAGATCAACGCCGCTACTCGTACCGTGAGGCTTGTCACCTTCCCGCAGTTGCAACATCAGTTGCCGCATTTTCTCCAAAGAATTCTCCACAGTATCCAGCATATCCTGCTGGAATTCGGGGTTATCTTTTAGTCGTTTGGCGTTCTTCATCATCAGCGAGAGTTGAGTCACGATGTTCTTAAGGTCGTGAACAACAAAGGCCGACATGCGATTGAAAGCATCAAATTTTTTGGACTCTAGCAAGGCTTCAGCAGCTTGCATTTGGGCCAAGTAGCTAGAAGCCTGACTGCTGGCCGTCTTAAGCAAGTCACGCACCTCCCAGTCGAGTTCAATAGACGCTCTCGGGCGCCCAAGCAAGACGAACCCCAGCAGTTCCTCTCCCACCAGCAATGGGATGAGCCAACAAAATCTCTGATCGTCACCAAAGCACTCGGGCATATTCAAGTCGGCATAGTCGGTGGCCCCTTGACGCATTTGGTCCAGATCAACGATCCAGGCACGATCAGCCAAAAATTCAAAAAACCTTGAACTTGCGGGCTCTCGAACGTTGGAAGGTGGGCAGTTCCAACGTGCAGCTTGTGAAAACTCTCCTGCAGTCCCTTGCTGTAGCCACAAAGCCCCCGATGGGCTCTCAACTAGATTCGCTAGGGCGCGAACGACAGTCTCCCCCATCAACTGGGGTGAGGCACTGGAGGACAAGGTCGCAGTAAAGCGAAGCCACTCTTCGCGATAGTCATATCGGTAGCTGAAAAAGTTCTTGCCAATATAGACCTTCAGCTTTGAACGCAGTGCGCCCGAGAAGACCAATAAGGCCAAGCCAACCAAGGCCATAAAGACCAGAGCCAACTGCAAAGCTCGCCCCCACTCCCCCCCCGTATATCGAACGTAGTATCCGAGTGCAGAAACCAGCAAGAGGTACAAACCTACCAGCAACAAGGTGGCCGAGTGGAACACGGCGGCCCGGGAGACGTGCAGTTTCTCTAGCCAATCGGCGTGGCGGCGAGATGCTAGAAACAACAAGGGCAATGCAGAGCAATGGGCTAATGCGCGCACGCTAAGCGCATCGCCGTCAAAATCCCGGAACAACGCTGCTTGGGAATAGACGAACAAGTCATACGCAAATATTGCACCCAAGCCTAGGCAAACCGGTTTGGCGTTCCAACGCGAATCAGCAGAAGAGTTTCGCAACAACTGCTCAACCAATATCAATCCAACCACGGACAAGCCAAGAGCGGTGAATGATGTAGGCCGAAGCAAATCTACTGGGATATCAGCAGGCACCTCACGCAAAACCAGCATCAACAGCGAACTGGCAAGAGAGGCATAGGCCAGGTCCGCGAAGCGAGGTGGCCGGCCGCGCGCCAGTGAGGGGGCATCGGCTTTGGGGCGGAGCAAAAGCAAGATAAAGCCGAACCAGAGGCTGTATCGCAACAGGTCTGCCGCAGCCAGCATCCATGTCAGAGAGCCCGAGGGCAAAAGCCGCATGCCACTCGCCAAACCCAAACCGGCCCACACTGAGCTAACAAGCAGTGCAGATTCGAAGGCAATGGAAATCGAATTGGCCGGCGAAGACCGTCGCCACCAAATACGGGCGCCAAAATCTATGGCGAAACCCGCATACAGAAGCAAGGCAAGGCAATTACCTAATAGAGTGAGATTCAATACACCATAGTCCATGGCGTATTGAACCATGCCGCGCCGCTATAACGAATCGGCATTTGCTCCGATTCAATGGGAGTCTCAGCGGGCGCCCTTGCCGGTCAAGACCACGGCCACGGTTTCCAGCATGATCAGCATATCCAAGAACAGAGAATTGTTCTTGACGTAGTACAGGTCGTACTGCAGCTTCTCGATCGAGTCCTCAACAGTCGAGCCATATTCATAACGAACCTGAGCCCAACCCGTCACACCAGGTTTGACACTGTGGCGCACAGCGAAATAAGGAATCTTGCTGACCAAATCGTCGACAAAGAATTGGCGCTCCGGACGAGGGCCCACCAGACTCATTTCGCCACGCAAAACGTTCAGCAACTGGGGAAGCTCATCGATACGGACCTTGCGGATGAAACGTCCAACTCGAGTCACCCGGTCATCATTGACGGTCGCCCAACGCGGCTTCCCGTCCTTTTCAGCATCCGTCCGCATGCTGCGGAACTTGATGACCTTAAAAACAGTACCGTTCAATCCAACACGTTCCTGCCGGTAGAAAACCGGCCCGGCCGATTCCAACTTAATCATCACTGCGGCGACGATCATGATCGGCAGCGCCAGAATGAAAATCATGGCGGAAAACACAATGTCGAACAGTCGCTTGAATGCCGTCCGAATCATGCCTTGATTGAAGCCATCGCCAAAAACCAACCAACCTGCATTGACATGGCTGATCTTGATTTGCGCTAGCGTCTTCTCAAAGTGAGTGGCAATGTCCACGACCCGAATGCCATACAACTTGCAATCCAGCAGTTGGCGCAAAGGCATGCTGCCCCCACGACGCTCGGACAAAGCCACGACGATCTCATCAACGCCCAAGCTTTTGGCTGTCTCGGTCAGGGAACCACGTGAAGTAATAATTTCCGCTTGCGGAACTTCCTGCTGCTCTTCATTGGGACCAGGCAAATACCCAACAATCAAGGCATGGGGGTCGGCTGCACGCAGGGTTTCACCCACTGTCTTGGCAGGCGCACCAGACCCAAAAATCAAAATACGCGTACGCAGGCGTGATTGCGCACCTGAATGGGCGGCGTAAACGCGATGAACCATCACAGCTGCGACAGCGGCCATGGCGACCAAGGTAATCAATTCACGGTGGCTACTGTTCACCGGGAGAAGACTGAAAATTGCGTAAGCCAAAGGCAGACCAAAAAGCAGCCCCAACAGAGCACGGGCGCAAGACTCGGTAACGGAGCGATTGTGCACATGCTGGTACAAGCCACTGGCCGAATTGATCACGAACATGCATCCGGCCAAGGAAAGTCCATGTGATGCAACAAATGGGATCACTGTAGACGCTGACTCGCCTTGACTCAAAACCACAGCAACAACGGCAAACAGAATCAAGCCCAAGTCGAAAAAGACATGGAGCAAGGTCTGCTTATGCAAATAGTGGCTGAAAATTCGGACCATTTTTTGTTCCCCGATCACTAAGACTTACTGCTCTGCGCGTTTGAGGGTTGAACCTCAGCTGAACACTCGAATCACCAACAACGAATCGAGCATCAAGCTATTGCCGTAACAACTTCGATTTTTCAACTCAACTCAGCGCCATCCACCTTGATCGCGGTCCGATGATGCCTGTACCAGCAGAACTTGAAAGCCCCCCGTTTGAAGGGGGCAGTCAGCTTGAGAAAGCTCGATCACTTACTTTGCTGCGCGCCACCAAGCGTTGAATATCAAATCAGCCGCGAGTAGAACCCATGCCGCAGCACTTTCGGAGCTCATTGACCGGAGCGAACGTGCGTTTTCCACAGCTCGGAGCAATGAATGAATGTCTGACGACGTCAACGCCACAGCGTGCGGCCGGTCGCGTGTCCTCACCTAGGTTTTCGAAAAATAAAAAAAGCCCGCCGAGGCGGGCTTTTCGATTCAAAAAACTGACTTTTCTGATCAACGAACCACAGAGATCTGTGAACGTGCACCACCCTTGTAGGTGAACATCGTCAAAGCGCCATTCTTGATGTCACCCTTGTTGTCAAAGGTAATAGTGCCGGTGACACCCTTGTAGCCGTCTGTCTTGGCCAACACAGGCAGGTACTTGGCGGGATCAGCAGAACCAGCCTTTTCCATCGCGGCAACCATCACCTTGACGGCGTCGTAGACATAAGGTGCATAGATCTGCACGTCCACCTTGAATTGCTCCTTGAACTTGGCCTTAAAGGCATCCGAAGACACCTTGGACTCGCCCTCAACACCACCGGCTTCAGCGCAGTAAACCTGATTATCACCCATGGTGCCAGCAGCCAGCTTCGGCAGTTCGCCGGTGCAGATGCCGTCGCCGCCAACAAACTTGGCTTCGATGCCCAATTGCTTCATCTGACGCAGCATCGGGCCGGCCACAGCATCCATACCGCCAAAGAAGACCACATCTGGCTTCTTGGCCTTCAAGGAGGTCAGGATGGCGGTGAAGTCCGTGGCTTTGTCATTGGTGAACTCGCGGCCAACAATCTTGCCGCCAGCAGCCTTGACGCCCTTTTCGAACTCGTCAGCCACGCCTTGACCGTAAGCGGTACGGTCATCGATGACAGCAATCGACTGGCCCTTCAGTTCCTTGACCGAGTATTTACCCAGCGTGCCGCCCAGATGCACGTCATCAGCCACTACACGGAAGGCTGTCTTGTAGCCATTGCGTGTGAACTTCGGGTTGGTCGCAGAAGGAGAAATCTGCGGGATGCCTGCATCGCTATAGACCTTGGATGCGGGAATGGTGGTGCCCGAATTCAAGTGGCCAATCACGCCATTGACCTTGGAGTCCACCAGCTTCTGCGCAGCGGCCGTGCCCTGCTTCGGATCACCAGCATCATCTTCGGCCAGCAGTTCAAACTTGGCCTTCTTGCCGCCGATCATCACGCCCTTGGCGTTCAGTTCGGAAATGGCCATACGGGCACCCAACTCATTGTCCTTGCCCAAGTGGGCAATAGCACCACTGGTGGGGCCGACGTGACCGATCTTGACAACCAGGTCTTGCGACATGGCTGTACCGCTCATCAGCAGCGCAACGGCGCCGACAACAACATTCAACTTAACTTGCATGAATTACCTCCGAGTTGGAAGAAGGAGAGCTTTTGGCTGTTGAAATCTCAACTCTTGAAACATAACTCAAAACATGCACCGCCCTATATGGGGAAAGCGTGGTAAACGATTGAGTTGTTGTCCGCGTTGTGGTGTGTCGCCATCACTATTCCGAGCGCGACACTTAACTTTGCTTGGTGCAGGAGGTTTGTGCGCTCTGCGCCACCAGCGCTTGCCGAACGAGTTCTTCGATGCGAGTCTGCAAGCTCACCCTCATTTCCGCCATTGCTGTATCGAGCGCAGTCGAGATCAAGTCTCGAATTGCGGGGCTGAATTCGGTCGAAGTACCAGGTTCGTCGGTTGCCGCAACAGGCTCGACCCAGTGGACATCTTCGAGAGCACTGCCAACAAAGGCCTGGGGCCCTAAAGCCGGCACATCCAGCGCCAGATCAACGACAAGGTCAGGCAAAGAATCAGCCGAACTCGCCTGAACTGGCGCCAACTCCGGCATCTCCAGCACTTCGGTCAAGGTCGGCACCAGGCGACGCGACTGTGAACTCAATTGCTCACCTTATGGTGTTTGACCGAATGCCCAAGGGCTTCGTACTGTTTATAGCGTCGGCGCCCGGCCTGAACCTGTTCAGCTTCGGTTGAAACAACCTCCAACACCCGCTGAAACTGATCAAAGCCCTCGGGCATTTCCATGCCCAGGTTCAACAACAACTCCCGGTGCGGCAGGCTGGCAATATTGGGTGTCAGCAAAATCGTCGTCGCATCCAGCAAAGCCTGATCAGCAGGCTCTTCCGACAACAAGAGGTGCGGCAGAAACTCGCTGGCTTCAAATTCCCACAAGGCAAGGTCCAACCGCTGCAGGACGGCTGGTGAGCCACACACACCAATGCGGGCGCCCGACTGCTGCGCCTTGCGCAGCAGTCGACACAGATAGGCCAGGCGGTCGGGTACCCCGGTATAAAACGCGACCTCGGTCATGCTCGCCAGACCTTCTGCTGAACCATCACTTGGCTTGCGACAACACGAAGTGCGTCAACAACCCCACCGGGCGACCGGTACCGCCCTTGGCGGCACCGCCCTTCCAAGCGGTTCCGGCGATGTCCAGGTGACCCCAGCGGAATTTGCCCGCAAAGCGCTGTAGGAACTTGGCCGCGGTGATCGAACCACCAGCGCGCGAACCCACATTGGCCACGTCAGCAAAGTTGGTCTTCAAGCCTTCGTCGTACTCTTCGTCCAAGGGCATGCGCCAGCATGGGTCGAGCGCGGCGTCGCCAGCGGCCGACAAGGCCGCAGCCAACTCATCATCGCTGGCATACATGCCGCTGCGCACGCCACCCAGAGCGATCACGCAAGCGCCGGTCAGCGTGGCCACATCGACCACCACCGCCGGCTTGAACCGCTCGGCATAGGTCAACGCATCGCACAGCACCAAACGACCTTCAGCATCAGTGTTCAAGATCTCAATCGTCTGACCCGACATCGAGGTCACCACATCGCCCGGCTTGAGCGCGCGGCCGCTGGGCATGTTTTCGCAGGCCGCAATCAACACCACCAAGTTCAGCTTCGGCTTCAACTCGGCCACGGCGCGCAGCGTACCAATCACGCTGGCAGCCCCGCCCATGTCGAACTTCATCTCATCCATCTCGGCGCCCGGCTTGAGCGAGATACCGCCCGAGTCAAAGGTAATGCCCTTGCCGACCAAGACCACCGGAGCTTGAGTTTTAGCCGCGCCGTCATAGCGCGCCACAATGAAGCGCAGCGGTTCGTCTGAGCCCTGAGCGACCGACAGGAAGGAGCCCATGCCCAGTTTCTCGACCGCCTTGCGATCAAGAATTTCAACCTTCAGACCGTGCGTGTTACCCAGCGCCTTGACCTGCTCACCCAGATAGGTCGGGGTCGCGTAGTTACCTGGGCGGTTGGCACATTCGCGCGCCAGCTCAATGCCAGCCCCAATCGCCTGCCCGCGCACCAAGCCTGCCTTGGCGGCCTTGACCGCGCCCTCATCGGCCTTGTTGAGCAACAGGCTCAGCTTGCCCAACTTGCCTTGAGCAGGCGCGCTCGGCTTGGTGTGACGATAAACATAGCTGGCATCACCGGCAGCCAACACAAACTGCTCGGCCAGGCTGTCGCTCATCGCCTCAAAGCCAACAAAAGCCGTCGCAGCGTGCGTCGCGCCACGGCCCTTCAACTGACCGAGGGCCGCTTGAAACGCAGTACGAGCGCTCTTCAACGAGGCTTTGCCGGCCGCCGCCAAAACCAGGCGTGGCGCCTTCACACCAGCGGCTCGCTGCAGGCTCAAGACCTTGCCAGCCTTGAGTTCGAAGTCACCCAATTTGATCGAGTCCTTCACCAAGGCCGCCAGCGCCGGATCAAAACCGGCAGGCAACTCTTCGCCCGCAAGAACCAGAATCAGAGCATCGGCATTGATGCCGGCCAAAGCGTCGAAGGACGCAGACTGTGTACGGAAGTCCATAATGTCGCCGAATAGATAAAGTGCCCGGATGTTATTCGATTCCTCCGTACGTTCCGAACTGGCTCGCAGCTTCGGTGTGACCCTGGTGGTCATCCTGACCATTGTGTTGACGATGATGTTGATCAACACCCTCGGCCAAGCCGCCGGGGGCAATGTCGCGCCTCAAGATGTCTTGCTGTTGATGGCTTACGCCTCCTTGGCCCAGTTGCCAACGATGCTGGCCTTATCCCTGTTCATCAGCATCGTGGCCTCGCTCGGACGCATGTACCGCGAGTCCGAAATGACCATCTGGTTTGCCAGCGGCATTGGCCTGCGTCGTTTCATCAAGCCGGTATTGCAATTGGCCCTGCCGGTATTGTTGGCAGTGGTCGTCCTGGAGTTGCTGCTCTGGCCCTGGGGCAACGAGAACAGCAACCAGTTGCGCGAGCAATATCAAAAACGCGGCGACCTGTCCCGCGTGGCGCCGGGCCAATTCCAGGCCTCACGAGACGGCAGCAGCGTCTTTTTCATCGACCGCGACAGCGCGGACGGCCGCACCGGCCGCAATGTGTTCATCCTGACCCAGCAAGGCAAGACCGAGGCCGTGACCACCTCGGCAAAAGGCCATGTCGAATTGACCGAAGCCGACCGCTTTTTGGTGCTTGAGCGTGGCCAGCGCAATGAGAGCAATTTGGAGAGCGGTGAGAAATCATTAGCTCGCTTTGAACAATACAAGATCCTGGCCGACAGTCAGGTGCTGCGCAGCGCCGAAAAACTCCCGCCCAAGGCCACCGGTACGCTGGAGTTGCTACGCAACCCGAATCCTCGCAATGACGGCGAGTTGGCCTGGCGTTTTGGCATGATCTTGGCGTGCCTGAATATGGCCCTGCTCGGGCTGGGCATGGCGGCCACCAACCCGCGCCGCGCCAACAGTTGGAACCTACTGTTTGCCTTGCTCAGCTTTGTGGTCTATTTCAATTTACTCAGCCTGACGCAGTCCTGGGTGGGTACCGGCAAGGTGAGCCTCGCAGTGGGCTTGGCGCAGGTGCACGGCAGCGTGTTCTTGCTGGCCATGTCCGTGCTCTGGTTGCGGGAGCAAGGCAACCGGCTATGCCTGCCCTGGCGGCGCCACAAGACCTCAACCGTCGATGCAACTGGAGCGGCCGGAGCATGAAGACCGTCCGCCGACTGCTCTACCGCGACATCATCAGCTCCATCCTGTTTGTGTCGGTGTCTTTTTTAGCGCTGTTCTATTTCATCGATTTCGTCGAAGAGCTTGAACGCATGAACCGTGTTGGCGCGGGTGCCGCCAAAGCCGCGCTTGTGGCACTGTTGAAGCTACCCGGGCACGCTTACCAACTGCTGCCGATTGGCACCTTGATTGGCAGCATTTTTTCGCTGGCGCGCATGGCGCAATCGAGCGAGTTCACGATCCTGCGTACCGGTGGTCTTGGGCCACGCCGCGCCCTGGGTCTGCTGGCCAGTCTGGCAGCCGTGCTGGCGGCCCTGACGTTTTTGATCGGCGACTATGCGGCGCCCTACTTTGATGCCCAGACCGATTTGATGCGCGCTCGCTTCACCGGTGATGTCAACTCGGGTCGCCGCGGAGCCTGGCTGAAAGACCATCAAGTGGTGGACGGCCAAGAGCGCAGCTTTTCAATCAACGTCAGCCAAGCGAATGCGCGCGGCAGTTTGTTGGGGGTGCGCATTTTTGAATTCGATGCGCACGGCGGCCTGCTATCGCGCATTGAAGCCAAGTCAGCCAGCGTTGATGGCCAAGGCCTGTGGCGATTGGAAGAGGTCACGCAGTCCGAGTGGCTGCCACAGCACCCTGTCAGCGTATCGACCGCAAGTGCAACCGAAGACACGAGCCCGGTCGTGAAGGAGAGCACGCTACCGGTATTGAACTGGCAAAGCTCGCTGCATGCGGGCGTGATTGCGGCGGCCGTGTTGCCAGCCGACTCCATGTCTACGCTGGAGCTGTACCGCTACACCAAGCATTTGTCGGCCCAAGAGCAATCGGCCCAAGCCCATAACATCCAGTTTTGGCGCAAGGCCTTTTATCCCTTTGCCTGCTTTGTGATGATCGCCCTGGCCCTGCCCTTTGCCTATATGCACGGGCGCTCTGGCGGCATCAGCTTGAAGGTGTTCGGCGGCATCATGCTGGGCATCAGTTTTGTGCTGCTGAACAATGTGGCGGGCCATATCGGCATCTTGAAGAACTGGACGCCGTGGATGGTGGCCGCAACGCCCAGCCTGGCCTATCTGGGCCTGTCGCTGGCGGCCTTTGGCTGGCTGGTTCGCTATCGCTAAGACCTCTTTCCCGAATGGAACCTCGAATGGACGGAATGCTGCTGTTTGCCCATGGTGCGCGCGACCCTGATTGGGCGCGTCCCTTCAAGGAAGTGGCCCGCCGCATCGCAATACGCCAGGCCGGCACACCTCTCGCGCTCGCTTTTTTGGAGTTCATGCAACCCGGGCTGGAAGAAGCCGCCCATGGCTTGGTGGCACAGGGTTGTACGCGCATTCATGTGGTGCCGATGTTCTTGGGCACCGGCGGCCATGTGCGCAAGGACATCCCGCCGCTGATCGAACGCTTGACGGCGCAATACGGCACGGCCGTCGAATGGCTGCTGCACCCCGCCATCGGAGACCAAGAACCCGTGCTGCAGGCCATGACCGAAGCCAGCTTGGCCTGGCTGGCGCCAGCGCACAAGGCCGAAGCGCGCTAGAAGGACACTTCAGCATGAACCTGCACCAGTTCCGCTTCGTGCAAGAGGCTGCCCGTCGCAACCTCAACCTGACCGAAACCGCCAAGGCCCTTTTCACCTCGCAGCCGGGCGTTTCCAAGGCCATCCTGGAATTGGAAGAAGAACTGGGCATCGATATTTTTTCGCGCCACGGCAAGCGCTTGCGCCGCATCACCGAGCCAGGCCAGCAGGTACTGGCCGCCATCGAAATCATCATGCGTGAGGTCGGCAACCTGAAACGCATCGGTGAAGAGTATTCCAAGCAGGACAACGGCACCCTGTCGATCGCCACCACCCACACCCAGGCCCGCTATGTGCTCCCAGGTCCGGTGGCACAACTGCGCCGACAACTGCCCTTGGTGCGCGTCAGCCTGCATCAGGGCACGCCGGACCAGGTCGTTCGCATGCTGCTGGATGACAGTGCCGACGTCGGGTTGGCGACTGAGTCACTGGCCCACATCGATGAACTGGTCAGCCTGCCCTGCTACGAATGGCAGCATGTCCTGGTGGTGCCGGTCGATCACCCACTGGCGCTGGTCGAGCGGCCCACGCTGGAGCAATTGGCGGCCGAGCCGCTGGTCTCCTATCACCCCAGCTTCACCGGTCGGACCCGCATCGACAAGGCTTTTGCGGCGCGGCACCTGCACCCCAATATCGTGCTTGAGGCGATCGACTCCGATGTCATCAAGACCTATGTGCGGCTTGGCATGGGCGCGGGCATCGTGGCCGAAATGGCCGTGCGCGAAGACCCTCCCGGGGGCGATCTGGTGTCGCGCCCGCTGGGCCATTTGTTTGGCCAAAACGTCACCCGCATTGCCTTCAAGCGCGGCGCCTATCTTCGTAACTATGTCTACAGCTTTGCCGAGTTGCTGTCCGAGCGGCTGAACCGGCATTTGCTGGAGCGCGCCATGAACGGCGACGCCAGCGACTACAGCCTTTGACCTGCCCCACGATGTCCTGTCCTCCGCCCTTCCCCAAGCCCTCATCAAACGCCGCAACCATTCCCCCAAGCCCCAGCTTGCGCAGCCGACTGCCGAGGGTCGGCACCACCATCTTCAGCACCATGTCTGCGCTGGCTCAGGCCCATGACGCGGTCAATCTGGGGCAGGGCTTTCCAGACTTTGCCTGCGACCCCGCCTTGCCGGAGGCCGTCACCGCGGCCATGCGGGCCCAACACAACCAATACCCACCGATGCCAGGCGTGGCCCCATTGCGCGAAGCGGTGGCTCGCAAGATAGAGGCGCTGCATGGCCATGCCTTTGACAGCAACAGCGAGATCACCATCACGGCGGGTGCAACTCAGGCCATCCTGACTGCCCTGCTGGCCGTGGTGCACCCGGGCGATGAAGTGATCGTGCTGGAACCCTGTTACGACAGCTACCTGCCGAATATCGAGCTGGCCGGCGGCGTGCCCGTCCCTGTGCCACTGACACCCGGGAGCTTTCGCCCCGACTTCGCTCGCATCGCCGCAGCCATCACGCCGCGCACCCGCGCGCTGATCATCAACTCGCCGCACAACCCCAGCGCAACCGTCTGGACCGACGATGAAATGAGCTGCCTGAGCGACTTGCTGCGCGGCAGCGAAATTCTGCTGATCAGTGATGAGGTCTATGAGCACATGGTTTTTGACGGCGGAGCGCATCAAAGCGTGGCTCGTTACCCAGACTTGCTCAGCCGCAGCTTCATCGTCTCCAGTTTCGGCAAGACTTATCACGTGACCGGCTGGAAGGTCGGTTATGTGGCGGCGCCCGCGGCGCTGACGCATGAGTTCCGCAAGGTTCACCAATACAACGTGTTCACCGTCAACACGCCCATGCAGTATGGCCTGGCCAGCTATATGGAGAACGCCAGACCCTATCTCGACTTGCCGGATTTCTACCAAGCCAAGCGCGATCGCTTCCGAGCCGGCCTCGCGGGCACGAAATTCAAGCTACTCCCGAGCGAGGGCAGTTATTTCCAATGCGTCGACTATGGCGATCTGCGCGCATCCCATCTGCCAGCGCTGAACGACCATCAGTTTTGTGAGTGGCTGACCCGCGAGTGCGGTGTCGCGGCCATTCCGATGTCGGCGTTTTATGCCCAGGGCAGCGATCAAACCATCATCCGATTCTGCTTTGCCAAGCAAGATCAAACGCTGGACCGGGCACTCAGCCTGCTACAGAAAATTTGAACCGGCTCGGCCCGCTCAAACCCAGAGTTACTCAGGATTTTGGCGGCGGCAATTCGTCCAGCACGATGTCCACATCGACCGGCGCGGTCGAACCGGCATCGGCCGCCGGAGCCGCCTGCCACACCATGGTCGCCATCATGCCGAAGCCAGTTTGACTGCTCTGCTCGGACTCCAGTGGCAAGAAAAGATCGATTTCCTGCCCTCGGACCTCATGCTCCGAGCGATCACGCGCCACGCTGTACAGCAGAAGCAAGTCACGCAAGGCAGGCAACTCAAGGCTCACACCGCGAGCCGCTTGATTGGACAACAGCTTTTGCAACAGGCTCATGCTGGCGCCGCTGTCCACCCAACGGCCCTGAATTTCACGCAGGACGTCGGCGTAAGCCTCCAAGTCGCGACCCTGGCTCAAATCCTGATCCCAATTCGGCGCGGAGGCATCAAAACGTAGCGCATAACGCCCTGCAATATCGGCAAAAGCCAGCGCATCGCCACGCTGCTGGCAGATTTCCATCAGCTTCAAATACGGCAAGGCGCTGTCGATGCCGCTCTTGATGCGGTCTTGGAGCAGGTCAACCGCCGCTTCCTCTTGGCCAAGCACCAGGAAGAAATCGGCCTGCTGCTCGAGGTCGATCAAAGCCTCGACGCTAACCAAACCCTTGATCGGGGCCGCGGCACCGAGGCCACCCAGCCCGGTCACGGGCGCAAATTCAGCCTGGGGCGCAGCATCCAGAAACTGCACACTGAGTGGCTCGGCAGCTGCGTCATGGCCAAAAAGCCCGGCCATGCGCGCAGCGTCGCTATGAGCTGGCGACTCTTCTTGAGGCAGCAGGCCAAACTTGGATGACAAATCCAGATCCGCGGCATTGGGACGCGCAAAGTCCAAGGCATGGTCCACATCGCTCAATTTGGCGAGTGAAATGGTGCGCTCATCATCGCGCCCCAAGGCGCCCAAATCCGTGGAGGCGGCCGAGACAGCGACAGTGGCAGCGGCAGCTACATCGGCAGTCGCCACACCGCGCTGCGGCATAACGTCCTCGGGCTGCGGCGTTACTGTCGTCAGCGAGCCCAATCCGAGAGCGCTCGCTGCGCTTGACTCTGATGCCGTTCTCTCGGCAGGCTCAAAGTCATCATGGGCAGCACCCGCGGCTGCCCACCAGCTGGCGCCATGCCCCTGTTGCCCCCGTTTGCGCGCTTGCCACAGATAGGCACAGGCCCCGCCCAAACCCAGGCTGAGCAAACCCAGCCCCAAGACCAAGGGATCCACACCGCTTGAAGCCCCGTCGCCCGACGCTTCGGCGGCGACTTGCGCACGCATGTCCTTCAGCTTCTGTTCGGACAGGCGCTTGTCTTCGCGCAACTTGCCCAGCCCAGCCTCCAGCGCATTCAAACGCTGCAAGGCCGCTTCTGCCTCGGCTGCGCTGGCCGCGACATGCGCTGCGGTTGCGGCGGACACCACCGAATCCAAGGGCTCGAGCCTCAACTTGGGACTGTCCAGAGGCGCGGGCCGCTCCGCAGCAGCAGCCGCCTTGCCTGAACCTGCAGACTTGCCGACCTGAGCTTGTGCATGAGGCTCAGCACCAGTTTTTCGCACCGGAGCCGCCTCCACCGCACCCAACTCTTTTGGTGCGGTCGCCAAGTTGGCTGTCTCTGCACCAAGCTCGGCAGGCTTCTTGGACTTGCTCGGTTTGGCTGGCTTACTGGACTTGGCGGCCGCAGCGAGCGCCGGGCCAGACGACAGGCGCTCAGACGCCCCCGCGTCGGTCACATCAGCGCCCAATAAATCTTGCGGTTTAGCGCCCGTGGTGGCCAAGGCTGCCCGTAAAGCCGGCGAGTAACGTGGCGGCATCGCCTGCTGCGGCAACTCTTCAATGTCGGAACCGGCATGCTGTCCCTGCGCATTCGGCGGGTCCAGCAAGGCACTGTATTGGCGCGTCAATCGGGTTGGGCAGCCCAGGTTCAGCGTCACACTGATGATGGGCTCTTCAATCTTGACACTGCTGAGCACCCGAATCGCGCGCACCGAGCTGTCACTCGCGCCCTGCAGTTGCACGCGCACTGCCGCGGCGGGCAGGCGACTGGTTCCAGCGGTCACTTCGGCCGTCACGCAGTCTGCGGACAGCGACTCTCCGGCACTCAGACTGAGCGGGAACTCAAGGTTGAGGGCCTGACCTAGCGCCGTGCGCATCTGCGGCCGCCCCAAACCCAGCGCCTGCGCACTGTCGGTCAAACCCAGCGCCAGACCGCACAGCAAAAGGGCACCCACACAAGTGGTACGCATGACAAAAAGGGGCGCTGCAGTTTCTCGGTACATGCCGGGGCAAATGTTAGTTCTCTCACTCTAGCATGGCAGACTGCCCGCTGATCCCAGGGATAGCGCGGCGTTGTTAAAGTGCCAGCGGCTCACGGCGCATCAGTTGCGCATCAGTTGCGCATCCGCAGTGCAGGAAGCCGACAGCAAGCCACTGATCTCCAACGCTGCGCGGACCACGAGCGCGGTTGACGGTGCTCGTGGACAATGCCCTCCGAAGCACAGCAGCGTCCTGCTGTCACGTCAGCGACAAAGCATGAACAGTACGGTTCTTACACTCCCCGAACGCAACAACATCGAATCGGGGTCGTGGTTCTCCAAGCTCTCAGCGCCCCTGCGCAGCGACATCCTTTCCCGGGCCACGGTTCGCCGCTTGAACGATGGCGCCCTGCTGTCTTGTCGCGGCGAAACCGCAGAGGAATGGGTCGGGGTCGCCTTGGGTGCGGTGCGCATCAGCTCGGTCTCACTGGCCGGCAAACAAATTGCGCTGACCTATGTCGAGCCGGGCACTTGGTTCGGCGATATTTCCTTGTTCGACGGACTGCCACGCACCCACGATGCCTACACCCACGGCGCCACCACCTTGCTGGTCGTGCGCAAGCCCGACTTTCGGGCCCTGCTGCATTCGCACACCGAACTTTACGAGGCGCTGCTGCGCCTCAACTGCCGCCGCCTGCGCCTGATGTTCGACGTGGTCGAGGACCTCAACACCCTGCCCTTGGCCTCGCGCCTGGCCAAGCAGATCTTGCTGCTGGCACGCTCCTACGGCGTGCAGCAGGGCGAAGAGATTCGCATCGGCCTGCAGTTGGCGCAAGAAGACCTGGCCCAGCTGTTGGGTGCTTCGCGGCAGCGAGTCAATCAGGAGTTGAAGAGCTTCGAACGCGAAGGCGCGGTACGCGTCGAGCCAACTCGTTTGGTGGTTCTGAGCAAAGAAAAACTACTGGCCATCGCCAGCGGCTGATCACAGCCCCACCCCGGGCTGCCAGCCGCACCTTCACCCAACGCTAGGACAGCAAGAGCCCCATGGAAGCATTCACCGGAACAGGCGCCCCCAGCCAAGCCATCGACACGCAGGCCTTGAGCGCTTGGCTTTCAAACCACCTGGCGGACTTTGCGGGGCCGCTCAGCATTGAGCAATTCAAGGGCGGGCAATCGAACCCGACCTACAAG
The DNA here is from genome assembly GCF_037482915.1 of Paucibacter hankyongi. NCBI lineage: Bacteria > Pseudomonadati > Pseudomonadota > Betaproteobacteria > Burkholderiales > Sphaerotilaceae > Roseateles > Paucibacter hankyongi. Next base: position 47,962 of record NZ_JBBHJX010000023.1, read on the forward strand.
TTGATCACGCCCGCGCGCTGCTATGTGATGCGCGCCAAGCCGGGGCCAGCGGCCAAGCTGCTGCCCTCGGCGCACGCCATCGAGCGAGAGTTCAACGTCATGGGGGCCTTGGCGGGTAGCGCCGTGCCCGTGCCACGCATGCTGGCGCTGTGCGAAGACGAGTCGGTGATCGGCCGAGCCTTCTACATCATGGAGTTCATGCCCGGCCGGGTGTTGTGGGACCCCGCCCTCCCCGGCATGAGCCCGGACCAGCGCGGCGCCATCTTTGATGAGATGAACCGGGTGATCGCCGCGCTGCATCGCATTGACTACAAAGCCATCGGCTTGAGCAGTTATGGCAAACCGGGCAATTACTTTGAACGCCAGATCGGTCGTTGGAGCAAGCAATACCTGGCCTCGGTCACGCAACCGATTGCCGCCATGGACCGCCTGATCCAGTGGCTGCCCAGCCATATGCCCGACTCCGCCCGTGATGAGCGCGAGGTGTCCATCGTCCACGGCGACTTCCGGATCGATAACTTGATGTTTGACCCCACGCAGCCTCGCGTCCTCGCCGTGCTGGACTGGGAGCTCTCAACACTGGGCCACCCCTTGGCCGACTTCAGCTATCACTGCATGAGCTGGCACATCCAAACTTCGGGTGCCGCACGCGGCTTGGCCGGACTGGACTTGCAGGCCCTGGGCATCCCAGCCGAACTGGACTATGTGCGCCGCTACTGCGAGCGCAGCGGGCGCGCCGACGTCGATCACTTAATGCGTGACTGGAACTTTTACCTGGCCTACAACCTGTTCCGTATCGCGGCGATTTTGCAAGGCATTGCCAAACGGGTTGAAGAAGGCACAGCCGCCAGCGCCCAAGCGCGCGAGGCTGCGGCCGGCGCCGCACCCCTGGCCGCCCTGGCCTGGCAATTTGCCGAGCGGGCGTAGGCCCGGCGCAGCCAAATCACCAGCAGGCCAGACCGACTCAAGCGGGCGCTTGATCCTCCTCCGGCCGAGAGCTTTGCCACGCCACCGAAGTGGTCGTGGGCCAAGGACCGCGGTCCGACAAGCGCGCGTTGACCGACTGCGCTTCCTTGCAGGCCGACTCCAGCAACTTGACCAAGGCCTGTATCTTCGGCAATGAAGGCTCAGCCATCGCCGTGCGCAAATAGACATTGCCGCGCATGGTCATCAGCACGAAAGGCTGGCCTTCGGGCAAGAGTTCCAAGCTGGCCTGCGCCAAAAGAGAACTCAATTCCCCCTCGACCCACTCAGCGGTCAACTCTTTGTTGACGCCCAGCGCGCCAAAACGCTGCCGAACCAACTTAGAGCTGATGTGGCTGAATTTGGGGAACATCACCAACCAACGCATCTCTTCCGGCGTGTCGGTGTCAACTCGGGTCTTCAAGGTATCGGTGTAGGCCTCGAACACCGAGGCCTCGAGCTTTTCCATCAACTGCCGGCAAAGAATCAGCAATTGCAGATCACTGTGCAAGCGCAGCTCGCAGCGCATGCGCAATTCAAAGCCCTCGATATAGGCCCGCTGCGAGCGCCCCCACTCGATCCGCAATGCGCCCGGCAAGGCCTTCGGCTGCTCGATCAAGAAGCCTTGACCATCACGCGCCATCCGGAATTGACCATTGCGAGCCTCGGCCCAGTCGGAAATGGAGCGCCAGCGCGAGGCATTCGCACGCGCCACAAACCAGTGTTTTACTTGCTTAAAAAACATGAGCTAGGACAATGCACTGAGCCAGGGCGGTATGCCCGCAAGCCCTTGATCGATGGGAAACAAAATGATCGAAGTGTATTCATGGCCCACACCCAACGGCCACAAGGTTCACATCATGTTGGAAGAATGCGGCTTGCCGTATCGGGTGATCCCCGTGGACATAGGCAGCGGAGCCCAATTTGAGCCTCGTTTTTTGAGCATCAGCCCGAATAACAAGATTCCCGCCATCATCGACCCCGCAGGCCCCGAAGACAAACCGATCTCGTTGTTCGAATCCGGCGCCATTTTGCTGTACTTGGCCGGCAAGACCGGTCAGTTCTTGCCGCCCGACACGGCGGGTAAATATGAGGTGCTGCAATGGCTGATGTTCCAGGTGGGCGGGGTTGGGCCGATGCTGGGGCAAGCCCACCATTTCCGCATTTACGCGCCGGAAAAAGTTCCGTACGCGATTGAACGCTACAGCAGTGAAGCACGGCGCCTTTACACCGTGATGAACAAGCGACTGGCCGCGGCCACCTACTTCGGCGGGCGCAATTTCAGCATTGCCGACATAGCCATCTTCCCTTGGCTGCGCTCCTGGAAAAACCAAGGCATTGAACTGAGCGACTATCCGCACCTGAAGGGCTGGTTTGACGAGGTCAGCGCACGCCCGGCGGTGCAGAGAGGCCTGGACGTGCTGTCTACACAGCACAGGCCCCTGACCAACGACAAGGCGCGCGAAAACCTGTTCGGCGAAAGTCAGTACAAGAGGCACTGAAGGCCCGCGCAATCAGCACAGGCCGCACCGACTCGAAATAGATCGAGCCTTTGTTTGCCGCTGATTCGCAGGCGCAAATGCTGAGACAGCGCAGGGAAATGCACGGGAAACCAGGCTCACGATGGTGAGGTGGCCCGACCAGCAAGAATCGAACTTGCAACCGCCCGCTTAGAAGGCGGGTGCTCTATCCAGTTGAGCTATGGTCGGTCAGAGGCTGATATCTTGGCGCCCAAGACTTCAGCAGGGGCGTCATTGTGACATGAGCGAAGCTCAGGTTCGGCCAGCTTGCCAGCCAAACTCTGCGCCTACGCCATTCAGATGATCAGCCAATCAACACATTGACGATGGCATTGCCAATGCCCATCAAAGCAGCACCGGAAATCAAACCGGCACAAATCGGCTCGCAGCCTTCAACCCAAAGTCGATGACCCGGGCTACCAGCCGTTTTGTTCTTGCGTCCCATGAACCAGAACAGCAGTGCGCCGACCCACATGGCGAACACCGACTCCGGCGGCAGCACCACACCCAAACCGATAGACACGGCCGACAGCGGGAAGCGTCCCTTGGTGACAATGCGAGCAAGCTCAATGAGCACCGCACAAACCGCCGCCACAGCCATAGCCACGAGGGCCGAGCTAGGCAACTCCTTCAGGCCCTTGGCAATCAATTCAGCCACACCCTTCCACTGCAGCGCACCCGGCATCGCGAATTGTTCAGACACCAAGGTCGCCGTCGAGCGCACACCATTGGCGTCGGCCGGCAAGAAGAGCAAGAAATACAAAGGCACGCAAGCCATCACCCCAGCAAAAATGCCGATCACATGACCAATCGCCTGATGGCGCGGCTTGCCGCCCAACATATAGCCCGGCTTGATGTCTGAAAGCAGATTGGCCGCATTGGAGGCAATCTCCGAGGTCATGCCGGCAGGCAGCAGATTGCTGGCTGGGTTCGAGCGATCAATCGCACCCATGGTGAACTGAGTGATCTTGGACAGCGCGCCGGTCGGCGTCCAAGAGGTCAAGGCCATGGCATTGGTGCAAATCACGGTCAAGATAAAGATCAAGGGCAGAGACACCAGCGCCAGGAACATCGGCACGCCGAAGAAGGCGTGCGTAACCCAAGCTGCCAAAATGCTGAATACCGGCACACCGACGTAAGAGATCCACAGCGGCACTTCAATGCCTGCAAGCAAGTCAGGGCCTGCGGCGGCAGCATCCTTCTTCTTGCCAAAGGACTTGAACATGCTGGTGAACAGCTCCGGCTTGGCCAGCAGGCCAACCAAGGAGCCGACCACCATCATCGCCACGCCCCACCACAGCGACCATTGATTGACGATCTCGGCGCGCGAGATCGGCACCACCGCACCGGCCGGCGAGACCCGCTGAGCGATATCGCCCGCATTGATCATGATGGGCGCCAGAATCACGAAGTTGATGAAAGAGCCCAGCATGCAACTGGTGGCCACCGCGATACCCATCAAGCCGCCGACACCGAGCATGGCCGCATCCAAGGTCAAACGAAGACCGAGGACGCGGAAATCTACGCCCATGATCTTGGGAATCCACAGCTCGGCCTTGGCGGCCGCCTGGTAGTAATAGCTGTCGAGCCGCTCATGGATGTGCCAGGGTTCTTTCATGCCAGCCCATTGATCCATGCGCAGGATCTTGAACTGAAGCAGCTTCATCCAGCCATCACTGACCACCGCCTGATACAGGGCCGTGAACATCGCAACCCGCCCCAGCAAACGGGCCTTGTAGACACCCTCGCCGGCGTCACCGGTGTACAAGGAATCCAGCACGACGCCACTGGCGCGCCCCTCGGGAAAGGGCAACTGCTCTTCATTGATGAAGCGGCGCTTCATCGGAAAAGCCACCAACACACCCAAGATGGAAATCACCGCCATCCAGGTGATCATCTGCCACCACGGAATGATGCGGCCGGTGATCAACATATAGGCTGCCAAGCTCGAATACAGCGGCGCCACCACATAGCCGGCAGCCGTCGCGATCGACTGGGTGCAGTTGTTCTCCAGGATCGTGTAGTCAGAGGCTAAACCCGCACCATGCAGGGCGCGGAACAGCGCAAAAGACATGATGACCGAGGTCAAACCCACGCCAATGCCAATGCCGGTCTTGCCGCCGATATAAAGCGAGGTTGCAGCCAACACCGCACCGAGCAAAAAGCCCGTTAGCGCCGAGCGCAGCGTCAGTTGCGGCATATCGCCGCGATAGACATTCTTGAACCACCACTCGTCTTTTTGCGCCCGGGTCCAGGTGCGAATCTGCTCGTCGGTCAGTGTTTGGATAGCCATGAGAGAAGAGAAAGAGTTGAAGGCTTGGTCAGCCCATTTACGCCAGTTCGCGCCCATTCGCGCTGACTTGCGCCAATTCACGCGAGACGCCTCGCCGGATTTTCCGCGCCCGATCAGAGGCGGAACAAGCGAGGATACCCAGGGACGCGCCGCATGACTTGCCTGCACATCTGGGCATGCCCTTACCTTTGCTCGGCCCTTGAAGCGGGCATGAAAAAACCCGCTGCAAGCCTGAGCTCACAGCGGGTTATCCAATTGGGTCTTGGTCGGGGCGGCGGGATTCGAACTCGCGACCCTCTGCTCCCAAAGCAGATGCGCTACCAGGCTGCGCTACGCCCCGACTAAGACGACTATTCTAGCCTGATTTTTTAGCACTCGTAAAGAGTTTTGAAAAATAAGTGGAATAAGTTCCCCTCAGCCCTCTGTGCAGCGCTCGCACATCAACAAGACTCACGCCAATGCCCCTCCCTGAAACTGAGTCAGTCTTTGTGTCAAAATCATTCAGCACCAATGCCAGCCATGACTGGCGCTCTGCCGGCCCTGCATCCGGCCCGCCCAAGGACACTCCATGAGTAGCGAACTGATCAAACACATTTCCGACGCGTCTTTCGATTCCGATGTCATTCAAGCAGGCAAGCCCGTGCTGGTGGACTACTGGGCCGAATGGTGCGGCCCCTGCAAGATGATTGCCCCCATCCTTGATGAAGTATCCAAGGACTACGGCGATCGTTTGCAAATCACCAAAATGAACGTCGACGAAAACCGCGAAGTGCCCGCCAAATACGGCATCCGCGGCATTCCGACGCTGATGCTCTTCAAAGACGGCCAACTGGCCGCCACCAAAGTTGGCGCCTTGTCCAAGGCCCAGTTGACGGCCTTCCTGGACGCCAACCTATAATCAACGCAGATTGCTGTAGCGGGGCGCATTTCTCAAGCACTTGCATCCCGCTTCAGCAGCGTATTGCCAACACGCTCTAGGCCTTTTTAATGGCCACGACGCGTGGACTCGGCGCCCAAGCTCCCGCATTGTTTCTTGCTCCGCGACAACGCCCGCCCTCACCGGCCATGCGCCATCGCCCATCATCAGCGGATGAGCCGGCTGCCGAAGTATCTGTCCCCAGTCCTTGGCAGGACTTTTGACGAACTACCGGGTGTTCACCCATGCATCTTTCAGAACTGAAAGCACTCCACGTCTCCGAACTCATCAAGATGGGCGAGGCCTTGGAAATCGACAACGTCGCTCGCATGCGCAAGCAGGAGCTGATGTTTGCGATCATGAAGAAGCGCGCCAAGGGCGGCGAACAAGTGTTCGGCGACGGCGTGCTCGAAGTGCTGCCCGACGGCTTTGGCTTTTTACGCTCCATCGACGACAGCTATATGGCGTCGACCGACGACATCTATCTGAGCCCCAGCCAGATCCGTCGCTTCAATCTCCACACCGGCGACATGATCGAAGGCGAAGTGCGCGTCCCCAAAGACGGCGAACGCTACTTTGCCCTGGTCAAGGTTGACCGCGTCAATCAACTGACGCCCGAGGAGAGCAAGCACAAGATCATGTTCGAGAACTTGACGCCATTGTTCCCACGCGAACAGTTCAAGCTCGAACGCGACAACTTCAAGGGCGAAGAAAACGTCACGGGCCGCATCATTGACTTGATCGCCCCGATCGGCAAAGGCCAGCGCGCTCTGATCGTCGCGCAGCCCAAGACCGGCAAGACCGAGATGATGAAGAGCATCGCGCACGCGCTGGTGGCCAATCATCCCGACTCGCATTTGATCGTGCTGCTGGTGGACGAACGCCCCGAAGAAGTGACCGAGATGATCCGCACCGTGCGCGGTGAAGTGATCAGCTCGACCTTCGACGAGCCTGCCGCCCGCCACGTACAAGTGGCCGAGATGGTGATCGAACGCGCCAAGCGCCTGGTCGAACTCAAGAAGGACGTGATCATCCTGCTGGATTCGATTACCCGCTTGGCTCGCGCCTACAACAACGTCTTGCCCTCGTCGGGCAAGGTCTTGACCGGCGGTGTGGACGCCAACGCCCTGCAGCGCCCCAAGCGCTTCTTCGGCGCTGCCCGCAAGGTGGAAGAAGGCGGCTCGCTGACCATCATCGGCACCGCGCTGATCGATACCGGCAGCCGCATGGACGAAGTGATCTACGAAGAGTTCAAGGGCACCGGCAACTGCGAAATCCACTTGGATCGCCGCATGGCCGAGAAGCGCGTCTACCCTTCGATCTTGATCAACAAGTCCGGCACTCGCCGCGAAGAGCTGTTGCTCAAGCCCGAGATCCTGCAAAAGAGCTGGATCTTGCGCAAGCTGCTCTACAACATGGACGAAATCGAGGCGATGGAGTTCGTGCTGGACAAAATGAAGTCCACCAAGAACAACCTGGATTTCTTCGACATGATGCGTCGAGGCGGTTGATTCATCGGACTTCACGGCGCCCAAATCTCTGCAATTGGGCGCCTCGCGAGGGTTCGGCTAGCCAAGCCCTCGTTTCCTGGCTATAATCCGCGTTTTTGTCGCTGTCGGAAAGTGCGTCACATGGTGTGGCGAGAAGCTGCCGGCACGTCAGCGCAAATCGAGCGAGAGGTTTCTCATGAAAGACGGCATTCACCCCAACTACCGCGAAGTCTGCTTCGTGGACCAATCCAACGGCTTCAAGTTTGTGACTCGCTCGACAATGAGCAGCAAAGAGTCCATCACGTTGGAAGACGGCCGCGAAATGCCGCTGGTCAAGTTGGAAACCACCAGCGAATCGCACCCCTTCTACACCGGCCAGCAAAAGAGCATCGACAATCTGGGCGGCCGCGTCGAGAAGTTCCGCAACAAGTTTGCTGGCTTCGCCAAGAAGTAAGCCTTTTGAGGCTGAAGAAAAAAGGCAGCTTCGGCTGCCCTTTTTTTTGCCT
>NZ_JBBHJX010000024.1:0-45861 GCF_037482915.1 Paucibacter hankyongi
ACGCCCAGCCGTCCTGCTCCGGCAGGATCGGCCGTTGAGCAAGAGCAATCGCCGAGGGCGTCGGGGGTACGGTGAAGCGAAGTAAAGGGGGAGGGTCTGGCGCAGCCGGAGCCGGAGGACATGAGCGGAACCGTGCGCCCGATGGCTTCGGCAAGAGGAACACTAAAGTCCGCAAAGTGCCGAATCCAGCCCAACACCCCCCTCGGCTGATGTCCAAACTTTTAGCCTACACGATCATGCCAAGCCCTTTTGCTCCACCTAAACTCCGCACATGATTCGACTTTTTGTTGGCCTGGGCAACCCAGGCCCTGAATATGAAGACACCCGGCATAACGCCGGCTTCTGGTGGATAGACACGCTGGCACGCAAGCTCGGAGCTTCGCTGCAGGTGGAGCGAAACTATTACGGCTTGTGCGCACGCGTCAACAACGCACCCGGCGCCGCGGGGCCGATCTGGCTCTTGCAGCCGATGACCTTCATGAACCTGTCCGGCAAAGCCGTGGCACCACTGGCGCGCTTCTTCAAGATTGCGCCCGAAGAAATTCTCGCCATTCACGATGAACTGGACCTGCTGCCCGGCGAAATGAAGTTCAAACAAGGCGGCGGCAATGGCGGCCATAACGGTTTGAAAGACATGCAAGCGCAACTCGGTTCTGCCAATTTCTGGCGGCTGCGTTTAGGCATTGGCCACCCCGGCATCAAGAGCGAGGTTGCAGGATATGTGCTTCGCAAGCCGCCGCTGAAAGAACGCCAGGATGTGGAGGACTGCATCGCCAAATCGATGGATGCCGTCGAGCTGATGTTGTCTGGCCAAATGGACAAGGCCCTCACCAAAATTCACGCCAAACCGCCGCGGCCTAAGCCGCCCAAGCCTAGCCCTACGGTCGGCGCAAACCTGCCGCCCACCGAGCCCACACAAGTCTCGGACAACGCGAGATGAAGCTCAGGCCTGCCCAATGGCTGCTCATCGGACTGGTTTTGACAGGCTGGGCTCAGCAGCTGGCGGCCAAGACCGAGGCTAGGACAAGCACCGTCTATCGCTGCGGCCCCGAAGGCCGCGACCTGCGCGATTCGCCCTGCCCCAGCAGCTTGCGAGCCAGCGAAATGACGGTGGAGTACCACCAACCCAGCGCAGCGCAAGCGCAAGCAGCCAAAGACCGCGTTGCAGCCGACCTCAAGCGCGCACAGGCCCTGGAGAAAGCACGCCTCAAGCATGAGGCCGAAGCACGCAAGCACCTGAGCACGCCGACCGGCATCGACGGTTTGAAGCCCATTCCTGCTGTCATTGCCGCCAGCAGCCCTAAACCCGCTCAGCCGCCCAAACCACCCAAAGCCCCGCAGGCGCCCAAGCCCGTCAAGAAGTCGACGCAACCGCAGCCCAACAGCTCAGAAGCAACAAAACCGGTACAAGCGCCCAAGGCGGCATCCAGCGGCGGCTAGAATCCCCGGCTGTTGGTGCTCGTGCAAGCATTCATGCTTGTGCAGTTAAACGGGAATCAGGACGGTACGCTTCCACGAAGCAAACCCAACCTGAGCTGTCCCCGCAACGGTAAGTGGACGGATCGCATCTCAGCGTTCCAAGACCTGTCATCGCTCCACTGGCGCTTTTTGTGCGCTGGGAAGGACACAGGGCTCGCCTCCACCAGCCCGGATACCGGCCAACAACGTGGTGCGCTGTGCAGCCTTTTGGGGCTCGCGGCAATCCGTTTCACAGGACTTCAGCGGGTGAGCTGAGTCCTGGTTGTTTTTGGTCCCTGCATTTCTCATGACTTCTTCGATCCGGCGCTCCGTTCGCCCCTCCGCATCCGCGACCTCCTTCGCCGCAGCTCCCTTCACTTTGGCCTTGATTGCCAGCCTGGTTCAGGCATCGGCCCAGGCCCAAACGGTTCAACCCCCTAACAAACTCGACTCGGTGTTCGTCACCGCCACCCGATCCAAGCTCAGTCTGGACCGCGTGTTGGCCGATGTCACCGTGCTGACCCGCGCCGACATCGAACGCCAAGCCTTCGGCGGACTGGCCAACCTGCTGCGCACTGCGGCCTGTTTTGACATCGTTCAGAACGGCGGCCCCGGCACCCAGACTTCGGTCTTCCTGCGCGGCGCCAACACCCAGCACACGCTGGTCTTGGTCGACGGCATCCGCATGGACACACAAAGCGGCTCCGGCGGCGCGTCCTGGGAAACCATTCCGCTGGCGCAGATCGAGCGGGTTGAAGTGTTGCGCGGCGCCGCCAGCGCGGTCTATGGCTCCGACGCCGTCGCCGGCGTGGTGCAGATCTTCACTCGCAAGGGCTCGGGCACACCGTACCTGGAACTCGGCGCCGGTGTGGGTAGCTTGGGCACGGTCAAGGCAGATGCCAGCATCAGCGGCGCGCAAGGCGCGCTCGACTACGCCTTCACCATGGCGACCGAATTCAGCGATGGTTTCAACGCCCGCCCGGTCGCCTTCAACCCCAATGACCCGAGCTATGTGGCCGACCTCGACGGTTGGCGCAGCCACAGCCAGAGCGCCCGCCTCGGCTATGCGATCAATGAGCAGCACCGCGTGCAATTCATGGCCCTGGGCAGCCAGATGAACAGCGCCTATGACGCCAGCAGCAAACCCAAGCCCGGCGTTGACGACCGCAATCTGCGCAACAGCCAGGCGCTCAGTGCCAGCTGGTCGGCCCAATGGTCAGCCGCCCTGCAAAGTGAGCTGAACGTCAGCCAGGCCACCGACCGTTACGAAACCAAACCCAGCGTCTATCTGACCGAGACGCAGGTTCGCAACTATGGCCTCAACAGCAGCCTGAAGCTCGGCCCCGGACAGCTGAACATGGTCTTGGAACGCCGTGAAGACAAGCTGACCAACTCCAGCCTCGTCAGTGGCCCCAGCGCCGACCGCAGCCAGAACGCCATTGGCGCGGCCTACCTGCTAAGCCTGGGCGGCTGGGACGGCCAGGCCCATATCCGCCACGATAAGGACAGCGAGTTCGGCGGCATCACCACCGGCACTCTGGCCACCGGCTATCGCCTGAGCCCCGAATGGCGCGTCTGGGCCAGCGGCGGCACGGCCTTCCACGCGCCCACGCTGTATCAAAGCTTCAGCCAATACGGACCCAAGCCGGGCAGCCCCAAGCTGCAAGCTGAGCGCGGCAAGAGCGCCGAAGTCGGCCTTGAGTTCAAGAGCGGCGTGCATCAACTGGGCTTGACCGTCTATGACAACCAGGTCAAAGACTTGATCAGCTGGGATTCGCAGTTTGTGGCCAACTGCCCGCCCTCCAAGAACCCGCAACCCTGGGACGGCTGCTATGGCAACCTGGCCAAGGTTGAGCTGAAGGGTGTCAGCCTGAAGGGGGGCACCGAGCTGATGGGCCTGCGCCTGTCCGGCAATCTCGACTGGCAGTCGCCCAAAGATGTGAACACCGGCCTGTTCCTGGGTCGTCGCGCGCAAAAGCATGGCGGCCTGCGCATTGACAAGAGCCTGGGTGACTGGACCCTCGGTGGACAGGTCTTGGCCTACGGCTTCCGCTACGATTTCAACGACAACTCGAGCAAGCTGCCCGGCTACGCCCTGCTGAACCTGGACGCACGCTACCAGGTCAACAAGGATCTGGCCCTGCAGGTGAACCTGGACAACAGCTTCAACAAGGAATACCAGACCGCAGGCGGCTATGCACAAGCGCCGCGCACCTTGTTCCTGAGCCTGCGTTTCACGCCTTCGCTCTAAGGCCTAGCCATGCAAAGCGCCGCTCATCATCATTTGATTGTCGGGGGCCAGCGCAGCGGCAAGTCACGCCAGGCCGAGCGCCTGGCGCAAGACTGGCTGCGCAGCAAGGCCGCACACCGCGTGACGGTGCTGGCCACGGCCCAGGCCTTCGACGATGAGATGCGCGCGCGCATTGCCCGCCACCAGGCCGACCGGCCAGCGGGCTTCGACACCGTCGAAGTCCCGCTGAGCCTGTCGCGCGCCTTGCAAGCTAATGCCGCACCTGAGCGGCTCTTGCTGGTGGACTGCCTGACGCTCTGGCTGACCAACTGGTTGATGCCAATGTCGGGTACGCCCGATCTGGCCGGCTGGCAGCGCGAGCTGCAGAGCCTGAACGAGTTGCTGCCGCACCTTCCCTCGCCGGTGTTATTCGTCTCCAACGAGGTCGGCTGGGGCGTCTCACCCATGAGCCGCGAGGCACGTTTTTATGTGGACGAACTGGGACGCTTGAACCAGGCCGTGGCGGCGCGCTGCGCGCAGCTGACGCTGATGGTGGCCGGCCAAGCCTGGACGCGCGCGGTTGAAGCCAGGCCCGAGTCTGAAGAGGCTTATCCATGAAGTTGAACACCATGACCCTGATTCAACAAAGCCTGGCCTGGCTGGCTTGCGGCCTGCTAGCCACGGCAGCCGCAGCGCAAGGCCGGGTCGAAATCAAGGACGATCTGGGCCAAACCACGCAGTGGGCCAAACCACCGCACCGCATCGTCACCCTGCTGCCCTCGCTGACCGAAACCATCTGCGAACTCGGCGCCTGCGACAGGCTGGTGGGCGTGGATCGCTACTCGAACTTCCCCGCCCAGGTGAACCGGCTGCCCAAACTCGGCGGCCTGGATGACACCCAGATTGAGACCGTCGTCTCGCTCAAGCCCGATGTGGTCTTGGTGGCGCCCTCCTCGCGCGTCAGCGACCGGCTGCGCGGCCTGGGCCTGACCGTGGTCACCTTGGAGACCAAGTCCTACGCCGATGTGCAGCGTGTATTGGACAAACTGGGGCAGTTGCTGCAGATCAGCGACGCCCAGGCGATTTGGCGACGCATCGATGCCACCGTCGGCGCCGCCGCGCAGAGCATTCCAGCGCAGGCGCGCGGCACCTTGGTGTACTACGAGGTGGACCGCTCGCCCTATGCCGCCGGCCCGGTCTCCTTCATGGGCGAAACCATGGCCCGGCTGGGCGCGCGCAACATCATCACGCCCGAGATGGGCCCCTTCCCCAAGATCAGCCCGGAGTACGTGGTGCGCGCCAAGCCACAGCTGATCATGATCGGTCGGCGCAATGTCGAGGGCCTGTATCAGCGCCCCGGCTGGGACCGAATTCCGGCCATCGCCAACAAGCGTGTCTGCGTCTTCGACGCCGAGCAGAGCGATGTGATGTCAAGACCTGGCCCCCGCATGGGCGAGGCGGCCCAGATCATGGCGCGCTGCCTGCGCGAAATGGGCACTGGAGTCCCGGCCAAACCATGATGAACGGCCACAGCCCCGTCGCCATGGCCAGCGCCGGCCGCTTGCAGGCCTGGCCGCTGCTGGCTGGGCTGCTCCTGAGCAGTGTCTTGCTGCTGATGCTGGGCGTGGCCGTGGGCAGCACCGGCCTGGCCTTCAACTGGGTGGTCGTGGATGCGGCGATGGCCGACCAGATCCTCTGGCAGATCCGCCTGCCGCGCTCGGCCGGGGCCTGGATGGCCGGCGCCCTGCTCGGCCTCGCCGGCGCCATCACCCAAGGTCTGTTCCGCAACCCGCTGGCCGACCCCTATCTGCTGGGCAGCGCCGCCGGCGCGCGGCTCGGCGTGGCGATCGCGCTGGCTCTGCTGGGCGGCTCACCGCTGGGCATGGCCTGGCTGGAGCGGCTAGGCCTGACCGGTGCGGCCTTCCTCGGTACGCTGGCCGGCGTGTCGCTGGCGCTCTTGATGGCGCGCGGCGTCGAGCACACGCTGCGCCTGCTGCTGGCCGGTGTGGTGGTCGGCGTGGTGCTGGGCGCCATCACCGACCTGATCAATCTGACCAACCCCGACATCCTGCGCACCATGCAGGCCTTTGTGCTGGGCACCACCGGCTTTCTCGGTTGGAACAGCGTGCTGCTGATGGGGGGCGTCTTGCTGCTGAGCCTGGCCGTGGCCCTGGGCGGCAGCCAGGCACTCGATGCCCTGACGCTGGGCGAATCGACCGCGCAATCGCTGGGGGTGCGCCTGAGCCTGGTGCGGGTGGTGCTGATCCTGGCCTTCGCCCTGGCCACCGGCACCGCCGTGGCGCAGACCGGCATGATCGCTTTTGTCGGCCTGGTGGCACCGCATTTGGTGCGCAATCTCTGCCCGGCACCACATGGCAAGTTGCTGCTGCTGTCGGCCTGCGCCGGCGGCCTGCTCTTGCTAAGCGCCGACATCTTGTCCCGCTGGCTGATTGCGCCGCAAGAGCTGCCGGTCGGCGTCATCACCGCGATTTTGGGCGGCGGCTATCTGCTGCGACTGATGCACAGACAACGCGGCCGGAGGAGCTCATGAGCCGTCACCCAAAGCAACACACCGAGGTCGGCGCCAGCGCCGCCCTGCGCTGCCATGAGCTCAGCGCAAGCCTGCAAGGCCAGCCGGTACTGCACCGCATCGCACTGGAATTACCCCGCTCGCGATGGACCGCGATCGTCGGCCCCAATGGCGCCGGCAAGTCCACCCTGCTGCGCGCGCTCACCGGCCTGATCCCCAGCCTGGGCCAGATCGAACTGCTGGACCGGCCCTTGCAGGCTTGGTCAAACAAGGCCAGAGCCCGTGCATTGGCCTGGTTAGGCCAGAACGAGGCCAGCGGCGACGACCTGAGCGCCGAAGACGTGGTGATGCTGGGGCGCCTGCCGCACAGGGCCTGGTTGGCGCCCCCCGCCGCCAGCGACCACGCCGCGGTGGGCCAGGCCATGCGACAAACGCAGTGCTGGGACTGGCGCCACCGCTCGTTGGGCCAACTCTCCGGTGGCGAGCGTCAGCGCGTGCTGCTCGCCCGCGCGCTGGCCGTGCAGGCCCAGGTACTGATGATGGACGAACCGCTCGCCCATCTGGACCCACCGCACCAGGCCGACTGGTTGCAAATCGTGCGCGGCGAAGTGGCGCAAGGCCGCAGCGTCATCAGCGTGCTGCATGAACTCAATATCGCGCTGCAGGCCGACTGGCTGGTCATCATGAGCCAAGGGCGTGTGCGCCACTGCGGCGCGCCGGCCGAGGCCGCCACCCGCGAGGCCTTGCAAGAGGTCTTCGACCAACGCCTGCAACTGATCGAATTGCAGGGCCAATGGCTGGCCTTGCCCGGTGCCCCTGCGCCCTCGGCATCGGCAGCCACCCCCACTCAACAGCCGGCCGCCAGCGCCAGCAATGTCCTGCCCCTGAAAGCCCGCCACCATGACTGAATGCCAGGCCCTGCTGATCAGCGCCCCCTCCTCAGGCTCAGGCAAGACCAGCGTCACCGCCGCCATCGCCCGCTGGCAGCGCAGGCTAGGCCGGCGCGTGCGCGTCTTCAAGACCGGTCCCGACTACCTGGACCCAATGATTCTGGAGCGCGCCAGCGGCCACCCGGTCTACCAGCTGGACCTCTTCATGGGCGGGCTGGACCATTGCCGCGCCCTGCTGGCCGAAGCCGCCGCCAGCGCCGACCTGATCCTGGTCGAAGGTGTGATGGGCCTGTTCGACGGCGACCCCAGCAGTGCCGACCTGGCCGCCGCTTTTGGCCTGCCGGTGCTGGCCGTCATTGACGCCTCGGCCATGGCCCAGACCTTCGCCGCGCTGGCCACCGGCTTGCAACGCTTCCGCCCCGATGTGAAGGTCTGCGGCGTGATCGCCAACCGGGTCGGCAGCGTGTCACACGGCAAGATGGTGGCCCAGGGCCTGCCGCCCGAGTTGCCGCTGGTGGCCGCGCTGCCGCGCGATGCCAACCTGAGCCTGCCTGAGCGCCATCTGGGTTTGGTCCAAGCCGTGGAGTTGCCCGCACTGGATGCGCAGCTGGACGCCTGGGCGGAGCATTTCGCGCAAGCGCTGGAGCCCGACTTTGAGTTTCCACAGGTGAGCTTTGAAAGCGCCGGCACGCCCTATGCCGAGGCCGACCCGCGCGCCCTGGCCGGCCGGCGCATCGCGGTGGCCCAAGATGCCGCCTTCAGCTTCATCTACCCCGCCAATCTGGACTGCCTGCGGGCGCAGGGTGCCGAGTTGCTGTTCTTCTCTCCATTGAAGGGCCAGGTCTTGCCCGACTGCGACGCGCTCTGGCTGCCCGGCGGCTACCCCGAGCTGCACGCGCAAACCTTGCGCCAGCATCCCAGTTTCTTTGCCGATCTGCGCCGACACTTGGCCGCGCGCAAGCCGCTGCTGGCCGAATGCGGCGGCATGCTGTGCCTGCTCGATCAATTGATCGATACCGAAGGCCAGGCGCAGACCATGGCAGGGATGATGCCCGGCACGGCTCGCATGCAAAGCAAACTGGCCGCACTCGGTTTGCAAGCCATCAGCTGGCCGGAAGGGCCGCTGCGCGGCCACAGCTTTCACTACTCAACGCTGGGCACACCGCTGCAGCCGATTGCCACGGCCGAGAACCCGAATGCCGGCCGCACCGCCGAGGCGCTCTACCAGCAGGGTTCGCTGCGGGCGAGCTATATCCATCATTACTTTGCGTCCAACCCGGCCGCGGTGGCCGCCTTCTTTGCGCAGCCAGCGGCTGTGCCCGCCTGAGCGCGTGCGTTGAGAGAATTCCATGTCGCATCGGCCTCAACACCTGTTCAGCCCGGACGAGCGCGCCAGCTTTTACGAGCTTGTGGCGCTGCGGCGTGACACCCGGCATTTCAAGGCCGGGGGCCGGGTCGAGCCCGAGCAGTTGCAACGCCTGCTGCAAGCCGCGCACCAAGCCCCCTCGGTGGGGCTGAGCCAGCCATGGCGACTGCTGCGCATCACAGAACCCAGCCTGCGACAGGCCCTGGCGCAAGCCGTCGAACGAGAACGTCAGGCCACGGCCCAAGCCTTGGGGCCGCGCAGCGAAGAGTTTTTGCGCCTCAAGGTCGAGGGCATGAATGACTGCGCCGAGTTGCTGGCCATTGTGCTGGCGCCCGATGACGGCACGCTGTTCGGCCGCCGCACCATGCCGCGCGACATGAGCCTGGCCTCGGTCGGCTGCGTGGTGCAAAACCTCTGGCTGGCGGCCCGAGCCGAGAACCTGGGCCTGGGCTGGGTGTCGATGTTTGAGCCCGCCGAAGTGGCCGCCCTGCTGCGCCTGCCGGCCGGCGCACAAGCGCTGGGCCTGTTCTGTCTGGGCCCGGTGGACGCCTTCTATCCCGCACCGATGCTGGAGCTGGAAGGCTGGCGCCAGTCTCGCCCCTTGGATGAAATGATTTACACCGACCGTTGGCCCGAGCAAGACTCAGCCGCCGACAAGACCTGACCCCGCAAAGAATCGCCATGGAAATTGAAAAGCCCCCCGTTGACCGCGAACGAGTCATCCCCACCGCCGAGCGCCGCGGCCTGATCCTGGTCCACACCGGCGACGGCAAGGGCAAGAGCACGGCCGCCTTTGGCCTGGCGCTGCGCGCGCACGGCCGCGGCAAGGCCGTCAAGATCTATCAATTCATGAAGGTGCCGAGCGCCCGCTTCGGCGAGCACCGCATGTTCGAGCAGCTCGGCGTACCCATCGAAGGCCTGGGCGATGGCTTCAGCTGGAAGAGCAAGGACCTGGAACACAGCGCCCAGCTGGCCCGCGATGGCTGGGCGCGCGCGGCCGCGACGATTGCCGCCGGCGAGCATTTCCTGGTGGTGCTGGACGAGATCATGTACCCGCTGCGCTATGGCTGGCTGCCGCTGGAGCCGGTGCTGCAAGCCTTGCGCGAGCGGCCGGCCCATGTGCATGTGGTGCTGACCGGACGTAACGCGCCGGACGAGCTGATTGAGTTGGCCGACACCGTCACCGAGATGACGCTGGTCAAGCATCACTTCAAGGCGGGCGTGCCGGCACAGCGCGGCATTGAAGATTGAAGGTGTAGCCCTGATTGCATTACTGCTCCCGTTGGCGCTGGGTATCGCCCTGCTGCTGGATCGTCTGCTGGGCGAGCCGCCGGTCTGGTGTCACCCGGTCGTCGGCATGGGGCGCTATCTGGATTTTTTCGGCGCGAGGCTGAGCGCCATGCCGCCGGCCCAGGCCTTGATGGGCGGAGGCTTGGTCTGGCTCTTTGGCGCGCTCCTGTCGGTCGCATTGGCGATGAGCTTAGAACTGGCGCTCATCTACGGACTACAACCTTGGTCCTCCTGGTCGGCCCTGCTCGGCTGTGCGCTCTTGCTGGGCCTCTTGCTGAAGCCGCTCTTGGCCTGGGCCATGTTGGTCGATGAGGTGCTTGCCGTGGAGCGCGCACTCGGTGAGTCCTTGACCGCCGGGCGCGCACAGTTGGCCCGCCTGGTCAGCCGCGACACTTCTGGACTGGACGCGACCGCCGTGCGCGAGGCGGCGATTGAAACGCTGGCCGAGAACCTGAATGACTCGGTGGTCGCGCCGCTGTTCTGGTTCGCCATCGCCGGCCTGCCGGGTGCGGCGCTCTACCGTTTTGCCAACACCGCCGATGCGATGTGGGGTTACCGCGATCACCGCGAATGGTCCGGCAAGTGGGCCGCGCGTGCCGACGATGTCTTGTCTTGGATTCCGGCACGCATCACCGCCTTGGCGCTGATGGGCCTGCGCCCGCATGCGCTGCTGCGCCTGGCCACCGAGGCAGCTCGCACGCCCTCGCCCAATAGCGGCTGGCCGATGGCGGCCATGGCGCTGCGCCTGAATCTGCGGCTGGCCAAGCCGGGGGTCTATGCCCTCAATGCCGAAGGCGGCGCAGCGCAAGGCGCCGATCTCTTGCGGGCCGCAAGCCTGGCCCGGCGCGCCATGCTGGGCGTGGCGCTCTTGCTGGCGCTCGCGGCGCTAGGAATGAGGTTGCCCGCATGAGCGGCCTCATTCATGGCGGCAGCGACTCCGGCCCAGTTGTGCTGCACGACTTCTCGACCAATGCCAACCCGCTGCCACCGCCGAGCTCGCTCGTCGAGGCGCTGCAAGCCGCCGACCGGCGCCGCTATCCCGATCCTCAGTACAGCGTCTTGCGAGCACAGCTGGCGGCCGCGCATCAGCTGAAGCCCGCGCAGGTCCTGCCAGCGGCCGGCGGCGCCGAGGCGATACGGCGCATCAGTCTGGCCGCTCATCTGTTGGGCGTGCGCGAGGTCTGGGTGCCAGATCCCGGCTTTGGCGACTATGCGGCGGCCGCAATGGCCCTGGGTTTGCCGCTGCGCCGCTATGCCGATGCGGCGCAGCTGCTCGAAACGCTCCAATCCGATGCCTTGGTCTGGATCTGCGAGCCCTGCAATCCCACCGGCGCCAGCCTCGGCAGCGAAGCGCTCAACGCCATCAGCGCGCGCGCCGCGTTGACCGTGATCGATCGCGCCTACGAAGCGCTGCGCCTGAGCGGCACGACTCCCCTCATCCCCAGCCGCTGCTGGCAGCTGCATTGCCCGAACAAAGCACTGGGCCATACCGGCGTAAGGGCAGCCTATTTGCTGGCCCCCTCGGACGCCAGCCCCCTCCATCAAAAGCTGCACCAAAAGCTGAACGATCTGGCCTCCAGCTGGGTCTTGTCCGCCGAGGGTCAGGTCTTGCTGCTGCAATGGCAGCGGCCCGAGATCCAAGCCTGGCTGGTCGAGTCGCGCGGGCAACTCAGAAGCTGGGGCCTGCAGCAACGACACATGCTCAGCGACTTAAGCTGGCAGCAAGAGGACAGCTGTACGCCTTTTTGGCTGGCACGCCCGCCCCGGGATTTGCCCGCCATGCAGATCTTGCGCGCACACGGCATCAAGCTGCGCGACGCCACCTCTTTTGGCCTCCCCGGCTGGGTGCGCATCGCCACCCTGCCCCCTTCATCGCAGCTCGCGCTGCAGAAAGTGATCATGCAATGACCGCCAAGGCCGTGATGGTGCTGGGCACGACCAGCGGAGCCGGGAAAAGCTGGCTGGCCACGGCACTTTGCCGCTACTACGCTCGCCAGGGGCTCAAGGTCGCGCCCTACAAGGCGCAGAACATGAGCAATAACGCCCGTGTGGTACCTGGGCTGAACGGGCGCATGGGTGAGATCGGCAGTGCCCAATACTTCCAGGCCCTGGCCGCGCGGCGCACGCCCGAGGTACGCATGAACCCAGTGCTGCTCAAGCCCGAGAAGGACACCGCCTCGCAGGTCATCGTGCTGGGCGAGGTCGACAGCGAGCTGACCCACACACCCTGGCGCGAACGCAGCGAAAAACTCTGGCTGCGCGCCAAGCCGGCTTTGCACCAGCTGATGGCCGAGAACGACGTGGTGGTGATCGAAGGCGCGGGCTCGCCGGCCGAGATCAATCTGCACAGCAGTGACTACGTCAATATGCGCACCGCTTTGGAGGTGAATGCCGCTTGCCTGCTGGTGACCGACATCGACCGCGGCGGTGCATTTGCCCATTTGTTCGGCACCCATCAATTGCTGCCGGCGCATGAGCGCGCTTTGATCAGGGGTTATGTGCTGAACCGCTTTCGCGGTGATGCGAGCCTGTTGGCGCCTGGCCCCGAGCAGCTGCAAGCGCTGACCGGCGTGCCCACCGTGGCGGTGCTACCGATGTGGCGCGGCCACGGCCTGCCGGAAGAAGACGGTGTGTTCGATGACGCGCCCAGCGGCGGTGCAGGACTGCATCTCGCCATCGTCGCCTATCCGCGCTTGTCCAATCTGGACGAGTTCCAGCCGCTGCGCAGCCTGCCCGGTGTGCGCCTCACTTGGGCACGCACGCCGGCCCAATTGAGCGCGGCGGATTGGATCATTCTGCCGGGCTCCAAGGCGGTCGCGGCCGACCTGGCCTGGCTGCGGGCGCAGCAACTCGACCTGGCGATTGCCCAACATGCCGCCGCCGGCAAGCCGGTGCTGGGCATCTGCGGCGGCTTACAAATGCTGGGCGAAAGCTTGCTGGACCCGCACCAGCTGGACGGCAATGCGCCGGGCCTGGGCCTGCTGCCGCTGGTCACGCAGTTTGAGCGCGACAAGCTGCTGCGCCCCTCCCAGGTGCGCTTCGGCGAGTTGGCTGGGCCCTGGGCTGCGCTCAGCCACGTCGAAGCCGAAGGTTATGAAATCCACCATGGCCGCACGATTCAGCATCCCAGCCTGGCGCCTGCTGCCGTCACCTTGCTCAACGACGCTGGCGAGGCGATCGGCTGGCAAGCCGGCTCCGTGCTGGGCTGGTACGCCCACGGTCTGTTTGAACAGGCGCGCGTGATGCAAGCCTTGTTTGGCACCCAGGTGCAGAGTTTGGACAGCGTGTTTGAAGGCTTGGCCGACTACATAGCCACCCACTTCGAGCCTGGCGTCTTGATGGGCTTGCTGAACGAGCAAGGAGCCCAGGCATGACAAGCAAGACACCGCAACGCATCGCCTGCTTGTCCACCGAAGCGGTGGACATCCTCTATCGCCTCGGCGCCCAAGATCATATCGCCGGCATCTCGGGCTACACCGTCTACCCGCCCGAGGCGCGACAAGAGAAACCCAAGATCAGCGGTTTCACCAGCATGAAGCTGGAAAAGATCCTGGCGGTAGAGCCGGATCTGGTGGTCGGCTTCTCGGACCTGCAAAAACCGCTCTTGGCCGAATGCGAGGCCGCCGGATTGGCCACGCTGCTTTTTGACCACCGCGACCTGGCCGGCATCCACGCCATGGTCAGGCAGCTCGGCGCCTTGGTGAATCGCCAGAAGCAAGCGGAAGACTTGTGTCAGCAACTGCAGCAAACTCAAGACGAGATTGCCGCCGCCGGCCAACTGCTGCCGCGCCGGCCGCGCGTCTATTTCGAGGAATGGGACGAGCCGATGATTTGCGGCATTGGCTGGGTCAGCGAAATCATCACCCTGGCCGGCGGCCAGGACCTGTTTGCCGAGCAGTCACGTGCCGGTTTTGCCAAACAACGCATCGTCAGCGCCGAGGAAATTTTGGCGCGGCGGCCCGAGCTGATCCTGGGCAGTTGGTGCGGCAAACGCTTTGTACCGGACAAGGTGCTGGCCCGGCCGGGCTTTGCGGAGCTCGGCGCCCGCTTACTGGAAATCAAATCGGCCGATATTTTGGCCCCCGGCCCGACGGCGATTGAGCGCGGCGCCCGCCAAGTGCTGGCCGCCTTTCAAAGCCATTTCAAGCATTCATAAGACAAGAACTTCATCATGCAAGACCTGACCCCGCCCATTCCCCACATCCCACCGATCGACGAGCCGGCGCTGGCCGCCGCCCTGCAGCGCCGCATCGACGGCAAGACCAAACCGCTGGGCGCGCTCGGCCAGTTGGAGACGCTGATGCTGCGCCTGGGCCTAATTCTGGGCAGCGAAACCCCGCAGCTGCGCGAGCCGCAGCTGATGGTGTTTGCCGGCGACCATGGTCTGGCGGCGCGCGGCGTTTCGGCCTACCCCAGCGACGTGACCTGGCAGATGGTGGAGAACTTTCTGGCCGGCGGCGCCGCGGTCAGCGTGCTGGCGCGCCAGCATGGCCTGGCCTTGACGGTCGTCGATGCCGGCGTGGCGCACGACTTTGCGGCCCGCCCCGGTCTGGTCTTGGCCAAAATGGGCCGAGGCACGGCCGACAGTTCGGAGCAAGCGGCGATGAGCGCCGAACAATGCGCCGAGGCCATAGGCCGCGGGCGCCGCATCTTGGCCGATAGCCCCGGCAACGCGCTGCTGATGGGCGAAATGGGCATCGGCAACACCTCCAGCGCGGCCATGCTGCTGGCGCGGCTGCAAAACCTGCCGATCGAACGCTGCGCCGGCCGCGGCACCGGCCTGGACGACGCGGCGCTGACGCGCAAGGTCGACATCCTGAGCGCCGTCTTGCAGCGCCACGCCGAGGCTGTCCAGCCCTTGCAGGCCTTGGCTGCACTGGGCGGCTTCGAGATCGCCATGATGGTGGGCGCGGTGCTGCAAGCGGCGTTAGAGCGTCGTGTCATCGTCGTCGACGGCTTCATCGCCAGCAGCGCGGTGCTGGTGGCGGCCCAGTTGCAACCTGCGGTCTTGCAGCGCTGCGTGTTCGCGCATCGTTCGATGGAAAACGGCCACCGCCTGATGCTGGAAGCCTTGCAGGCCGAACCTTTGCTGGACTTGGGCCTGCGTCTCGGCGAGGGCTCCGGCGCGGCCCTGGCTTGGCCGCTGCTGAGTTCGGCCTGCCGCATCCTGGCCGAAATGGCCAGCTTCGAGTCGGCCGGGGTCAGCCAACAACGGTGAACCCAGGGTAAGTCCCCGCCCGGCCTGCCGAAAAGTTCGCGGCAATCGCTCGTAAGTCTTTGTTTACATCAGCGCCGGGCTGGCCATAATCAGGGTCAGCAAGCATGAGGGCTCCCCATGACAGACTTGGTTTTCGCTGAGGAATTGCCAGACCCGTCGCTCGATGACTCGAGCAACAAAGCGCTCGAGCCTTGGGTGGTGATGATCGTTGACGATGACGTCGCCGTGCACCAAGTCACTCAGCTGGTGATGGCGGACTTCGAGTTCTCGGGGCGCCGGCTGCACTTCCTGGATGCCTACAGCGGCGCCGAGGCCCGCGAGCTGCTGAAAACACGCAAAGACATCGCGCTGATCCTGCTCGATGTGGTGATGGAGTCGGAGCATGCCGGCCTGGACTTGGCGCGCTACATCCGCGAAGAGTTGGAAAACCACCACGTGCGCATCGTGCTGCGTACCGGTCAGCCGGGCCAAGCCCCGGAAGAACATGTCATCAAGACCTATGACATCAACGACTACAAAGAAAAGACCGAGCTGACCAAGCGCAAGCTGATCACGGTCTTTTACGCGGCGCTGCGCAGCTACCGCGACATCATGATCATCGAGCAGTCGCGGCTGGCCTTGCGCCGCTCGATCGATGCGATCACCCGCATCTACGATTCGCAGAACCTGCGCCGCTTTGCCTCCGGGGTCTTGGAGCAAGTGACCCATCTGCTCGGCATTGATGCGCGTGCGCTCTGCGCCAGCCGGATCTCGGCCTATGCGGCTTCGCATATCGAGGGGCGCCTGAAGGTGCTGGCCGCCACGTCGGAGTACTCGCGTCTGCTGGTCGACGACGAGATTTGCAACCTGCCACCCGAAGTCAAAACCGCCCTGGACCGGGCGCTGATCGATCAGGTGGGCTACTTCGACTCACATCATTTTGTCGGTTACTACCGCAGCAGCACCGACAACGAGACCCTGCTCTATATGGCCTTCACCGACCCGGTGGATGCACAGGCGCGCGAGTTGCTAGAGATCTTCTGCGCCAACGTCGCCATCACTTACGAAACGCTGCTCTTGCGCGAGGAGATCCAGGACACGCAGCGCTCCACCGTCTACATCATCGGCGAGGCGGTCGAGCGGCGCTCGAAGGAAACCGGCGCCCATGTGCGCCGCGTCGGCGAACTGTCAGCCCTGCTGGCCGAAACCTCGGGCATGCGTTCGGCCGATGTTGAGTTCATGCGCCAAGCCTCGCCGCTGCACGACGTGGGCAAGATCGGCATTCCCGACCGGGTGCTGAACAAGCCCGGCAAGCTCGAACCCGAGGAATGGGAAATCATGAAGGGCCATGCCCGGATTGGTTTCGAACTCTTGAGCAAGTCCGACAAGCGCATCTTGCAGTTGGGCGCCATCATTGCCCACGAGCACCACGAGCGCTGGGACGGCGCCGGCTACCCGCGCGGCCTGATCGGCGAGCAGATCAATATTGCCGGGCGCATCGTGGCGCTGGCCGACGTGCTGGATGCCTTGGTCAGCAAGCGCTGCTACAAGGAGCCCTGGAACTTTGAAGCCGCGCTGGCCTATGTGAACGAGCAGGCTGGCCTTCAGTTCGACCCCGGCCTGGTCAAACAATTGATGGACAACCTGGATGCGGTGAAGGCGATTTACCAGCGCTATCCAGACACGTTCGAGTGATGAGCAACGACCGCGTCAATTCCCCTTCCGCCGCCGCAGACTGCGCAGATACCCAAGACATCCAGCTGCAGTTGGAGGGGCTGCGTGAAGCGCTTGCGCTGGCCACGAAGCGCCTGATGGAGCAGGAAAAACTGGCCGCTTTGGGCGGCTTTGTGGCGGGCTTTACCCATGAGATCAACACCCCGATTGGCATCGCCGTGACGGCGGCCTCGGGCATGGAGGAGTTTGCCCGCAGCCTCAAACGCAAGCTGAGCGGCGAAAAGGTCAGCCGGGTTGAGTTGCTGGCCTTGGCCGACAACCTGGAAAGCGGCGCAAGCCTGGTCAATAGCAACCTTGACCGCGCGGCCGGGCTGATCTCCAGCTTCAAGATGTTGGCCGTGGACCAGGGCAATGAAGAAGAATCACGACTGGATTTGCGCGACTACTTGCGACAGGTCATCACCGCCCACCAGCCGGTCTTGCGTGGGGCGCAAACCAAGGTCGAACTCGATGCCCCCGAGCCGCTGCGCGTGACGCTGGCCGCCGGGCTGTTCTCGCAGATCATCTCGAACCTGATCGTCAACACCTTGACGCACGCGTTTGACGAACCCGTCGAAGCTTCGCTGGAAGAAGAGCCCCCCGCGCAGTTGCAGCGTCAGATTGACATCGCCCTGCACGCCGAAGGCGGGCAATTGCATCTGCACTTTGGCGACAACGGTCGCGGCGTCAGCCCCGAAGTGGCGCGCCGGCTGTTTGAGCCCTACTTCACCACACGGCGCGGCCGGGGTGGTTCAGGTCTTGGGCTGCACATCGTCAACTCGCTGTGCCAGCGCATGGGCGGCAGCATCAGCATTGACCCGCACCACCAGCCTGGCCTGGGCTTTCTGATCGAGTTGCCGCTGCGCCCCTGAACGCCGAGCGTTGCTCGGGGCAGAATCCGGGGCGCCCGCCTATTTCGAGACATTTCGGCCCATGACGGCCCATCCCGGTTTTCGCCCGCCAATCCTCCTTCTCTCCATGAGCGTCTTGCTGCACGAAATTCGCCTGTTCTTCATTGCGCTGCAGTTCTTCAGCCGCTGCCCTATTCCTGCCTGGGTGGGTTTTGAAGCCGCTTGGCTGCAGCAATGCGCACGCCACTTCCCGGCCGTGGGTCTGTGTGTCGGCGCCTTTGCCGGCTTGGTCTTGTGGGGCGCGCTCTGGATCTGGCCGCCTGCCGTGGCGGTTGGCTTAAGCATGGCGGCCAGCGTCTGGATGACCGGCGGCTTCCATGAAGACGGCTGGGCCGACAGCTGCGACGGCCTGGGCGGCAGCGTCAGCCGCGCTCGCTCGCTCGAGATCATGAAAGACTCGCGCATCGGCAGCTACGGCGCCCTGGGTCTGATTCTGATGCTGGGCCTGAAGGCCAGCACCTTGCTGAGTCTGGCGGAGAGCGACCCCGAACTGGCGGCACTGTTGACCGTCTTTGCCCATGCGGCCTCGCGTGCGGCGCCGGTGTGGCTGATGCACAGCCTGCCCTATGCCGGCGATGCCGATCACGCCAAGGCCAAACCGCTGGCGACGCAGGCCAACGGCCTGACCTTGACGGTCGCCTTCGGCTGGGTCATCGCCGCGGCCACGGTGCTGCTGAGTCTGCAAAACCAGTTGCTGCCCAGTCTCTTGGCGGCCTTGCTGGTCGCCGCCGGGCTAACGCTTTATATGCAGGGCTGGCTGGACCGTCGCCTGGGCGGCTACACCGGCGACAACCTCGGCGCCACCCAGCAAGTGGTGGAGCTGGGCCTGCTGCTCAGCTTTCTGGCGCTCTTGAATGTCTTCTGAAGCCCGGCTCTGGGTGTGGCGACACCCTCGGCCCGAAGCGGCAGTGGGCCGCTGCATCGGTGCCGGCAGCGATTTGCCGGTGCACTGGCGTCGCGCCAAGCGATTGGCCCGCAAGATCCAGCAGACTGCGCGCCGAGAGCGCTTGCCGCATATCGTCTACAGCTCCCCGCTGCGCCGCTGCGCCAGTGTTGCGGCCTGGCTGAAGGCCTGGGGTTGGCGGCAGCACATAGACCCGGCCCTGCTGGAGCTGAACTTTGGTCGATGGGATGGACTGGCCTGGTCGGCCATTGCCAAAGCCGAGGTCGATGCCTGGGTAGAAGACTTTGCCCAGCATGCGCCCGGTGGCGGCGAGTCACTGGCCCAACTGCTGGAACGCGCCGGCCCTTGGCAGCTTAGCGCAGGGCACGGCGTGGTGATCAGCCACGGGGGCTGGATGCTGGCGAGGCGTTGGCTCGCCGAACAAGGCCAGCAGACACCCACGGCAGCCCGTTGGCCCAAGCCGCCACGTTACGGAGAAATGTGGCGGTTGTGACTTCTCTGTCGAGTTGAAAGGGGCCGGAAGTGACTGAAAGGCTCTTGCGCTAGCATTGGCCCATGAAGTACGCGTCCAAATTTTCCATCTTGCGGCTCGGCACCTGGGTCTTGATCCTGGGGCTGTTCAGCGGCTGCGCCAGCATGAGCGAGTCGCAATGCCAGCAAGCCGACTGGCGCGCCAGAGGCCTGGCCGACGGCCGCGCTGGTCACAGCGCGACACGCATCAACGACCATGTGGACGCCTGCAGCAAAGCCGGCATCACGCCCGACCACCGCAGTTGGACGCAAGGCTGGGAAGACGGTATTCGCAGCTATTGCACCGCCAATAACGGTTGGCAAGAAGGCTCACGCAACCAGATCTATATGGGCGGCTGCCGTGGGCAGACGGGAGAAGACGCGTTCCTGAACCACTATCGCCTGGGTCAACAGTTGTATGGCTTGCTGCAACAGGTTCAGCGCAATGATGTGGAATCGAAGCGCCTAGAGCAAGTGCTGCGTGATGCGAAGACGGACGAAGATCGCAGCCGCGTGCGCGAACAACTGCGCCGCATTGACTACGACCAGCTGCGCCTGCGCGCCCTGATCACCGGCATGCACTTGATGGCGCCCCGATGAGGGCTCGCCGATAAGAGTTCGCGCGCCCTTTTAGATCAAGGCTTTGCGCTCGCCATTGGCCTTAGACCAATGCAAGATCTCATAGCTTTGGCGCAAGCCGGCCGTGTAAAAAGGGTCTGTCTTCAGCAGGGTCTCCAGCTGCGCCTTTGATTCGGCATGGGCCACCCACAGCCCGCCCTTGGGCGTTTGTTCGGGTTCATGGCGCAGTGAGCCGCCGACGGGGATCACATCGCGGTGCGTTTCGAGCCACTCGATATGGGCCTGCAAATGGGCGGCCCGCACAGCCGCTTGGTCTGGCTTGTCGGTGAAGATCACGGCAAATAGCATGGTTCTCTCTTGGGCTTGTCAGAAGTCCGTCGAATTTTGCCGGCACGGACCACCCCACAGCCAGTGGCAGTCGTCACGATGGCCGGGCCCAGATACCACCGCTACTCGGGTCGATCCAGCTTCTTGCTCAACAAAATGGTCGAGACGGTATCGACCACGCCCTTGATGGCGCGGATGCGGTCCAGCAGGGCATCCAACTCCTCGGTGGACTCGGTGGTCAGCATGGCGCAGAGATCAAAGCGGCCGCTGACGGCGTAAAGCTGGTGAATCTCATGCCGGCGCGTCAACTCGCGCGCCACCTCGGGCTCCAGCTTGGAGTCGACCGAAATCAGCACCATGGCTCGAATGCCGGGAGCAGCACGCTTGGCCGCCATGCTGATGGTGTAGCCGGTGATGTGTCCGTCATCCTCCAGCGCCTTCAGGCGCAATTGCACCGTGCTGCGCGCGCAGCCCAAGGCCTTGGCCAACTTGACCACCGGCAGCCGGGCGTTGACACGCAAGAGTTCGAGCAACTGCCGATCCAGTTCGTCCGGCGCGCCGGCTGAGGTCGACGCTGCAGCCGTGGGATTGGTCATCGGCTTGGCCAAGACCTCACTTGGCTGGCTTGGCCCAGTTGGCCCCGTAGTAGATGTGACCACCTTAACACCACCAATCATTTTGCTCAGTTACGAGTCATTATGACCGACAGGATCCTGCATCTACAAACACATTGCATGTTTGTATCGGCCGAACTGATTTCTAGAATTTCAGCAATACCCATGGCCGCTGCAAGGCCTAGGCGACACGAGGAGACATACCATGCTGCAAAAAGTCATTGAAGTTCAGTCGGTCAACGCTGGTGTGACTGTCACGCCCCCCGCCTCCACACAGAAGCTACTGACCCGCGCGGAGCTGGATGCTTATGACCCACGTGCCGAGTCTTGGCAAAAGCAATTCGCGCGCCGCTACACCCATCACTCGGAACTGAATGGCGTCTTGAACGGGGTCGAAAACGTCGACGAAACCGTCTACAGCAAGTTCGCCGTGGCCCTGACGCCCTATATGGCCCAGCTGATGGACAAGGACGATCCGGCCTGCCCGATCCGCCTGCAATACCTGCCCAGCCACCACGAGCAAACCAAGCCCGGCTTTGCCACCATGCTGGACCAACTCGGCGAGGAAGGTGACACCATCCCCGGCACCAGCATCGTGCACCGCTACCCGCGCCGCGTGCTGTTCCTGGTCTCCAACACCTGCGCCACGCTCTGCCGCTTCTGCACCCGCAAGCGCATGGTCTCGCAGCCGGCCGGCTCGGTGCACAAGGACGAGATCGAAGCCTCCATTGACTACATCGCCGGCAACACCCAGATTCAAGACGTGCTGCTGTCCGGCGGCGACCCGCTGACCTTCACCGATGAGCGCCTGGACTACATCCTGGGCGAGTTGCGCCGCCGCGCCCCGCATGTGCGCTTCTTGCGCATGGGCTCGCGCATGGTGGTGCAGTTGCCAACCCGCATCACGCCCGAGCTCTGCGCCGTGCTGGAAAAGCACCGCGTGCAGATGATCAATATCCACATCAACCACCCGAAGGAAATCACCCCGCTGCTGCGTGAGCGGGTCAAGATGATCCAGAAGGCCGGCATCATGATGGGCCTGCAAACCGTTTGCCTGAAGGGCGTCAACGACGACGTCGAGGTGATGCGCGAGCTGTTCCTGCAAAGCATCGAAATGGGTGTGCGCCCCTACTATGTCTACTCGACCGATATGGTCGAGGGCGCCCACCACTTCATCGTGCCGCATCAGCGCATGATCGAGCTCTACGAAGGCCTGCGCGGCTGGATCAGCGGCCCGGCCGTGCCCACCTTTATCGTCGACGGCCTGGGCGGCTTGGGCAAGCTGCCCATCATCCCCAGCTATGTGCGCGAAGAAGAGTTGCCGGACGGTAGCGGCACCACGGTCAAATGCCGCAACTACGCCGGCAAGACGGTCGATATGCCGGGCCTGGGGCAGAACTACAGCCTGCCGACGCGCAGCAATTGAGCGCTTGCCCATCAGTGCTGCAATTTGGCGCTGACGGCAGACGCAAACAAGCACCATCCGCGGCCCAGCAGTGAAATACTGCAAAGCGTCGACAGCCTCGAAATCCACAGAGGCTGCCGACGCTTTGCGGCCATCCAGAACCCATCACGGACCTCAGATGATGACGAACCCCGGCTCTCCCTACGGCATCCACCGCGTGCTTGAACCCCAGGGCGTGCTGCCGCAAGGCGCATGGAAGATTTCCAATTCGATGGAGATCTTTGACAACGAAATCCTGATCGACGTGGCCGCGCTGAACATCGATTCGGCTAGCTTCACGCAAATCAAAAAAGAGGCCGGCAGCGACCCGGCTCGCATCGAAGCCGCCGTGCGCGGCATCGTCGAGCAGCGCGGCAAGATGCACAACCCGGTCACCGGCTCCGGCGGCATGCTGATCGGCACCGTGCTGCAGATCGGCTCGGCGCTGGCCGGCAAGATCGACCTGAAGGTCGGCGACAAGATCGCCACGCTGGTCTCCTTGTCCTTGACCCCCTTGCGCATCGATGCGGTCAAGAAAATCCATGTCGAGAAGGACCAGATCGAGATCGAAGGCCGTGCTGTCTTGTTCGAGACCGGCCTCTACGCCAAGCTGCCCGCCGACATCCCCGAGAACGTGGCCCTGGCCATCCTCGACGTGGCCGGCGCGCCCGCACAGACCGCCCGCCTGGTGCAGGCCGGCAACACGGTGGTGGTGATCGGTGGCGGCGGCAAGTCGGGCACGCTGTGTGTCTACGAGGCGAAAAAGCGCGTTGGACCGGCCGGGTGCGTGATCGGCGTCTCGCCCTTTGCCAAGGACTGCGAGCGCATGCGCGAACTCGGCTGGGTTGACCATGCCTTGCAGGTTGACGCGACCGATGCCGTAGCGCTGATGGAAGCCGTTAGCGGCGTCACCGGCGGGCGCATGGCCGATGTGGTGATCAACTGCGTCAACATCCAGAACACCGAGATGGGCAGCATCCTGGCCACCCGTGACGGCGGCAAGATCTACTTCTTCTCGATGGCCACCAGCTTCACCGCCGCCGCGCTCGGCGCCGAGGGCGTCGGTAAGGACATCGAGATGATTGTGGGCAACGGCTATGCGCGCGACCACGCAGCGTTCTCACTGGCGCTCTTGCGCGAAAGCCCGCGCCTGCGCCAGCTGTTCGAAGAGCTCTACGTCTGAGATCTGGGCCATGAAAGCAAACGATCGTTCGCCCTCGGCGCTCTGGAAGAGCATCCGCCAAGCCGGCATCGACACGCTGGCCGTGATGGGCATGGCCAAGAACACCGGCAAGACGGTGGCCTTGAACCATGTGCTGGCGCAGGCCCACGCGGCGCAGGTGCCGGTCGGCGTGACCTCGATCGGACGCGACGGCGAGGACCGCGATCAGGTCTTTCTCTTCCCCAAGCCGCCGGTATTGATTTGGCCCGGCAGCCTGGTGGCGACGGCACGCGACACCTTGGTGCGCTCGAAGCTGAAATTCAAGCTGCTGGGCGGCAGCGGCATTGATTCGCCGATGGGCGAGATCGTTATCGTCAAAGCCTTGGAGTACGGCGAGATGGAGATCGCCGGCGCCTCGCGCAGCAGCGATCAGCTCAGAATCATCCATCGCCTCAAACAAGCCGGCTGCGAGTTGGTCGTGCTGGACGGTGCGCTCGGCCGCAGCCACCACGCCTCACCGGCGATTGCCGACGGCGTGATCCTGGCCACCGGCGCGGCCATCGGCGGCGGCATACAAGATGTGAGCCGCAAGACCCGCGACCGCCTGGCCATTCTCGGCATTGCGCGTGTGCCGGCCGAGATTGGCGCGCGCGTCCAAGACGTGTTCGCGCAGGGCGGCGTGGCGCTCTGGGACGGCAGCGGTCAGCTGCTCTACCGCGCCGAGATCGCCAGCCTGAACGCGGCCTCGGTGCTGATGGCGCACGCCGACCGCGATGTGGCCACCATCGCCGTCAGCGGCGCGGTCGGCCGACAGCTGTGGAAGGCCATCGCCAGCTTGGCGGTGCTGCGCTCGGGCCTCAATATCGTGGTGGCCGACGGCACCAAGCTCTTCATCGACGCGCTCGATGTGCAGGCCTTGGCCAAGCAAGGCGCGCAGCTGTTTGGCTATCGCAGCATTCGCATCTTGGGCCTGACGCTGAACCCGTTCTCGCCGATGGGCGGCAGCTTCGACAGCGCCGAGTTCCTCCGCGAAGCCGGCCAGGCCTTTGCCGGCTACCAAGTCTGCGATGTGGTGCTTGAAGAACAACAGGCCGCGTCAGAACACACACAACAAATCGAACAAACAGGAGTCATCCACGATGTCGCAACTGCAACTTGACGCGAGTCAGATCGATCGCGCCCGCGAATCGGCGCGACGCATCGCGCGCAGCGTCTTTGACGAGATGAGCCAGTTCACCACCAGCACGGTGGAGCGCGCCACGCTGCGCCTGCTCGGCGTGGACGGGGTGGACGAAAACTATGTGCCACTGCCCAACCGGGTGGTCAGCCATTTGCAGGAGCAAAACCTGCTGCAACACGGCGCCGCGTGGGTGGTGGCCGGTGCCATGCTCGAGCAGGGCTTGACGGCCCAGCAGGTCGCCGAGGCCGTGTCCAAGGGCTCGCTGGTGCTCAAGCTACCCAAGGACGGCGAAGCCGCCCGCCGCGCCGCCGAGGCGCATGCCAAGACCATGTGCGAGCACATCGCTGCACACCGCCACTACCGCGCCGAAGAGATCAAAACCGTCGGCGAGGCCAAGACCCCTTGGCTCTACCTGATTGTGGCCACCGGCAATATCTATGAAGACGTGACGCAGGCCTGCGCCGCCGCCGAACAAGGCGCCGACATCATTGCGGTGATCCGCTCCACCGGCCAAAGCCTCTTGGACTATGTGCCTTATGGCGCCACCACCGAAGGTTTTGGCGGCACCTATGCCACGCAAGAGAACTTCCGCCTGATGCGCAAGGCGCTGGACGAGGTGGGCAAGAAGCTGAACCGCTACATCCGGCTAACGAACTACTGCTCCGGCCTGTGCATGCCCGAGATCGCCGCCATGGGCGCGATGGAGCGACTGGACATGATGCTGAACGATTCGATGTACGGCATCATCTTCCGCGACATCAATATGAAGCGGACCTTCATCGACCAGTTCTTCTCGCGCATGGTCAACGCCTACGCCGGCA
Organism: Paucibacter hankyongi; assembly: GCF_037482915.1. Classification (NCBI taxonomy): domain Bacteria; kingdom Pseudomonadati; phylum Pseudomonadota; class Betaproteobacteria; order Burkholderiales; family Sphaerotilaceae; genus Roseateles; species Paucibacter hankyongi. The sequence goes on from NZ_JBBHJX010000024.1 coordinate 25,127, forward strand.
TCATCATCAACACCGGCGAGGACAACTACCTGACCACCGCCGATGCCTATGAGGCCGCCCACACGGTGCTGGCCTCACAGCTGATCAACGAGCAGTTCGCTTATCTCTCCGGCCTCAAGCCCGACCAGATGGGCCTGGGCCACGCGTTCGAGATCAACCCCGAGCTGGAGAACGGTTTCCTCTGGGAAATTGCACACGCGCAGTTGGTGCGCCAGGTTTTCCCCGATGCCTCGCTGAAGTACATGCCGCCCACCAAGCACATGACCGGCAATATCTTCAAAGGCCATATCCAAGACGCCTTGTTCAATATGGTCAGCAGCATGACCGACCAGAACATTCACCTCTTGGGCATGATGACCGAAGCCATCCACACGCCCTTTATTCAAGACCGCTTCTTAGCGATCCAGAACGCCAAGTATGTATTTGGCACGATGAAAGACCTGGGCTCGGAAATCGAGTTCAAGCGCGGCGGCAAGATCGAAGCGCGTGCTCAAGAGGTGTTGGCCGAGACCGAAACCATCCTGGCCGAGATCGAAAAAATTGGCTTGCCCTCCGCCATCAGCAAGGGCACCTTCGCCGAGATCTCGCGCACGCCCACCGGCGGAAAAGGCCTGGACGGCGTGATCGCCAAAGCCCCCGACTACTTCAACCCCTTCCCCCAACTGATGATGCCGGAGCTCAAGCAATTGCAGGCCCAGCAAGCACAACAAGCGCAGGGAGGACTGTGAGATGAGCGAACAACACAACACCCCCGCCGAGACCCACGACCAGATCCCCGCCCAATGGGTCAAGCCCTATGGCGACACGCTAGACGACGGCCGCGTGCAGGTCTCCTTCACCTTGCCGGTGCCCTTGGATGAGACCGCCAAGGAAGGCGCCAAAATGCTGGCCCTGCAGATGGGCCTGGAAGAGCCCGCCGTGGTGCACTCAGAAGCCATGGGCTCGGGCTTCTCCTTTTTCGTGGTTTACGGCCAGTGCAAGCACCGGGTCGACCTGAGCAAGTTGAAGGTCGCCAAGCCGGACTTCGAAGTCTTGGACAAGGACGGCGTCAACGCCCTGATCGCCGAGAAGATGGGCCGCCGCATGGTGGTGGTGGGCGCCTGCATCGAGACCGATGCCCACACCGTCGGCATCGACGCCATCATGAATATGAAGGGCTACAACGGCCACAAGGGGCTGGAAAGCTATCACGAGATCCGCGCCATCAATATGGGTGCGCAGGTGGACTCGGAGGAGTTGGTCAGCCGCGTGATCGAAGAGAAGGCCGATGTGATCTTGGTCTCGCAAGTGGTGACGCAGAAGAACATCCACCTCGACAACCTGACCAAGCTGAGCGACCTGCTGGAGGCCGAAGGCCTTCGCGACCAGGTGATCCTGATCGTCGGCGGCCCGCGCATTAGCCATGAGTTGGCCAAGGAGCTGGGCTATGACGCCGGCTTTGGCACCAAGACCTATGCCGAGGATGTGGCATCGTTTGCCATTCATGAATGGATCAAACGAGATGGTTCGCGGGGCAACCCGCAGTCAGCGCAACTGGCCAGCTCTGCCCCCAACTGATTAGGACGCGATATGAAAGAAGAACAAGAAATCACCAGCCTGATCCGCCTGCGCATGAGCGCACACGATGCCCATTACGCCGGCAATCTGGTTGATGGCTCGCGCATGCTGAATCTGTTCGGCGATGTGGCCACCGAATTGCTGATCCGCAGCGATGGCGATGAAGGCCTGTTCGTGGCCTATGACAAAGTCGAGTTCCTGGCCCCGGTGTTCGCCGGCGACTACATCGAGGCGACCGGCAGCATCGTCAGCCTCGGCAAGTCCTCGCGCAAGATGGTGTTTGAGGCGCGCAAGGTCATCAGCGCCGCCAACATCCCCGGCCAGGTTTCGGCCGCCGATGTTCTGGCCGAACCCATAGTCGTCTGCCGCGCCTCGGGCACTTGCGTGGTGCCCGTCGCCCTGCAGCGCGGCCCGGCCAGCAAGACCTAAGCTACCCAATGCCACCTAGCGCCACCTAATGCCATGGACAAGCTGATCATCACCGCCGCGCTGACCGGCGCCGAAGTCACCCGCGAGCAGCAACCGGCCCTGCCCATCACGCCTGAGGAGATCGCCGAGGCTGCCGCCGAATGTGCACGGGCCGGCGCGGCCATCGTTCATGTGCATGGCCGGCTGGCCGATGGCAGCTCCACGCAAGACAAAGAGGTCTATCGCCAGATCATTGAGAAAACCCGCGAGCGCTGCGATGTGATCGTGCAGGTCTCCACTGGCGGCGCCGTGGGCATGACGCCGCAGGAGCGGCTGGCACCGGTGACGCTGAACCCTGAGATGGCCACCTTGTCGATGGGCACGGTCAATTTCGGCGGCGATGTGTTCATGAACCATCCGGCCGATATGGGGGTCTTTGCCGCCGCAATGCAGGAGCACGGCGTCAAGCCCGAGTTCGAAATCTTCGACAGCGGCATGCTGACGACCACGCTGCGCTGGCTCAAAAAAGGCATCGTCCAAGGCCCGCTGCACTTCGACTTCGTCTTGGGCATTCCGGGCGGCATGGCGGGCACGCCCGAAGCGCTGATGTATCTGCGGTCGCAATTGCCTGCAGGCAGCAGTTGGACGGTGGCCGGCATCGGCGCGGCTCAATTGCCCCTGGGCGCCTTGGCCATTGTGCTGGGCGGCCATGTGCGCGTCGGCTTTGAAGACAACGTCTACTTCCGCAAGGGCGAATTGGCCCGCAGCAATGCGCAACTGGTCGAGCGCATGGCCTTGATCGCCCAGCAACTCGACCGCCCCGTGGCCACGCCCGACGAAGCTCGCGCAATGCTGGGCATCTGCAAGAAGCTCTGAGGCTGAAGGCCTACGCCTCTTGGGTTCGGCTCAGAGTTCGACCCAGAGGCCAATACCGGCTGGACCGATTCTCCCAAGCCACGGCCACAAAACAGGTGATCAGCAGCGCGCTGTACTCCCAGCCGTCAGAGCCGGGGCCGACCACAAAAAAACCGGCTTCACGATGGAAGATGATGATTCCGGTGAAGTAAATCACCGAGAAGGCGCCGCATAAGGGCCAAGCCATGATGCGCAGGGCCAAGAACACCGCGCCAAAGGTTTCGACCAGATTCACAACGCAGGCCAAGGCATAGCCACTGCCCTTGGGAAAGCCGCTCAACTCAAGGAGTTTGCCCATGATGGGCAAACTGCCCTCGTCATAACGGTACATTCCGTGGACAAAGACGATGGCGCACAAAACCAAGCGCAACAAGTCCGGGCCTAAGCGCGGCAAAGAGATGATCCGATTCAAGAACGACATGTGCTGTCCCATCAGTGCTTAAGTAAGAGCCAGGGCACATGCTAGAACTGCACCCGCGGCTGATCCAGACTCACTGAGACGAACGACGGCAAACAGGCATCCAATCGACGCCAAATCGAACTGGGGCTGGACGTTGGAGGGGCAGAGGCGCTCAGGCCAGCTGGGTCAGGCGCAAATACTTGCCCATCAAGGTCTCTTTGTCTTCCACATGGGCCGGGTTCACCGGAATGCAGGCGACTGGGCAGAGCTGCACGCACTGCGGCTCATCGAAGTGGCCCACGCATTCCGTGCACTTGTTGTGGTCGATCTGGTAGAACTCCTCGCCCATGGAGATCGCCTCGTTGGGGCATTCGGGTTCGCAGACATCGCAGTTGATGCATTCGTCGGTGATCATCAGCGCCATTGCGCACTCTCCTCCAAACCGACGAATACGGGCAGCGCTTGAAAGCGCAGCCCGCGCGCAAGGGCGCAAAGCATGCCTTGCGAATTCCCCTTACCCGTGTCCGTAATCATCAGAGCCATGTCAGTCCCCTCAGCTTTTCGCTTGCAAGCGCTGCTTCAAGCGCTCCAGCACCAAGGGTGACACGAACTTGGAAACATCACCGCCCAAGGTGGCAATCTCGCGCACAAAGGTGCTGGAGATGAACTGGTACTGGTCCGAAGGCGTCAGAAAAACAGTCTCGGCCTCAGGCATCAACTGACGGTTCATGCCGGCCATCTGGAACTCATACTCAAAATCGCTGACGGCGCGCAGCCCGCGCACCAGCACCGTGCCCTGATGCTCGGCCACAAAATTACGCAGCAGGCCTTCAAACGGCAGCACTTCCACATTCGGGTATTTGACCGCCAACTCACGCGCCATCTCCAAGCGCTCGGCGATGCTGAACATGGTTTTTTTGTGATGGCCAGCGGCCACAGCAATGATCAGCCGCCCAAACAAACGGCTGGCACGGCGCATCAGGTCTTCATGCCCAAGCGTCATCGGGTCAAAGGTGCCGGGGTAAACAGCGGTCAGCGCGGCGGAAGGAGCGGTGGCGGAGGTCACGCGGGAATCCAGGTGGAGGAGATGCCTCGATTATCCCTGCTTGGCGAACCAGTCGATGCCGGCGGCTCCGTGCCCATTGGCGAAACTCAGCGCCAAAGCTATGTTGGCAAGTTGCGACCCATAGCGGGCACTTGCGGCTAGGCAATGCGGTCGACCAAATCGACAACGCCCCGCCACTCGTTCAGCAGATTGGTGGCAGCGCGTTCCTGCAGTTCGAGGCGCTGCAGAACGGACGACTCTCGCAGTTGTCTGAAGTTGACGGGGGGCTCGAAGCCTCGGCGTCTCAGCACCGGCCCCGAACGGGTCCAGATCCTCGAAGGCCACACAGCGCATGGCGACGCGGCGCATGGTCTTGCCTACACGGCGCAAGCACCGTCCGCACAGACTGAGGCATCGGTCTGATTGATTGCCCTTTCGCCTGCATCAACCGCGGGCTGAGCAGGAGCTTCGGCCAGCAACTGGCCGAGGAGCGCGCCCAGTTGCAGGTCGTCGATCTGACCGAAGTGATTCAGACGAACGCGGCCGGCCCTGTCAAAGACCAAGACGCTGGGCGTTCCGCGCAGCCCATAGTCCTGCATCGTCATCGGCACACAAGCTCCAGGATCGGGCCGGTCGACACCGACGGGGAACGGGATCTGGTACTCGTGCAGGAACACGCGTAGCGCCTCGGGCCCCATCACATCGTGGTGCTCGAAGACAGTGTGCAGGCCGATCACCGCGACCTGATCCGGCGAAAGCAATCGGTGGATGCGCAAGGCCTGCGGCAGGCCATGCGACACACAGCCCGGGCACAACATCTGGAAGGCGTGAAGTACCACGACGCGTCCGCGCAGGCCATCCAGCGTCACCGGTTGCGGCGCGTTGAACCACAGACTGGTCTGCAGGGGCGGGGTTGTGAGGTCGCTGATGGTCATTTCAACTCCAAAGCAGGAAGGGCCCGGCGCGATGCCGCACCGGGCAGACGGCGATTGCTCTACGAAGCGGATTCAGGCGGCGCGGCGCAGTTTGACGGCCGGAAAGTCGACCGGTACAGCGAATGCGACATTGACGTAGTTGGTGAACAGGTTCAATGCCACGTGAGCCAGGATCTCGACGATCTCTTCGTCACCGAACCCAACCGTGCGCAGCGCCTGCACGTCGGAACCGCCCACCTGGCCGCGGTCATTGACGAGCTTGAGCGCGAAACTCAGCGCGGCCTGCGTCTTCGCATCGGCCGACTCACCCGATTGGGCGTGGTGCATCTCTTCGGCGCTGGCACCGGCCTTGCGGCCCAGGGCGGTATGGGCCGCAAGGCAGTAGTTACAGGCGTTGCGATCGGCGACGGCCACGGCGATCTGTTCGCCGAGCTTGGGCGCAATCACACCAGCGCCCAAGGCGCCGAAGGACGACCACATACTCTTCAGCGCGGCAGGTGAATTGGCGACGGTCCGGAACATGTTGGGCGTAGCGCCAAAAGCGCTGTGGATGGAGTCGAGCAAGGCCTTGCGGTCGGCGGTGGTGGCTTTGCGGTCGACGAGGGGGACTCGGTTCATGGTGCTTCCTTCAAATTAGGGTGGGGATCAACAATGGATGCCGGGACGGATCGGTTTCGAAGACTTAGAACTGTCCGTCCTTGATGTACGGATAGCTCCACAGGATGGACTGCAGCAGCACGGACTTGACCCATGCTGCGTGCATCTTCTCGACGTCGGCAGCCGAGGCGCCCTTCTTCGCCAGGAAGGGCTTGAGCGTGGTCGTGACGGGGATCGTCAAGGCAGACAGGTAACGGAAGTTGACGAGCGGTACGCTGTCGGCCTTGTCGGTCTTGTTCTTCTTCGGCGTGGTGTGGCGCAGGCCGATTTCGTATTGATAGTCGAGCCAGGCCTGGTCGTAGTTGGCGTCGGCCGTGTCGACGATCCATTGGCCGAAGCGCTTGCGCACGGACCCTAAGTAAGCACCGTCCGGAACGCCGGTCTTGTTGTTCTTGAAATACACGACCAACTCGGGCGTTGATGCGACGAAGCCGTACCAAACATCGAGGATGGCCTCGTGTTGGTCGGCCAGGATCACCTTGCTCATGCGCAGGTAGCGAATGTCCTCGTCGGTGAACAGCAGTGTCTTCTTCAGCGACTCCAGATCGGCCAAGGTGAACGGCGCCTTGGCCAGCGCCTTCTGACCCATGGTGTAGCCGGGGATGGCGGACGTCGATTGCGCGTTGGCGGTCGGGGCCGCGGCAACAGCCAGCAGGGCCGCCATTGCAGCGGCGATGAGCGAGTTGTGTTTCATGACTTCTCCTGATGCTTGGGGTTGGCGCGGCACCGGTGTGCCTGTGCGCTGGACGAGAGTGTTTCGTCAACGGCTATATGATTCGCCGCATAACGTCCATCAAAACATCCATTTCGTCCAGTCTGAAACAGCCATGCCTTCAACTTCAGCGGAGCCCGTGGACCGGCTCTCCGGGCTGCTCGAACGCTTTCGGGTGCGTGCACACCTGTTTCATGCCGGGCCCCTGTGCGGCGTCACGCACTTCGACGCCCAAGAGGGACGCGGCTTTCTGCATGTGTTGCGCCGGGGCGAGATGGTGGTGACGCACCGACTGCGCAGTGGCGCGCCACGCAAGATCAAGGTCACCGAGCCGACCCTGCTGCTCTACCCTCGTCCTCTGGAGCACCAGTTCCACAATGCGCCAACGGAAGGGTCTGATTTCGTCTGCGCGACCTTGGACTTCGAAGGCGGTGTCCGGCATCCCGTGGTGGCTGCGTTACCTCCGGTTCTCGTGCTGCCTTTGCACGCAGTAGACGGCATCGAACACACACTGGCCCTACTGTTCGACGAGACCGAACGTGTGCGCTGCGGACATCGTTTGCTGGCCGATCGCTTGTTCGAGGTGCTGCTCCTGCAGATCTTGCGCTGGCTGTTGGATCACCCCGGCGACGCCGGTATCACCGAGGGGGTCCTCTCCGGCCTGGCTCATCCCAAGTTGGCCCGCGCACTGACGGCGGTGCACGAGAACCCCGGGGCTGCATGGGCACTCGAGCCCATGGCCAAGGCTGCAGGCATGTCACGCAGTGCCTTTGCAGCCGAGTTCAAGCTTCAGGTCGGCATCACCCCGGCCGACTACCTGCTTCGGTGGAGGGTGTCGCTTGCGCAATCGATGCTGCTGGCGGGAAGCTCGGTCAAGCTGGCGAGCGAAAAGCTGGGCTATGCCAGTGCAGCGTCGTTCTCCCGAGCCTTTGTTCAGTCGGTGGGTCTATCGCCCAGGGCCTGGTTACAGGGCCGACAGGCTTGAGTCACCGCTATGCATCTGTCAGCGGGGCTTGAGCCAGGTGATCGAAGGTCGGCAAACGGGAGTGATGTGCGAAAGTCAGGATCGGGCCGTCTGTGCATATTCAGGGAGCCCGTGTGAATACCCGCACTGGGCACGATGCAGTCAAGGCTCTTGCCTTGACGACAAGATCACTCAGCTCGGCAAGCTACCCTGACCCCAAGAGGCAAGCCTGCTCATGCGCTCTTGCGTAAGAGCTGAAAGTGCACCGCTCCCGCTCGCCCAGAGCGCCAGGCTTCCAAGCCCAGTTCTGGCGGCGGCACGATCACTTCTGCTGCTTCCAGGTACACAAAGCCGCCGGGTGCCAACAGCGGCGCCGCTGCGCGCAAGGCCGGCAAGAACAAGTCTTGCTGAAACGGCGGATCCAGCAGGATCAACTCAAAACGGGCCGGCGCCGAGCGACCCATCCAACTCAGCGCATCGCTGCATTCCACGCGCAGATTGGCGGCCTTCAGGCGTTCGCGGCTGCTGTTCAGACTGCGGGCCAAATCGGCGTCTCGCTCCAACAGCAAGACCTCGGTCGCGCCACGCGAGGCAGCCTCAAAGCCCAGGGCGCCGCTGCCTGCAAAAGCGTCCAGCACACGCCAGCCATCCAGGTCTTGGCCCAGCCAGTTGAACAAGGTCTCGCGCACTCGGTCGGGCGTGGGGCGCAGACCCGGCTTGTCGGCCACCGGCAGTTTGGAGCGTTTCCATTGCCCGCCGATGATGCGCACCTCGCGGGCGGCCATGCGGGGGCCGCCGGCTGCTTTTTGAGTTTGAGCGGCGATGGCCTTGGCGGCGCCGCTGGAGCGGGGTCGATTCATGCTCAGACCCGCACCGGAATGCCGCGCGCGGCCATCAAGGCCTTGGCCTCGGCGACGGTGTGGTGGCCGTAGTGAAAAATGCTGGCAGCCAGCACCGCATCGGCGCCACCGATCTGCACGCCATCGGCCAGATCTTCAAGCGAACCGACGCCGCCGGAGGCAATCACCGGCACCGGCACCGCATCGCTGACAGCGCGGGTCAGCTCCAGATCGAAGCCGCTGCGGGTGCCATCCCGGTCCATGCTGGTGAGCAGGATTTCGCCGGCGCCGTACTCGGCCATCTGGCGCGCCCAGGCCACCGCGTCCAGGCCGACATTCTTGCGGCCGCCGTGGCTGTAGATATCCCAGCCGGGGCCACGTGCCGCGAGATCCTCACCTTGCCTGCGCTTGGCATCGATGGCGACGACGATGCACTGTGCGCCGTACTTGTCGGACGCATCCCGTATCACTTGAGGGTTAGCAATCGCCGCGGAGTTGAAGGACACCTTATCGGCGCCGGCATTCAAGAGCCGCCGCACATCGGCCACTTCACGCACGCCGCCGCCCACCGTCAGTGGGATGAAGACCTGCGAGGCCACCGCTTCGATGATGTGCAGAATCAAATCGCGCCCATCGCTGGTGGCGGTGATGTCCAGAAAGGTCAGCTCGTCGGCGCCCTGCTCGTTGTAGCGCGCGGCGATCTCCACCGGGTCGCCGGCATCGCGCAGCTCGGTGAAGTTGACGCCCTTGACGACGCGACCGCCGGTCACGTCCAGGCAAGGGATGATGCGTTTGGCCAGCATGGGAATAGCACTCTCGCGTTAAAACAAAAAAGGTCGTGCCGGGCACGACCTTGTTGAGCCAAGGGTCGAGGCGGCTCAGCCCAAAGAAAGCTCGTCAGCACGTGCCTGAGCGGCCGTCAGGTCCAGGTCACCGGTGTAGATGGCGCGGCCGCAGATCACGCCCTCCACGCCTTCGTCTTCGACGGCACACAAGGCTTCAATGTCCGCCATATTCGACAGGCCGCCGGAAGCAATCACCGGAATGCTCAGCGCCTGCGCCAGCTTGACCGTCGCTTCGATATTGATGCCGCTGAGCATGCCGTCGCGGCCGATGTCGGTGTAGATCACGCCTTCGATGCCGTAGCCCTCGAACTTGCGCGCCAGATCGACCACCTCATGGCCGGTCAGCTTGCTCCAGCCATCGGTGGCGACCTTGCCGTCTTTGGCGTCCAAGCCGACGATGATATGGCCACCAAAGGCGGTGGCCGCGTCTTGCAAGAAGCCAGGGTTCTTCACCGCAGCGGTGCCGATGATGATGTAGGACAGGCCGGCGTCCAAATAGCGCTCGATGGTGTCCAGGTCACGAATGCCGCCGCCGAGCTGCACCGGAATCTCGCCATTCACCTCGCGCAGGATCGCCTTGATGGCGCCCTCATTCACCGGCTTGCCGGCAAAGGCACCGTTCAGATCCACCAAATGCAGACGCCGCGCGCCAGCATCGATCCAGCGCCGGGCCATGGCAGCCGGGTCTTCGCCGAAGGTGGTGGAGTCATTCATATCGCCTTGCTTCAGGCGAACACAGCGACCGTCTTTCAGGTCGATAGCGGGGATCAGCAGCATGGCCGAGAGGGTGGGTTAGAAAGAAGGAGGTGGAAGGAGAGGGAGAAAAAAGCGGGGCCGAGTTTCAAGTGGTGAGTTCTGCGGGGCCTCAGCGCCGAAACCCGGGCGGGTTTCATCAAGGCTTCCAATGCAGGAAGTTGCGATACAGGGCGAGACCGAAGGCAGCACTTTTCTCGGGGTGGAACTGGGTGGCGAAAATGTTATCCCTAGCCAAGGCGCAGGTAAAGCGCAGGCCGTAATCGGTTTCACCGGCACTGTGGCGCGCATCTAACGGCGCCGCATAGAAGCTGTGCACGAAGTAGAAGTAGCTCTCATCCGGCACGCCCGCCCAGACCGGGTGCGTCAAAGTCTGTTTGACACGGTTCCAGCCCATTTGCGGGACTTTGTAGCGGCTGCCGTCGGGCTGGATTTGACCTTCCAATTGGAAGCGTTTCACCCGCCCCGGGATCAGCCCCAGGCCCGGCGTGTCTTGCTCTTCGCTGTGGTCCAAGAGCATTTGCATGCCGACGCAGACGCCCATCAAGGGCTTGTTGGCGGCGGCGTGCAGCACGGCATCTTGCAGGCCGGAGTCGCGCAGCTCGCGCATGCAGTCGCGCATGGCGCCCTGCCCTGGCAAGACCACCCGCTCGGCGGCATAGACCTCGTCGGGATTGGCGGTGATGACCACATCCAGCCCTGAGTCCTGCGCCACATGCAGCACCGCCTGCGAGACCGAGCGCAGATTGCCCATGCCGTAGTCGACGACGGCCACCGTCTTGTTCATATCAAAGACTGCCCTTGGTGGAAGGAATCACGCCGGCCGAACGCGGGTCCAGCGTCATCGCCATGCGCAGCGCCCGGCCAAAGGCCTTGAAGATGGTCTCACACTGATGATGGGCGTTATGGCCCTTCAAATTGTCTATGTGCAGCGAGACCAGGGCATGGTTGGAAAAGCCCTGGAAGAACTCATAGGCCAGCTGCGTGTCAAACGCACCGATCGCGCCGGAGGTGAACTTCACATCCATCTCCAAGCCTGGGCGGCCCGAGAAATCGATGACCACGCGGGACAGCGCTTCGTCCAAGGGCACATAGCTGTGGCCATAGCGGGTCAGGCCTTTTTTGTCGCCCACTGCCTGCGCCACCGCCAGGCCTAGCGTGATGCCCACGTCTTCCACCGTATGGTGGCCGTCGATGTGCAGATCGCCTTTGGCGTCAATGTCAAGATCGATCAAGCCGTGGCGAGCGATCTGGTCCAGCATATGGTCGAAGAATCCAATGCCGGTGTTCAGCTTGGCTTCACCGCTGCCGTCCAGATTGACGCGCACGGTGATCTGCGTTTCTTTGGTGTTGCGGGTGACTTGCGCAATGCGCTGACTTTCGCTCATGACAATGATTCCTCTAGTTGACCCCCAAGGTCGCCTTCCGGCGCCCCCCCCCCGGAGGGGGAGCAAGGAAGCTCGGGGCGGCCCAGCGCTTCCTTGAGTGCGGCCAGCATGGCCGTGTTTTCTTCAGCGGTGCCGATGGTGATACGCAGGCAATTGGCCAGCAAGGGATGGGCGGCCGATGAATTCTTGATCAGCACGCCGCGCGTCTTCATGCCGGCAAAGGTCTGCGCCGCATCCGCCACCCGAACCAGCAACATATTGCCCTGGCTGGGAAAGACCTGCACGCCGGGCAGTGCTTGCAAGGCCGCAAAGACCCGACCCCGCTGGGCGCGCAACTCGGTGGCCTGCTGCGCGTAGACCTCGGCATGCTCCAGCGCAAACAGGCCGGCCTCGGCGTTCAAGACGCCAATATTGAAAGGCGGGCGCAGCTTGTCAATCTCGGCGATCAAGGCCGCTTGGCCGATCAGGTAGCCGATCCGCACGCCGGCCAGGCCAAACTTGCTCATGGTGCGCATCACCAGCACATGCGGGTACTTTGACAGCAGCGCCATCGAGTCCGAAGCTGCGAAGGGCTGATAAGCCTCATCCATCACCACCAAGCCGGGCGCGGCTTCAATGATCTGCTCAATGGCGGCCATGTCCCATAAATTACCCGTCGGGTTGTTCGGGTAGGACAAATACACCAAGGCCGGCTGGTGAAGCGCAATGGCGGCCAACATGGCCGGCAGATCGAGTTCAAAGTCCTCGGCCCGCAAAGGTACGCCGACAAATTCAAGATTTTGATAACGCGAAGACAGCTCGTACATCACAAAGCTGGGCAACGGCGACAGCACCTTGGCACCCGGACGGCTGATGGCCATGCTGAGCATGGTGATCAGCTCATCCGAGCCATTGCCCAGAGTGATGGCGCAGCCAGCAGGCATGCCTGCGTGAGCGGCCAAGGCACGGGCCAGGTCTTGGGTTCGTTCGGCGGGATAACGATTGATCGCCACGGTGCCCAAGCGCGAGCCCAGCTGGGCCTGAAGTTCAGAGGACAGGCGGAAGGGGTTCTCCATCACATCCAGCTTGACCATGCCAGCGCTCGCAGCAACCGGGTAAGCATGCATGGCGCGCACATCGTCGCGAATGCAGCTCAGGGCTTGATTCAGGTCGGCGGTCTTCATGCGCTCAAACGCTCCGTTCCACACAGCTTGGGGTTGAGGATGGTGACGCTGTCAAACACCGCTTCATGCGCCAGATCGAGGCTCAAGAGCCAGGCGCAGCCTTGCGCCTTGGCGGCGGCGACGATCAGGGCGTCGGCATAAGGCAGGCCAAAGCGGCTCTCGATGGACCAGGCGCTCTCCACCGTGGCGTGGTCAATCGCCCAAGGCTGCCAGCGTTGATAGCGGCGCACTTCGGCGCGGGCATCGCCATTGGGCATGGCGGGCTGAATGCGGGTGGTGACCCAGCGGTAAAAATCGTTCAGCACCTGGGTCGAGACTCGGCCACTGCGGCGCACCCATAACTCACGCAACCAAGCCATGGCCTGTTCACGGGCCGCTTCATCGGCCCCATCTTCACTGAGGATCAGGACCGAGGTATCGACGAAGACCAGGTCGCGCGGTTCGCTCACTTAACCTCCTCGCCGCGCTGCGGGTAAGGCTGGCCGCTGGAAACCCAAGTGCGCTCACGGTGCACCCAATCCTGCAAGGCTCGCTCATAGGCGTCGTCATGGCGCATCTTTTCGGCCAGCATTTCGCCGACCAAGCGCGAGACGCTGGTATTGCGCCGCGCGGCCTCCAATCGGGCCCATTCGGCGACGCTGTCTTCCATGGTGACGGTGACGTTTTTCACATGGCCAGTTTACACGAAGTTCGTGCCACACGAACTTCGTGTCAGTTCAAGGCGAGTATTTCAGGGCAGGCGCCACAACTCCTGTCGCTGCAAGGGCGTCTGCTCGGGCAACAAAGGGTTGTGCAACTCGATCACATGGCGCTTGCGCAGGGCGGCAGCCCGAATTGCCGGCTCATGGGCTTTGGTGAACAAACGGTCGAACACGCCCTGCGCCAACAGTCGGTTCAAGCCCAACTCCACCAGGCTCGCCAGGCGATGGTCGCTCGGGCGCACAAAGAAATAGACCGCGGTGGGATAATGCAGCACCAGGTCCTGCTCGATGGCGAAGTGCTGACTTTGACTGGCCTGCTCCCAAGCGATCTCAAGCACCGAACGAGGGAAGCCTTGCGCACGCCCCGCCTTCAACATACTGAACAAGGACGCAAAAGTCGGGGCCGTGCCGACCTGCAAACCGTTGGCCCGCAAGATTTCGGTATCGGGCCAATCATGGCCTTGAATCAGGCTGAAACTACTCAGGTCCGCCAAGCTCCGCACGCCGCGCCAGGCTGCTTGCTGCCCCTGTCGAATCAGCAACAAACGCCAGCCATACAAGCCCTTGAAGATGGGAATGCGGATGGGTAGCAAGCTCTGCTCGCGCTGCACGCTGGTCATCGACCAGGCGATATGCAGCTCGTCTTGATTGCGTTCTAACTCCTTCAGCGAGCGGCTTTGCACCATCACATCACGTGATGCCTGCAATTCAATCTTCGCCCCGGAAGCCTCCAAGGCGAGCTTGAGCAACTGCAGAGGGAACCAAGTGCTCTGGTCGACATCCCGCATCGGCTTGGGGTAGAAGACCCGCAGCGGCGGGCTCAGCCCGGGTGCTGATGCAGAGGCTGATGTGGGCGATGACTCAGCGCCAAGCGCCCAATCGGCAGCAGACAGCAACAGAGCCGGAACAATAACGCGCCGGCTTAGTGCCATGTCAACGAACCCCTTCGCGCCGGCCTTGGCGCGTCAGCAGCGCAAACGCCCTGCGTCCATACAAGAGGCTGGGACTGGACTGCTGCGCTTTCATTGCATTAGGCTTCCGGTCAAACGCCGCAACTCGCTCAGCGCTTGAGGCGCATTTCCGCAGCGCGGGCATGGCCTTGCAGGCCTTCGCCATAGGCCAGCTCGGCTGCAATCGGGCCCAGCTTTTGCGCCCCGGCTTCGCTGACTTCGATCAGGCTGCTGCGCTTTTGGAAGTCGTACACGCCCAGCGGTGAGGAGAAGCGCGCCGTCCCCGAGGTCGGCAGCACGTGATTGGGTCCGGCGCAGTAGTCGCCCAGACTTTCGCTGGTGTAGGCGCCCAAGAAAATCGCGCCGGCGTGGCGCAGCAAGGGTTCCCACTTCTGCGGCTGCTCGCTGGACACTTCCAGGTGCTCAGGCGCAATGCGATTGGAAATCTCGCAGGCCTCTTCCATCGAGCGGGTAAGGATCAGCGCACCGCGCCCTTCCAGTGAGGCACGAATCACATCCTTGCGCGGCATCTCTGGCAGCAGGCGCTCGATCGAGGCGCGCACCAGAGCCAGATACTCGGCGTCGGGACTCAGCAAGATGCTTTGCGCCAACTCGTCGTGTTCGGCTTGGCTGAACAGATCCATGGCCACCCAGTCCGGCGGCGTTGTGCCATCGGCCAGGACCAAAATTTCACTGGGGCCGGCGATCATGTCGATACCGACCTGACCGAACACATGCTTTTTGGCGCTGGCCACATAAGCATTGCCCGGGCCGGTGATCTTGTCCACCCGGGGCACGGTGGCCGTACCGTAAGCCAGGGCCGCGACAGCTTGCGCACCGCCCAATGTGAAAGCCCGGTGCACGCCGGCCACATAGGCCGCCGCCAACACCAAGGGGTTCTTCTCGCCCTTGGGCGTGGGCACCACCATGATGATCTCGGGCACACCGGCCACCTGGGCGGGGATGGCATTCATCAGCACCGAGCTGGGATAGGCCGCCTTGCCACCGGGCACATAAATGCCGACACGGTCCAGCGGCGTGACCTTTTGGCCCAAGAGCGTGCCGTCTTCGTCTCGGTAGCTCCAGCTCAAGCCGCAAGCCTCTTTCTGGCGCTCATGGTAACTGCGCACCCGGGCGGCAGCGGCCTCCAGGGCCGAACGCTGGGCAGGGGTGATGGCCTCAAACGCGGCCTTCAATTCTTCGCGCGTCAGCTCCAAATCGGTCACGCTGGCGGCGCTCAAATGATCAAAGCGCTGCGTGTACTCCAACACGGCCACATCGCCCCGCGCCTTCACATCGGCCAGGATCTCGGCAACGCGACCTTCAATGGCCGCGTCGGTCTCGGCCGACCAATGCAGCACACGCTGGAACTCGGTTTCGAAGTCGGCGGAGGCGGTGCTGAGTTGGCGCAGGTTCATGGCAGCAATCGGTTTCTTCAGGCTTTGATGGCGGAAGCAAAGGCGTCGATCATGCGACGCAGCGGCTCACGTTTGAGCTTCAAGGCCGCCTGGTTGACCACCAGGCGCGATGAGATTTCCATGATGTGCTCCACCTCAACGAGGTGATTGGCTCGCAGCGTGTTGCCGGTCGACACCAGGTCCACGATGGCATCGGCCAAGCCGGTCAGCGGCGCCAATTCCATCGAGCCATAGAGCTTGATCAGGTCCACGTGCACGCCTTTGTCGGCAAAGTGCTGGCGGGCAATCTCGGTGTACTTGGTGGCGACGCGGATGCGCGAGCCTTGCTTCACCGCGGCGGCGTAATCGAAGTCGTCGCGCACCGCCACGCTCATGCGGCAGCGCGCGATATTCAGGTCCAGCGGTTGGTACATGCCGTCCACACCATGTTCGATCAAGACATCGCGCCCCACCACACCGAGGTCAGCCCCGCCCTGCTGTACATAGGTAGGCACATCGCTAGCTCGCACCAGCACCACCCGCACATCCGGGCTGTTGGTGCCCAGAATCAGCTTGCGCGAGGTTTCCGGATCTTCCAGCACCTCGATGCCCGCCGCTTTCAGCAGGGGCAGGGTTTCTTCAAAGATGCGGCCTTTGGACAGGGCTAAGGTAATCATCAACAGGGCACTCGCGAGGTTGGACTGCGCAGCCTAGGCTGCACAGGGGGTCAGTTCTTGCTGCGAAGAAGGTCTGGCTCGCTCAATGCGCCGAGGCTTGTGGCGTCGGGTCTGTGGCCCATTCGGCGGGCGTGAGCGTCTTCATCGACAAGGCATGGATCTGCTCGCGCATGCGCTCGCCCAGCGCCTGGTAGACCCGCTGATGGCGGCGTACCCGGCTCAAGCCTTCAAATTCCACCGAAACAATGGTGGCGAAAAAATGTCGCCCGTCGCCCTCAACTTGCAGGGTTTCACAGGTCAGCCCGGAGGCAATGTATTGCTGAACTTCAGCGGGTGTAGGGTCGGCCATAGTGCGGTGATTCTAGTTTGTGAGGTTCGAAGTACGGTCAGCTGCGGATCTTGTAGCCGCGGCGCAGCAGCTCCAATGCGATCGTGGCCACCACGCAAAAACTGGCACCGACCACGCCCAAACTGATCCAGGGCGACACATCGCTGACGCCGAAAAAACCGTGGCGGAAGCCGTCGATCATGTAGAAAAATGGGTTCAGATGGCTGACGCCCTGCCAGAACGCAGGCAGCGAGCCGACCGAATAGAACACGCCCGAAAGGAACGTCATCGGCATGATGATGAAGTTCTGGAAGCCCGCCAATTGGTCAAACTTTTCGGCCCACAAGCCGGCAATCAAGCCCAGCGTCCCCATCATCGCGGCACCCAGCAGCGCAAAGGCCACGATCCACAGCGGCTGACTGAGGCCCGGCGGGGCGAACCAGAAGGTCACCGTCAACACACCCAGGCCCACCGCCAAGCCGCGCACTACGGCTGCGCCCACATAGGCCACAAACCAGGCCCAGTGCGACAGTGGCGTCACCAACAGAAAAACTAGATTGCCGGTCACCTTACTCTGGATCAGGCTGCTGGAAGAGTTGGCAAAGGCGTTTTGCAACACGCTCATCATCACCAGGCCGGGAATCAAAAAGCTGGTGTAGCCAACGCTGCCGTAGACCTTCACATGGTCTTCCAACACATGGCCGAAGACCAGCAAATACAGCACGGCGGTCAGCACCGGCGCGGCCACGGTCTGAAAGCTAACCTTCCAGAAACGCAGCACTTCTTTGTAAAACAGGGTGCTGGCGCCCTTCAACAAAACGGCGCTCATCAGGCAGCCCCTTTCACGGAGTTCATTGGCTCTTCTTTTTGCATGATTTCGAGGAACACATCCTCCAGATCGGCGCGCCCAATCTCCAAATCTTCCACCGGGCAGTTGGCGGCGCGCAGCGTGGTGAGAATGCCTTCCACCTCAGCAGCATCGTGGGCCTTGATCTGCACGATGCGGCCGGTCACCCGGGAACGGTCCAACAAGGGGGCCGGCAACTGCGCGTCAGTCTTGAAGCGCAACATCGTCGAGGCCCGGCCCTTCAGCAGCTCGGACGTCCGCTCCAGCGCAACCACCCTCCCCTGCTTGAGCATGGCGATGCGACCACACAAGGCTTCGGCCTCTTCCAGGTAATGGGTGGTCAAGAGCACCGTGTGACCCTCGCGATTCAGGCGCGCGATGAATTGCCACAGCGTCTGGCGCAACTCGACGTCAACCCCGGCGGTCGGCTCGTCCAGCACGATCACCGGCGGCCGGTGCACCAAGGCCTGAGCCACCAGCACACGCCGTTTCATGCCGCCGGACAGCTGGCGCATATTGGCGCTCGCCTTGTCGGCCAGGCCCAAGTTCTCCAGCAATTCGTCGATCCAGGCCTCGTTGTTGCGAACACCGAAGTAGCCACTTTGAAAGCGCAGCGCCTCGCGCACATTGAAGAAGGGGTCGAACACCAGCTCCTGCGGCACGATGCCCAAGGCCGTTCGGGCCGCGGCGAAGTCCTTCACCACGTCGTGGCCCAGCACCTTCACCTGCCCACCGCTGGCCTGCGCCAGGCCGGCCAAAATGGAAATCAGGCTGGTCTTGCCGGCGCCGTTGGGGCCCAGCAGGCCGAAGAATTCGCCCTGTTGAATGTCAAAAGAGACCCCGTCCAAGGCCCGGACCTGGCCCCCGCGATAAGTCTTGCTGACGTTCTGAAAAGAAATGGCCGGCAAGGCGCCGGCAGCCGGGAGGACAGGAGATTGCATGCGCCGATTGTAGGAACAGCGATACAAACACGCTGCGCCAGGGTCTCTATCCGCCCCGGCCGCTGATCTATGGAGCCAAATCCCTAGGGAACTGAGCAAGCTTGATGCCAGAATCAAGACAGTAGGAGACAAGCCCCACATGGCCACCAAGAAACCGCCACGCCGAACAGCCGAACGCATCCTCGAAGTCACGCTGGACCTGTTCAATCGCTTTGGCGAGCCGAATGTATCCACCACGCTGATCTCGGCCGAGCTCGGCATCAGCCCCGGCAATCTGTACTACCACTACCCGGCCAAAGACGAGTTGATCAACTCGCTGTTCAACCGCTATGAGCGCGAGCTTTGCGAGTTGCTGGGCGCCGCAGAGAATGTCCGTCATGTGGAAGACGCTTGGTTGTTCTTCCACATGCTGTACGAGCTGATTTGGAAACATCGCTTCCTGTACCGCGACCTGAACGACCTGCTGTCAAAGAACCGGCGCCTGGAAATGCACTTTCAAAACGTGTTGAACCAGAAAAGCCTGGCCATGCGCAATGTGCTGGCAGGCTTGCAACATGGCGGCGGCCTGCAGATGGAGGCCCGCGAAGCCGCCCCCACCGCCAACGCCATGGTGGTGTTGCTCAGCTATTGGCTCAGCTACGAATATGTACGCGACCCACGCAATGCGCTGGAGCCCGAGCAGGCCAATGCCGCATTGATGCGCGGCGCTTTCCATGTACTGAGCTTGCTGCTGCCCTATCTGGAGCCGGAATCGAAGGAACATCTGTTCGCGCTTGCCAACAAGTATCAAACCTGAAGGAGACACCGCAATGGCCAAATGGACCGCCTTCCCGCACGACAACGCCGCATTTCAATACAACGCCGCCAGTCTGAAGAAAAACTGGGCCCGCCTGCACGCCGGCGACGCCGAGCCCTGGCCCAAGGACGCGGCCGTGGTGGAAGCCTGGATTCACTTCCATGCGGGTGACTTCCAAAAGGCCTATGAGGCCGGCCTCGCCGCAGGCAACGCCGGTGTGACCGTGGCCAACAAAGCCCAGGCCATCTACGCCAACTACCTGGAGAAGAAAGAAAAGGTCAAGTTGGAGATGTTCCTGGAGGTGGCCGAACGCGCCGCCGCCCTGCAGGCCGAGGAGCCCAAGAATCCGAATGCCTACTACTGGCAAGCCTATGCAATTGGCCGTTATGGCCAGGGCATCAGCGTGGCCAAGGCGCTGGCCCAAGGCCTGGGCAGCAAGGTCAAGAATGCGCTGGAAACCACCATCGAGTTGGCCCCCAAGCATGCCGACGCCCACATCGCGCTGGGCGCATTCCATGCCGAGGTGATCGACAAAGTCGGCAAGCTGCTGGGCAAGACCCAAGGGGCCGACACGGCCACCGGCCTGAAGATGTTCGAGCAAGCGCTGAAACTGAACCCCGGCTGTGCCATCGCCATGATCGAACGCGCCAATGGTCTGGTGATGCTGGAAGGCGACAAGCGCATGAAGCAGGCCGAAGCGCTGTATGCCGATGCGGCAGCCTGCGAGCCCATGGACGCAATGGAATGCCTGGACATTGCCATGGCCCGTGAAGAAATGGAAGATTGATTCGGGCCGCACGAAGTCCCGCAAGGGCGTGCGATTGTTCACACTTAGGATCTGAAAAGGGGGGCATACCCCCCGCACTTGCGGTTGGCCAAGGCGCCCCCGGCTGCTTTAAGCTGGAGGCACCGAAACGGCCCGCACAGCCGTCGACACAACTCCGGGATTACCCTGGATTTTTGCAACACACGAGGTTCAACACCATGAAGCGCATCCTGATTTCCCTGATCCTGGCTCCTTTGGCTGCAGCCTCGTGGGCCGGCGGCCCTGAAGTGACCGCCTTGCGCGCCGAATGCGCCGCCAAGATGGGCGCCGCCGCCGACGTCAACTCAGTGGCTGCCAGCGAATACCAATTCGTCTATCGCAAGGGCGAGTACCGCGGCGAAAAGCAAAACGGCAAGACCGTGGCCTGCAATGACTCCCAGTACAGCGCCTTCCTGGCCAGTGCCGACCCAACCCGCGTGATGTCGGCCTACCCGACAGCCGCAGGCAAGCCAAACATCAAGCCGAATCTGAAGCCCAACCTGGCCGACCAAGCCACCAAGGTGCCCGCCAAGTAATTGGCCGGCTGGCATCGTCATCTAAGGGCGCCTGAGGCGCCCTTTTTCATTCTGTCGTCCATTGTTGCCACATCGCCAACTTTGCACTTGCGCGACCGGCACTGCAGCCCAGGCAGCCGCCTGGCTCATGGCTCGGGGGCCGTCACTGCGTGCCGGCTTCCCTGCGCTGCTCGCAT
>NZ_JBBHJX010000025.1:0-45304 GCF_037482915.1 Paucibacter hankyongi
AGCCGGCGCCTGAAGGGCGACGGCGGGGGACAGGAGCGGAGTTGCGCCCCCGGCGGCGCGCGGCACCCGCCCAGCCGCAAAGGACTGCTAAGTGCCAATTCCTTCCGCAACAAGCCAAGCGCCGAGGTTCAGTCAATCGCTAGGGCCAGGGCTTTGGCGTACCGGCGTTCAGTTGCCGAGGACCACGGCTTTGATCACTTGCCCGGTCTTTGGCGCGGTGTCCAGCGCGCCGTTGAGCAAACGCAGTTGCGCTTCGGCTCGTTCACCCAAGGGTGAGGTCTTGGCCAGCTGGGCAAAGCCGCCGGCCGGCATGGTGGTCTTGCGCAGCAACCAGGGGCGGGCGGCGGCGCGATCAGCTGGCGTCATGGCACGGAAGCTGGCTTCTGCTTCTTGCATGCGACGTGAGGCTCTGGCCATGGCGTTGGCATCGCGGGCGCGGTAGAGCAGCAGATAATTGTTCTTGTTCGGGCCGCTGATCAAGCTGAACTCGAGGCCCTGCCGCTGGCCTTGCGCGTTCCGCACCACGGCGTTCACATGGCTGGCGGGCAGCCCGTTGAGGTTCAGCCGGTCCACTTGCATTTGCTCGGCTTGGGGTAGCAGCTGCCGCAACATCTGGTCTTGGCTGCCGCTCAGCTTGGGCGGCGCAGGGCGCAGGATCAGGCCTGCGTCTTGCTCTGGGTTGACCAAGAGCAGCGCCTCGGCACTGTTCTGGATCTTCCAGCCTGCTGGCGCAGTGATGGCGAAGCCGAGCTCGGGATGATAGAAGTTTTGGCCACGGCTCAGGCCTTGGTCGGCACTCTCGCCAAAGGCGATGCCTTCGATGGCGGCCAGATAGCGAGCGCGGCCCTCGTCTTGGTAAGTCTCTCCGTCGCTGGCGTAGTTGCGCGCGGCTTGGCTGATCTGAGCGAGCCGCTGATCATTGCTGGGGTGGGACGCCAGCCAATTGCTGCCTGAAGGCGCGGCGCGGCCCTCCAAACGGGCTTGTTCAGCGGCAAATCGTTCCTGGTTTTTCAGCACCCGGATCACATCGACCATGTTCTTCGGGTCGTAGTGCGTGCGGGCCAGGTACTCGGCGCCAAGGCCATCGGCTTGCAGTTCTTGGTCGCGACCATAGGAGGCGATATAGCCGGCCGCCACGCTTTGCGAGGCCTGGCCCAACATCTGGCCGGCACCGCCCAGGCCTTGCGATTCCAGCACCGCGCCGAGCACGCTGGCGGCCAAGACGCCGAAGCCTGCGGTCTGTTGGCGGGTGGCGCGCTGGGCGCCATGGCGAGCGGTCACATGGCCAATCTCATGCCCGATCACGCCGGCCAAATCGGCCTCGCTTTCCAGGTAGGCCATGATGCCGCGGGTGATGTAGACATAGCCGCCGGGCAGGGCGAAGGCATTCACCTCGGGGCTGTCCAAGACGGTGAAGTGCCATTGCAAATGACTGCGGTGCGAGGCGGCCGCGAGCTTTTGGCCGACCTCGTTCACATAGGCTTGCAACTTGGGATTGGCCAGCGGGGTGTATTCCTTCAAGACCTGCTCATGGGCCTTGCGGCCCTCGGCAATCTCGCTGGCCTCGTCCATCACCGAGCGTTCGGCCTGGCCGGTGACCGGGTTGACGACGCTGGTGCCGCAGGCGGTCAACAGGCCAGCGGCCAGGCCCAGTGCCGCCAGGCGCGGGCCGAAAGACTTGAAAACTGCCATAAGTCGGGGTCAGGTCTTGCTGCGGGCGGCCCAGAGTTGCAGCACGTTGTCGAGCACGGCGCGGCTGAGCGCGTCGCGCTCAATCGGATCGTTCAGGCGCGCGCGGTCGGGCTCGCTCAGCTGCGCGTCATCACCACCCAACAGGGCGATGGGCGCCAGCAGCGGGCCCGTGACCGCGTCGTCAAACAGCGGCGCCCAAGCATCGGGGGCCAAGTCAACAGCAGTCAGGAAACCAATGGCCCATTCTTCGGCATCGGTCAAATCGTCCTGGCCTTCTTCGTCGCTTTCGGCCACGCTGAAGATGGGTTCCCAGAGCTCAGGCTTGGCGGCCCATTGCCAAGCAATTGAGCGCAGATGACGCAGCACCAGCAGCATCACGCGCTTGCGCTGCTTGCCGCTGACGAAGGGGTAATTCTCGGATTTGCCAGCGGCTTCAAGGTCTTCGCCATCGCCGCCCCAGACGGTGGGCAGCCAAGCGGCGCCGGGCAGATCGGCCAGGGTTTGCGGGCTCAGCAGCAGACCGGCCAGATAGCCGTCCAGCGCTTCGATATTCATGCTGGCCTCGGTGGGGAGTCGGGTCAGCATGTCATCCAATGTCGACAACTCCTCATCGGAGAGGGGCAGGTTGTCAGACTTGGGATCGTATTGGGGATATTCCATACCTGATTGTCGCAGCCTGCTAGCTCAGAAGCGGCTGCGCGCCTTCTTGCTGTCGAATTCAAGCAATTGCTTTTTCAACAAAGCCATCAGCACACGGGCATTGGCTTCGGTCATGGTGATGATGGTGCTCGGTTCGATGCCCTCAACCGGCGCCTTCGGCGTGACCAAGGCATCGACCTTGAACATCATCTGACCGTGGGTGTTGTTCGAGGCAACCTTGAACTTTTGGATTTCAATCGTGTGAGTCTTCATATCGTCATCCTAACCGTGAGCGGTTTTGAGAGCTGATGCTTTTGACCTGACGCGCTGCCTTGCTGGGACTGTTACTCGGTTCAATGCCCCCGCGCCGTACGCCACAGCTTTTGCCCCAGCGAGACGACCAACAGGCACAGCGCGCCGGCGGCGACCCCCACCAAGCCGTCCACCAGCAAGGGCGCCAATGCCGCCGCCGGGCCCATCAGACCGGCCAAGCGTTGCGGCAGTTCGTGCAGGGCGTGAATGCCATGGCTCAAGATGCCGCCGCCAACCAGGAACATGGCAATCGTACCGGCGACGGCCAGGATGCGCATCAGCCAAGGGGCCAGTGCCAGTAGACCGCGCCCCAGCGACTGGGCCGCACTGCCTTGACGCTGGCTGAGGTAAAGGCCGGCGTCGTCCAGTTTCACAATGGCGGCCACCAGCCCATAGACGCCGACGGTCATCACCACCGCGATGCCGCTGAGCACCAGCACCTGTTTGTCGAAGCTGGCATCCGCCACCGTGCCCAGGGTGATGGCAATGATTTCGGCCGAGAGTACAAAGTCGGTGCGCACGGCGCCCTGGATCTTGTCGCGCTCGAAGGCCAATAAATCGTCGGCCGAACTCACCAAAGCCTCATCCAGCGCGTGGCGTTCGGCGGCAACTTCGGAGGGACTGTGCAAGTATTTGTGGGCCAGCTTCTCAAAGCCTTCGAAACAAAGGTAGGCGCCACCCACCATCAACAAGGGCACCACGGCCCAGGGTGCCCAGGCGCTGATGGCCAAGGCCGCGGGCACCAGAATGGCCTTGTTGCGCATTGAACCCTTGGCCACGGCCCAGACCACCGGGAGTTCTCGCTCGGCCGTTACACCGCTGACCTGCTGGGCATTGAGAGCCAGGTCATCACCCAGCACGCCAGTGGTTTTTTTTGCCGCCACCTTGCTGAGCAGGGCCACGTCGTCGAGCACCGAGGTGATGTCGTCTATCAATGCCAAAAGACTTGCGCCGGCCATCGTGAGGGCTTTCGAAAAATGGAGAAAAAGCAAGCTCGCTTTGTACCCTATCCGGCATGGCAAACTGGCGCCTTGTTTTGCCCGCTCAGCCCTCATGAAATCTATCTTTGCGCTTGCCTTGTTGTCTGTTTCGCTGCAACTGCCCGGGTCTGCTCAGGCTCAGGCACAGCCTCAGGTGCCGAGTGGCGCGCCGGCGAAGACGGTCTATAACGAAGCGGCGGACGCTCGTGCCGAGTTGAATCTGGCACTGGCTAGCGCTCAGGCTCGGCACAAGAATGTGCTGCTGGTGTTTGGTGCTAACTGGTGCGGCGACTGCCTGGCCTTGGATCGCAAGATGAGCACGGGCTCGCTGGCGCAGCATGTGGACAAGCGGCTGGTGGTGCTGAAGGTCAATGTGGGGCGCTTCGACCGCAATACCGATTTGGCGGCGCAGATCGGCGTGTCCTTGAAAAAAGGCATCCCTGCGGTGGCCGTGTTGTCGCGAGAGGGTGAAGTCATCAAGGCCACCAATGGTGGTGAGTTGGCGGACGCGCGCAATATGGGCGACGACGCCGTGTTGCAGGTGCTCGAGGGCTTGCATCTCAAGCGTTGATGCGGGCTCTAGGCAAGATCTGACCCTTTTGACTTGGGGTCGGTGACTTGTCTTGGGGGTCAGGCCTTGCCTTTTGATGCCGGCTCGCCTAAGTTGATGCATGGCACGACCTCCTCGCATTGAATTTCCCGGCGCGGTGTACCACGTCAGCTCACGTTCTGAGGCCGGTGTACCGGCCTTTGCTGACGATGTGGATCGCCAGGCCTTGCTCGACTTGCTGGCGCAAGCCATGCAGCGCTTTGATGCGCAGGTGCTGGCCTACTGCCTGCTACCCGACCATTACCATTTGCTGCTTTACACCCGGGGCGCCAATCTGTCGCGCCTGATGCGGCATCTGAATGGTGTCTATACCCAGCACCACAATCGTCGCCACGGCGGCGATGGCGCGCTGTTTCATGGTCGATTCAAGGCCTTGCTGGTCGACCGTGAACATTGTCTTCTGGATGCCTGTCGCTATGTGGAGCTCAACCCGCTGCGGCTAGGTTTGGTGCAGCAGGCCGAGCAATGGCCTTGGTCGAGCTTTCGCGCCCATGCCGGGCTTGAGGCGGTTCCCGCTTGGCTGGATGCCGAAGGCTTGTGGCGCTTTGTCGCTGGCCGCAGCTTGACGACGGCGGCTGAGCGGCGCCGCGCGGCTGAGCGCTATGCCAAGCTGGTGGCGGCCGAGCCGATGCTGCAACTGTGGCCAGGCCGTTTGCAGCGGCAACTCTTTCTGGGGGATGAAGCCTTTGCCGGCCGCATGGTGGCGCAGATGGCTGCTTCCTCTGGACTGGGGCGCCGCAGCGTGCGGGGGCGCAATAAGGCGACTGGGGTGGACTGGGAACAGTGGTTGGCCCGTAGCGACTCGCGCGAGCAGGCGCTTTACCGCGCCCATACCGAAGGTGGGCATTCGATGACGGCCTTGGCCGCGCAGTTGGGCTTGTCGGTTTCGCGCATCAGCCGACTGGTTGCCTTGTATGAGCGCGGCATGCCCGGCGAGGTGCTCGTCTGATGCGACTCGGACTATGGCGGTGGGTTTGGCCGAGCCAATGGCTGAGTTCTTGGGCGCGCTTGAGGGTGCGGCTCGAGTGGCGGGGCTGCTTGGGTCTGCTCAGTCTGGCGGTATCGCCCGCTTGGGCACAAGTGCCTTATGCGGGCCCCTTGTTTGATGCGCATCTGCACTACAACGTCGAGGCGCGTGAGCCGCACCCGATCGCCGATGTGCTGGGCCGTATGCAGCGCAGCGGTGTGCGAGCCGTGTTGGCGAACAGTCGGCCAAATACCGGCACGCTGGAGTTGGCGGCGTCGCGCGAGGCGTTGGCCAAGGCCGGAGTGCAAGTGGTGCCGATGTTGCGCCTGTATCGCAACCGTGCCGACTACAGCGGCTGGTTCGCCGATGCTTCGATCTACCGCATGGTGCTGGACGAGCTGGCGCGGGGCACGGCCGCTGGGCCTTACCGCGGCATCGGCGAGTTTCACCTGTACGACAGTGCCAATGCCGACGGTCCGGTGGCGCGGCAGTTGATGCAGCTGGCGGCCGAGCGCGAGTTGGTGATCCTGGCGCATGTGGATGATCGTGCGATCGACAAGCTGATGGCGCATGCGCCGACGGCCACTTTGATCTGGGCCCATACAGGCATTGATGGGCCGCCGGTGGAGCGGGTGCGTGCCTTGCTGCAGCGTTATCCGAAGCTGCGCTGTGAACTGTCTTATCGGCCGGGGCTGTTGCTCGCTGGGCATTTGAGTCCGGCTTGGCTGCGCTTGTTGAGTGAGAACCCGGAGCGTTTCCTGGTCGGCTCGGATACCTGGGTCAATGAACGTTGGCAACAATATGAGGGCTTGATGACTGAGGCGCGCGGCTGGCTTGGCGAGCTGGCGCCGGCGGCGGCGCGCCGCATCGCCTGGGACAATGCGGCGGCCTTGTTTGGGCTGTCCGAGGCGAACTGATGCAGCTTGAGTCCTTGCGGCCTAACTGACTATCGTGGCGGTTCTGGGCGCGCCGGCCGCCTGGGCTTTGAGCCATTGGTTGAGTTGCTGCAGGGCGCGATTCGAGTGACTGGCTCGGCGTGTGCACAGCATGTAGCCGCGTTTGATCGCGACCGGCTTGTCAAAGGGAATGGCGATGCGACCGGTGCTCAGTTCTTCGTCGATCAGGCAGCGCTGCACGATGGCCACACCCAGACCGGCCATCACCGCCTGCACCAGCATTGACACCTGCTCAAAATCGGCGCTAGGGGACAGTTGACGGCCGCTGACACCGACGGCATCCAGCCAGACGCGCCAATTGTTGGGATAGTTGGTGTGGTACAGCAGCGGCCGGCTCAGCAGGTCGGCCGGCTCCCGCAGGGCATTCCTGCCGCGCAGATCCTTGGGGTGGCAAATCGCCACGATCTCTCGCCCGACGATGTACTCGGCCGCCATGCCGCTGGGCCAATCGTCCTCTCCGGGGCGCAGCCATGCGTCGATGTCGGGGCTGCTGAAATCGTCCTCATGCTGATAAGGCGCCAACGAGAGGGTGATTTGCGGCTGCAGGGCCTGCCAGTCGGCCAGACGAGGAATCAGCCATTTGATGGCCAGCGTTGGCGCCACCGACAGACGCAAGCGGGTCGTGGCGGCCGGCACGCGCTGTGCGATGGCGGCCGACTCCAGCGTTTGCAAAGCCGGGCCGACCAAATCCAGGTAGCCGCGGCCACTGGCGGTGAGTTCAATGCCGCGCGCTTGGCGAATGAAAAAAGTCTGCCCCAGATGCTCCTCCAGCCGGGCAATGGCACGGCTGACCGCGCCCTGCGTCACACACAGCTCCTCAGCGGCTTTGGAAAAACTGCCATGACGGGCGGCGGCGGCAAAAGCGTGCAACTCGTGCAGGGAAGGGGATCGAATGCGCATGCCTTCATTTTGCTATGAGTTCACGACATGTCTGTGTGAGAACTGTTCGTCTCATGAGCATTCGACTCGATTCAGAATGGCGAGACTCTCTCATCCTTGCTTGCTCACCATGTCTGCTTTCTTCCCGATCAAAACCTGTTGGCTGGCCCTCGGGGCTTCGCTGTTGATCTTGCCGGCAGAGGGGCGGGCGGCGGAGTACCCCGACAAGCCGGTCAAGTTGATCGTGCCCTTTGCCCCGGGCGGCTCGACCGATATGGTGGCGCGTTTGCTGGTCGAGAAGATGGGCCCCATCTTGGGCAAGACGATGGTGGTAGAAAACCGCGGCGGCGGCGGCGGCGCGCTGGGTGCCGATGCGGTGGCCAAGGCGGCGGCGGACGGCTACACCATCGGCATGGCCACGGTCAGCACCCATGGCGCCAACCCGGCCATCAACCCGCGCTTGAGCTATGACGCGGTGAAGGACTTCAGCCCCATCAGCAATGTCATGCAGGTGCCCAGCGTTTTCGTGGTGCACCCCAGCGTTCCGGCCAAGTCGATGAAGGAGTTCATCACGCTGGCCAAGGCCGCACCGGGCAAGTACAGCTTTGCTTCGCCCGGCAACGGCTCCTTGGGCCATGTGAACATCGAGCTGTTCATGGATCTGGCCGGTATCGACATGCTTCACATTCCCTACAAGGGCTCAGCCCAGGCCTCCAACGACGCGCTGGCCGGTGTGGTCAATGCGATGACCGACAACCTGCCTTCGACCTTGCCGCATGTGAAAGCCGGCAAGCTGCGTGCGCTGGCGTTGCTGGCGCCACAGCGCAGCCCGCTGCTGCCTGAGGTGCCAACCTACAAGGAGCTGGGTTTTGCCGAGATGAGTGAGGGCGGCTGGTTCGGCCTGGTGGCGCCGGCAGGCACACCGCCCGCCATCATCAAGAAGCTGAACGAGGCGGCACACAAGGCGATGCAAAACGAAGAGTTCAAGAGCCGCGCGGCCGCGATTGGCGGCATCAGCATGGCGAACTCTCCCGAGCAATTCGGGCTGCAAATCAAGGCCGCCTTGGACAAGTACCGCCGCATTGTGGCCAAGGCCAAAATCACCCTGGACTGAGCATGCGTGCAACGACTCATTTCAATCCGACCAACACCGTGCGCGTCCACGCGCCAGTGTTGGCCGCAGCGGATGCGCTGCCGCTGGTGTGTGACTCGCCACACAGCGGCGTGCACTATCCGGCGGACTTTGTCAGTTGCCAGCCGCTGGCCGCGCTACGCCAAGGCGAGGACACCCACGTGGCCGAACTTTGGTCGGCCGTGCCGAGGCAGGGCGGCACCTTGATCGAGGCTTTGTTCCCGCGCACCTATGTGGACGTCAACCGCGAACTGAGTGATCTGGACCCAGAGCTATTGGACGGCCCCTGGCCTCAGCCGCTGGCGCCAGGGGAAAAATCGCGGCTGGGCTTCGGTTTGATCTGGCGAGGCTTGTCGGCTGATCAGCCGATGTATCAGCGGCGCTTGAGCGTCGCCGAGGTGCAGGAGCGCATCCGCAATTGCTGGCAGCCCTATCACCGGGCGCTGGCACAGGCGGTGAGTGCCGCGCAGCAAGCCCATGGCGCCGTCTGGCATCTGAATTTGCACTCAATGCCGGGCAATGCTTTTGCGCGCCTGGGTCGCAGCAGTGAGCAGCCTTTGGCCGACTTCGTGCTGGGTGATCGTGACGGCACGACTTGCGAGCCGGCCTTGTTGGATGTGATCGAGACCAGCCTGCGGGCGCATGGTTACAGCGTCGCACGCAACAACCCCTACAAGGGCGTGGCGTTGATTGCACAGATTGGCTGCCCGACGCAGCGGCGCCACAGCTTACAAATCGAAATCCGCCGGCCGCTGTACATGGATGAGGCGAGCCGCGAGCCGAATGCGGGTTTTGTACCGCTGCAGCAAAGCTTGAGCGCGACGCTGGAAGCCCTGACCGCACATATCCGCACCCAGCTTGGGCGCTGATCTATCCCCGCCAGCTGTGGATAAGTTCGTGGGCAAGCTGTCCGCCGCAGCAGCAAGTCATTGATTTGTCATGAAAAATGTTGACTTGCTGCAAATTGATGCAGCTTGCGAATCGAGCCTCAAGACTTTTCCGCAAGCGCTTTCAGACGAGCCAGGCCAGCCTCAAAATCGCCGCCCACCATCTTGTCGCTGAACAATGCGATCCAACGGAACAAGGGGTTGCTGCCCATATCGCCATCCATGGTCCAGGTGACGCTGCAAGCCGTAGCGGAGGTGGATTCAAAGCGGAACTCGCCGCTGGAGGTGGTGCCAAAGTCGGGAAAGTAAAGCTCGTAGCCCATGCGCTTGGGCGGCTCGGCGGCGGTGAAGGTCATCTTGCCGTCTCCCTCGCTTTTGCTCTTCCAGGCCCAGACGGCGCCTGGGCCCGACTCGGGGCCGCTGTATTCGATGGCCATCATCGGGTCGCGCTGATTCCAAACGCTCCATTGCTTCCATTGGCGCGGGCTGGCCACCAGGGCATAGACCTTGTCGGGGCTGGCTGCAATTTGCACCGTGCGCGAGACATGGAACTTGGGCGACAGAGCCTTGCCGCCAAAATAGAGGCCGCCCAGCAGAATCAGGACCAGCAGGACAAGGGTTTTGACGAGTTTCATATGAGGCACTCCAGAA
Source organism: Paucibacter hankyongi (assembly GCF_037482915.1). Lineage (NCBI taxonomy): Bacteria > Pseudomonadati > Pseudomonadota > Betaproteobacteria > Burkholderiales > Sphaerotilaceae > Roseateles > Paucibacter hankyongi. The sequence goes on from NZ_JBBHJX010000025.1 coordinate 9,706, forward strand.
CGAGGTGCCTTGCAGCATGCCGATCAGCGGCGTGGTTTGCAAAGGGGCAAACCAGACCCTGTGCGCCATGCGCCTTGTTCAGCTCAGTGCTTGAGCGTGTGATCCGGTGCGGCGATTTCGGCCTCGACCCAGGCCTCTTGGCTCGCCTCGCGAGCCGCAGCCAGTTGCTGGCAGAGTTCAAACACGCCCAAATTGTCGGCGCCGACCTGCTCGGGCATCGGTGCGCTGCGAATATCGGCGGGGAGGTCGGCCAGGGCTCCGAGCAACTCGAACAGCAGTTCCAGCGTCGGTTCGCCACCGGCTTCCATTTGGCGCGCCAGCCCAAGGCTACGGCACAGATACCAACAGGCGCTGGCCGCGTCATCGCATTGGGCGTGGTACTGGGCCTGGGTTTCCAGCGCAGTGCTGCGGGCAGCCTGCTCTTGGCGGGCCGCCTCTTCGTCCAGGCTGAGCCAGGGACTGTCGATCAAAATGCTGTCATCCAACTGACCTTGCGGGATGGATGCCGGGAGCCGAGCGGTACTGCGCGCCATGATTGTTTGCCTTCAATGCATTGGTCCCAAGCTTAGGCGGCTCTTGGCGCTGGCGCTTCCCGCAGACCGGGGGAGGCTGGCGCTCAAACAGCACGCTGTTGTGCAATTATCACGCCCCGCCGAGCCCTTGTCAGCGCTTCTTGACCGGACGAGTCCATCCCGGGATCGCCACCTGTTTGCCGCGCGCCACACTCAACTCGCCTGGCGCGACGTTTTTGCTGATGGTGGAGCCGCCGCCGATGGTGGCGCCGGCACCGATGGCCACCGGTGCAATCAGCACGCAGTTGGAACCGACGTGCACATCGGCGCCGATTTCGGTGCGGTGCTTGTTGGCGCCGTCGTAGTTGGCGGTGATCGAGCCGGCGCCGTAGTTGACGCGCTCGCCCACGGTGGCGTCACCCAGATAGGCCAGATGATTGGCCTTGGCGCCCTTGGCCAGGGTGGAGTTCTTGACCTCGACGAAGTTGCCGATGTGGACCTCATCCCCCAGGTCCGCGCCGGGGCGCAGGCGGGCGAAGGGGCCGATCAGCGCGCCGGCGCCGACCTTGGCTCCGGCGGCTTCACCGTCGATATGGGTGAATTCGTGGATGCGCGCGCCGGCGCCGATGCTGGCATTGCGAATCACGCAATTGGCGCCGATGCGCACGCCGTCGGCCAGGCTGACCTGGCCTTCGAAGACGCAGTTGACGTCGATCTCGACGTCGCTGCCGCAGGTCAAATTGCCGCGCAGATCAAAGCGGGCCGGATCGGCCAGGCGCACGCCGGTTTCCATCAAGTTGTGGGCCTGTTCAAACTGGAAGCGACGCTCCAGATCGGCCAGTTGGACCGGGCTGTTGACGCCCAGCACCTCGGTTTCGTTCGGCGCCGCGATGCCCAGCACCGGCACGCCCTCGGCCACCGCCATCGCGACGATGTCGGTCAGGTAGTACTCGCCCTGCACATTGTTATTGTTCAGTTGGGAAACCCAGCGCTTCAGTGCGCCGGTCGGGGCGGCCATCATGCCGGTGTAGCCCTCGCGGATCAGGCGTTGCTCGGCGCTGGCGTCTTTGTGTTCGACGATGGCCAAGACATTGCCATCGGCCGTGCCCCCAGCGCGGACGATGCGGCCATAGCCGGTCGGGTCGCTCAGGTGAATGGTCAGCAGCACCAGGGCTTGGCCTGCGCAGGCCTCGACCAGGCGCTGCGCGGTGGCCTGTTTGATCAAGGGCACATCGCCGTTCAGGATCAGCGTTGTGCCTTCTCCTTCCAGTGCCGGTACCGCTTGTTGAATCGCATGGCCGGTGCCCAACTGAGGCATCTGGCGAACAAAACGCAAGCCCGGCGCGGCCACGGCCGCTTCGACGGTTTCGGCCCCATGGCCGGTGATGACGACGCTGTTGTTCGCCCCCAGGCCCTCGGTCATCGACAGCACGTGCTGCAGCAGCGAACGCCCGGCAAGTTTGTGCAGCACTTTGGGCAGGGTGGACTTCATGCGGGTACCCTTGCCCGCGGCCATGATGACAATGTTCAGCGACATAAAAGAGGTGCGACTCCGTCTGAGAAGTCGCAATTATGGCGCTGGCGCGCTGCAGGCCGGTGACAGGCGGCCTGCAGGCCTGGTCAGCGCATCGCTTGTACGCTGACCCGGTGCGGTTCCGGGCGAACGCGAGGGAAGTCGCTCATCGCGGCCTCGAACATGGCGCTCAGCATCGACATGCTGCCGGGCACCGAGCCCTCGTTGCTGGCGCGGGCCTCATAGAGCGGCTCCGATGTGGCGCGATCACGCAGCAGCACCGCCACGGAGCGCTCATAGCGCCGGTCCATCAAGTCAGACGGGTGGTAGAGGTAGGCATGGCGGCCCGGCGCGCCATAGCGCCAGTAGTTGTAGTTGCCGTGCCAGCGCCACCAGAGCGGGTCATCCCAGGGGGCGACGTCCTGGGCCCGAACGCGCAGACCCAGTGACACCAACACATCGGCGCCCTTGGCGTCGGGGCTTTCGCTGAAACCGGCCTTCAGGAGCACCGCGCGGGCGTAGTTCTCGGCCTGGATCTGCTGGTCGGCGCGCTCGCCCGCCATCTGCTGAGAGGGCAGTCGCTCAAAGAAGAAACTGCCGGGCTTGCGGCCTTCCGGCCATGTGCCGAAGCTGGAGACCTCGCTGCTGACCATATACGGCCCGCTGCAAGCGCCCAAGCCCAACAGGGCAATGCCGGCCAGACCGGACAAGACGACGCGACGTGTATTCATCAAGGTCTCCTTTTCTATGCCTTCGATTCTGAACCGGCAATCTTGACGGTGTGTAACGCTTTTGTTCAGTCTTTGTCGCGGTGCAAGGTAATCACCGAACTGAGCGGCTGCGGTGGCGCACAAGTCTCTTCTTCATCAAAGGCGATATCGCCATTGGCATCCGGCATGCCGGTGGCCTTCAGCGTTTGGAAAGGGAACAGATCTCGGTCCATCATGTGCGAGGGCACGATATTGCCCATGGCGGTGAACATGTTCTCAATGCGTCCGGGGAACTTCTTCTCCCAGTCGTTGATCATGGCCTTGACCTGCACCCGCTGCAGGTTCTCCTGACTGCCGCAGAGATTGCAAGGAATGATGGGGAATTCGCGGTGCGCAGCCCAGCGCACCAGATCGGGCTCGGCCACATAGGCCAGCGGGCGGATCACCACATGCTTGCCGGTGTCGCTGACCAGCTTGGGCGGCATGCCCTTCATGCGCGCACCGAAGAACATATTCAGCAAGAGCGTGACGATGATGTCGTCGCGGTGGTGGCCGAGCGCAATTTTGGTGGCGCCTAACTCTTCGGCCACGCGGTAGAGGTTGCCGCGACGCAGTCGCGAGCACAGCGAGCAGGTGGTCTTGCCTTCCGGCACCAGGCGTTTGACGATGGAGTAGGTGTCGGCCTCTTCGATGTGGAAGGGCACGCCGCGGCTCTTCAGATACTCGGGCAGGACATGCTCGGGAAAACCGGGCTGCTTCTGGTCGAGGTTGACGGCGACGATCTCGAAGTTGATCGGCGCGCGCTGCTGCATATTCAGCAAGATGTCGAGCAGCGAGTAACTGTCCTTGCCGCCGGACAGGCAGACCATGACCTTGTCGCCTTCTTCGATCATGTTGTAGTCGACGATGGCCTGGCCGACCTGGCGATGCAGGCGCTTGGACAGCTTGTTGATGGCCAACGAGGCCTTCGCTTCGGCCTGCTCAGGGGCCTGCGGTGTATCGAGTGTTTCGGAATTCATCATGCTTGTGAGGCGGCTTCAGGTTTGAGGCCGAAGACTTCCACGCCAACGGCGTCGCAGTCGGCGTAGACATCGGGTTTTTCGGTCGACACGCGCGCGGCTTTGACCATCGGGTGCTTCAGCATCAAGGCCAGCACGTCATCGCAGAGCGTTTCCTGTAAGTGGACATGACCCTGGCTGACCCGGGCGGCAATGCTGCTGCGGATGAAGTCGTAGTCCAGCACCTCGTGCAACTCATCGTGCTGCGGCGTGGACAGGCGCAGCGGGATGTAGAGGTCCACATTGATCAACACGCGCTGCTCGCCTTTCTTCTCGAAGTCATGCACGCCGATATTGATATTGACCTCGTAATTGCGCAAAAACAGGCGGCGACAGTCGAGCAGGGCGGGGTGGGCAAGAGAGCTGTGCATAGGGAAAAAGAGCAGAGAAATCAGTGGCCCGACGTGGCGGGGGCGGCAAGAAACATCACATCGCGTGACTGGGCGCTGAGGTGCTGGCCACCATCCACCAGCAAGGTGGTACCGGTGACGGCCTGGGCCTCGAGCAGAAAACGCACCGCCTGGGCGATGTCGCTGGGGCTCGACGAGCGCTGCAGCGGCGTCATCCGGTGCGCGGCGTTGAAGTCGCTTTCGGCCATCGGCCCGGACACCAAGGTGATGCCTGGGGCCACGCCGCAGACGCGCAATTGCGGCGCCAGCGCCTGGGCCAGCAAGGTGGTGCAGCTTTCCAGCGCCGCCTTGGACAGGGTGTAGGAGAGGTAGTCCGGGTTGGGGTTCCAGAGCTTTTGGTCCAGCACATTCACCACACAGGCGCGGCTGTCTGGGCTCGGCAAGGCGCGGCGCAGTGCCCGTGCCAACACAATGGCCGGCCCAGTGTTGGCGCGCCAATGCGCCTCCATCGAGGCGTAGCTGAAGCTCTCGATATCGTCGTACTCGAACAGCGAGGCATTGTTGACTACCGCATCCAGGCGGCCGAACTGCGCCACCACCGCCGGCACCAAGGCCTCGCAAGCGGCTTCGTCGGCCAGGTCGGCAGCAAACAAGGCGGCACCGGCGCCGTGCGCCTGCAACTCGGCCTGCAAGGCTTCGGCCTCTTGGCGCGATTGGCGGTAATGCACGGCAATGTCGTAGCCATGGGCGGCCAAATCAAGCGCCATGCTGCGGCCGAGGCGGCGCGCGCATCCGGTGATCAAGGCGACGGGACGGTCATTCATGCCCCGATTATCTCAGCCGCGCCGAAACGCTGCCCTGGTGGGGCGGCCAAGCCTGGTAATCAACGGTGGCTTATCCTGTTTGCCGCCCTGCTGTCGCTTTGCGCCGCACGTTCAGCAGCCGCCAGCCCAGCAGTCCGGCGATGGTGATCAGATAGATCAGCGGCTCGCCGAAATTCTGCTTGCCGGCGCGCATCCAGAAGAAGTGCAGCAGGCCGATGCCGGCGATCAAGTAAACCAGCTTGTGCAACTTTTGCCAGTTCTTTGCTCCCAGCGCCTTAATGGCGCGATTGAAAGAAGTGGCCGCCAGCGGCAGCAGCAGCGACCAGGCCACAAAACCCATCAGGATGAAGGGCCGCTTGAGGATGTCGCGGCCGATGTCGCCAAACGCCAGGCCCATGTCCAGCCAGCCGTAGGCGAGCAGATGCAGGCTGGCGTAGAAAAAGGTGAAGAGGCCCAGCATGCGCCGAAAGCGCGCCAGAGCGGGCAGGTTCAGCGCGGTGCGTAGCGGCGTGATGGCCAGCGTCAGGCAGAGCGCGCGCAAGCTCCAATCGCCCAGCTGGCGTATCAACGCCTCGGCCGGGTTGGCGCCCAGCTGCTCGTTGGCCGCGCCCCAGACCAGATAGGCCAAGGGCAGCAAGCAAGAGACGAACAGCAGCGGCTTGGCTGCGGGGGGCAGCCAGATCGATTTGACCTTGACCATGGCTCGAATCAGTAGTTCTTCTTCAGGTCCATGCCGGCGTAGAGCTGCCCGACCTGGGCCTCGTAGCCGTTGAACATCAGCGTCGGGCGCTTTTTGGCAAACAGGCCGTCTTCGCCGATGCGGCGCTCACTGGCCTGGCTCCAGCGCGGGTGGTCAACCTGCGGGTTGACGTTGGAGTAGAAACCGTACTCTTGCTGTGCGGCCTTGGTCCAACTGCTGACGGGTTGCTTTTCGACGAAGCGGATTTTGACGATGGACTTGGCCGATTTGAAGCCGTACTTCCAGGGCACGACCAGGCGTACCGGTGCGCCGTTTTGATTGGGCAAGACCTCGCCATACATGCCAAAGCTCAGCAGGGTCAGCGGGTGCATGGCCTCGTCGATGCGCAGGCCTTCGACATAAGGCCAGTCCAGCGAACCATTGCGCAGGCCAGGCATCTGACTCTTGTCGGCCAGGGTGGTGAACTCGACGAACTTGGCCTTGGACGTGGGCTCCACCTTCTTGATCAGCTCGGCCAGCGAGTAGCCTACCCAGGGAATCACCATCGACCAGCCCTCGACGCAGCGCAGTCGGTAGATACGCTCCTCCATCGGGCTGAGTTTGAGCAGGCTGTCGAGGTCGAAGACCATGGGTTTGCCGACCTCGCCCTCGACGCTGACGGTCCAGGGGCGGGTCCTCAGTGTGCCGGCGGTGCGCGCGGGGTCGGCCTTGTCGGTGCCGAATTCGTAGAAGTTGTTGTAGCTGCTGGCGTCTTGGTAACGGGTGGGCTTGTCCATCGTCATGGCCCCGGCGACTGCGCTGCGAGCCCCTTGCAACTGGGCCAGCTTGCCGCCGCCCGTCACTTGGGCCAATGCCTCTCGGCCGGCCCATGTGGCCAAGGCGGTGCCCGCTCCGCTAGCAGCCAGTACTTGCAGCCATTGCCGGCGCCGCAAATAGACTTCTTGTGGAGTGATGTCGGAGCTCTGGATTTGGGATCCGAAAGCGGAATGAAGCTCAGCACGGCGCATGGCAGCCTTTGGTGGTCGAGTTGCAATGACTGTCAGTCGTGACAGCAGGGCCAAAGCTTACGGCTTGCTAGAAATTTCCGCTCAGCGCGGGCTTTTCATAGGGGGCAGAAAACGCCAAGTCTCTCGATGGCGCCAGACGCGCCAGGGTTTATGGCCCCTCCTTCCAACCCATCGGGCATGACACCGACTTCATCAGGGCGGCATGCTCGCCGCTGTCTTTGAGGCGCTTGAGACCGCGATTGAAGTCGGCCAGCAACCCCGCGCTGCGAGGGCGTTGCGGAGGCAGGATCAGATGGGTGGTGAAGCTATCGGTCAGTGCGCGCGGGTAGGCGGCGAGCTTTGCGGCTTCGCTGGGCTTGAAGTGCCGGCTCAAGAGGTCGCACGCGACATTGCGCTCCATGGGCATGGCGTCCATTCGCCCCAGCAGCATTTTGCGCAAGCCGGCCAGATCCGTGGGCGTGGCGTCGCCCTTGATCGAGCCGCTTTTGATCAAGTCCCAGAATTCGGGTGTGTAGGTGTAGTCGCGAATGAAGCCGAGGGAGTAGGCCTTCAGGTCCTTTATTTCGCGCCATTGCAGCGGCACGGATCGACGGTGCACGATCAGCCATTGCTCGGTCAAGACGTTGTCGCTGAGCAGGAAGTCGCGCCGTCTCTCGGCGGATGCGCCCCAGTAGGCCGAGGCGTCGAAATGCCCGGCCTTGGTTTCCTGCTGGGCTCTCGGCCAGGGCAGAAAGTGGTACTCCACTTCATGGCCGGAGAGCGCAAACGCGCGGCGCACGATTTCCAGTGCAATGCCCTGGTCCGCGCGCGACTGCGTTGCATAGGGCGGCAATTCGCCGGTGGCGATTTGCAAGGGCGCGGCCTGGGTTGCCAGGCCGATCAGGGCACTCAACGCGAGTAAAAACCTGACCAAGCAGCGGGCCGAGATTCGCAAGGTCGCCGGGTAAGAATGGCTTTGGGCGGCCTGGTGCGAGAGTTGCATGAGCCGCTTGAGTGTCCGCTTGAATATCGGTTTACAGCGTGCCGTAGGAGTGCAGACCGGACAGGAACATATTCACGCCCAGGAAGGCGAAGGTGGTGATCACCAAGCCGCACAAAGCCCACCAGGCCGAGACCATGCCGCGCAGGCCTTTCATCAGGCGCATATGCAGCCAGGCCGCATAGTTCAGCCAGACGATCAAGGCCCAGGTTTCCTTCGGGTCCCAGCTCCAATAACCTCCCCAGGCCTCGGCAGCCCAGAAGGCGCCCAGGATGGTGGCGATGGTGAAGAAGGCAAAGCCCAGGGCGATGGACTTGTACATCAGGTCTTCCAGCGTCGTCAGAGCCGGCAGACGAGCGGTCAAAGGCTTGCGCAAGGCCACGCAGATGCCGAAGAACACCAACAGCCCCGTCATCTTGCGGGCCCAGCCGTCCAGACCCTGGATGGTTTCTGGCGGCAAACCGGCGGCGAAAAAGCGCGCCGCCAAGATGGCCGCAATCAGGCCGACCGGCAGGCCGATCAGACCAATCAACAGCGCGCGCTGCGAGGCGGTCTTGAGCAGATAGGCCATGGCCACCATGGCGGCCAGCGCGAAGGTGCCGTAGCCGACGAAGTTGGCCGGCACGTGAATCTTCATCCACCAGCTTTGCAGGGCCGGCACCAGCGGTTGGATCTCATGCGCCTCGCGCGCCACCGTGTACCAAAGCAGGAAGCTCACCGCCGCGGTGATCACCAGCAGCACATAGGCGCCGAGCGCACGGGTCTTGAAACGGGCCTCGTAGTAGAGGTAGAACAGCGCCGTCATCCAGCAAAACAGCACGAACACTTCGTAGAGATTGCTGACCGGGATGTGCCCGATGTCGGGGGCGATCTGATGGCTTTCGAACCAGCGCACCATGGTGCCGATCAGGGCCATGAAGACGGCGCCCCAGGCCAGCCGCGAACCGATTGCCTCGGCCACGCTGTTTTCGCCGCTCTTGGCGAAGAAACCACCCCAGTAGAACAGCGTGCTCATGAAAAACAGCAGGCTCATCCACAGAATGGCGCTCTGGCTGGAGAGGGCGTACTTGAGCAGGAAGACCTTGTCGGCCGCGGCCAGGTCGGCACCGAATGCATCGGTGTTCTGCCCATACAGATTGATGGCCAAGAGGCTGGCTGCGCCAGCGGCCAGCACCAGAATGCGCAGCGGTCGCCAGAACCAACCGAGGGCGATCAATGCCGGCATGGCGAAGATCAGAATGCCTTCTTCGTAGCCGTCCATCGATGCGCCGTAGCGCGAGAAGGCGAACAAGCCGCCGGCAATGATCAAGGCGGCGAACAGCCAGTCAAAGAGGTCACGGCTGGCGAAATAGCCGCGCCGCCCAATGAGAATGCTGGCGCTCGCAGTGCTGCTGGTGTTGGGGCTGACGGTGCTGCTGGCGGAATTCATACGCCTTCCTTCAAAAGATCAAGCTTGAGTTGCTCAAATTCGGTGCCCGTATCGGGCGTTTCACGGGTGCTGGACAAAGCCATTCGAACGCGGGTGGCTTCGATTTGGCCTGGCGCGGGCTCTAACCAAATCCACAAGCGGCGCTCCTTGATGTAGAGCATCGCAAACACGCCGATGATGAGCAGCACGGCGCCAAGATATACGAGTTTCTGTCCCGGTGCTCGCGCCACCTGAAAGACACTGGCCTGAACCTGCTTGAAATCGTCCAACTGCAGCAGCACCGGTGCCGGGTAGAACATGCTGTCCGACAGCGCCAGTACCGACTGCGTCATGAAGGACTGGGTGGCTGCATCCGGTGTGGGGACGGCTAACTTGGCCTGTTCACGGCCCAATTTATAGAGCTCGAACAAGCTGCCATTGAGGATGCGCAAGAGCACCTCGGAGACGCGCTGCCGCTCCGCCTCCGGCACCTCGGCCTCGATGAATTGCGACAGCGCCGGCAAACCGCCGGTGATGGGCGTGGTCTTGTCGTCTGGCTTGATGCCCTCGGCGCCGGCAAACAGAGCCAGCGCGCGGCGGGCGGTGGCCTGCAGCTGTGGCGTCATCTGCGGTTTGTCGTTCGGCGTGGCGGCCTCGGCGTAGCGGCGCGCGGCGCGCTCACGCAGGGCCTTGTCCATCAGACCGTCACGCAGGCGCAGCCAGCCGTCCATACTTTGCTGATCATCGGCCGGAATGCGCAGGTAGCGGAAGGCCTCGGTCGCGCTTTCGCGTACGCCGGCCAGGAAGACCCGTTGGCCATCCAACTCGACCGGCACCATATAGTTGTTGAACTCGCGCGCCTGGCCGGCGGCGTCGCGCAAGCGGTAGCTGAAGGACGGGCCGACATTGTGCAAGGCCTTGTCGCCCTTGGGCTTGGCGCCGCTGCCCAGGTGGTTTTGCAGCGAGTCAACCAGATCCACCTTGCGCACATCGGTGCCTCCGGCACCGTTGGGGTTGCCGCCCAGGTTTTCCACGTTGATGACCCGCAGGCCGGCGAATTCAAGCGTTAGCTTTTGGGTCTCGCTCTTCAGTTCGGTGTTGCTGCCGACCTTGCCTTCGATGGCGAATGAGGAACCGCCGGGGGCATCGGCGCGACCCATGGGCCGCGCGGTGAGCTTCAAGTCGGAGCCGCCGTCCTCGAAGCTGCTCTGGTAAATCGCCACGCCGCGGTGGATGAGGGGCTCGTTGACCTTGATCTTGGCTTCGGTGATGGCGCCGCTTTCATGGTCTCGGATGCTGACATCGCTGGCGAACAGCTTGGGCATGCCGGTGTCGTAGTACTCGACGATGAACTTCTTCAGTTCCACATCAAAGGGCAGGTCCTGCAGCACCACGCCGTTGGGCATGGACAAAATGGCCGTGGCGGCGCGCCCGCCCTCGGGCACCATCAAGTTGCCGCGAAAGCTCGGGTTGTTGGTGCTCAAGCGGTGCTCGGCCTTGACCTCGCTGATGAAACCGCCGCCTTGGTAAATGGTCTTGCCCTGTGCCCACATCAGGGCGCGCACCAGCAGGTCGCCGTCGAGTAGGCCGCCCAGGCAGATCAGCACGATGGCTGAATGCGCCGCCAGATAGCCGATCTTGTTGGCCGACCCCTTGCGGGCCGCCACCATCACGCCTCGTTCGCGGGCTTGCACCTTGGCCTTCCAGCCCTCTGCCGTCAAATAGGCGGCCACTTGGTTCAGCGCCGCTTCCGGGGCGACATTCAGATGCCCGAGCGCCTTGTGATGAAAGGCTTGCAGCGATTGCTCGCGGACATGCTCTTTGTAGTTTTTCAGATCATGAATGATCTTGGGGGCGTTGCGCGCAATACACAGACTGGTGGAGATGACCAAAAAGGCCAGGATCAACAAGAACCACCAGGCGCCGTAGACGGTGTAGAGGTCGAACTTGCCAAACACCTCGGCCCAGAAGGGGCCGAACTGGTTGACGTAGTTGTTCAGTGGTTCGCGTTGCTTGACCACGGTGCCGATGACGGAGGCGATGCAAATGACCGTCAACAGGGCGATGGCAAAGCGCATCGAGGACAGCAAATCGAGCAGTTCGCGGCCCCATTCACCCGCGGGCCGGGGGGACTCGGGCGGGGTGTTGCCCGGGGATTCGCAGATGGTGGGGGTGTCGGTGGACATCGGGATCTAGTGCGAGAACCAAGAAAAAAGGCCGGTGAATCTCACCGGCCTTTTTGAGGATATGTAGCCTGACGGCGGCTCGGCTTGAATAGTGCCGAGCAGGACTCAGCGCAGGCCGGCGATGTAGTCGGAGACAGCCTTGATCTCGCGGTCGTTCATCTTGGCGGCCACACCGGCCATCTGCGCGTTGTTGGCACGGGTGCCGGCGCGGAAGGCGTTCAGCTGCAACTCGGTGTAGTCGCTGTGTTGGCCGGCCAGACGTGGATACTGGGCGGGCAGACCGGCGCCAGAGGGGCTGTGGCAACCAGCGCAAGCGGGGATCTGACGGTCGGCAATGCCACCACGGTAGATCTTCTCACCCAGGGTGATCAGGTCCTTGTTCTTGGCAAATCCGGCCTTGGCGGTCTTCGAGGCGTAGAAGGCGGCGACGTTCTTGATGTCCTCGTCGGACAAGGTCGAAGCCATGCCCTTCATGACCGCGTTATTGCGGGCGCCGGACTTGAATTCGGTCAATTGCTTGGCCAAGTACTCGGGGTGCTGGCCTTGCAGGATGGGGTTGGCGGGGCTGCCGCGCGAGCCGTCTGCCGTGTGGCAGGCGGCGCAAACCTGGGCCGAAATGGCTTGACCCTTGGCCAGATCAGGCTTGGAAGAGGCCTTGGCCTCGTTGGCATTTGCGGCCGAAGCGGCAAGCAGGAGGCCCGACAACAGGAAAGCGGCAGTCTTAGTCATGAATTTATAGATTCGGTAAGCGCAACTTTAAGATTTTACAATGGCAATCCATTCAGCCAGAACACTTCATGACCAACACCTCTTCTGTGCCGCAGCATTCTGCGGAAATTGAGACATCGCCATCGGACAAGGTGGTGTTGGGATGGACCCACACGGCCCGTTTCTTGACAACGGCCAGCGAGTTGGTGCATCTGCCTGCGAGTGAGCTGCCCGAAATTGCTTTCGTGGGCCGCTCCAACGCCGGCAAGTCCACCGCGATCAACACCTTGGCTCAGCAAAAGCGCTTGGCTTTTGCCTCCAAAACACCTGGTCGGACGCAGCATATCAATTTGTTTGAGCTCGGTCCCAAAGATGCCGCCAACGCCTGGTTCGCCGACCTGCCTGGTTATGGCTATGCCGCGGTGGCCAAGGCCGCCAAGCTGCGTTGGCAAAAGGTCATGGCCGACTATCTGGCGGTGCGGCGTAGCCTCTCGGGTGTGGTGCTGATGGTGGACTCGCGTCTGGGTCTGACCGATCTGGACAAGCAGTTGCTGGAGTTCGTTGAGCCGCGCGTGCGCTCTGGCGAAGTCAAGCTGCTGGTCTTGTTGACCAAGGCCGACAAGCTCAATCGCAAGGACGCCGATGCCGCTTTGTTTGGCACCCGCGCCTATATGAAACAGCTGGAGACCGAGGCGTCGGACATCACCGTGACGCTGTTCTCGGCCCTGAAGAAACTCGGCGTCGCCAAGGTGGCGCAGACCCTGCATGCCTGGGTGCAGGCGGCGCGCGTGGTGACCGAAGCGGAATTCAATGCCGCTGCAGTTGCGGCTGCCGTGGCTGCCGAAGCCCAGGGCACAAATGTCGAGGCAAATCCAAACTCCGCAACTCCGCTGTCACCGGTATGACACGCTGAGCCCTCGTGCCGCCCGGATACTGGGCGGCTGAAAAGGAAGGGTGGTGGATGCAAATAGACAGCTTTGATGTGCTGCTGCCCCATGGCATCAGCCTGTCTTGCCGCGCTTGTGGCCCGGAAGGCGCGCCCCGGCTGTTGTTCTTGCACGGTTTTCCCGAGGGCGCCTTCATCTGGGACGAGGTGATGCTCAGCCTGGGGAAGCGTTACCGATGCCTAGCGCCGAATCTGCGCGGATTCGAGCATTCGAGTGCGCCCGTCGAGGTGGATGCTTATCGCGTCAAGCCTTTGATGCAGGACATCGCGGCCTTGATCGCCTGGGGTGGTACAGAGCCCTTGGCGGCGCTGGTGGCGCATGACTGGGGCGGCGCGCTGGCTTGGAATCTGGCCGTGCAAAGGCCCGATCTGATGCGCCGCTTGGTGATCATCAACTCGCCGCACCCGGCGACCTTTCTGCGCGAGTTGCAAAGCAACCCGGCTCAGCAAGCCGCCAGCGCCTATATGAACTTCTTGTGCCGGCCGGACGCTGAAGCACTGCTCGCTGCCAATGACTACGAGCGACTCTGGCCCTTCTTGACCCAGATGGGCGCGGCCACTTGGCTGGATGCGAGCACCCGGCAACGCTATCGCGCAATATGGGGCTGCGGTTTGCGTGGTCCTTTGAACTACTACCGTGCTTCGCCGCTGCGCCCGCCAACGGCTACGGATCGCTCGCTGATGACGCTCAGTTTTGCACCCGAATTCGTGACGGCGGCGCTGCCGACCTTGGTGATTTGGGGTGAGGCCGATACGGCCTTGCCGCCGGCGCTATTGGAGGGTTTGGATCAGTTCGTGCCGCAGATGCAGTTGCGCCGCGTGGCGGGTGCGACGCATTGGATCATTCACGAGCAGCCTCAGTTGATCTGCGAGGCGATCGAAGCCTTTGTGGCTTCGATCTGATTAGCCTTGCTGGGCGAGGTCCTGCATCAAGGTGTCGACGGCGCGTTGCAGCAGACTGGTTTCGTCCAGGGCGGTGATCAGGCCATTGGCCAGCAAACGTTCCAGGGCTGCGCGGGTCAATGAGTGCCGCTCGTCGGAGTCTTGGCCGACGAATAGGTAGTACTGCTGGTTGTCGCTGATCCATGCGATCTGCGCGGTCAGCCAGTCGCTTTGGATGAAGAGGTGGTACCAGCCGCCGATATGCAACGCGTCCATCCAGCCCTTGATGGCAGCCAGCGAGGCGCGCTGGTTGTCTTGGTCGTACAACTGCACCGGCACCGTTGGCAACTCGCCGCGGTCGACGCGGGTGTGAGCCCAATGCTCGGGCAGTTGCGACTCTCGCTCGTTCAACAAGCGCTGCAGCAATTCTTCCTGGCTCAGTTCGCGGGATCCGTTGGCGTCTGCCAGCGACTGCGGCACGGTGTCGCTTTCATCCAGTGCGCTCATGCCTCGCAGCAGTCGGCTGTGCTGCTGCATCAACTCCTGCATCACCGATTCACGTTTGTCAGCGGCTAGCGCGATGGCCTCGCAACCCGAGCGCAAGGCGTCGATCAGCGCCGGCAAGCGCTGGCGCAGTGCGTGGCGAGCGGGCTCGTCGATCGGCGTGTGCAGGCTCTCCAGCAACTCGTCGACCCATTCAATGCGGGCCATGGCCGCCTCGGACTCGCGGCCATGCAGCACCATGGCCTGCACGATCACCTCGGCCCATGCGGTTTGCAAGAACTGGCGCAGCCGAGGCCCCAACGGGGCATCAGCGGTCTGCGCCCTGAGTTGCTCGCGCAGCAGGTCCAGCCACTGCTTGCGCAACTGTTCGCGTTCTAGTGAGGCGAGGGCGGCGGCGCTGCGTTCGCTGCGCTGTTGCGCTTGCTTGCTGAGCATCTTGTCCACTCGGCTGAACGTCTGCTCGAACAGCATTGCGGTGGGCAAGGGGGCGTCAATCAGCCCCTGAACCTCAACGTCCATGCTGCGTAGAAAGCTTTGGAATTGCTCGTCATCGGCCCGCTCGAAGGCCATGCCATGTGCTGCCACCCGGTTCAGCAGGGCCCAAGTTGGATGGTCTTGGCGATGCAGCAAGCTGGAGTCATTGCGCGACAAGCGCACCACGGCAACCTGAAGCCGGGCCAACAAGGCTTTCAGCGGTGCTAACAAGCGCGGGTCGGCCAGGATTTGGTCGTAAAGCCGGCTCAACATATCGGGCCCGGCCTTGGCGATGAAGACCGGCGCCTGGCCCGATGCGCTGGCGCCAATGCCCTGCGGCCGCGTGTTGTGCTCCTGCACACGGCGCGCCAAACCGTCCAGCGTGGCCGGTTCACTGTGGCGGCTGGCCAGCGCAAAGCGGTGGGCGGCATTGGTGTCTTGGCTTCTGGACGCGTGGCTGGCCACCAACTGACTCAGCTCGGCCGCGCGTAGTCTGGCGCATAACTGGCCATAGATGCGGTGCAGGTCCTGGGCCATGGGGGTGGCGGCCACTTGCATCAACTCATAGCGGCGCTGTGGCTCCATCTCCGTACTGGACAAGGCCTGCAGCAAGGCTTGCGCAAACAGTGCAGGCCGGAGCGGGTTTTCGTTCTTGCGGGCGCGCGCAGTGCCGCGCAGCGCGGCAAAGAAATTGCCGAGTTGATGCAACTCGGGGCGAGATTGGTCTTCCACCGCCTGGATCACATGGGCAATGGCCACATCCTGCAGGGCCTGGCGCTCATCCACCAGGCGCAAAGAGTCCAGTCCGCCGGCGCTGCGCTGCTGCTGGAGCGGGTCGTGCCCTTGTCCTGCGCTTTGAATCAGGGGAATCAGGGCTGACTGGAAGTCCTGGCAAAAGCGGGCGCGCATGCGGCGCCAGCCTTCCAGCAGGGGGAAATATTGGGTGCGGGAGTCCAGCGCGGCTTGGATCGTGTTGAGCAAATGGCGGCTCAAGGCCGGCGCTTCGCTCAGCGCTTCGTCTAAAAGAGATTGCAGGGTCGGACGCGAGGACATGGAAAAGGCTTGGCCAGGGAGGCTTTGATTATCAATCGGCAGCACGGAGTGACCGCCAGCATGACATATTGAGCCCTGGCGGGACGAAAAAAAGGGGAGCCGCTTTCGCGACTCCCCTTTGCGTGAGAAAACTCTCACCGATCGGCATCTCAAGTGCCGAGCGATGGGGGCCGGGTCTTGCCGGTGAAGGCAAGTCCTGACCCCGCAGGCATTACATGCCCATATCGCCCATGCCACCCATGCCGCCCATGCCGCCAGGCATGCCACCGGCAGGAGCGTCGTCCTTCGGTGTTTCAGCGATCATGCACTCGGTGGTCAGCATCAGCGAAGCAACCGAAGCGGCGTTCTGCAGCGCAGTACGTGTCACCTTGGTCGGGTCCAGAATGCCCATTTCGATCATGTCACCGTAGGTGTCGTTGGCAGCGTTGAAGCCGTGGTTGCCCGAACCGGCCAACACAGCGTTCACGACCACCGAGGCTTCGCCACCGGCGTTGGCCACGATTTCGCGCAGAGGAGCTTCGATGGCCTTGAGCACCAGCTTGATGCCGGCGTCTTGGTCAGCGTTGTCGCCCTTGATGGCGCCAGCCGCTTGCTTGGCGCGCAGCAGAGCCACGCCACCACCGGCCACGATGCCTTCTTCCACAGCAGCGCGAGTGGCGTGCAGGGCGTCTTCAACGCGGGCCTTCTTTTCCTTCATTTCGACTTCGGTGGCAGCGCCAACCTTGATCAGTGCAACACCGCCGGCCAGCTTGGCCACGCGCTCTTGCAGCTTTTCACGGTCGTAGTCGCTGGTCGCTTCTTCGATCTGAATACGCACTTGCTTGACGCGAGCTTCGATGTCAGCTGCAGCGCCCAGGCCGTCGATGATGGTGGTGTTTTCCTTGCCCACTTCGACGCGCTTGGCTTGGCCCAGATCGGCCAAAGTGACCTTCTCCAGAGTCAGGCCGACTTCTTCGGCGATGACCTTGCCGCCAGTCAGGATGGCGATGTCTTCCAGCATGGCCTTGCGGCGGTCGCCGAAGCCAGGAGCCTTCACAGCCACAACCTTCAGGATGCCGCGGATGGTGTTGACCACCAGGGTCGCCAGCGCTTCGCCGTCCACATCTTCAGCAATGATCAGCAGCGGGCGGCCCGACTTGGCCACTTGCTCCAGCGTAGGCAGCAGGTCGCGGATGTTGGAGATCTTCTTGTCGTACAGCAGCACGAAAGGGTTGTCCAACAGAGCGGCTTGCTTCTCAGGGTTGTTGATGAAGTAAGGGCTCAGGTAGCCGCGGTCGAATTGCATACCTTCGACGACGTCCAACTCGTTGTCCAGCGACTTGCCGTCTTCGACGGTGATGACGCCTTCCTTGCCGACCTTGTCCATCGCGTCAGCAATGATCTTGCCGATCGACTCGTCGCTATTGGCCGAGATCGAGCCAACTTGAGCGATTTCCTTGGAAGTGGTGGTGGCCTTCGAAGCCTTCTTCAACTCGGCGACCAGGGCTGTCACAGCCTTGTCGATGCCGCGCTTCAGGTCCATCGGGTTCATACCGGCGGCCACGTACTTCATGCCTTCGCGCACGATGGCTTGAGCCAGCACGGTAGCTGTCGTGGTGCCGTCACCGGCGTTGTCAGAAGTCTTGGAAGCGACTTCCTTGACCATCTGCGCGCCCATGTTCTGCAGCTTGTCTTTCAGCTCGACTTCCTTGGCCACGGACACACCGTCCTTGGTCACGGTAGGCGCGCCGTACGAACGCTCCAGCACCACATTGCGGCCCTTAGGACCCAGGGTCACCTTGACCGCATTGGCCAAGATGTTCACGCCTTCAACCATGCGTGCGCGGGCTTCGCCGCCGAAAACTACGTCTTTTGCTGCCATGAAATTTCTCCAAATTCGTGAATAAGGACCACGCTTTTGCTTGCCCAATCAATGGTTGAGAAGAAAAGCGTAGCGAGCGGCGCTCTGGCTAGGCGGACGGAGCGGAGGAACCGGAGCGTGCTTGCTGCACGTGAGGATTCCGAGCACCGCCCAACGACGCCAGCGCGTCGCGCAGTAGCTTTACTTCTCGACCACAGCGAAGAGGTCTTCTTCGCGCATCACGAGGAGTTCATTGCCATCAACCTTGACGGTCTGGCCCGAGTACTTGCCGAACAGAACGCGGTCACCGACCTTGACGTTCAGGGCGATCAGGTCGCCACGGTCGTTGCGCTTGCCGTTACCGACGGCCAGCACTTCACCTTGGTCCGGCTTTTCAGCGGCGGCGTCAGGGATGAAGATGCCCGAGGCAGTCTTGGTTTCTTGTTCGAGGCGCTTAACGATCACGCGATCGTGCAGAGGACGCAGGTTCATCACATCTCCTAGAGAGTTTCGGGTCTTCGTTGGGCCGGGTGCTGGCGGGGCCAGTGAACCGGTCAGGGATATTCGAGACCTCGGACACCCGGTCCGGCCGGGTATCTTGGGTCGTTAGCACTCGATTGGCTTGAGTGCTAGCAATCGAATTATATGGGCGGGTGTGACGCTTTCAAGTCCTGTTCTTGGTTATTGAAGTCGTAGACAGACTATTCAGCGGTGAAGCACGGACTGTGCGCGCGAAATCAGCAACTCTGGCACAACCGGCTTGTGCAGAAAATCTGTTACGCCAAATGACTCGAGCAGGGCCAGGAAGTCCGATTCAGCCGGGTCCACCAGCAAGATCACCGGCAAGCCGGACCAGGCCAGTTCTCGACGCAGATTGCGGAGCATGTCTTCGGAGTCCCCTCCGGCTGCGGTATCCGCGATCAGCAATTGCACGTCCTGATTGGCCTCAAGGATGGCCCGTGCTCCGGAGCCGGTAGCCTCCCAGCGGGCTTGGTAGGCAGCATGCCCGAGCAGATCGACAAGCCGATTGCCCAAAGCGGGATCGGGTGTGACGACCAAGGCGGTCAGGGCCGTGGCAGATGAGTGATTGCTCGCTTGGGCGATTGCGTCCTGAATTGGCACACGCCGTTTACTGGAATGGCTCAAGGCAGTCCAGAAGGCCGTGCCAAGATTGGCATAGGCTTCTTCCGGCGTCGATTCACCCGAAACAATCCAATTCGCCGCATTGACCTGAATGCTTTGCCAGCCATCGGGTAGCGCTCCCACCAGTGTGGCGTTGTCAATCCTGTTCGCGAGAAAGGCTGCGCGCAGCCTGTCATTGACCTCGATGACCTCTGCGACGGGCAAGCGTCCGCTGTACCCGGTGTAATTGCATTCGGCACAGCCGACAGCCCGATATACCGGAGATTCGTCGGTCAGGTCGCGGAACAGTCGCTCCAACGGCGCCAGGGGCTCGACCACGGGCGCTCGGCAGTGCGTGCACAGCTTGCGCATAAGGCGTTGCGACATGACTCCAACCAGCGTATCAGCAAGGACCGTAGGTCGGACTCCCAATTCGACCAGGCGCGGTATGGCCCGCATGGCGTCCATGGTGTGCAGTGTTGCGAACACCAGGTGTCCGGTCAGTGCGGCATTGACCGCGATATCGGCAGTCTCCTTGTCGCGGATTTCGCCGATCAGGAGGATATCCGGGTCCTGGCGCAGGATGGCGCGCAGGGCTGTTTCGAAACCGAGGCCGGCCTGCGCGTTGACTTCGATCTGGGTGATGCCGGGAATTTGATACTCGACCGGTTCCTCGACTGTGATGATTCGACGGGAGACGTTATTGAGCGCGGCAAGCAGGGCATACAGCGTCGATGTCTTGCCGCTGCCGGTAGGCCCTGTGAGCAGGAATAGCCCATTGGCGCTGGCCGATATGCGGCGCAAAGCCATGCTGGTGGCGCTGGCGAAATGACTCTCCTGCAGACTGTAGACACGTGACGGATCGAGGATCCGGATAACCAGACTCTCGCCGCCAGTGGCCGGCAGGGAGGAAACACGCAGATCGTAGCTAAGATTGCCCAGCGTGACGCTGGCCCGACCATCCTGTGGCACTCGGCTATTGGTCGGATCCATCTTGCCTTGTGCCTTGAAGAAACGCAGCACCGCGTCGAGAATCTCGCCGGGCAGGGTGGCGATCCGATGCAAGACGCCATCGATGCGGAAGCGGACGACCCCGCCCCCGGCAAAGGGGTGGGCGTGGATGTCCGAGGCGCGGCCATCGATCGCCTTTTTTAAGAGTGCGCGGCAAAGGCGGGTAACCGGTGCGTTGTCGCCTATCGCCATGGCGACTTCGCGGTCATCCAGATCGAGCATTTTCAGCTTGTTCGACCGGTCTCCCGCGGCACCCTGGGCGTAAAGCAGGGTCATCCAGCTATCGATGTCGTGCGGTGGGGCGATCAGCCGTTCGATGTGCCGCGAGGAAACGAAAGCGGCTTCCTTGACTGCTTCGTCATCGGTCGGATCGGAGCAGACGATTGTCAGGGTCCGGTCATCGGCACTGACCGGCAGGATGCCATGGCGCCGCGCAATGCGGGCCGGCAGTACCTGGGCGAGGTGCTTGTTGATTTGTGACACGGATGCCCGCTTGAGAGCGAACCGGTCGGCCACCATCTGCGCCAGTTCGTGGGACGTCACGCCTGCCAGCGCGGCAACCAGTTCCCAACGCTCGCCGGGCGTTTCCGGCAGTTGAGTCTGCGGAGAAATATTGCGCGCCGGGTAGGCCTTGATTGCGAGATCGAGCAGCCAGTGGGTCATGGCATTTCTTTCATGAGGAGACCCTGCCGCGTCAGGCGACAGGAGTGCCTGGGCAACAATTTGGCCATGGTTGTCAGTCCCAGTGAACGAACAGCGCTGGGTTTACGGGGCACGCCGGTGAGTAGGCATCTCCCTTGTTGCCGGACGCGTCCAGATCGAAGCCGTTGCAGTTGTCGCCGGCGCAGCAATAGGTACACTGGAATGGCTTGGTATTGGAACGAGACGGATCGAAGGTTGTGCAGTCGTCCAACTGCGTACTCTGCCGCCAGTAATCCACCTTGCATTGCTCCGCCGGCATGCAGAGCCGCTCGACATCACGAGTGCCATCTGCCCGGTTGACGAGCTTGACGGCGGGAAAGCTGCCGGCCGGGCAGGTCACCGCGCCGTGAGGCGATGCCATCATCTCGCACATGCTGGGATCATTACCCGCGCAATCCACCGCCTTGTAGGGCAGCTTTTGCGCCAGCGTCGCTTCGGTGAAGGGGCTCAAAGCTGCGCCGCCGCGGCTGCACCCGGCTGGTTTGGGGGCCGCCGCAATCGTGGGCTGGTTGCCGTACATCGGGTCGCAAATGCGGGCGCCGTCCTTGATTCCGGCCATCGGCCGCTCAGGCGGACAGGCCTCCGTCGTCCGGTTGAAACAGATGTAAGGACCGCTCTTGGGCTGGTTGAAGCCTTCCGTAAATCCGCCGCGAACCAGAAACATCGGCTCGTACTCATCTGGCTTGCAACCCGGATTGCAGGCACCGCTGGCCGGATCGAGGACCAAACCCTTGGCGCAGACCTTGGGAACGCACTGCGAGCGGTCGGCGTTGAGTTGCTGGGCCGCGGTGCAGGACGGCGCCGGCGTCGCGACCGCGGGCGACTGCGTGACCGTGGTCGCAACGATCGTTGATGCCGGGTGACCGCTCTTGCATTGCCCGAGGAGCACGGTGAAAGTGGCGACAATGGCGGAATCACGCACCCACTGGTTGAAGGCGCCGATTCTCTGGAACTCGGCGGCTAACAGGCGCGTGCGTGCAACCCCTTCGGGTCCGATGCCTCCAAACTGCACGGTGAGCGGGGCCGCTTGATCATTGCCGGTGACACTCGTGAAATGAGTCAGTGCGGGCTTCCAGCGACTCGGATCAAGGGCCTTGATGCCATCGCCGACGATAGTTTCGATAAGGGCAGTTTCGGGATCTTTGTCGCGGCCGTTCCACGTGATTTTCCAGTTGCAGAGATCGCGACTGCTCTCCTGGGCGGCAATCTGCGCCTTCTCGCGCATGGCGTCGTATTCCACGAGAACATCGGCCAGATGTGCTCGCTCCACATAATCCCGATAAAACGGCAGGGCGATGGCAGCCAGAATGGCGATGATGGCGACTAAGAACGACAATTCGAGGATCGTGAAACCACGTTCTTGCTTGCGTGAGCCGTGGCAGATCATTGGGCACCTCCCGGCGCGGCGGCATTGGTCCAACTCCGGGAAACATGGCCGATCCGGCCATTGAGGGCATAGCGCGGCGGTGTAACCGCCGGATCAATCACTTGATAGCCGATGACCAGGGATAGCGCAGGAGCGGGTAGTTGCACGGGAAGTTCATTGTTGACCTTGACGTAGCGTTCCACGGAGTCGCGCGCCTCGCCGATGAGCAGCTCCAGCTCCTTACCAATCTCAGCATCGTTTGGCCCTTGTGGCCACAATTGCCAGCCCCACAGGAAGATGGCCGCAAGCCACGCCAGCACGCTCAAACTGACACCTATGAGGGGTCTGCGCGCCGCTGTCCCCTGGGAGCCCAGCGCATCCTCGCGCAACTTGTTCTGGGCACGGTCGACTAGTTGATTGATATCGTCGTTTTGCGGTGTACTCATGGGCGACCTCTTGTCAGTTGTTGCGACAGGCGTACATGGTTCGAACGGCAGCGTTTCAAGCAGCAACAGGATGCCTGAAAATGCCCTGATGGTCACTCCCAGGGACCTGAGTGTTTCCACCGTAGACGGTGAAACACTGGACGCATTTCTCATCGCAACGCCAGGAGTTCTCGCTGGCACAACAGGTAGTTCGGTAGGATTTTCTGGATTCGTCGCGAATATTGGCCTGAGGCTGGTAATCCCGGTATATCGACTCGCTATGTTGTTTGCACGTGAAACCATTGGATTGCGCGCGATTGATCTCGTTGGCCTGTTACGTCTTTTGCACGCCAGCACACTGCGTGACGCAGATTCTTCCCCGTATCGTCTCTGGTGGGGAGGGGGCTTAGAGTGACGGTGGCCGGGCTGTACTTGAATCCGGTCATCTACGATGGAAGCACCGGTTGCCAGCAGGGGGCTGAAGCGCCCAATCAAGAACTTGACGAGGAGTGGGTCAAGCCAGTCGCTGATACAAGCCGCGGCGATTGCGGTTGTTTACGACGTTAGGCACAAAGAACTTCTAATCGACGCGCTGCAAGGCCGCAAGAATGCGTGCCCTTTGTTTGTGACTTGAATTGCCGAGAACACAAGACCCCGACGAACATCGGCTGACAAATCTTCGGGCGGTAGCCCTGGGGAAGACTTGGCGCGACGGCGGGCTATTGAGATTGAGGCGGTCTGTCCGGGCGCTTTTTTGTGGTGAGCGGGGCGAGTGACAATGGCGCGCTTCGGGTTGCCCCGATCTGAATCATCAAACGCCGCCCCATCATGCTGACGCTCGACACCGCCTTGACCTTTTTCACCCTGGCCTTGCTGCTGGGCTACACCCCTGGCCCGGACAATGTCTTCGTGCTGATGCAGTCCGCCATGCAGGGTCGCCGCGCTGGCTTTTATGTGGTGCTGGGCTTGTGCACCGGTTTGTTGGTGCACTCGGCGGCGATTGCCTTGGGCTTGGCGGCGGTGTTTGCCGCCTCGGCTTTGGCCTTCACCGTGCTCAAGCTGTTGGGCGCGGCCTATTTGGCTTATCTGGCCTATCAGGTCTTGCGCGCGCCGGTTGGGCCCTTGGCCGAGCAGGCTCAGCTGCGTTTGAGTCCCCTGAAGATGTACAGCCGCGGTGTGGTGATGAACCTGACCAACCCCAAGGTGGTGTTTTTCTTCTTGGCTTTGCTGCCGCAGTTTGTGGACGATGCCGCCACCGCCCAAAAAGGCCCGGTGGCCTGGCAGATCGCCCAACTGGGGCTGATTTTCATCGTCGCCACGCTGATCTCTTTTGGCTCCATCACCTACTTTGCCGGCGCGCTCAGCCAGGTGCTCAAGCGCTCCACCCGCGCCCAACGCGGCTTAAATTGGTTGGCGGGCACGGTCTTCATTGGACTGGCGCTGCGTTTGGCCTTGGCTGAGCGCTGAAATTTAGGGCTTGGCGGCGTACTGGCTCGCTCAGGTGACCCGGCCCGCCGCCGTGCTCATGGTGCCCGGGTCGGCTCTGCGAGCCGACTGCCCTCGGTGCTCACTGCGCGGGTCAGCGGCGGCAAACTCGCTACGTTCGTTGGAGCTCACTGCGCTCAAACAAGTGCCGCCAAGTCAGAAGTTGAAGCGCGCTGCGCGCGCCTGCCCCGCTTCGCTGCGCTCTCGGCCGGGCACAAATCGCCCGTCGTCGGGCCAGGCCACCTTCGGGATGGGCTTGCGCTACTGTTGAAACGCCAAACGTTCGGGTTGCTGTGCCTACCGAACAAGCCCCAATCATCGGCAAGGTCAGCGGAGCAACCGAACACCAAGCGCACTCACGCCTGAGTATTTGCCCGCTGCAGCAGCGCCTGCCCCATGCGAATCTGCGTGCCGGTGCTGATGCCGGGGCAGAGTTCAAAGCCCTTGGGCACGAAGACGATGATGGTGGAACCATGCTGGAACCAGCCCATCTCTTCACCCTTTTTGAAGCTGGCCTGGCAGGGCAGTTCATTGGCGCCTTGGTAGTCCACATGCAGCAAGAGGTCGAGGAAGTGCAGGCGCAGGCTGGCCACCAAGATGGCGGCCACCGGCACGATGGCAATCGGCTCGCCGCTTTTGAGCCGGGTGCGCAGCACCGCCCGTTCATTGCGGCAGAACAGGCGCTCGACGCGCTTCAAGGCGATGGGGTTGACGTTCCAGGTGTCGCCGGCGATATGGGTCACATGCTCGACCGTGCAGTCCTGCGGCGCATGGAAGCGGTGGTACATGGCCGAGGTCAGGCGCAGGGTGATGAACATACCGTCTTGAAAGGCGGAGGTGTCTTGCGTCGGCCCGAACAGGTCTTGCATCGAATAGGGGAAGCCTTTGGCCTGAAAGACTTGGCGGCCTTCCACCCGACCGCAGGCGCCGACGATGGCGTCGCAAGGGCTGCTGAGCACGTCCTCGCGCATGTCCACCTTGCGCGCGCCCGGCAGCAACTCGCGGGTGAAGCAGTCGTGCAGGCTGTCGAAGCGTTGTTTCTTGGCGTCGCTCAGGTCCAGGTCGGTGAAACAGCGCCAGACGGCGATGGACATCTTGGCCAGCAGCGGGCTGCGAATCTGGCTGAACTTGCCCATCAAACGGGTTAGCGCAATGCGCGGAATGCGGTTGGTGAGCAGGAAATTGAGATCCTCCTGTTGGAGCATCTTTCGCACAGAGATTGTCATATTCATGAGGCTGTCAAGCAGCGCTGTTTAGATAAGGGACTGGACTTCTTGCCCATCCCATGGAACATCAAACTTTTGCACTTTCCGCATTGGCCCTGGCCGCACTGGCCTGGACCTTGCCGCGCGCCAAGCGCCGCCTTGAGCTGTCGCGCGCCAAGCACCGCTCGCTGGCCGGGCACTCGCGCATGGCCAAGCGCCTGGCCGGCTGGATTCCGGGCTACGCCTACGACGAGGCGCGTTTCTTCAATTCGGACGGCGCGCCCGAGGACGTCGTCAGCCGCCGCCGCGTCGGCTTCAAGCGCTTGGCGGAGTCCTTGGCGCAAAGCAGCCCCAAGAGCATCGCCATGTCGGCCCAGGCCCGCGAGGCCATCTCCGACCTGCAGTTCACCGGCAGCTACCGTGTGCCCTTCCAGTTCAGCCCCTATCTGCGCCAGCACCTGAAGACCGGCAGCTTTTTGCAAAGCTCCTCCGGCGTGCAGGTGGTCGATCTGGACGGCAACGCCTACTACGACCTGACCGGCAGCTACGGCGTCAACGTCTTCGGCTACGACTTCTACCGCGAGTGTGTGGACGAAGGCATTGCGCTGACCCATCAGCTCGGCCCGGTGCTGGGCGCTTACCACCCCTGCGTGGCCGAGAACGTGCAGCGCCTGAAGGCCATCTCTGGCCAGGACGAGGTGTCCTTTCATATGTCCGGCACCGAGGCGGTGATGCAGGCAGTGCGCCTGTCGCGTTATCACACCCGGCGCAAGAACCTGGTGCGCTTTTGCGGCGCGTACCACGGCTGGTGGGAGGATGTGCAGCCCGGCATCGGCAACCCCTTGCCGCCGCGCGAAACCTACACCTTGCAAGACATGGACGAGCGCAGCCTGAAGGTGTTGCGCACCCGCAAGGACGTGGCCTGCGTCTTGATCAACCCGCTGCAAGCGCTGCACCCGAACGCCGGCGCGCCGGGCGACTCGCAGCTGCTGGACAGCAGCCGCCGTGCGGGCTATGACCGCGCGGCTTACACCGCCTGGTTGAAGAAGCTGCGCCAGGTCTGCACCGAGAACGGCATTGTGCTGATCTTTGACGAGGTCTTCTTGGGCTTCCGCCTGGCACCCGGTGGCGCGCAAGAGTACTTCGGCGTGCGGGCGGATATGGTCACTTACGGCAAGACCCTGGGCGGCGGCCTGCCGGTCGGCGTGGTCTGCGGCAAGGCCGCGCTGATGAAGCGCTTCCGCGAAGAGCGCCCGGCCGACATCTGCTTCGCCCGCGGCACCTTCAACGCCCACCCCTATGTGATGGGCGCCATGAAGGTGTTCTTGGACCGTCTGCAAACGCCGGCCATTCAGGCCATCTACGCCGGCCTGGACGATCGCTGGAACTCGCGCGCCGCGCGCTTCAATGCGGCGCTGAAGGATGGCGGCGTGCCGGTGCAAGTGGCGCAGATGCAATCGATCTGGACGGTGTTCTACACCCAGCCCTCGCGCTACAACTGGATGCTGCAGTTCTATTTGCGTGAGCAAGGCTTGGCACTCAGTTGGGTGGGCACGGGCCGGCTGATCTTCAGCTTGAACTACAGCGACGCGGATTTCGATGAGGTCACGCATCGCTTCGTGAAGGCGGCACAAAAGATGAAGTCTGAAGGCTGGTGGGATGCGGATGCTGCCCTGAGCAACAAGGCCATCAAGCGCGGTCTGCTCAAGGAGATGTGGCAAGCCTTCAAGTCGGGCGGCAAGGCTTGATGGCTGGAGTTATGCGCGAGCGCTGAAAACACATTCAAAAAGAGGGCTTCGCAAGAAGCCCTCTTTTCTTTTTGTTCGTGGGTTTCAGCGATCTAGGCTTTAGCGCTTCTTCGCTTGCACCTCGTGCACCACATGCTCCATCGGGTCGATCAGCTCGCCGCGCAGCAGGTAGAGCGGGGCCTTGTGATACAGCATGATGTCGTGGAAGGGGTCGGTCAGGATCTTGGTCATCCAGGCCACGCCGGTCATCAGGTCTTGCTGAATCCACAGCTGCAGCACGCGGAAGATCAGGCCGGCGGCGCCCAGAGCCAACCAGGCCATGCCGACGTCATGCACAAAGCCATTGAAGTCGGTGGCGGGCTGAATCAAGCCGAAGGCCGAAGGCTGGAACCACAGCAGCGCCGGGATGGCCACCCAGATCGCCAGCAGCACGATCTTGCGCTGGATGTTGTAGCCGATCTTGATTTCTTCCTTGTGCTCGTCGGTGGCTTGGTTGACATGGTCATAGCCGCGCGGCTCGAAGAAGAAGTGGCCGGCCTGGCGGCTGGTCATCGACACGCACCAAGCCAAGATGGCGGCCATGGCCGGGTCAAAGTACAGCATGCCGTAGGCGATCACAAAACAGATCGCGCTCAGCAGGTGCAGGCTTTGGTTGATGCGGCTGTGGTGGTAGTAGCGGTGGTCGTCCCAGCGCTGCTCTTTCAGAGTGGCAGCGAGAGTGGGCAGGAAGGGTTTGTTCACACGCGTCCTCGAAAGAAAGAAACAATGAAAAGGGCAAACCAAAAAGACTGCCCGCCAGGCCGAAAGCAGTGAGTCGCAAACACATGGGCTTGCCCGCCGCTTTGGCTTCGGTGGCGCGATGGTGACGGCCCTGCATGAAAATTCCGTGACGATGGCGGCGCATCAGTGCTTTGAAAAGCGCCGGGCTGCGGGCATCAGGCATTGGCTGCAATTAAATAGTCCGCTGTCATCGAACTGTTATGCGTGCTGGGCACCATGCAGGCATGAAGCACGACACACCGGATGGCATCCTCGTTGACAACTACCCGGCGGCGCATCGCTCCCTGCGCATTGCCTTCGTCACCGAGACCTACCCGCCGGAGGTGAACGGCGTGGCCATGACCATCGCCCGCATCGTTGAAGGCCTGCATGCGCGTAACCATGATGTTCAGCTGATCCGGCCGCGTCAAGACGCCAACGACTCAGCCGAAACCGCGGTGCGTTTTCATGAAGTGCTGATGCGCGGCCTGCCAATTCCGCGCTACCCGAATCTGCGCATGGGCGTGCCGTCCAAGAAGGCGCTGGTGCAGCTCTGGTCGGTGCACCGGCCTGATGTGGTGCACATCGCCACCGAGGGCGCCCTGGGCTGGTCGGCCCTGCAAGCGGCCACGCATCTGAAGCTGCCGGTCTGCTCCGACTTCCGCACCAATTTCCACGCCTACAGCCGGCACTACGGCATTGGTTGGCTCTACAAGCCCATCATGGCCTATCTGCGCAAGTTCCATAACCGCACCCAGAACACCATGGTGCCCACCGAAGCCCTGCGGCGCGATCTGGAGGCCGGCGGCTTCAAGAACCTGACCGTGGTTTCGCGCGGCGTGGACACCAAGCAGTTCACCCCTTTGCGTCGCAGCCAGGCGCTGCGCGAGCAATGGGGCGTGGCGCCGGATGATTTGGTGGTGCTTTACGTGGGCCGGATCGCGCCCGAAAAGAATCTGCCGGCGCTCATCGCCGCCTTTGAGGCCATCAGCCAAAACGATGCACGCGCCAAGCTGGTGGTGGTGGGCAGCGGCCCGCAGCAAGCCGAGTTGCAACAGCGCCTGCCGCAGGCCATTTTTGCCGGCCAGCGCAAGGGCGAAGACCTGGCCGCGCATTACGCCAGCGGCGATTTGTTCTTGTTCCCCAGCCTGACCGAAACCTTTGGCAACGTCACCACCGAGGCCATGGCCAGCGGTTTAGCTGTGCTGGCTTTCAATTACGCAGCGGCCGCGCAACTGATTCGCAGCGGCGAGAACGGCGTGCTCGCACCGATGGACGACACCGCCGCCTTTGTGCAAGCCGCTGCCAGTTTGGCGGCTGATTTTCAGGGCCGCCGGCGCATGGGCGAAGCCGCTTGCCAAACCGCCAGCGCGCTCGATTGGAGCAGCATCGTCGCTCGCTTCGAAGGCGTGCTCGACTCGGTGATCCACCGCGCCGAAGTGCCGTACCGGTCGCCGATTGTGGGGGTGAGGCAGGGGGCGGTTTGAGGGGGTGATCGCCTAGACCTCATGCGTTTGAGGTCAGTGCGTACGGTCTTTTGTTGAGGTCGGGCCTTTTCTCCCGCACCGTGCCGGGTATTCGCCCCGGCGGGCGACCCACTTTCTTGTGCGCACAAGAAAGTGGGCAAAGAAGGCGCCCCTGCCGCATGGTCCTACGGGTCCGCTCAGATACTCAAATTTGCCGGGCCGCGCCCAACTCACTTCGCTACGCTGCGTTCAAACAAGGGGCGCGAAGTCAGTGCTTGAAGTCGCTGTGCGACGCCCGGCAAATTCTCCGCTCCTCGCCCATGCAGAAGGGGAACCCCAAAGAACACGGCTCGCTGCGCGTCGCCTCGATGGATGCTGCGCTGCGCGCAAGCACCTAGCACTTTGATGATTTTAGGGTCAGGTCTTGCCCATAGATTAAAGACCTGACCCCGATCCAGACGTTGGGCGGGAAGCCGTCACTGAAAACGCTCTCCAGCTAGTTTCTGCGTTAGAAACGATGCCAAAATCACTTGATGAACAGCCAAAAAGCGCAACAGAATGAGGATAGTCTTGCAGGTTTCTTTGATGAGGATGATGCTGCTTCAGGCCTTGGGCGGGCCGAGGACCGCAGTGCAACTGTTGCCGCCGAAGGTGTACCCATCTCAGGTGCTCAGGCATACGCAGAAACTGGTACTTCGAATTCGCCCCCTTCGATAATTGAAATTGCAGACACTCGATCTCCTCGCGCGCGCCGTTGGAGTCCACTGGAATCAATAACGGTCACGCAATTTAAGGCGGTTAAGAAGGCAAGCATTCCCCTTGACAGCGTCACCATTCTCGTTGGCCCGAATGGTTGTGGAAAGTCGTCCGTGCTCCAAGCGATTCACTGGGCTGCGCGAGCTGCCAGTTACGTGTTGCCCAAGAATACAAAGGAGATGATTTCCTTTGAGCGACTCGATTACGTTCCTTCGAGTGAGCCACTCACAACGCTTCACAATGGTGAACTCAAATCAGACGCAGGTTCGCTCCCGGTAGAAGTCGTGTTTGCACATCGCCCGACCGGAGAGGAATCTAGTCAAGCAACAGTCCGCATTCGCGCTGCGCGAAATCGGGGTGGGATTACGGCTTATATGGATGGAGGCGGCGCGGTCACGCCATATAAGCAGCGATTTCAGTTCATCACCGCCTATATCCCTGGCCTTGCTGGTCTGTCTGAGAGGGAGTCCATCCTTGCTCAGCCGACTCTGCGCCGGCAGGCCGCTAGCGGTGATGCAGGGGGCGTTTTGCGCAACATCCTCCTAAACCTACGCAGCCGCAGGCAAGGAGAGGTGGATGATAGGCAAGGGATTGAGAGACTTGCGAAGCTCAACAATCTCATAAATCAAGTTCATCCGGGGGTCCAAGTTAATGTTGCCTTCGATGAACGCGAGGACTATCACATCTCGGCCACACTTAGGACTAACGACCTAACAGATTACAGCCGGCCTCTTGAAACCGCCGCCACTGGCGTGTTGCAGGTCGTTCAAATCTTCGCGTACCTAATTCTGTTCGAGCCGAAGGTAATGCTGATCGACGAGCCCGACGCACATCTTCACCCAAACAAGCAAGAGCGCCTCATAGAGGCCCTCGAACGAGCTGCACCTGAATACAACACTCAAGTAATCCTTACAACTCATAGCCCCCATATCGTTCGAGCCGCGAGTCCTGCTGCCAAGCTTGTTTGGATGAAGAGCGGGGTCATTGAGACAGAAGACGATGAGGTGATTCGACGACTGCTCGGTTGGGGTGGGCTCGACAAAGTCGCGCTCTTCTTCGTTGAGGATGAGGACGACAAACCACTTCGCGCTATCCTCCGCCAGTGGCCGGAGCTATCTCGGCAGGTCGCAGTATGTAGATGCTTCGGTATAGACAATTTGCCGCGTGACAAGTTTTTAAAAGGTCTATTGTTAGACGGAAAGCTAAAAAATCGCGCACTGCTGCACCGTGACGGTGATTTCATGACACCTGAAGAAGCCGCAAAGTGGACTGCAGGTTTTCAGACGCCAGGGGTGTTTCCGTGGGTCACAACCGACTCGGACATCGAGGCCTACTTCTGTCAAGCCACCTATCTGGCGGCGCTCTATGGCGTTTCGGTTGAGGTCGCCGAAGAATGGCGACAGGAGGCGGCGAAAAAGGTAACCAAGGCTCGCGACACCTTTCTTGAAAAAAGGAAGAACGTCGTTCGAAGTGTGTGGCCGAACGGCGGATCACCGGATGCCGAAGCAATGTGGCAAGCAGCAAGCGGGCCTTCGCCAAGTACGGTAAAAGGCAAGAAGTTACTTGCCGCGCTGAAAACAGTAGTTAAGTCTGGAAGATATGACGAGGCACTACTAAATTCGTTTGCAATCCCAAAAGACTACACTGTCGCGCCCGAGCTCAAAGCTCTGATCGAAACAGCGATTGCGTCACACAATGACTTTGAGAGCAGCTGCTTGGTCTGGAGTCACTCAAAGTAAGGTTCAGCAGCATTCTGTTGAAAACCTCCGTGAACCTTGCGGATACAGCATATCGGCCGAAAATCAGTGCCCCTCGCAAGCGTTCCTTAAGAGTTGCGCGGCCTTTTTCAAAGGAAAAACTACTATGCAGGTCTTCGCGCTTGATCTCGAAGTTTCGCTTCGGGCACGAAGCGGTCTTCCACCTGCAGTCAACTCGCTGAATTTTTCTTTTGGTGCCCGCCGGGTGTTTAGTCCTTCATTTCAGTGTTTCGTGGCCCCAAGTGACCTCTGTAACTCTGATGCCTTAGCAGGCATTGACTGGGTTGAATTGATGCCCTTACGCGCACGCCGCGCCTCCCTCCCCATCAAAAATCCCATCGCCAAAGCAATCGCCAGCCCAAAGCCCCACATCAAGGCCACGATGGGCACGTCCAGGGCGAGCAGGGCGGCGTAGCCGGCGAGCATCAAAAGCACGCTGGCGTTTTCATTGAAGCCTTGTACGGCGATGGAGCGGCCAGCGCTCAGCAAGGTGTAGCCGCGGTGTTGCAGCAAGGCGTTCAGCGGCACGACCATCAGCCCGCCGACTGCGCCCACCAAGACCAACAGCGGGATGGCCCAAACGAGGCTCTGAGTGCTGGCAATCGCGGGGATGAACAAGCCCAATAGCACCCCAAAGACCAACATGCGCTTGGCCGCGTGCAGCGGCACCCAGCGGCCGGCGGCAGCGGCGCCGGCGATCACGCCCACCGCCACGGCGGCTTGCAGATAGGCGGATTGCGAGAGCGGCAGTTGCAAGGCATCGGCCGCCCAGCGCAGCACCGCCAGTTGCAGCGTGGCGCCCACGCCCCAGAACAAGGTGGTGACGGCCAGCGAGAGGCCGCCGTCGGCATCGGCCCAGAGTTTGCGGTTGGCGCGCCAGAAGTCGCGGCTCAAGGCCACGGGATGAATGCCGCTGGCCGGGTAGCGGGCGCCGCTATTGGGCACGCCCAGATTGAGCAGGCCAGCCAAGGCGTAGACGGTCATCAAAATCATGATGGACACGCCCAAGCCGCTGGCGCTGAACCAACCCATGTGGCTCAAGGCCGTTCGCAACTCGGCATAGGCGCCTTGGCTCAGCAGCCAGGGGCTGACCAGCAAGCCGCCCAGCACCGTGCCGAAGAGAGCAGCGCAGACCACCGAGACTTCTAACCAGCCATTTGCGCGCACCAGGCGATCGGGCCCAACCAGCTCGGTCACCAGGCCGTATTTGGCTGGCGCATAGGCGGCGGCCCCAAAGCCGACCAAGGCGAAGGCCGCAAAGGGGTGCACACCCCAGGCCAGGCCGCCCACAGCGAGCAGCTTCACGCCGTTCATCCAGGCCATCAGCCGCGCTTTGGGGAAGGCATCGGCCAGCGGCCCGACAAAAGGCGCCAGCAGCACATAAGACACGGTGAAGCCGAACTTCAGCATCGGCGCCCACCAGCCCGGCAGGTTCAGCTCTTGCAGGCGGGCGATGATGACGATGAGCAGGGCGTTGTCAGCGAGTGCGGAGGCAAACTGGGCCGCGATCAAGAGGTGAAAACCGGTGGGCATGGCGGCAGATGCCTCTTTTTGTAGGTGTCGAAGTCAAAAGCGTGACAGGCCGGGATGAAATGCCAGTGACAAGCCGGGAGTGCTTGCCGCGTCCTCGCCTAAGATTTGCGCCATGAACATCGACTGGATTCACTTCACGCCTTGGCAGGCGCTGGGCGGCGGGCTATTGATTGGCCTGGCCAGTGCGCTCTATTTGCTGGGTAATGGCCGCATTGCGGGCATCATCGGCATCGTGTCCGAGCCCTTGCTGGCGCTGCTCAAGCCCAGGACTGCGGGAACTGGCTCGCAGACGGTGCGCTTGTTTTTCATTGCAGGCTTGGTGTTGGCACCGTGGCTGTGGCGCTGCTTCGCGCCCTGGCCGGCGGCGCAAGTGGATGTGGGGCCGCTTGGCTTGGTGCTGGCCGGCGTTTTGGTGGGCTTTGGTGCGCGCCTGGGCAATGGCTGTACCAGCGGGCATGGCGTTTGCGGGCTGAGTCGGCTGTCTTTGCGTTCGCTGGTGAATGTGATGATCTTTATGGCGGCCGGTTTCGGCACCGTTTATCTGATGCGTCATGTCTTGACGCTGGGGGCTTGAGATGCGCGCAGTGTTGGCATTGCTCAGTGGTTTGATTTTTGGTCTTGGGCTGATGCTCGGCGGCATGAGCAATCCGGCCAAGGTCAAAGCCTTTCTCGACCTGGCCGGCGCTTGGGACCCCAGCCTGGCCCTGGTAATGGGCGGCGCAGTGGGCGTGGGTCTGCTGGCCTTTGCTTATGCCAAGCGTCAGAGCCGGGCCTGGAGCGGGGACGCGATGGAGATCCCCAACAACAAGCGCATCGATGCGCGTCTGGCGGTGGGCGGTTTGCTGTTTGGTGTCGGCTGGGGCATTGCCGGTTTTTGCCCGGGCCCGGCCTTGGTGGCTTTGGGGCAGGGCATGGAGGCGGCGTGGATTTTTGTGCCCGCCATGCTTTTGGGGATTTGGCTGCACGACCGCTGTTTCGCAGCGCGCGGCTGATCGTTTGACTGATTCTTGGAGGCGCTTGCCATGTTGATCTTTCGTCAGTTGTTTGACCCCACGTCATCGACCTACACCTATTTGCTGGGTGATTCGAATAGCGCCGAGGCGGTGATCATCGACCCGGTGTTTGAGCATGAGCGCCGCGATCTGGCCCTGCTGCGCGAGCTGGGCCTACGTTTGGTCGCCACGCTCGACACCCATGTACATGCCGACCATGTCACCGGCGCTTGGTTGCTGAAGCAGCGCTGTGGCAGCCAGATCATGCTGGCCGCCGCCTCGGGCGCCGCCCATGCAGACCGCTTGCTGCAGCATGGTGATCGGGTCAGCTTCGGCTCGCGTTACTTAGAGGTGCGCGCCACCCCCGGCCACACCAATGGCTGCCTGACCTATGTGCTCGATGATTTGAGCCGCGCTTTCACCGGCGACAGTCTTTTGATCCGTGGCTGTGGCCGCACCGACTTCCAGCAGGGCAGCCCGGCCATGCTGTATCAATCGGTCAAGACACAAATCCTCAGCCTGCCGGCAGCTTGCCTGCTCTACCCCGGCCATGACTACCGGGGTCTGACGGTCACCAGCGTCGCCGAGGAGTTGCGCTTCAACCCGCGCCTGGGCGGCGACGTCAATGAGGCCGACTTTGCTGGCTATATGAACCATCTGGGCCTGCCGCACCCCAAGCTGATGGACAAGGCCGTGCCTGCCAACCTGGTCTGCGGTCGGCCAGAGTCAAATGGCGCGGCGCTGGACGAAGGCGAATGGGCGCCGCTGACGCTGGCCTTCAGCGGTATCTGGGAGATCCAAGCCAATGCCCTGGCGGAGTTGCGTGCGGGGGAGGGCGCGGCTGGGAAGCTGCAGCTCTTGGATGTGCGCGAGCCGGCGGAGTTCACCGACGCGCTGGGTCATATCGAGGGCGCGCAGCTCTTGCCCTTGTCTCAACTCGCGGCTCGGGTCTCGGAGCTGGACCCACAGCGTCCGCTGGTGGCCGTGTGCCGCTCCGGCGCCCGCTCGGCGCAAGCCACGGTGCTGCTGCAAAAAGCCGGCTTCAAGCAAGTGGCCAACTTGAATGGCGGCATGCTGCGCTGGCGGGCAGAAGGCCTGCCGGTGGTGGGCGGTAGCGAATAAGTGGATCTGGCCCCTTTCTTCGGGGCTGTGAGCCGTTCTTGATTTTTGGCTGCAGCGCTCCGGTGGCCCAGCCCGCCGCCGTGCTCATGGTGCCCGGGTCGGCTCTGGCGAGCCGACTGCCCTCGATGCTCACTGCGCGGGCCAGCGGTGGCCAACTCACTTCGTTCACTTCGCTCACTTCGTTCACTTCGCTCACTGCGTTCAGACAGGGGCCACCAAGCATGATGTTGAAGCGCGCTGGGCGCGCCTGACCCGCTCCGCTGCGCTCTCGGCCGGGCACAAATCGCCCGTCGGCGGGCCGGGCCACCTTCGAGTTTGGTTTTCGCCACCGAGGCAAGGCACCTCGCTCGCTATGCAAGCGCACTGCAGCTCGGGTAGCTGTCGGGCGATTTGTGAGGGGCTGAGCAGCGCAGTAGCTTGGGGCTGCGCGCGGTGCGCGCTTCAAGATCTGACTTGGCGCAGCATGTTTGAACGAAACGAGCGCAGCGAGTGCAGT
>NZ_JBBHJX010000026.1:0-43520 GCF_037482915.1 Paucibacter hankyongi
TTTCAGTTGTCTACTTGGTGGGTGAGCTTACGGGTTCCCATGGAATCGGCAGCAGCCCAATGATCACACGGAATGCCGCAATTACGGTATTGATTGAATCACGGTAAGTAGCCGGCGAGCGATTTTCATATGGCCTGCCCGGGTCAGGTGGTCATCCATTCTATAGTAGTCGCCCCGACCCAAGCCCATGTCAACAAATTCGAAATTAGGCAACTGCTGATCTTTTCCCGCAGGAAAGTTTTTGAATTTTATGCCTTGTCCATTACTATAAAAAACTATGACCCGCTTGGATTTGAGCGCGCCATGTCGATTGACTGCATCTAGAAATGGTTGGTAGTGCTGCGGAAAATCGTAGTCTTCCTCCTTTTTCAGCTTCAGGCTGCTGCGAATCCCAATAAATGGGACTTTAACGGTGACTTGAAATGCTTTCTTCAAATACTCAAGTTTGCCCGACAAGGCTGGAGGCTGCCCCCCTAACTGACTGACAACCGAGAACTTCCGCTGGGCTGACTCTTTCGATAGGTTCTGGAAGCGGAGGTTCTCATCCAGATCATTGTCGCAATATTGAACAACAACGATATCGACCTTATTCAATAAATCTGAATTTTCCAAGCGCATCAATTCCCGGTCGGTCGCATAACCAGAAACCGCGAGATTGAATACCGCACGACCGCTCAACCTTTGCAGCTCTGCTGAAAAAGTATCCAAATCATTCACGCCCCAACCCATGGCGTGTGAATCTCCGATTACCACTATACCTTTGCCAGTAGGCTTGCCCCCTGTATAGCGCCCTTCCGGCGAGAAAGAAAGTTCCGTCTGAAACTCGATATTATCAAACTGACACCTTCCATCTTTCGGCCTGAAAATCAAATTTGGATCGAATACGACGCAGTCTGGCTGCGCCTGCCAGACATTTCTTGACTCCATGTAGAGATGTTTCTGTACATTGGATATCCATGGCAGGCTGGGAGTTATTCCCTTTTGAAAAAGAATAAGACTGGTTAACAAGATAATGGCGCAGGCCATCGCGTAAAGGATGGATGCCAAAAGGGACCAGCCAATCAGCCTAATCAGAAAGTGTCGATCAATCGAGTTCAAATGCTGATTCATAGCTGAGCCTCAAAGAAGGCGCTTGCTCTTCTTTCCTAAGGAAACAGTTCCCTATTGCCAGCGCATCAATTTCCGTTCCCATGAAACAACGAAAGGCATCTTCAGGCGTACAAACGATTGGCTCGCCGCGCACATTGAAACTGGTATTGACTACAACTGGGCATCCTGTCTTATGTTTAAAAGCAGAGATCAAAGCGTGATAGCGCGGGTTGCTGTCAGCATGTACGGTTTGGATGCGCGCAGAGTAGTCCACATGAGTGGCAGCTGGAATTTCCGAACGCGGTACGTTCAATTTTTCGATGCCAAAAAGCAACTGCTCGGCTTCGGTCATTTCGAGCCGGCGCTCTTTGGCAACATCCGCCACGAGCAGCATATATGGGCTGTCACCATCCAACTCAAACCAGTCGGCAACGTCATCACGAAGCACGGAAGGGGCAAAAGGTCGGAACGATTCCCTGTATTTTACTTTGAGGTTAAGCACTGACTGCATGGTCGGCGATCTGGCATCACCGAGAACGGAACGAGCACCTAGCGCACGTGGACCAAATTCCATACGCCCTTGAAACCACCCGAGCGCCTGCCCTTCCGCAAGCGCAGCAGCACTAAGCTCAAAAAGTTCGTCGTCCTTCATAACGCTGAACTTTGCACCGATAGCAGTCAAGCGGCTTTCTATATCTGATTGTTGGAACGCCGGCCCTAGAT
The DNA here is from genome assembly GCF_037482915.1 of Paucibacter hankyongi. Classification (NCBI taxonomy): domain Bacteria; kingdom Pseudomonadati; phylum Pseudomonadota; class Betaproteobacteria; order Burkholderiales; family Sphaerotilaceae; genus Roseateles; species Paucibacter hankyongi. The sequence goes on from NZ_JBBHJX010000026.1 coordinate 1,813, forward strand.
AGGAACCTTGCATGCTGTCCTTTCCAAAAGAAGTTCTGGCTTGTCCTAAATGGATGTGGTGCACAGCGAGCGCGGCGCCGAGTGCCCCCCCAGCATCACCAGCGGCTGGCTGAATCCAGACGCTGTCAAACTGGCCATCGCTCAACACCTTGCCGTTGGCAACACAATTCAGCGCCACGCCACCGGCAAGGCATAGATTTCTTATCCCGGTTTCCCTTCGGATCGAGCGAGTGAGGCGGAGGACGATTTGTTCGGTCGCCTTCTGGATCGACGCGGCCAAATCCATATGGCGTTGATTCAGCGGTTCGTCACTTTTTCTCGGTGGACCGCCAAACAAATCGTGAAACCGCTGACTTGTCATGGTCAGCCCAGTGCAGTAGTTAAAATATGACTGATTCAAGCGAAAAGAGCCGTCTTCTTTCAAATCTACCAAGTGTTCGAAAATCTCCCCCACGTACTTTGGTTCGCCATAGGGGGCCAACCCCATGACCTTATATTCTCCGGAATTTACTTTGAACCCGGTGTAATAGGTGAAAGCCGAATACAAAAGGCCCAACGAATGTGGAAAGTGGATCTCCTTGATGACTTCCAAGCTATTGCCACGTCCGATTGCCAGCGAAGTGGTAGCCCATTCGCCAACGCCATCCATGGTCAAAATAGCAGCCTCTTCATATGGCGAAGGGAAAAAAGCGCTGGCAGCGTGACTGAGGTGATGTTCTGAAAAACGAAGCCGGCTATTCCAGTCATAGCTCGGCGAAAATTTCTTGAATTCCTTCAGCAGGATATCTTTTAGAAACAGCTTTTCTCGCAACCAAACGGGTATGGCTAAGCGAAAGGACGAGAAACCCCGCGGAGCTAAAGCCACATAGGTTTCCAGAAGGCGCTCAAATTTCAAAAACGGCTTGTCGTAGAAAGCAATATATTCGATTTCCCCCAAGGAAACTCCAGCTTCCCGCAAGCAGTATTCAACGGCATACTTGGGGAATCCCGCATCATGCTTTTTGCGAGTAAAGCGCTCCTCCTGCGCCGCAGCTACTATCTTTCCGTCGTGCAGTAAAGCGGCCGCGCTGTCATGGTAGTAGGCTGAAATGCCAAGTACGTACATAATGATGGTCTAAAACAGCGTGTAGATAAACGGAGCTACTGCGCTGCCTTGTGCGAAAACGATGAGAGCACCTAGTACCACCATCATGACCATAATAGGCAGCAACCAAAATTTCTTGCGACTAACCATGAATGCCCAAAGTTCTTTTAGAAATGACATGCCCGAAAGTCCTAAAACTGGTTTTTAAGTGATTCTGCCTCGGGTCCCGGCGGAGTGCGATCAAGCCAGTAAGTCTTAGATGAGGGCTCGAACCGCAGGCGCAGAGGGTCTCGATTTAATGCTCTCAACAATAGACCCGTTGGTGTGACAACGCAGAAGAACAGCAAGCCTAGCGCCACTGGGCTGACAAGCTTGTGCAATAACAGTCCGAATTTAGCCCATCCGCGATTGGCTCGTCCAAGAATTCGTGGAGCAATTAAAGCCAGCAGAAAAAACGTAGCAGCTATTACTAACGCCCACAGCCGCATGTTTTGCGCGCGCAGCAATGGGAACAATCCTATGACGGTAAAAAAGACTGCAAACACAAGTCCAAAAGCGCGGTCAGAGGAGCCCTGGTCAAGGCTAATATATTTTGGGGTATGTTCTTGCATGCGTAATATGGAAATATGATGGGACTTTCGGCAGTCTCTTTTCGGAATTCCAAAAACTCGTCGGGGAGTCAAGACCAGAAAGACTCTTCATCCGTTAGATGTAAAGTTCAGGAGGCACTATGACCAGTCGTTAAACCTTTAGGAGGGGCGTTTATTAGCGCCGAAAGACAGCTATACATAGTTCAGGGGACCTTTTAGTTCTCCCGGGGGAACAGGCAAGCCATTAAAAGCGCGCCACGCGATACGCGAACTTGGAAATAGTACAACCCAAATAGTAACGAAAATCACTATGAAGTAGGTACTCATGGATTGATTGGTAACGTACCACGCCTCAATTTGCCCCTTGTAGGGGGCAATCACTTTATCGTAGAAGTCAACCGTGCCTGCGTGATCTGCCAAGATATCTTCCTCGCCGCGGAATATTATGGGCCCAACGCCAGACAGCCCGGGCTTGACTTTGACGATCAATTGCTGAAATTCATCTGGGAAGGCATTGAAGTTCTTCCGTGCTTGCGGACGGGGCCCCACCACGCTCATCGACCCAAGAAGAATGTTAAGCAACTGGGGTAATTCGTTGATTTTGGTCTTGCGAAGGAATCGACCCATTGGTAATACCCGAGGGTCATTCTTCACAGTTACCGTGCCCGTACCAATGCTTGGGCTGTTTTTTAACATGGTGGCAAACTTGTAAAGCTTAAAAGGCTTACCGCCCTTGCCAACACGCTCCTGCAGGAAAAATATTTCTCCCTCGCCTGTAAACCTCAACAGTATGGCGATTGGAAGCAACAGCGGTGACAGCAGTAAAAGGGCAAAGCTTGAGAGGACAATGTCGAGTATTCGCTGCATGGTTACATCCGTTGATCCAAATACTTGCCCGTTTCAAGATGGGCGAAATCCGGCAACATTTCAAAGAAGAGAGTGACCAATTGAGCTTTCGTCCAACTTCCCCCTGAGCGCAAACCCGCCACCCGCTGTTCGAAGCGCTGCAGTTGACCTTCGTCGAACTCGGCCGGATTGCGAATGACACCCACACTAGACAGCCGGGACATGTCCAGGTCCTCTTTATCAGTGAAAAACTCTTCAAAGTCCTTCTCACCCGTGGTATCGCTCTTGAAAAAATAACAGGGCCACTTCCGGAGGCTGATCAGCTCTTCGGCGCGATCCCGTGCCTCATCTTCTGACTGGCATTCGTATGGCTCATAGCCCAGTCCATGCAAGTACTTCTGGGCGATCTCTGAAAAAGTGATGAGGTGCAGTTTTTCACTGAGTTTCGGGAAGAAGATGTCGCGGCTCTCACCCAACATGGCCGACAGAAGACATAGCTCGCCTGATTCCTGCTGGGTCACGAAGTAACGACGAACATCATTCGGAGCCGAAATAGGCTGGCGTTTTGCGAAACGTTGATTGAAACCGTGGAGTAGAGATCCGTCTGAGAATGCCACATTCGCGAAACGGGCCATCGAGATCGATTGGGTGAGGCTTTCGCGCATCAGGAAAAGCTCCATGATGCGCTTGCTAGCACCCATCATGTTCACCGGGTTTGCCGCCTTGTCCGTCGAAACGCAGAAGTACTTCTTCGCACCGCCAGCTTTGGCCAAACGCAGTGTGCTGACGGTATTGAAGACGTTCACCTGGATCATACGCATCAGCGTAAATGGATCCTTCTCGCTCCGCACGTGTTTTAACGCCGACAGATTGAACACGTAGTCATACGGGCCTTCGGCCTGAAACAGCGCCGCGAACTCGGGCGAACCGCAGTCGATTGCGAAAGTGCGGAAATCGCCTTTGCCGTACCCGATCGTGCTGCGAATGTCTCGCACTAGCTCGACCATATTGTTCTCACTGATGTCTACGACATGCAGAGCGGCAGGATCTCGCTTGAAGAGTTCTCTCGTTACAGCTTGGCCGATGGTACCGGCACCACCGATCACTAAGCAACGTGCTTTGGCCAACATCTCTCGGATGGCTAAGTCATGATCGGAAATATCATGATCGAAAAGAGGCTCTTGGCGCCCCAGGAGGTTCAATGCATTCAATTCATGCTCCGTCTTATGTTTAAAGCATTGCGGAAAGCGCAGTTGGTGGTGGTGGCACACGTCCTAAGAGACGTCGATGTAGGCCTGCGGAAGGCAGCAGCACAACCAACAAGGTGGTGATGATGAGCTCGAAATAGAGGAAGACAGACTGGTTTACCGCAAACCAATGTTCAACCTTACCTTTATAGGGAGTGATAACTTGGTCGTCGAAGGACACCGGATCAGCGACCATGGCAAGCAATGACTCCTCATCGCGAAACAGAATGGAGCCCACCCCAGAGAGCCCGGGCCTGATCTTGCTGATCCAAACCTTGTCCTCAGGACGATAGCAGTCAAAGTAGCGGCGGGTCTGCGGCCTGGGGCCGATCACACTGATGTCTCCCGCTACGATATTCCAGAGCTGAGGTAACTCGTTCAGTTTGGTCTTTCTTAAAAACCGCCCCATGGGTAGCACTCGGGGATCGTTGGGTAGTGTTAGCTCCCCGGAACCGATGGAAGGGCTATTCTTCATCATGGTGGCAAACTTAAGCAGACGGAACTCACGTTCGTTCTTCCCAATCCGCACTTGACGGTAAAACACTTCACCCTCACCTGAGAAGCGCAGGGCAATGGCGACCAACACCAGAAGCGGAAACAAAGCCACCAGAGTCGTCAAAGAGAAAAACAGGTCGAGACTGCGTAAGACCAGTTGCGTGAGTGGGGAGGCACCTTTTTCGCAGTTCACCCGAGTTTCTCCTTCATCTGATTCACAACCATTGCCACCTCATCGATGACCTGTCGCCGGTTGTGTTCGAAGAAGCCGGCATCAGCTTGAACAAGCGTCCTCTCTTGTTCGCGGATCTTCTCAACTTCTTGCTGGAACATCTCCTCGAAGTCCTCCGTACCCGTGGCCTGCGAGGGATGGCAAAAGCTCCGGGAGAGAATCACCCCAGTCGAGCCCAAACGGAAATGCTCGGCCAGGATGCGCTCGGCTGGCGGGACCAATCCGCCAATGCGTGCCATGCCACCGAATCCAAATGTTATTCCGGCATTGCGTAGCTTTGCGGCTATTCGGTCAACCCCGCCGTCAGCCAAGAACTCGAACATGAACGTGGTGCCCCGCTCGATATGAAGGTCGTTCAACCCGATATGAACAAAATCGATGCCCGGGATTGCCAGAATATCATCGAGTACCTCGATAGCTGTCAGCGTCTCAAGCAGCAAGCAAGTCTTTGCCCTCCCGCCAACCTTAACAATGAAGTCTTTTACCTCGCCTGCTGTGGAGAAAAAGGGCAGCATGATGATGTCGGCACCGGCTGCAATCACGTCTGTGATTTCATCACTACTCCATGCACCCCACGGATTGATGCGCACCATCAACTGTGAAGTGGTGACGACCTCCCGCATGGCCCGGACATCGTCCAGTGTGTGAGTTGAGATCACGGTATCCCGGTTGGCTTGACGGTCCTTCTTTCCAAGGTACTCCAGGTCGACAAAGATCCAGTCGACGCCTGCTCGTTGGGCAACTTGGCCGACGGCCGGGTCCTTGGTGATATACAACAGCCGCATGCTCATTCGAAGGTATATGTTTGAAAAATGTCGTCGAAAACCTCGCGACGCTTGATGAGCTTGTAACTATGCCCATCGGTGAGAGGCTCGACTATCGCCACATTGGGTAGGATAAATGGCGGCTTCATGACGACTGAGTACGAACCGACATCGTCAAAGGCAATAAAGTCACCTACAGCCAAAGTGCCGCTGAACTCTTTGTAGAGGTAATCACCTTCGATACAGGTGTATCCGCCGAAATATGCGCCAATCATTTGTGTTCGCGCTGTAGCGCCCGGAGTTGGGAAACACTCGATGGGCACGTTCTTTCGATTTGGATTCGGGTTGATGTTGTACGAACTGCCGGTCAGAGAAACTACGGTGCGGCCACGTACGAGCTTAACGCTGTTGACTTGGCAAACATACTTCATCGCATCCGCCACCAGAGCTGTACCAGGTTCGATGATGAGGGTAGGCCGATGGGCACTGCCCGTCTCTTCGAAGTAGCGGGCGAAAGGAAGAGCTGCTGCGGCAGCGTAGTCCTCGAACTCCGGAATCGTCACTGGAAACTGTGCCTTGAGCTCGCTGGGCATGTGCCCATACATGCCGCCACCTAGGCTTACATGAGCCAGATCAGCCAATCGATGGCGGAAATGGCGGTCAATCACCGCAATCATGCCCTTGGTGCGGTTCACCCAGCAGTCCAGGCTACGTGTAGCGAAGTGGCAATGCAGCCCTGACAGCTTTAACTTCGGATGGTTGTCAATGAGGGCAACTGCGTCCAGGAACTCCTGACTTTCCACATCAAAGCCGAAACGTGAGTGCACGCCATCTTGCACCTCGAAGTTGCATCGCAGCCCCAACTTAAACGGCGCACCAGGATGGGTATCTGCAGAACACGCGATTCGCTGCAATTCCTCCCAGGAGTCAACGTTGACCGTGCCGCCAGCTGCCAGTAATGACTGCACGTGTTCGTGCTCTTTGTAGGGTCCGTTGAAAAACACCTTACTGGCAGGAACCTTGAGCTTCAGCGCCAGCATCATTTCCATACTCGAGACTACCTCTGCATAGCCACCCAACTGCGACACCAATTCGCAATAACGCGGTACATAGTTAGTCTTATAGGAGTAGGCGATGGTCGTCTGCGGGTAATGAACTCGAAAGGCCGAAGTGAGGCGCTTGAAATTGTCCTGAAATCGACAGGAGTCCAGGAGGTAGAAACTGGGGCCGTGACTGGCGGCGACATGGTCAAGAAATTCGCGCGAAAGCTTCATGAGACGGGTTCTAGTCAGTTCGGGATATGGTCAGACAAAGACTTACGGAAGTTGAAAGCTCAAGGGCGGCGGTGAACCAGAGTCCGCCATTCTGGATGATCAGGATTTTCGCCGGAGCTGACAGCAAGGTAGGCATGGAGCATCGACAAAGTGATGGGGCCTGGCTGTCCCTTGCCCAGCACGTAGCCGTCCACCGAAACAATGGGAGAGATTTCCGCCGCACTGCCGCATAGGAATATTTCGTCTGCAAGGTAAAGCTCGGTGCGGTCGATCGTTCGTTCCACCACTGGTATACCGGAATCGCGAGCAAGCACCATGATTGTGTCACGGGTGATGCTCTCCAGCACCGATGAGGTAGTGGGTGGAGTTATCAACTCCCCATTGCGCACCATGAAGAGGCAGGCGCCAGCCCCCTCGGCGACCTTTCGATCTTGCCCCAGAAAAATTGGGAGGTCATACCCGTCATGGCGAGCTTGGAGGTGCGCGTAACGGCCGTTGATGTAATTAGCGCCGACCTTAGCCCGTGGCGGGAGGACATTGTCGTTAATCCGCTCCCAAGAGGAGATGCAAGCCTTCAGTGCAGGCACCTTTTCCAACTGAGTACGTCGTTTTGCCATTGGGGCAATGAACATCGATACCGGCTCACAAGTGTTCCAAGTGCCCTGCCCATCTCCGAAGATAGTCATGCGAACGGCCGTATCGGTCTGGAAGTCGTTAGCCTGTATGGCCGCTCTCATGAACGCCTCAATCTGGCCGGGGTTGTAGGGTGCAGGCAGACGCACAAGGCGACAAGACAACATCAGCCGGTCAAGGTGTTCCTTCAATCGAAAGGCATAGAGCTCGCCATTCTCTTCGTTCCAATAGCAGCGAATACCTTCGAACACATTTAAACCGAACTGAGCCATTGGTGAAAGTACATTCACTGTAGCCTGACTTTGGCGAATGATCTCGCCACGAATCCAAATTAAATTGTCCACCATGAGATGATTCCTTTTACTGCGCAGCGCTCAGACGAAGAGCCGTTTGATGTAATGGTTATAGACGCCTGCCAACACGTAACTGGTAAGCACACGGATGCGGCTTACCCAGGAGACGCGATTAATGCTCAGCACCTTGTATAGATACTTGAGTTGCACCCATTTGTTTTTGGTCGATCCCCCGGTACTGTATTCGACAAAACAAGTGTCGACAGCCGCATAGCGGAAATGGGGACTACGCGCAAGCGCATACCAGTAATCAATGTCTTGTGCAAACCGAATATCTTTGAACCGGAGGCCGGCCAACAACGCACGAGTAATCATCACCGTCGAGGTGCCAATACCCCGGCGAAGGAAGACGTCGCTTGGCTGCTCGATCCTCGAAGGAGGCTGGACCATGGCATGCCCAGTGTCGAAACGATATGCAGTCGCAACGAAGGTGGCGCCCTGGCTTATAGCCGCTTGCTGGGCCTTGAACTTGCCAGGAAGCCAAAAATCGTCAGCATCCAAAAAGGCAATCAAGTCACCGGACGCGGCATCAAGTCCCGTATTGCGAGCCCCACCCGGCCCTCGAGCGAATCTATTTTTCAATATCTTAACAGCGCGACCTCCATTGGAAGAAATAGCAGCACCGACAGCTTCCTCACTAAGAGGGCCATCATTACAAATCAATATTTCCAACGAACTTATATCCGGAAAGTTGGCAATCACCGACGTAACAGCACGATCGATGAGGTCAACTTCCTTGTAAAAAGGAATAACTACACTTAGTTTCATCACTCAAGTCCGCTTCAAACTTTTACCAAACAAAACAAACAATACCATCGACAGAAAATAGATGAACTCGCCGATCAACAAAACATAAGAAACAGATGCAAAATCCAGAGAAACAGCAATCGTCAGACTAACAAAAGCAAAAACCTGAATCCCAGCCGCTTTCAGCATGGCAGTGAAATCCCCCCCAATGGCGGCAATGAAATATACAACCAAGGAAGAAAATACTGAAGTTGCTGCAGCAAGAAGACCAATTCGCAACGAACTTATATCGACGCCTAAAATCGCCGAAATTTCAGTTCCCAAACGCTCATTAAAAAGCGTCAAGGATAGAAAGCAAATGTTAACGACAGCAAAAACACCGATCACCCTCCAAGCGGGACCATCCCTCGCTTGTGTCAATGCCGCCTTAGATAGATAAAAATATTGAACCACCGGCGAAAACAATGAACTGTATAGGGCCTTGATGCGCTCAATCTTAACGTAATCAACGGTACTCCCAACACCGGCGAACAAGCCAATAGCCACAGGAACCAAAGAATACACCGTAAACGCTACAGTTTTACTAATAAAAACCTTGGACAAAGCCCGAAAAATAACCTTCAAAACTCTAAGTCCAGGAAAAAATACCAGCGTACCTAGCCTATTATTTAAGAAATACGCGGCAAGAAAAATAAGCAGAGCCGAACTGAGGAAATAAGTTTCAAGGCTAGGAAGTATGGCCAAAACAAGTAATTGCCCTCCTTTCGCCCCGCCGATAAGGGTCAACTCCATTGGGCCGAAAAAAGAACTCCCAATCCATGACGGAAGCATCAAAAGCAGCAGGACATTCAGAGAATAAACAGTAATCCAGCCAATAAAGTTGGCACCATAAAAAAAACAGGCCCCAAAACTAAACAAAACAATCAACAAGAAAAAAGCGCACACAGATAGAAGCAACATGCTTTTCGCCAAGCCAACACTCCGTCGGGAGTGCCTTCTCAGCAACAACGGAGCGACTATTGACAACCCCCCCTCCGAAAGCGCGAACGCAACTGAAACAATTGCCATTGCAATGGATATTTCCTTTGAAAAGCCCGCCCTCACGAAAATAAAGTAACTTACTAAGTTTGCCGCAGACAAACCATTTTGCAACAAAACTGACAGCCCTCTTGCCACCCGCTCTTTCGACACGCTCATGAGTATCCAATTCATTTATTTTGGCGACAATAATGCATCGAGCTTACTCCATACCAAACGAGCACCCAGATGACTTAAATGATTCGAATCATAAAAATACACTTCCCCGTTTCGGTAAGCCATGAAACGGCCAGAGCCATCATTAAACGAAGATGATGCTTCGAATCCCTCAAGTCCAGTTTCTTTTAATATTTCTCTATAAACAATTTGCGAATACCGCCTCGATTCCTCGCGTTCTTGCAGGCTTATCCAATCTACCCCAGCAGCATTTCTAGTTTTCAAAAGCGCTACAGCCTGGGGTATGGATTCATCATATTCAGGAGTCGGGGAAATTAAAATTGCGCGCGCCCCAATGGAGTGCAAATTTCTATTTATTGATTCCGCAAAAGAATTGATCACCCGAGCATCAATTCCGGGCACCAGGCCACTGTCGCACCCATTCTCAATACAATAAATGCTTCCGCTCACGCCATTTATGTTGTAATTCAAACCGCGAAAAGCATATGACCACCAACGATATTGTAGCAATACAACATCCGGGCGAAGTTCTTGCAATCGGATTGACAATTTCTTATTGAATTCAGAACAAAAGCTGTTTGGTCGAACAACTATATTTTCTGAAAATGGGCAGTCGTTTTTAGTGAATTGATGAACTGTGTATCTATTCTCTAAATCCTTGCCGCCAAAGCCGGACATTAAAGCGGCGCCAAAGCTATCGCCAATAAGCGCGATTTTTATTGCGCCATTGCCGCGAATGCATTCGCGCAGGACATACTCGGACCGAGTCGTGTTGCATATACCATCCTTTCTGTAGTCTACGCCAATGTTTGTAATCTCAGCGGGGGTGACGCCATTAATTGACTGAGTAGCGTGACTCCAATCCCCCCTCCATAGCATACCGCCTACCGACAATAATACGGCTGAGATGGCAATTAGTACAAGTCTGCCCTTTCCATCCCGCCAAAGGGAGTTCACCAAATTGCGCCCCAGATATACAGTGAAGCAAAATGAAGGCAGCAGGACTGTGAATGAAGCCCAAAAATTGAACCCGAAGACTAGGTCTAGTCTCTTGGAAAATGCAATGGCCGGGTAATGACACAAATAGACTATATATGTTTCTCTTCCGAAAAAAGTCAGCCATTTGGCACACTTATTCGATTGAAGCGTTACAGTATTGGTGTACTGAATAACGACTGCCGTCAATACTACAGAAACCAGTGTCCAATTGAAAGTTGAATGAAGTTGATTAGCGCCCAACCCCAATAAAAACAAAGCACCCGCACCCAGATTGAAAAGCCAGTAGTTGAGTCTATCTCCAACAATGGGTTTTCCGAAAATTCCGAGACTCAATCCGACGCCCAACAGAAATTCCCATATTCTTGACAGCAATAGATAGTATGAGTGCTGCTCGGAGAGAGTAAAAAATTTATATGAAATAAGTGAAATAAGTACTCCGGCTAGCATGCCGAGTCTCTGAAATCTGCTTGCTACCCAAATAATAAATGGGGCAAGGCAATAGAATTGGAATTCTAAGCCTAGGCTCCACAAATGCATCAACGGATTGGCGGAAGCGTCTGAGTATCCGTATGTGTAATCTTTCTTAAAGGCGAATAGTACATTTGCGCTTGAAAAAAAAGCGCCCACTAAGGTGCTACCAAAGTCTCTCAGTCTTTGATTCGTCAAAAGCACGAGCGCAAAGCCCGTGCAAATAATCAGAATCGAAAATAACTCTGGATATATCCGCTGAACCCTGCGATTAATATAGTCCGACCATCCGCTAGATTCCTTCACTCCCTGGGTCGAAAAATAGCCTGCTATAACGATGAAAACATCCACGCCGACGAAACCATAAGGGAAGGATTGCGGAACCAGGTGATGAAACATCACCAGAATTACTGCAACAAGCCTTAAAACATCAAATCGGGCGTCTCGTTTCAAACGAAAATTTCTCTGGTTGTTTAGCGGGCGGGGGGGGGGGGGTGGGAGTGGGGGCGGGGTGCAAGATACTGCGCATTGAGAAGAATTCAAAGGGAGAGTCTTGAGGATTCCTTCCGCAAAATGATATTTATTGTCTTTTCGATTAATTTGTATTTACTGAAAGGACAAGATCAACCACTAAGCTGAACTCCGAATTTTAATTAATGCACGAAGGGATTCAAGGTGCCATATTCTCACAGTATCGCTTGGGATCTTGGATATTGAAGCATGCTGAACATCGTAAACCAACAAATCTGGCATATACCAGGCTGTATATCCAAACTTGATCAGTTGGTCACCTAGGAAAATTTCCTCCCCAAACAGGAAGACGGGGTAAGACGGAATTTTTAGGAAAAAATCTAATGATCGAAATACAATCAATGCGCCATGTGGCGCGAAAACCTTCTGGCTGCCGCGACCGCCATTTGGTTTATTTCTTAAGAGTCCGCCCTTGATTTTCGATTTAATCAAGTTCAATCCTGAATAGGCAACATACGAGCAGCGCCATTTAAATATTAGGGCCAATTTCTTCAGTTTCGACGTGCTTACTCTTTCAACGTAATTCAGCCCGGAATCATTCCCTGTAGATTTTGAAAGTATCGCTGGAGCAAATACAGCGCAATTTGCAGGAGCCTGCCGGTGCGCAGCAACAAGGTTTTCGAAAAAGTCCAGGTCCAGTTGCAAATCAGAATTGGCAAAGATCACTAGATCAGCACTGCGGGATTGGGCGGATGCCTGTACTGCCGGCAACCTTCCAAAATACCCTGAATTCAATCCGTCTGTTATTTTCTCAAGCGTCAGTTCACGAGGTAACTGGATGGAATCTAAAAGCTCAAGCTCGCATTCGTTTGGAATATGATTGAAATACACTTCAAGCGCCACTTCAACGCCCAACTGTTTGGACTCACACAATCTCAATGAGTCTTTCACAGATTCAATCAGACTCCGCGCCAAAATTGTTGTTTTATAATTTACGATTGCAAACAATATTTTCATTTTGTCAATTAGTTAAATCTGTCGCCAGATTTTGCATTTGAAGTGCGTCGCGCTACCTATGCTCTCAACTTGTAGATTCCAAAATAGAGGGATGACACCGCAATTGCCAAGGCGGTTGAATTATGGGCAAAGGGCGTTACATTTATTGACAAGATGGCACAGAACAGCATAAAACAATACAAGGAAAGCTGCATCGATCGCGCCCCCACTTTGCCCAAATAATTGAAAACGACCACAATTCCAGTGTTTATTAGAAAAACCCCAAGCACTCCAAAATCAGATAGCAAATAACGGAATGCCGTATAAATATTTGATTCAAGGCCGTACAATTCATACGACGAAAATCCCCCACCTGATTCGCGCCTTATAAATCCAAGGGCATTTAGAGGACCCATGAAGCTAGAAGGCCCAAGCCCCAATATATCTGAGTCATACTCATTAACAAACCAGTCGCCAAAGCCTTTGTATTGGGCGAATAGATAGTTTCCGAAGTGAGGAAAAATTTCAAACACATCTTCCGAGCCACTTCTTATTATCAATGTAAGCATCATCAATATGAGAACAACTCCTAGCAGGGCCAAAATTTTTGCTAGATGTCGTCGTTGTTGCTCAATCCCACCAGCAAAAATTGCACAAAGAAAAAAAACTACCCCAAGAAAAGAGGGCCATTTTTCTGTCGTAAAAATCGAATACAGTAATATGGGGATCAAAGCAAGACTGGACTTAATCAGCCCATCTTCATTTAGTTTTATATAAAAAACAATAAAAAGTGAAAGGGCCAGAATAAGCGGATTCCCACTGTTTGAATCTACGTTTTCTTCGTAACGGTTAATAGTGGATTTGACAGCAATTTCTGAAATTCCTTCGAAATCAAACATCATGGATGGGTCGGCACCAACCGAATTAATAATAAAAACCAAATTCGCCCCTCCTGCCAAGAATGCAATTAATAATGCGACATTCACACTTCTTGCGCTTCCGCCTTCAGCCACGCCAGTCGCCAGCGGACTATGCAAAAAAAGCAAAGGGCTCGACAAAATTGCAATCATCAATAAAGCAATAACGGCCCCAAAAGAAGGGGCGTAAGCAAGTCCAAACAAGGCGCATATCGTTATTATCGAATAAACCATAGCATTCTCGCGTTCAAGTTGGCGCCCCTGAATCAGTCTTTGCCAAAAAGGTCTCGTGTATAGACCTTTTTCTGGACATCCATTAAATCTTGGCACATTCTATTTGCAATAATCACATCGGCGCTCGACTTAAAAAACTCAAAATCGCTTATTACTTTTGAGTTGTAGAACAAGTCGTTAGATAAGGTGGGCTCGTAAATTATCACGTCAATCCCTTTGCCCTTTAGTCTTTTCATGATGCCTTGAATAGAAGAAGTTCTAAAATTATCAGAACCAGCCTTCATTACCAGCCTGTATATACCGACTGTCTTGGGATTTCGCTTGCAAATGGAGTCAGCAATGAAATCTTTGCGAGTTGTATTGCTGTCAACAATGGCCCTGATGATATTGTTAGGCACATCCCTGTAGTTGGCCAAGAGTTGCTTGGTATCCTTGGGTAAACAGTAGCCACCGTAGCCAAATGAAGGGTTGTTGTAATGCAGTCCGATGCGGGGGTCCAGTCCGATTCCCTCAATGATCTGCCTGGAATCCAAGCCATGAACTTCGGCATAAGAGTCAAGCTCATTGAAGAAGGCGACGCGCATGGCCAGGTAGGTGTTGGCGAAAAGCTTGATCGCCTCGGCCTCGTCAGCATCAGTCAACAAGACCGGGATATTCTGTTTTTCAGCACAGTCTGCAAACATTTCGGCAATGGCGCGACCAGATTCGCCCTTATTGCCAACGACGATGCGTGATGGGTGCAGATTGTCAAAAAGCGCCTTACCTTCCCGAAGGAATTCAGGTGAAAAGATGATTCTGTTTGTTTGCAAAGATTCGCTAAGCCGTTTGGTGAATCCGACCGGGATGGTCGATTTAATCACGATGGGTGCAGCCCTATTAAACTTTAGAGCGTCCCGGCAAACAGATTCGACACTCGATGTATCGAAATAATTGGTCTCAGGGTTGTAGTCCGTCGGTGTCGCAACGATGATCAACTCTGCATCTTGGTATGCAAGTTCTTTATTCGTGGTTGCAACTAATTGCAAGGGCCGGGTGGCGAGATAGTCCTCAATCAATGCATCTGAAACGGTCGATTGCTTGCGATTGATTGCATCTGCCCGAGCTAGGTCGATGTCCAGTGTGGTGACTTGGTGCTTTTGAGCCAGTAAGACAGAATTTGATAGTCCAACGTAGCCTGAGCCAACAACGGTGATTTTCATAGGGTAAGATTATTCAAATACTTTATTAGTCTGGCTGCTCAGTGGCGCAGCCACTGAGTCTTTATATGCAAGAGTCGGTGGTAAACCTGTATCAGGCCATACAATTCCAATTGATGTGTCGTTCCACAGTACTGCGCCTTCAGCCTGTGGGGCATAGTACGCAGTTGTTTTGTATAAAAAGTCGGCGCTTTCGCTGAGCGTCAGGAAACCATGCGCAAAACCAGGCGGGATCCACAACTGCTTGTGATTCTCTGCATTGAGTTCCACACCGACCCATTTTCCAAAATTAGGGCTGGACTTACGAATGTCCACAGCCACATCAAATACTCGGCCATTGATGCAGCGCACCAATTTGCCCTGTGCGTGCGGGGGCCTTTGAAAATGCAGGCCACGCAGCACGCCGCGGACTGAGCGAGAGTGGTTGTCTTGCACAAAGCGGACCTCGTGGCCGACCGCCTTGTTGAACGTTTGCTCATTCCAGCTTTCGGTGAAGAAGCCGCGGGCATCGCCGAACACGCGGGGTTCGAGGATCAGGACTTCAGGCAAGGCGGTGGGGATGACATTCATAGTGAAGCTTAAAACGCTTTCTCGCTCAGGAGTTTTTGCAAATACTGGCCGTAGCCGTTCTTGGCCAGCGGCTTGGCCAGCGCGGCCAGCTGATCGGCCGTGATCCAGCCCGAGCGGAAGGCGATCTCCTCGGGGCAGGCGACCTTCAGGCCTTGGCGCTTTTCTAGCGTGGCGATGAACTGCCCGGCTTCGAGCAAGCTGTCATGCGTGCCGGTGTCCAGCCAGGCATAGCCGCGGCCCATGATCTCGACTTGCAACTGGCCTTGGCGCAGGTACTGGGCATTGACGTCGGTGATCTCTAACTCGCCGCGCGCGCTGGGCTTGATGCCGGCGGCGATGTCGCAGACCTGCTCGTCGTAGAAGTAGAGGCCCGTGACCGCATAGTTGCTCTTGGGTGCGGCAGGCTTCTCTTCGATGGACAAGGCTGTCTTGTTGGCATCGAAGTCCACCACCCCATAACGCTCAGGATCGGTGACATGGTAGGCAAACACAGTGGCGCCGTTTTGGCAGGCATTGGCGCTGCCGAGCAGACCTTGGAAGTCGTGGCCGTAGAAGATGTTGTCGCCCAGCACCAAGGCGCTGGGGGCGCCATCGATGAAGTCTTTGCCGAGAATGAAGGCTTGGGCCAGACCATCCGGGCTGGGCTGCACGCAGTAGCTGATGTTGAGACCCCAGCGCTTGCCGTCACCCAGCAGGGCTTCAAAGCGGGGGATGTCTTGCGGGGTGCTGATCAGCAAGATGTCGCGGATGCCGGCCAGCATCAGCGTGGCCAGCGGGTAGTACACCATGGGCTTGTCGTAGACCGGCAGCAATTGCTTGCTCATGGCCAGGGTGGCCGGGTGCAGGCGGGTGCCGGAGCCTCCGGCGAGGATGATGCCTTTGCGGCTTTTGTTCGTCATGGGTCTCTCCTTGATGCGGTGACGGGCCCGAGGGGCGGGCTGGGATAAGAAGCTCGCCTCAGTCAGGCCCTGCCATGTGTTTGGGGCTCAGAGAATTTCCATCAACATGCGCGCCACCCCTTGCTGCCAATGCGGCAGGCGCAGGCCGAAGGCGGCTTGCAGCTTGGCGGTGGACAGGCGGGAGTTGAGCGGGCGCTGAGCGGGCGTGGGGTAGTCCCGGGTCGGGATGGCTAGCACCTGCTCGGGCGCCACGCGCAAGGCTTGCCCCCGGGCGCGGGCGAACTCGATCACATACTGCGCGTAGGCATGCCAACTGGTTTCGCCACTGGCCACGGCGTGATAGGTGCCACTGAGTTCAGGCTTTGCTCTTAATGCGGGCAGCATCTGTGCCGTCAGATCGGCCAAGAGATCGGCCCCGGTGGGCGCACCGATCTGATCGGCAATGACTTTGAGTTGCTCGCGCTCAGCCGCGAGGCGCAACATGGTCTTGGCGAAGTTGCCCCCACGTGCGGCGTAGACCCAGCTGGTGCGCAGAATCAGGTGCTGGCAGCCGCTGGCGCGGATGGCGTCTTCGCCTTGCAGCTTGCTGCGGCCGTAGACACTCAAGGGGCCGGTGGCGGCATCTTCATCGCGCGGCGTGTTGCCGCTGCCGTCGAACACATAGTCGCTGCTGTAGTGAACCAGCACGGCGCCAAGTGGCTTGGCTTCTTCGGCCAGCAAACCCGGCGCTTGGGCATTGATCTGCAGGGCCAGGTCTTGCTCGGTCTCGGCTTTGTCGACCGCGGTGTAGGCTGCGGCATTGACGATGACCTGCGGCGCCACCGCCCGGACCGTGGCCCGCAAGACCTCGGGCTTAGCGAGGTCGGCGCCTTCGCTGCGATCCAGCGCGACCAGCTCACCCAAAGGGGCGAGCGCGCGTTGCAACTCCCAGCCGACTTGGCCGTTCTTGCCTAGCAAAAGAATTTTCATGAATCGGCCGCTCAGGCTTGGTATTGCTGGGCGACCCAGTCACGGTAGGCGCCGCTTTGCACGCGCGCGACCCACTCGGGGTTATCCAAGTACCACTGCACGGTTTTGCGGATCCCCGTCGTGAAGGTCTCGGCCGGGCGCCAGCCCAGTTCGCGCTCGATCTTGCGGGCGTCGATAGCATAGCGGCGGTCGTGGCCGGGGCGGTCTTTGACGTAGGCTATCAGGCGCTTGTAGCTGCCAGCAGCATCGGGACGTAGCTCGTCGAGCAACTCGCACACAGTATGCACAATCTCCAGATTGGTCATCTCGTTCCAGCCGCCGATGTTGTAGGTCTCGCCCACGCGCCCGCCCTGAAGCACGGCGCGAATGGCGCTGGCATGGTCGGTCACGAACAACCAGTCGCGCACATTCTTGCCATCACCGTAGATGGGCAAGGCCTTGCCCGCCAAGGCATTGACGATCATCAACGGGATCAGCTTCTCAGGGAAGTGCAAGGGGCCGTAGTTATTGCTGCAATTGGTGGTGAGCACCGGCAGGCCGTAGGTATGGTGCCAGGCGCGCACCAGGTGGTCGCTGGCGGCCTTGCTGGCCGAGTATGGGCTGTTGGGCTCGTAGGTCTTGGACTCAGCAAACGGCGGGTCTTCAGCGCTGAGCGAGCCGTAGACCTCGTCGGTCGAAACATGGTGGAAGCGCCAAGCGGCCTTGTCGGCATCGTTCAAGCCGCTCCAGTAGGCGCGCGCGGCTTCCAGCAGGGTGTAAGTACCTTCAATGTTCGTGCGCATGAAGGCGCCGGGGCCGCTGATGGAGCGGTCCACATGGCTTTCAGCGGCGAAGTGGATCAGGGCGCGCGGGCGATGCTGGCTCAGCAGTTGGTCGACCAAGGCGCGATCGCAGATATCGCCTTTGACGAAGGTGTGCCGGGCATCGCCTTGCAGCACGGCCAGGTTTTCCAGATTGCCGGCATAGGTCAGGGCGTCCAGCGTCACTACGGGCTCGTCAGAGCCTTTGAGCCAGTCAAGAACGAAGTTACTGCCGATGAAGCCGGCACCGCCGGTAACGAGAATGGTCATAAAGTTCTACAAGTAAATTGAATCAATCGGCTCTGTGTCCGTCGACAAAAGCCGTTCAGCCCTGCCCGCTCTTACCAAGCTCTAACGCGACGGAGGCTGAAAATTCAACTCCGCAGATCTGAGGTAGCCCAGACCCACGCGCGCCAACTCGTCATGCAATTGATCAGCCTGCGGAGCCAAAGCCTGTTTTGCGTGTTCAAGCAAGGCCATGAGCCGCTCAATCTCAGCGCTTTGCTGAGCCAAACATGCGACTCTCAGCCGAGAAATCCCGGTAGGTAGCGTGTGATCCGAATCAGCCAGCAATTCTTCAAAGAGCTTTTCTCCTGGCCGAAGCCCTGAGAACTCGATTCTGATACTTGCCGATTCGCGCCCAGCCAAACGAATCATGTCGCGTGCGAGGTCCAGAATCTTAACCGGCTCGCCCATGTCCAAAATCAACACCTGCCCTGTCTCACCAATCACTGCCGCCTGCACTACCAGACGCGCTGCCTCGGGAATGGTCATGAAGTAACGCGTGATGTCCGGGTGCGTCACCGTCACCGGCCCGCCTTTGGCGATTTGCTCCTTGAACTTGGGGATCACGCTGCCACTGGAGCCCAACACATTACCGAAGCGAACGGCCATGAACTTGGTGGGATGGCCCTGCTTCTCTGATTCAGCGGCCATATGGCTGATCACCAACTCGGCTGCGCGCTTGGTGGCGCCCATGACGTTGGTGGGATTGACCGCCTTGTCGGTACTGATGAGCACAAAGCGTTCAACACCATGCTCGGCGGCGGCCTGGCAAGCGTTGTAGGTGCCGAGGGTGTTGTTGCGCAGACAGGCCCAGGCGTTTTCTTCTTCCATCAAGGGCACATGTTTGTAGGCCGCAGCATGGAAGACGATTTGCGGTTTGTATTTGCCGAAGACGTAGCGCAGGTGTTCCAGGTCTTTGACGTCGCCGACCAGGCGCACCAAGGAAATGTGAGGGAACTTCTCGCCCAGTTCTTGCTCGATGGTGTACAGCGCGAACTCGCTGAGCTCATAGAGCACGATCTTGGACGGGCCATAACGGGCTACTTGCCGGCACAATTCGGAGCCGATCGAACCGCCGGCGCCGGTGATCAAGACGACCTTGCCTGAGAGGCATTCGCTGATGCCGCCTTCGTCTAATTCCACAGGCTCGCGGCCCAGCAGGTCTTCGGGTTCGATGTCGCGGACTTGGTCGACATGGCGGCCTTCCAACAATTCTTGGCTGCTTGGCACAGTCAAGACCGGCAGCCCGACCTGACCCGCCAAATCGAGCGCGCGGCGTCGCTGGGCCACCGTCGCCGCTGGCATGGCCACAATCAGATGGGTGATGCCGTGCAATTCCGAGAAGTGTTTGGCCTCCTCCAGCGCACCCAACACCGGCACACCGCCTACGCGAGCACCGCGCTTGCTCGGTGCGTCATCCAAATAACCCACCACCACCCAGCCCTGGCTGTGCTGGATGCCGGCCACCAGCAGTCGCCCCGCGTCGCCTGCGCCCATCACCAAGGCGCGGCGCTGCTCCTGCGCGCTGCCACTGATGCGGCTGCGCATATGCTCGTAGAGCATGCGATAGACCATGCGCAACATGGCCAGACCCATCAGGGTGAACAGAGGATGCAGAGCCAAGACTGCGCGCGGCACTTTGCTGAGTTGCGCCATCAGCACCACGGTGGCGCCGATCAAACCCGCGATCAAGCAAACCAGGGCCAAGCGCTGCACCTCACCAAAACCCGAGAAGCGCCACATGCCTTTGGGCACCTTGAGTCCCTTCAGCACCAAGGCATACAAAAGCACAAAGCCCAGCAAGACCCAGTGGTCGTAAGCGGGCCGGGCACTGAACCAGCGCTCAAAGCCGAGGCGGAACAAATACGTGGCTTGCCAAGCCAAGGCCACCACGGCCAGATCCAGCCCAAGGGCCAGCGCCTCGCGCTGCGGCCGGATGCGGGTCAAGAAAGCGTCGAGAGACAACCAGTTCATTGCGTACTGCTATTTTTTATTGTTCGAGACAGAGTATGAGTCCATGTGACCCAGGGCCCCCAGCGTGGCCAAGATCAAGCGCAAATCAGTCCAAACACTGGCATGTCGCACATAGTCGCCAGCAATCTGCAACTTGGCCGGCATGATGACGTCGACATACTCACGCTCGGGATCCGCAGCGCTGGCCAGGATCTCACTCTCGTTGCGGAACTGCAGGGAGGCCGGATCGGTAATGCCCGGCCGCACCGACAAGACCAAATCACGTTGCTCTGGCGTGTACAGCGCCACATAGCGCGGCACCTCGGGCCGGGGGCCGACCAAACTCATGGCGCCACGGAACACGTCCCACAATTGCGGCAACTCATCGATCTTGCTGGCGCGCAGCCAGCGACCACTGCGCGTGATGCGAGGGTCTTGGCCAATCGTGATTTGCGGCCCTAGGGCGGGGGCATCGACACGCATGCTGCGGAACTTATGGATGTAAAAAGGCTTGCCGAATCGCCCCACCCGCTCCTGCCGGAACATGACCGGGCCGGGTGAGTCGAGCTTGATCCAGATCGCCACAACGAGCAGCAGCGGCGACAGAAGCACGAGGCCAAGGCCGGAACAGAAGAGATCGAAAAGCCGTTTGGCCATGGAGAGGAACTCGTTGCGACGGCGAAATCAAGCCCGCGCGATGAGGCGCACAGCAGCGATCACCCGCTCCACATCAGCATCCGTCATGGCCGTGTAGAGCGGGATGCTGAAGCTACGCTCATAGGCCTTTTGCGAATGCGGGAACTGCTCGGGTGTCAGGCCATAGCGGTCGCGCCAATAGGGCTGCAGATGCAAAGGGATGTAGTGCACGCTGCAGCCGATGCCGGCGGCGAACATCGCTTCGATAAAGGCGTCGCGGTCGATGTCAGCGGCATCGCTCAAGCGCAGCACGTAGAGATGCCAGGAATGCACATCCCCCTCGATCGCTTCCGGCGGCAAGATCAGCGGCAGGTCGGCAAAGGCCTCGTTGTAAGCCTGCGCGATCTTCTCGCGCCGCAGTTGAAAGGCTGGCAAGCGCTTGAGTTGGTGAATACCCAGCGCCGCGCCAATATCGGTCAAGTTGTATTTGTAGCCGGGGGCCACGATCTCGTAATACCAACTCGGCACCTTGGCGGTGAAGCGATCAAAAGCATCGCGATTCATGCCGTGCAAGCGCATCACCTTGGCGCGCTTGGCCAACTCAGCATTGCGCGTCACCAGCATGCCGCCCTCGCCGGTGGTCATGGTCTTGTTGGCATAGAAGCTGAACACCGTGGCGTCGCTACCCATGGTGCCGATCAGCTCTTTCTCCAAGGTCGTGGGCAAGGCGTGAGCCGCGTCTTCCACCACGCGCAGACCGTGCTTGCGGGCAATGTCCAGGATGGCGATCATGTCCACCGCCAGACCCGCGTAGTGCACCGGGATGATGCAACGGGTGCGCGGAGTGATGGCGGCCTCGACCAGCTTGGGGTCGATATTCAGGGTCTTGGGGTCGATGTCCACCAAGACCACGTCCGCGCCCAAATAACGCACCACCTCGGCGGTGGCGGTGAAGGTGTGGGTGGTGGTGATGACCTCGTCGCCGGGGCCGATGCCTAAAGCTTCCAAAGCCAAGTGCAGACCAGCAGTAGCCGAGTTGACCGCGATGCACTCAATCTCGGGTTCGCCCAAAAACTGAGCGAACTCTTGCTCAAAGCGCTTGGCCTTGGGGCCGGTCGTCACCCAGCCCGAGCGCAGCGTGTCCACCACCTCATTGATCTCATCCTCGCCAATCTCAGGCAAGGCAAAGGGCAGAAACGGGACTTGAGACGAGGACTCAGAACTCATGAAGATGACTTTTCGATCACGGCCAGCACATGGGTGCGCAGCCAAGGAATGCTATTGAACACGGTATAGGCACTGGGATGCAGGCGACACACCAGCCGGGCCAGCGGTGGCGCCAGCGTCACCCGCTGCCAGCGGATGCGGGCATCCGGGAACAAGGCCTTCACCCGCTGAATCGGCACGCCGCGCACATCGGCATTGCGTGGATTGTCGACGATGAAGTCATACCAAAGCACGGCGCCGCCCGGTTTGAGCCAGTTCCACATGGCCTGGGCCAAGGCCACCTGCACCGAGTCGCTCAAGATCGAGGAAAAAACCGTCGATTGCAAAACCAAGTCTTGGCTGGCCGGCGCGATCTCGGCTTGCGAGGCATCACCCAAGCTCAGGCGCACGGCCTCGGGCAAGACCTCGCGGGCCGCCGCATGACGCTCGGGCAACAACTCCACGCCTTGCAAATGCTCAGGCCTGAAACCAAAACGCAGCATTTCTTGCAGATTGCCACCGGCGCCGCAGCCGACCTCGGCCAAGCGCCAGTCCGCCGGCGAGCCCGGCTTTTGCGCCAAGACGCGCAGCAAGGCCCGCTGCCGCTCCTGCCACATCTGCCAGACTTCGGGCCTCAGCAAGCTGTACCGGTCGACAGGCACAGCGCCGGCGCGGCGCTGGTAGCGCTCGGCAATGGCCTCAAGCTCTTCTTGGCGCTGGCTCATGCAGGTTTAACTCAAGGCGTCGATGAAGCGCTGGGCCAGCACCGGATAGGTGTGGTTCGCCAGCACGAAAGCCCGCCCTTTTCGCCCCATATCGGCGCGCTCGTCCGGGCTGCGCTGCGCCAGTTGCAAAACGCCTTGGGCCACTGCGGCCGGGTCCTCGGGCGCCACGGTCAGGCCCGCGCCAGCTTCGGCCACCGGGTCATTGCCCGCTTCCACCGAATGCAGCACCGGCACTTGCGCCATCATGTAATCCATCAGCTTGTTCGGTGCGATGCCAAAGCGATAAATCGGCGTGCGCTGCCAACCGATATAGGCCAGATCGAAACACGTCAACAAGCTCGGGATCTGCGCCTTCGGAATGGGGTCAAACAAGCTGACATTGCTCAGCCCCTCGGCCTGCACCCGCGCCGCCAAGCGGGCTTTCTCATGCCCGCCGCCGACCATGACGATGGCAATCTTTCGTCCGGCCTCCGTCTGACTCAGCAGTTTGGCCGCATCCAGCAAGACGTCCAAGGCATTGGGCAGACCATGCGAGCCGGCGTAGCCCAGCACCAGCCGACCGCTGGCTTTGAGCAAGGCCAAATGCGCCGCCAGCTCAGCCTGCAAGGGTTCGGGCTCGCCTTGCCACTCATCGATCGTGATGCCATTCGGCACGATGCTCAGCTTGCTTAGGTCCAGCCCATGGGCCGCCATGTGCTCGTGAACCTTGGGCAGCATGGAAACGACCCGATCGGCGTCTCGATAGGCATCGTTCTCGGCTTTTTGGCAGAGCAGCGCGAAGGGATGCCAAGGCGACATGCCGCTGAGTTCAATCGGCGACAAGGGCCACAGATCGTGCACCTCGTAGACCAGCTTGGTCCGGCCGCCCGCCGGGCCGCTCCCAAGGGCGGCCACATCCCCTTGGGGGATCGAAGGCGTAAGCGCCTGCGAGGGGCGCAACTTGTTGGCTTGGCGGGCGATCTTGCGCGCTACCCAGATGTCCATGGGATAGGTGCTGGACGCGATCACCGCATCGGGCGCAAAGCCCTCGGCCAGATGTTTGGCATCGCCAGCAATCTGGCGGCAAAAACTCCAGATATTGCGCAGGCGCTGCCAGCCATTGCCGGCGTACTCGGGGGTGTCGTACCAGCAGTAATGCACCCCATTGATAATCTGCACGCCCACTTGCGGCTGAGTGCTGCGCACATGCGACTGCGAAGCGCCGAGGATCAAGACTTGATGACCCTGGCGCACCCATTCCCTTGCCAAGTAGTAAGGGCGGTACTCCATGCCATGCTCGGGTGAGCCGGCGTAATGGTTGATCAGCAGCAGCTTCACGTCGTCGAATCCAGTTCTTTCACACGCTTCAAAAATTTCTCCACCGCCGGGGCGAAGAGCCCGTGCTCGGCCACCCAGGCGCGGTTGGCGGCGGCCAAGGCAGGCAGACGCTCGCTCAGCGCCCGCAATTGCGCAGGCAAGTCAGGCAAAGCCGCCTCATCAACAATAAGGCCGCGCTGCGTCGGCTCACCCAAAAGCTCACGGTTGGCCGGCAGGTCTGAGAGCAAGGGCACGCAGCCATGCGCCATGGCCTCCAGCACCGACACCGACACCGAGTCGCTCTGCGGCAGGCTGAAGTACCAGGTCGACTTGGCGTAATGGCTCGCTTGCGTGGTGACGTCGAGCCGACCCACAAATTGCACACGCTCGGCCAGCCCCAGATCCCGCACCTGTTGCTGCAAGGGCTCGCGCAGCGAGCCGTCGTTGGCCACCACCAGCCGGGCCTCGGGCACTTCAGTCGCCACCGCAGCAAAGGCCGCAATCACCCGCTCAGGCCGATAAATCGGCTCCAAACCACGATTGGCAAAGAACAACCATGGCTGCTTGCGCGAAGCTGCTGCATTGCTGCTCTTGGGCATGGCCTCCAAGCCGAAGGGGAAGGTCATCACCTCGCCCGCACCTAACGTCTTCATCACGCCGCTCATGTGCTGAGAGTCCGAGGTGCTCAAGGCGCAGGCCTGCAGCACCTTGCGGGTCAACCAGCGGTAAGCCCAGCCTTGCTGCGGCGTCACCAAGATATCGCTGCCCCAGGCCGAACCGATGATGCCCGCCCGCAGGCGCCAACCGCGACGCGCCGCCCAGGCCAGGGTGCCATGCGAGGTCAGGTAATGGGCATGCAGCCAGTCGGCGTCCACCTCGGCCAACCAGGCGCCCAGGCCCGGCAGCTGTTTGAACACGCCAAGGTTGCCGCCAGCGTGCTCGGGCCGGGTGTTCATGGCATGACGCCGCCCCGCCGGAATCAGCCAATCAAACTCGGGCAAAAAGCCGCGTGAGGAGGCGGCCCATAACTCGATGTTGGGACGCTGCGCCAAGGCGCGGGCCCACTTCAGCAGATGCGGGCTTTCGCCGTCGCCGATCAGCACCCATCGCAGGGGCTTGGCAGGGATGTTTGCGACTTTCATGCTTCGAAGGTCTTGGGCAACTCGCCCGCCCAGGCTTGGTAGTGCGGTGCCAGTTCGGGGTACTGCGCCAAGAGCTTGGCATCCCCATCGCGCACATCGCCCACCTGCACGGCCGGCTGACCGGCCATGATGGCAAAGGCTGGCACCTCGCCACGTACCTGCGCATAGGCGCAAATCAAGGCACCCTTGCCGATCACGCTGCCGGCCTCAATCAAGCTGTGGGGCCCGACAAAACTGTAGGCGCCAATGTGAATCGGCGCTTTGATATAGCCGGGGCGCTCACCTTGATGTGCAGAATAACTGGCGCCCAACAATCGGATCGAACGGTGTGAGCTGTGGGTGACCATGCTGACGTAATTGGTGATCTGCACGCCTTCATCAATCTGCAGGCCCGCTGTGGCTTCGATGAAGTTGAACTGCCCAATGAAGACATGATCGGCCAAGCGCAAGCCCGCCTCGCCCTCAATGCAGGTGCTGGGCGCGATGCGGGTGTGCCGCAAGGAGCGGCCGTCCCAGCTTCGCTCACCGAAGATGATGCGATGGCTGAGCAGGCGTTGCAAACGCCGCCGGCAACGGTTGATGAATGGGTTCAGCCAGGCTCGCACGCGGTCTTGCTTTCAGTTCTGATATTCGTTTGGCGTCGGGTTTTGATGCGCTGGAAACGTCTTCCAGTGCGCCAAGGCCCAGAAGAAGTAGGCGAAGTAGGCAAGCATAGCGGCGGACACGCCCCAGGCCGCCCCGATCAGCCCCCCAAGCCAAAGACCGGCGACCAAGCCCAATACAAACAAGACCTGCCCGAACAGCGCCAGCCGCAAGCCCCAGGCTTGCGCACCCCAAGCCATCATCGCCACCGACATGGGCGAGGCCACGAAATGCAGCGCAATATAGGGTGCCAGGGCTCGCGCCAATTCGCCGGCATCCTGCCAACGCTCACCGAACACGGCGGCAAACAGAGCCGGCCCCCAGAGCATCAAGGCCCCCATCATCGGCAAGGCCAAGAGCAGCAGCAGCGCCATGCATTGACGCACCAAGCGAAGCGACTCAGTCCCACTGTGTCTTGCCTGCACCAGACGCGCATACAGCACCTGAGACAAGGCGCCACCGACCAAGCTGGCCGGCGCCTTCAAGTAACGCAAGGCCAAGGCCCAATAGCCGGCAGAAGCATCGCCCGACCAGGCGGCAATCAAAATCATGGCCAGACTATCTTGCAAGGCGCCGGCAAAGGCATGCGGCGTATTCAGCAAGGGGAAGTCGCGATGTTTGATCGCCATGGGCTTGAGCACCGCAACAGGCATACGCCACAAAGCGGCCCACCCACCCAAAGGCGCAGGCCGAGCCAGCATCAATGCGGCCACGACACCCGCGACCACCGGCCCCAGCAAAAGCCCAGCGACGCCCGCGCCCGCCAGGCCCAAGAGCAACTGCAGCAAGGCACCTCCACCATACTGCGCCACCCGCGCCAGGGCCAAGGCTTGAAAACGCTGCGCCCGGGTCGCCCACAGGGTCAGGGCTTGCGTCAAGGCAGCAGCCAAGACGGCCAGTGGCAGCCCCCAGGCCAGGGCCAGGTCTTGCCAGCGCCAAAGGAGCAAGCCCACGAGGCCCGCTAACAAAACCACACACAGCAAGACGCGCGCACACAGAGCCAGCAACACGGCAGCGGCTGAATCCTCCATTTCCATCGGCAGCGCGAATTCATAGCGGGCGCAAGCAACCACCGCCAGATTGCTGGCCAGGGCCCACAAGAACCCAAACTGGCCAAACTCGGTCGGCGTGTAAATACGTGTCAGCCAAGGGCCAAGCAACAAAGGCAGCAGTTGCGCCAAGGCGCTGCCCGCCAACAGAGTGAGCGTGGAACGCAGCAGGCCGCTACTTTTCATTCAGTGACGCGCACCCAAGCCATCTCAAACCAGCGCCGAGCGCAAGGCGGCCAGCACCTGGTCTTGCTGCGCTTCGCTGAGGTCGGGGCTCATGGGCAGGCTGATCACACGCTGCGCGGCGCGCTCGGCATTGGGGAAGCTGCCGCCTTGGCCGAACCGG
This sequence comes from Paucibacter hankyongi, assembly GCF_037482915.1. Lineage (NCBI taxonomy): Bacteria > Pseudomonadati > Pseudomonadota > Betaproteobacteria > Burkholderiales > Sphaerotilaceae > Roseateles > Paucibacter hankyongi. The sequence goes on from NZ_JBBHJX010000026.1 coordinate 29,092, forward strand.
GCATAAGCCGGCTGTTGATGCATCGGTTTGGGGTAATGAATGGCAGTCGGAATGCCTGCGGCCGTCAATGCCGCTTGCAGCGCCGGCCTGTCGTCCACTTGCAAGGTGAACTGCGCCCAAACGCAATTGCGATCCTCGCGCACGGCCAAGCTTTGCACGGGCAATTCGGCCAAGGCCGCTTGATATCGCGCACCCAATCGCAGGCGCTGCTCCAGTTCCCAGTCGAAACGGGGCAGCTTGGCCAAGACCACGGCGCATTGCAGCGTGTCCATGCGCCCGCCCACGCCCAGTCGCGTGTGCGTGTAACGCTGACTCTGGCCGTGCACGCGAATCTCACGCGCCGCCTGCGCCAAGCCATCGTCATCGGTGAACAAAGCGCCGCCGTCGCCGTAGCAACCCAGCGGCTTGCTAGGGAAGAAACTGGTCGCGCCAAAGGTGCTCAAGCCACAGCTCTTCTTGCCCTTGTACGTGGCACCAAAGCTCTGCGCTGCATCCTCGATCACCGGAATGCCGCCATGACGCGCTGCAATCGCGTTGATCTCGTCGATATCGCACACCTGGCCGTAGAGGCTGACCGGCATGATGGCGCGGGTGCGCGGCGTGATGGCGGCTTCGATCAGGCGCGCGTCGATATTGCAGGTGTCGGGCTCGATGTCCACAAACACCGGCACACCGCCCAGCAAAACAATCACCTCGGCCGTGGCGGCAAAGGTAAAGGGCGTGGTGATGACTTCATCGCCAGGTTTCAGATCCAAAGCCATCAGCGCGATCAAGAGCGCCTCCGTGCCACTGGAGACGGTGATGCAATGCTTGACGCCGACATAGGCGGCCAACGCGGTCTCCAACTCCTTGACCTCGGGGCCCATGATGTATTGACCATGGTCCAGCACCCGCTGGATACGCGCATCGATCTCGGACTTGAGTGCGGCGTACTGGGCTTTCAAATCGATGAAGGGCAGGTTCTGGGGGCTGTTGACGCTCACGCGAGCTTTCCTTCCGAGATCAGTACAAGGCGATCACCGCTGAGGCGATAGACGTCGCCGGTATGCGGGCAGGTGGCCTCAGCTTCGCCCTTCAAAGGCAAAGGCAGTCGTTCGCCGAAGCGGCTCATCCAGCCGATTTGACGCGCCGGCACGCCCACCACCAAAGCAAAGTCCGGCAGGTCCTTTTGCACCACCGCGCCAGCGCCGACAAAGGCATAACGTCCGATCGTGTGACCACACACGATGGTGCAGTTGGCACCCAGCGTAGCGCCCTGCTTCACCAGCGTGCGCCGATATTCGTTCTTGCGCGCCACGGCGGCGCGAGGGTTGTAGACATTGGTGAACACCATGCTGGGGCCGCAAAACACATCGTCCTCCAGCGTCACCGCGTCGTAGACCGAGACATTGTTCTGCACCCGCACGTTGTGGCCGATGTGAACATCATTGCCTACATAGACGCCTTGGCCGAAAGCGCAGCGCTCACCGATGCGGGCACCCGGGCTGATATGAGCGAAGTGCCAGACTTTGGTGCCCTCGCCCAGCTGCGCGCCTTCGTCGACGATAGCGGAGTCGTGTTTCCAGTAGCTCATGCTCAAAACACCAGGGGCAGGCCAACGCGCTGGCCATCACGAGCGCTGCGATAGGCCGCGATCAGAATTTCAAGCGAGCGCAGGCCTTCGTAGCCATCGACCTCGGCATTGGCTTCGCCGCGCAAGGTCTTGATGACGTTGTCGTAGTAGAGCGGGTGGCCGAATCCATAGACACTGCCACCGCCCTGCCCCAATTCATAACTGGCGGCCTGCGCGGCCGCGTCCTCGGGGCGGCTGTCAGCGAACTGCCAATGCTCGATCTTGTTGACCGCCGTGCCGCCGATCTTGACCGTGCCTTTTTCGCCCAGGATGGTGATGGAGCCTTCCAGATTCTGCGGATAGGTCAACATGGTCACGTTGATGGACCCCAGGCCGCCGTGGCGCAGACGCACGCTCATCACGCCGGTGTCTTCGGCTTCGATGTCACGGTCCAGCGTGGCGGTGTAGGCATGAACGCTGTCCACCGGGCCGACCAGCCAATCAAGCAGATCGACGTAATGGCTGGCTTGGTTCATGAAGGCGCCGCCGTCCAGATCCCAACGGCCGCGCCAAGGGGCAGCGTCGTAGTAGCTCTGCGGGCGGGTCCAGAACACATTGACGGTGCTGAGGAAAATGCGGCCAAAGCGCCCCTGATCAATCGCCTGTTTGACCTGCTGCACCGTGGCGTTCAAGCGGTTTTGCTTGACCACAAAGAGTTTGACCCCGGCATCGCGACAGGCGCGCACCATGGCCATGCCTTCTTCGAACTTGGTGGCCATGGGTTTTTCGCTCAGCACATGCAAGCCGGCCTGAGCGACCTGAATCGCCTGCTGCGGATGCAAGCCGCTGGGCGTGGCCAAAACCACCACATCGGGGGCGCTGTGGCCGGCCAATAAAGCGTCCAAAGAGGCATAGCCGGTTGCGCCCGTCAAAGCCACGGCGGCGGCCAGATGCTCGGGCTTGGTGTCGCAGACCGCCACCAATTCAGCGCGACCGGCATGGGCCTGGATGGCTTCGATATGGTTCTTGGCAATGCGACCGCAACCGACCAAGGCAAAGCGGACGGGGCGATCCAACAGGGGATTGTTCGGGCTCATGGGGGCAAAAAAAGAGATCCCGGCCGGGATTCAGAGCGCAGATTCTAAGAGCCGCACCCGATCGGGTGCGCCACTGCGCCTAAAATCACAGCAAATTCAATGAGTTGATGATGACCCAGCACACCCCCGCCGCCCCGCACCACAGTCCCGTCGCCGTCGACGAGAACCAGCTGATCACCGAACGCCGCGAGAAACTGGCCGCCTTGCGCGCCAAGACCGCCGTTCCCTTCCCCAACGATTTCAAACCCCAGCACCGCGCCCTGCCGCTGACGCAGCGCTATGGGGATCTGGACAACGAGACGCTGGAGCCGCAGGCCGTGGCCGTCTCGGTGGCGGGCCGCCTGATGCTCAAGCGCGTGATGGGCAAGGCCTCGTTTGGCACCCTGCAGGACGCCACCGGCCGCATCCAGCTCTTCGTCACCAAGGACGGTGTCGGCGAGGAAAGCTACGACGCCTTCAAGCACATGGACCTGGGCGACATCGTCGGTGCCGAAGGCCAGCTGTTCAAGACCAAGACCGGCGAGCTGTCGGTACGGGTCAGCAATCTGCGCCTCTTGACCAAGAGCCTGCGCCCGCTGCCCGACAAGTTCCATGGCATGGCCGACCAGGAACAAAAGTACCGCCAGCGTTATGTCGACCTGATCACCGACGAACACGCCCGCGCCCGCTTTGTGGCTCGCTCCAAGGCCGTGTCCTCGATCCGCAGCTTCATGGTGGAGCACAGCTTCCTGGAAGTGGAAACGCCGATGCTGCACCCGATCCCGGGTGGTGCCAACGCCAAGCCCTTCATCACCCACCACAATGCGCTGGACCAGGAGATGTACCTGCGCATCGCGCCCGAGCTCTACCTGAAGCGCCTGATCGTGGGCGGTTTTGAGCGCGTGTTCGAGATCAACCGCAACTTCCGCAATGAAGGTATCTCGGTTCGGCACAACCCCGAATTCACGATGATGGAGTTCTATGCGGCCTACTGGACGCACCATGATCTGATGGACTTCACCGAGGAAGTGCTGCGCCATGCCGCTCGTGCCGCAACCGGCAATGCCCGCGTCAGCTACGCCGGCAAAGAGGTGCATCTGGACGAGCCCTTCGCCCGTCTGTCGGTGCGCCAGTCGCTGGTGGCCCATGCCGGCCTGAGCGAAGCCCAGGCCGACGACGCCGAACTGCTGCGCGCCAAGTTGAAGGACCTGGGCGAAGAGGCGCCCAAGCACTGGACGCTGGCCGAGTTGCAGTTCGGCATGTTCGAAGCCGTGGTGGAAGAAAAGCTCTGGCAGCCGACCTTCATCATCGACTATCCCGTCGAGGTCTCGCCGCTGGCCCGCGCCTCGGACAGCAACCCCAAGATCACCGAGCGCTTCGAGCTCTTTATCACCGGCCGCGAATACGCCAACGGTTTCTCGGAGTTGAACGACGCTGAAGACCAGGCCGCTCGCTTCCAGTCCCAGGTGGCCAACAAGGACGCCGGCGACGAAGAGGCGATGTTCTATGACGCCGATTTCATCCGCGCCCTGGAATACGGCATGCCTCCGACTGGCGGCTGCGGCATCGGTATCGACCGCCTGATGATGCTGATCACCGACAGCCCATCGATCCGCGACGTTATTCTGTTCCCGGCTTTGCGCCGCGAAGCCTGATAGACCATTGGCCACGCGAAAAGGGCGACTCATTTGAGTCGCCCTTTTTTTCATCCATCACCGCCATCAGCGGCGGTGAGCCGTATCAGTTGCCGCTGCGTGGCTGGCCGGCCAGCACCGGCGCGCCATTGATGCGGCCGACCGGCGCCGGGAAGTAGCCCGGCCCGCCCTCGCTGTGCAGGGCCTCCAGTTCACCGCTGGCGCGAGCCCGGGCCAGCTCGGCCAGCACTTCAGCACGCGTCTTGCCTTCTGCAGCGACCGCCGCAGCGGGCTTGGCAGGCACGGCGGCCGCCGGCGCCTTGACGGCCACGCTCGGCAAGGCCTGACGCGGCAGATTGGGCGCCTGATAGCCGCCCACGCCCACCTCGGCATGGCTGCGGGCCAAGTCGCCGCTGGCGCGAGCCTGCTCCAGTTCGGCAATGACCTCGGCGCGGGTCTTGCCGGCATCGGCTGCCTGAGCCATGGCCGAAGTACCCAGCGTGAGCGACATCAAGGCTGCGGAGATTGTGAAAGAGAGCTTGTTCATGATCGGCTGAAATCCTATCTACGGTGTCGATGAGGTCAGGCTCGGCCCGACTTCGGCTTGTTGGCTTCGGCAACATGCCGGAAGTCCATGACCGCAACTGTAGGGATTCGCACCGAGGGAAAACACTAGGCTCACGAGAACTCTGCATTGACGAAACAGAAACAATGACGGCCCGCAGGCAAGCCGGCGGGCCGTTCATCCCATGACTTGCGTCATGGCCTGCACACAGAGTTGGGCGGCTTCAGCGCTGCTGGAACTCCGGCTTGCGCTTGTTGATGAAGGCGTCCATGCCTTCGCGCTGGTCTTCGGTACCGAAGAGCGCATGGAAGTAGCGGCGCTCCACATTGACGCCATCCGTCAGCGGGCCTTGATAGGCCAGATTGACCAATTCCTTGATCAGCATCACCGAGGGGCCACTGAAGCCATTGATGGTCTCGGCCGCAGCCAGTGCCTCCGCCATCAGTTGATCGGCCGCGACCACACGCGACACCAAGCCACCACGCTCCGCTTCGGCCGCATCCATCATGCGGGCAGTCAGCAGCAAGTCCATGGCCTTGCTCTTGCCCACCGCACGCGGCAGACGCTGGGTGCCACCGGCGCCGGGGATGATGCCCAGTTTGACCTCGGGTTGACCGAACTTGGCGGTGTCGGCCGCGATGATGAAGTCGCACATCATCGCCAGCTCGCAGCCACCCCCGAGGGCAAAACCGGCCACTGCCGCAATCACCGGCTTGCGCACCTGAAGAATGGTTTCCCAATTCTTCGAGATCAGGCCGCTCTTGAAGGCGCTCATGAAATTGTGCGGAGCCATTGTCGGAATGTCGGCACCGGCCGCAAAGGCGCGCTCGGAGCCGGTCAAGACGATGCAGCCAATGCTGTCATCGGCGTCAAAGGCCAGCAGGGCCTGGCCCATCTCGTCCATCAGCTGATCGTTCAAGGCATTCAGTTGCTTGGGGCGGTTCAGGGTAATCAGGCCGGTGCGGCGCGCACCGCTGCCATGCACGGCGGTGATGATGCATTCGTAGCTCATGGGTTCTCCTTGTCTGAAACTTGTGGCGCAACTATAGAGGCGCGGCTGGGGCGCGGCGCCGAAGCGAGTGATGCGGGTGATGATGCAGCCGCTGCCGCGGCCTCCTGCAGTGGAGCCGATTCAAGCAGCAGGTCCACATAATTCCTGTCGTCTTGGCGGATGCGCAGGCGTACCGGCAGGTACTGCAAGCTGGGTGCCAACCACACCTCGGAACTCAAGTCGCCGCCGCTGGCCAGGCTGCGCGGTGCCAAATGCCAGGCCGTCAAGGCGCCCATCGGCGTCTGCAATATCTCCTCCCCCAGCACCTCATAGCGCCAGCGGTACTGCCGCCCCGGCAGGGCCAGCGGCAAATCCAAGAGCTTGCCGGCCTGCATCGATTCACGCCCGGTCAAAAACAACCAGGTCAGTTGCACGAACTGACTGGCCGCATCTTGGGTGCCCGGCACCGAGGCTTCGCTGCGGCCATTCGCCAAGGTGACGGTTTGCGGGCCGAACATCAGCGTGGAGCGGCGTCGCGCCGAGAACAAGACCCGCGTGTCTTCGTCATAGCGCTGCGGCGCAATGCCGGCCGCCGTCAGCTGACCATCACTGCTCATGCGCCGCGAAATCAAGGGCGCAAAGCTGGGGCCTACCGCCACGTCCATATGCATTTGGTAGTGCGAACCTTGACGCAACCACTCGACCTGGGCGCTGCCGTAGATGGCACCGCGGTAATTGCCCGTTAGTTGGTAACTCAGCCGTGTCGAAGGCGGCCATTCCGGGCCGGGCTCAAAAGCCTGCGGCGCTTCGGGTGCTGGGGGCTCAGCCGGCGGCTCGACCGGCTGAGCAGGTGGAGTTGACCCGTCATTCAGCGGCACTTGGCCAGCGTCTGGCGCCAACTTGGCTGGCTCCGGCTCGGGCACCTCGACGGCTTCAGCGGGCGAGGACGCTGCCGACTCATTGACTATGGGTCCCGGCGTCAGCGTTGACTTTGGTTTCGGAGCCGGCTTGGCCTGAGGCCGCTTCACCGCCGCGGCTGCTGCCGCATCGGCTACCGGCTGCAGCGCCCGCACAAAAGCCACCGTCATGCGCGCGGGCATCGCGCTGTCCATCTCGGCCCAATCCTGCTGCAAGTCTTGCAAGCGGAGCAGCAGCCACAGATGCAAGCCCAGCACCGGCACCAGCAAGACCAGCCAAGCCCAGCCACTGGGCCCGGCGCGGCCTCGCTTCAGCCGCTCAGCCATGCCTTGCGCAGGCTGGCCACACGCGCCGGCGCCTTCTCGGCCAGGCTCAGCAGCAAGGGCTCGGCGCCGCTTGAGCCGGCCACACGCGAGCCCGGCAGATCCACCGTCATCTCAAACAGGCGCTGGTCCCGACTCAGCAGAAACTTCAAACCGGCTTGGTCGGCGCTCAAGGTGAGCGCGGCGTCCTCGATGCGGCGCAAACGCCAGCCATTGCAGGCGAGCAATTCGTCGCCGGCACACAGGCCCCCGGCCTGCGCGGCCGAATCGGCCAAGACATGCTTGACCACCACCGCCCCACCCGCCTCATTGACACGCAAGCCCAGGCGCTGTGCCAATGTGGCCTTGTCGCTGCGCAATTGCACGCCGGCTTTTTCCAGCAGATTGGCCAGGGGCAAATCGGCCAAGCCATGCACCCATTGGCGGAACTCCTGCGCCAGGCCTTCGCCGCCCAATTCGGTGATCAGGTGCAACACATCGGCCTCGCTGATGGCGCCGCGTGCCCCAGTGGACAGACCGGCATGGCTGTGTTGCCACAGCGCGCGCATCAAATCGTCCAGCTTGTGCTGAGGATCACCTTGGCAGCGCAAGCTCAGATCCAAGGCCAGGGCCAGCAAAGCCCCCTTGCCGTAATAGCTGATCGTGCTGTTGGGGCTGTTTTCGTCCGGCCGGTAATACTTGACCCAGGCATCAAAACTCGATTGCGCCAGGCTTTGCACCTTGCGGCCCGGCGTGGCCAAAACACCGTTGACGGTACTGGTCAGCAGCTTCAGGTAGCGCGCCTCGTCGATCAGGCCGGCCCGCACCAGCATCAAGTCGTCGTAGTAGGAGGTAAAGCCCTCGAAGAACCACAGCAGTTCGGTGTAGTTCTCCTGCGTGAAGTCCAGGCTCGCAAAGTCTGCGGGCTTGAGTCGCTTGACGTTCCAGGTGTGGAAGTACTCGTGGCTGATCAAGCCCAGCAGGCGCACATAACCGTCCGACGCTTCGGTCTGCCCAACACGCGGCAGGTCACGGCGAGGCGCGATCAGCGCCGTGCTGGCCAGGTGCTCCAGGCCACCATAGCCCTCGTCCACCGCGTTCAGCATGAAGGTGTAGCCGGTGAACGGCGGGGCGCTGCGGCGCTTATTGGCCGGGCCGTGCCAAAAGGCGATCTGGGCCTCGCAGATGCGTTGCGCATCGTGCAGCAAGCGTTCGCCATCAAAGACCGGCAAGGCGCCACTGACCACCATCTGATGCTCGACACCGCCGGCCTCGAAACGGCCTTGCCAGAAAGTGCCCAGCTCAAACGGGTGGTCCACCAACTCCTCGTAGGAGGCGGCGTGGAAGACGCTTTGCCCCTGCGCGTCTTGGCGCGGCATGGCACTGGCAATGCGCCAGTCATCCGGCAGGCGGCCAAAGCTCAGTCGGTGTGTTTGCTGCTCTCGCCCATGCACACGCAGGCACAGGCTGGTGCCATTGAAGAAGCCTCGATGGGCATCCAAAAAAGCGGCGCGCACCGAGTTGTCAAAGGCATAGACCCGGTAGCAGAGCACCAGGGCCGAGGCACCTTTGCAGGCGATCTGCCAGGTCGCCTTGTCGATCTGTTCAAGCGCCAGTTCGCGACTGCCCTGCGAGGCGCGCAAGCCACTGAGATGGCGCGAGAACTCGCGCAGCAAATAGCTACCGGGAATCCAGGCCGGCAGGCTGACACGCTGCTGCGCCGCCGGCGCCGGTATCGTCAGGGTGACTTGAAAGACATGGCTGGAGGGTTCATCCAGATCGATCTGATAGCTGATGCCATTCATGTGCTGCCCTTGCTGAATCGCCAAATCAACTGCCCGCTGCGCCGAGGAAGCAGCACAGTGCCGCGCCGGCGCTGAGGCGGAAACGCAGCGTTAACCAGGCCGAAGCACCCAAGGCGGGGTAAAGCCGGCGGTCGACCAAATAGCAAACCACCAGCATCACGCCATGCAACACCAGGCCCGCATAAGCCGGCATCACCAGCGCGATCCACGCGCCCAGCGGCGGCATGATGCCCCAGACAAAAGGCTGCAGGCTGGGCTCGCTCTGGCGAAAACCCAGGCCCCAATAAATGCCACCCAGGAAGGAGATGATCAAGGCCGCATAGGCCGACAAGGCAAAGCTGATCCAGGCGTGCGCCTCCACATTGCGCCCCCCGACCAGCCAGACCAGCATGGCGCCGAACACAAAGGGCAACAGCCCCAACAAACCCAAGCGTTGGGCTTGCGGCAGGACGGCCATCATCGGCGAAGGTGGGGTGCTGGCATCAGCAGGCATGCGGGGGAACTCCGAAGCGGTTCAGGGTAGGACGGTACGGGTGAATCATCAGTCAGCAAAAGCACCAAGGGCTGGCGATGGCAAGGCGTACCTAGCGCACCAAACCCTCGGCACATCAGCTCTTGCCCACGCTTTGCAAACGCTTTTCCAATTGGTCAGCGCTGAGCGCACCCGGGGCACGGCTGCCGTCTTCAAAAATGATGGCCGGCGTGCCGTTGATATGGTGGCGCCGCGACAGGGCCAGATTGCGCTCGATGGCAGCGTCGTCGCATGCGCCCATCGGTTTGAGCGGCGCCTTGCCTTCCAACATCCAGCTCTGCCAGGCCGAGCTTGAATCCTTGGCGCACCAGATGGCGCGCGATTTGTCGGGAGAGTCGCCGCCCAAGATTGGAATCAGAAAGGTGTAGACCGTCAGGTCCTTCATGTCCTGCAGCGAACGCTCAAATCGCTTGCAGTAGCCGCAGTTGGGGTCGGCAAAGACGGCGATCTTGCGCTTGCCATTGCCGCTTTTCCAGACCACCGCGTCCTTCAAGGGCAGCGCCGCGAAATCAATGGTCAACAGTTTGGCGACCCGCTCCTCGGTCAGGTTGCGGCGGGTACGCAGGTCGATCAACTCGCCCTCAACCAGATAGCTGCCGGTCGGGTCGGTATAGCGGATCTCGTTGCCAATGCGCACTTCCCACAGGCCCGCCATCGGGCTCGGACGAACCTCCTCGATCTTGGGCAGGCCGGTCAATTTTTCGGTCAGGGACTTGCGGATCACGGCCTCATTGGCTTGCGTCGACAAGGGCAGCGTGAGAGCAAGGAGAGCCGCCGCGGCAGCGCCGGCATTCATCGTCAAAGTCTTCAGATTCAACATCGTCATCTAGGTCGGAATGGATCAGGAGCCCAGGGCGCGCGCCGTCAGCCAGCGCTTCAAGGGAGGGACAGAATTCAAAGCGGTCAAGCCACGGTTGCGCAATTCGCGCAGGGCCGGTTTGTCGCTGGCAAACACCTTCAGCAGGCCATCGGTCAATTCACCCATGGCCCAGTTGGGCGCCAAGCGGGCGCGTGCAAAACGGCGCAATAGGCGCTCGTCGCCGAGTGGCCGCCAGGCCTCCTTGGCCGCCAAGACCCCGGCGAGTGCGGCCACATCGGCCAGCCCTAGGTTCAAGCCCTGACCGGCGAGCGGATGCACCAAGTGAGCGGCATCGCCGAGCAGCACCCAGCCGGGCCCGGAGACCGCCTGCGCACGCGCCAGCGCCAAAGGCCAGGAGGAGCGCGCACTGGCCAAACGCAGGCGTCCGGCCTCGCCGCCGGTGGCGGCATTCAGCGCCGCCTCAAACTCTTCTTCGGACTTCGCCAACAGATCGGCCGCCTGCGCTTCGGGCGCCGACCAGACCAGGCCGAACGAAGCACCCGGCTGCGGCTTGGCAATCGGCAGCAAGGCCAACACATCGGGCGAACGGAACCATTGGTGGGCCACGCCTTGATGCGGGGAGTCCGAGACCAATCGCGCCGCGATGCCGCGTTGCCCATAGCTGTGGCTCTCGAAGCGCACGCCCAACTCGGCCCTGTGCGCGGAGTCGCGTCCTTCACAAAGAGCCACCAGATCGGCCGGCACCGGCGCATCCACCACCTGCACATGCGGCGCATAACGCAAGGCCTGCGCCAATTGCTGCTCCAAGGCGCCGGCATCGACGATGAAGGCCAATTCGGCCACACCCTGTTGCCAGGCCGAAAACTCCAGCGTCGCACCGCCCTGGTCGCCGCGCACCTTCATGTCATAGACCGGGCTGATCGCATCGGCGGGCAAGGCATCCCAAACCTTCAGTTCACGCAACAGACGCACCGAGGCGGCATTCAGGGCGTAGCTGCGCACGTCCTCGCGCTGCGAGGGGCTGGCTTCGACGCTGCCCAACATGGCCACACGCAGGCCTTGCGCACCCAGGGCCAGGGCCAGACTGCGCCCGACGCAGCCGCTCCCACGAATCAAGACCTCATAGCTTTGCATGGCGGCATTGTAGGCAGGCGCCACAGACCCCGCGGCGCGCAAGGCCGGCGAACGACTAAAATGCCGGCTTTGCCCCGCATACGCGACCGGCGCCCCACCCAGAAAGTCATTCATGAGCCTCAAATGCGGCATCGTTGGCCTGCCCAACGTCGGCAAGTCCACCCTCTTCAATGCGCTGACCAAGGCGGGCATCGCCGCCGAAAACTATCCCTTCTGCACCATCGAGCCCAATGTCGGCGTCGTGGAACTGCCTGACCCGCGCCTGCAAGCGCTGGCCGAGATCGTCAAGCCCGAGCGCATCCTGCCCGCCGTGGTCGAGTTCGTCGACATCGCCGGCCTGGTGGCTGGCGCCTCCAAGGGCGAAGGCCTGGGCAATAAGTTCCTCTCGCACATCCGCGAGACCGACGCCATCGTCAATGTGGTGCGCTGCTTTGAAGACGGCAATGTGGTGCACGTCAACGGCAAGGTCGACCCGATCTCCGACATCGAAGTGATCCAGACCGAACTCTGCCTGGCCGATATGGGCACGGTGGAAAAGAGCCTGCACCGCTACAACAAGGTGGCGCGCGCCGGCGACAAGGAAGCCATCGCCCTGGTCAAGGTGCTGGAGAAGTGCGAAGCTGCTCTCAACGAAGCCAAGCCGGTGCGCACCATCGACTTCAGCAAGGAAGAGCTGGTCTTGCTCAAGCCCCTGTGCCTGATCACCGCCAAGCCGGCCATGTTCGTGGCCAACGTGGCCGAAGATGGTTTCGAGAACAACCCCTTCCTGGACCGCCTGAAGGAATACGCCGCCGCCCAAAACGGCCCGGTGGTGGCCATCTGCGCCAAGACCGAAGCCGAGCTGTCGGAAATGAGCGATGAAGACCGCGCCATGTTCCTGGCCGAGATGGGCCAGGACGAGCCGGGACTGAACCGCCTGATCCGCGCCGGCTTCAGCCTGCTGGGCCTGCAGACCTACTTCACTGCCGGCGTGAAGGAAGTGCGCGCTTGGACCATCCACAAGGGCGACACCGGCCCGCAAGCGGCCGGCGTGATCCACACCGACTTTGAACGCGGCTACATCCGCGCCCAGACCATCGCCTATGAAGACTTCATCACTTACAAGGGTGAGCAAGGCGCCAAGGATGCCGGCAAGATGCGCGCCGAAGGCAAGGAATACGTGGTCAAGGACGGTGACGTGCTGAATTTCTTGTTCAATGTTTGATTGATCGCAGTGCGGGCCCAGCCCGCCGTCAATAAAGCCAAGGCCCCACTCGACTCGGTTCGGGTGGGGCCTTGCACTTTGCGCACGCCCGGCATCGCCGCTGAGGGCGACAGGCCGAAAAAAGACAAGGCCGCGCCCACCAGATCCAGCGATGCAGGACCGCTGGAACGTGCAGAATAGGGTTCAATTCAACTGTTCCGCGTTCACCCCGAATCCCATCATGAGTTCCAACGAACTGGTTTCCGCCCAAGGTTCACGTGTCGCATTGGCCTCCGAGCAGGCGCGACCCGATGCGAAGCAATTCCTGACCTTTCATGTCGGCGAAGAGGAATACGGCCTCGACATCCTGCGCGTGCAGGAGATTCGCTCCTATGAGGCGCCCACCCGCGTGGCCAATGCGCCGGCCTTCGTCAAGGGTGTGGTCAATCTGCGCGGCGTCATCGTGCCGATCGTTGATCTGCGCCTGCGCCTCGGTCAGTCCGGCGAGTACAACGCCTTCACCGTCGTCATCGTGCTGAATGTGTGCCAACGCGTTGTCGGCGTGGTGGTGGATGCGGTGTCGGATGTGCTGGAGTTGACCACCGACCAGATCAAACCGCGCCCCGAAGTGGCCGCCGCGCTGGATGCGCGCTTCATCACGGGCCTGGGCAAGATCGGTGAGCGCATGTTGATCCTGCTCGATATCGAAGCCATGGTCGCCAGCCCCGATTTTGGCCTGATGGACTGAGTCGCGCGCTCGCTCTGCCGAGCAAGTTAGTAGTCGCACTCGGTTTAAGCCTTTAAATTAAAGGCCAACCCCAAAGACCCCTGACGATTAGCACTCATCATTCATGAGTGCTAATATTGATGCTGTCGAACCGAAAGGTTTGCTTCTTGAAAAAGGATGATGACGATGTCCACCCCTACTGCTTTGACGGTGCGTGACCCTTGGTCGCTGGTGCCTTCTTTGGGCAATCTGGATGCATACATCTCTGCCATCAACCGTCTGCCGCTGCTGACCCCCGAAGAGGAAAGTGCAGCCGCACGTAAGTTGCGTGACCATGGCGATGTGGAGGCCGCCGGAAAGCTGGTGCTGTCGCACCTGCGTCTGGTCGTGTCGATTTCGCGCCAATACATGGGTTACGGCCTGCCCCAGGGCGACCTGATCCAAGAAGGCAATGTCGGCCTGATGAAGGCCGTCAAGCGCTATGACCCGGATCAGGGCGTGCGCTTGGTCAGCTACGCCATGCACTGGATCAAGGCCGAGATTCACGAGTACGTCTTGCGCAACTGGCGCATGGTCAAGGTCGCCACGACCAAGGCTCAGCGCAAGCTGTTCTTCAATCTGCGCTCGATGAAGCACAGCATGAAGGAAGACATGAGTGACGATATGAGCCACCGCAACAGCCTGAGCGAAGCTCAGCTGGACCACGTGGCCAAGGAACTCAACGTCAAGCGCGAAGAAGTGCTGGAGATGGAAACCCGCATGTCAGGCGGTGACGTGGCCCTGGAGCCGCAAACCGACGACGACGGCGAGAGCTACGCCCCCATCGCTTACCTGGCCGATGAAACCCAGGAGCCAACTCGCGTTTTGGAAGCGCAAGCACGTGACACGCTGGCCGGCGACGGCATCACCCGCGCGCTGGAAGCGCTGGACGAACGTAGCCGCCGCATCGTTGAGGAACGCTGGCTGAAGGTCAACGATGACTCCAGCGGTGGCATGACGCTGCATGAATTGGCGGCCGAGTACGGCGTCAGCGCCGAGCGGATTCGCCAGATCGAAGTGGCCGCTATGAAGAAGATGCGCAAGGCGCTGACCACGGCCTGATCAAGCACTTCGACCGGCTTGGCCTCAAGCCTAGTCCGGTCGCAAAAAACAAAGCCCCTGGGTCTGACACCAGGGGCTTTTTTCATGTC
>NZ_JBBHJX010000027.1:0-37467 GCF_037482915.1 Paucibacter hankyongi
CGAGCCTCGGCGCTTCACATGCCCGGCATCATGCCTTTCATGCCCTTCATGCCGCCGAGCTTTTTCATCATCTTCATCATGCCGCCGCCGCTCATCTTCTTCATCATGCTTTGCATCTGGTCGAACTGAGTCAGCAGGCGGTTGACGTCTTGGATTTGCACGCCGGCGCCTGTGGCGATGCGGCGTTTGCGACTGGCCTTGCTCTTGCCGTCCATCAGCAGATTGGGCTGGCGGCGCTCCTTGGCCGTCATTGCGTTCAAGATGCCTTCCATGCGCTTCATATCGCGCTCGGCCCGGTCCATGTCTTGCGGGCCGGCCTTGGCGGTCATCTGCGTGGGCAGCTTATCCATCAGGCCGGAGAGCCCGCCCATCTTCTTCATCTGCGAAATCTGTGCGAGGAAGTCATTCAGATCGAAGCCGCTGCCGGTTTTGAGTTTCTCGGCCAGCTTTTGGGCTGCCGCGACGTCCACGCCCTTGGTGACTTCTTCCACCAGGGCGACGATGTCACCCATGCCCAGCACGCGGCCGGCGTGACGCTCGGCGTCAAAGACCTCCAGGCCGTCGATCTTTTCTGACACGCCGGCGAACTTGATCGGCGCGCCGGTGATTTGACGCACCGACAGGGCCGCACCGCCGCGCGAATCGCCGTCCAACTTGGTCAGCACCACGCCGGTCAGCGGCAGGGCTTCCTTGAAGGCCTTGGCGGTGTTGATCGCGTCCTGGCCCTGCATGGCGTCCACCACGAACAGGGTTTCGACCGGGTTCAAGATGCCATGCAGTTCGCGAATCTCGGCCATCAAGGCTTCGTCGATGGCCAAGCGGCCGGCCGTGTCGACCAGCAGCACATCGAAGTAATGCTTTTTGGCGTAATCGATGGCGGCCAGTGCGATGTCGCGTGGCTTCTGGTTCGGCTCCGACGGGAACCATTCGCCGCCGGCTTGGCCAGTTACGGTTTTCAACTGCTCAATCGCGGCCGGGCGGTAGACGTCGGCCGAGACCGTCAGCACCTTTTTCTTGCGCTTCTCGATCAGGTGCTTGGTCAGCTTGCCGGTGGTGGTGGTTTTACCGGCACCTTGCAGGCCGGCCATCAAGATCACGGCGGGCGGCTGCGCGGCCAGATTGATGTCCGACACGCCTTCGCCCATGGTGGCGGCGAGTTCTTTTTGAACAATCGACACCAGCACCTGGCCGGGGTTGAGCGAGCCGACCACCTCGGTGCCCAGGGCCTTGTCTTTGACGCGAGCGATGAAGTCGCGCACCACGGGCAGGGCCACGTCGGCCTCCAGCAGTGCCATGCGCACCTCGCGCAGCATCTCCTGCACATTGCT
The DNA here is from genome assembly GCF_037482915.1 of Paucibacter hankyongi. Taxonomy (NCBI): domain Bacteria; kingdom Pseudomonadati; phylum Pseudomonadota; class Betaproteobacteria; order Burkholderiales; family Sphaerotilaceae; genus Roseateles; species Paucibacter hankyongi. The sequence goes on from NZ_JBBHJX010000027.1 coordinate 1,329, forward strand.
TTCGGTGATGCGGGCTTGGCCGCGCATCGTTTTCACGAGGCGACTCAGGCGGTCGGTCAGATTGGAAGCCATCGGGGGAGGGGCGCCGGCTTTGAAGCGGCGCGCAAAAGTACACTGTGAAGATGATTTTATCGTTCGTCACCGCAGAGACCGCCCAAACGCTGCTGGGCGCCTTCAGTCTGTTGGCCATCGTCAGCTACGCAGGGGCCGCTTTGCGTGCCGAAGCGGCTCCGGCAGAGCCTAAGGATGGCCAGCCTCGCCGCTTCGCCGGCGGCGTGTTGACCATCGCCTTTGCCGCACATTTGTTGGCCTTGTTGGTGGATATCTCAGGGCTGGGCTTGGCGCAAGCGGGCGCGCGTTTCGGCTTTGCGCCGGCCTTGTCGATGACAACTTGGTTGATCCTGGCCGTCTATCTGGTCGAAAGCCGTCTCCTGCCTTTGCCGGCGGCGCGCCGTGCCCTGTCAGCCTTGGCGGCGCTGGCCGTCGCTGTGGCCTGGGCCTTCCCGGGTGAAAGCCGGCCACTGGCTGCGTCTCCCTGGGCGCCTCTGCATTGGGTGTTGGGTCTGGCCTCGTATGGTCTATTTGGCGTGGCGGTACTGCATGCGGCCATGTTGAGCCGGGCCGAGCGTTTGTTGCGTTCGCGCAGCGGGCACAGTGGCTTGGGCGGTGTGGGTGGACTCGGTAGCCTGGGTGTCACCGGCATGCCTTTGCTGCGTCTGGAGCGTCTGACCTTTCAATTTGTCGGCGCGGGTGTGGCCGTCTTGTCGCTGGCCCTGCTGATGGGGTGGTGGTTCACGCCGCAGTGGCGCTGGGATCACAAAAACCTCTTGGCGGTGCTGGGCTGGCTGGTGTTGTCGGGCTTGCTGACCGGCCGACGGGTGTTTGGTTGGCGCGGCCAAAGGGCTACGCGTTGGTTGTACTTTGGCGCCTTGCTGCTGCTGCTGTCTTATGCCGGCTCGCGCTTTGTGTTGGAAGTTGTGTTGCAGCGGCCGCTTTGAAATTGAACCTGACCCCAATTTAGGGAATTCATGAAGTATTTGTTGCTGATTCTGCTGCTGGCCCTGCTGTTTTTTATGTTGGGGGTCAAACGCGCCCGGCCGCCGGCGCCCAAGGGGGAATCGGCGCGCCGGCCGGAGCAGGCCGAGGCGCAGCCGCAAAGCATGGTCAGTTGTGCGCAATGCGGCTTGCATCTGCCGCGTGACGAGGCCTTGCCCGGGCAGGGGGGCGTCTTTTGCGGTTCGGCTCACCGGGCGGCTTTTGAGCAGGTGCAACAGGCCAAACACGCCCAACAGGGCGCGGAGCATGGCCACAAGCCATGAGTGAACCGGCCAAGCCCTGGTTTGCCGGCGCCGCCGACCCCGGAGCTGATGCGGCCGGGCAGCCGAGTGCGGATGCCGGGCCGTCGACGCTGAGCGGCGAGTTGAATGACGAGATTGGGGAGGCCTCGGCCGAGGCCGCTGCTGCCGCCGAGGCAGCGGGAACGCAGGACTCCCAGTTTTTCTTCCGCCATGCCCCGCGGCGCTTGGTCGATGCGGGCGGCAATGCCTTTGCTCGGCTGCATCGCTCCTTTCTGGCGGCGCGGGCCGCGTTGGGCGTTGCCTTGGTAGCGACGCAACTGATTGCGGCTTGGCTGGGGACCTCGGCGCCGCTCGCGCCGATTTTGTTGTGCCTGGCCTATGCGGCGCATGCGCTGGCGCTGTGGTTGTTGCCCCGCCTGCAGCGCGGCGTATCGGCACAGACCTTGTCGCGCATCTCCAGTCCGCAGTGGTGGGGCAGCATCGGCGTGGACTTGACCGTGTTCGGGCTCTTGCATGCGCTCGATCGCGAAGCCGGCGTCAATTACGGCGCCTTGTTTGTGATGCCGGTGCTGATGGCCGGTGTGCTGACGCCGCGCTTGGTGGCGGTGGCGACCGCGGCGATGGCCGCCTTGCTGATGTTGGGCGTGGCCGCCTGGGCTTTGCTGGAGGGGCGTAACGTCGGTTTGCAGTTGACACAGGCCGGTCTGGTGGGCAGCGGCTTTTTTGTCATCAGCCTTTTGGCCAGTGAACTGGCCGGCCGTTTGGCGCGTGAAGAAAAGGCCGCGCGCGGCAGCATGGAGTTTGCGCGCCAACAGGCGCAGCTGAACCGTTTGGTGATCGACGAGATGCAAGAGGGCGTGCTGGTGGTGGACCGACGCGGCCATGTGCGCGCGGCCAATCCGGCGGCGCGCGGGCTCTTGACCGATCAGCAACTGGTGCGCACGGCGCCTTTCCAGTTGCGTGGTGTGGCGGCTTGGCGGCCGCTGGTGCAGGCGGTGGAGCGCGGCTTCGCCAGCGCGGCCTGGCCGGAGAGCGGGCAAGACCTGGCCCTGCAGTTCGACAGTGGCTTGCAACGCAGCTTGCGCGTGCGCATGCGATTCACGCGCAAGCACGAGTCGCAGGCCGGTGAGGACTTGTGTGTGCTGTTCATCGAAGACAGCCTGCTGCTGTTGGCGCGCAATCGGCAAGAAAAGCTGGCCGCGATGGGGCGCGTGTCGGCCGGCATTGCGCACGAGATCCGCAACCCGCTGGCGGCGATTGATCAGGCCAATGCGCTGCTGTCGGAAGACGTCGTGGAGCCGCGGGCGCAGCAGTTGACGCGCATGGTGGCCTCGAATGTGCAGCGGCTCAAACGCATTGTTGATGATGTATTGGAGGTTGCGCCCGGTGTAGTCACGCCGCCGGTGCCGGTGGACGCGAGCCAGTTGGTCAGCGAGGTCTGCCTCGATTGGGCTCGCACCAATCAGTTGGCGCCGGGACCTTCCGATCCGCTCAGTTGCACCTTGCCGATGCAGCCCTTGCAAGTCAGCTTCGACCCTGAACACCTGCGCCGTGTGCTGGTCAATCTGCTGGACAACGCGCTGCGTCATGCGGAGCCGGGCCCTGCATCGGTGCAGGTGTTGCTGGAGACCGAGCAGGAAACAAGCGGCGGCGCCGATCAACCCTGGGTGCGCCTGAGTGTCTTCAATGCCGGGCCGGAAATTCCGCCGGAAGTTGAGCGGCATTTGTTCGAGCCCTTCTTCTCGACCCGTAGCCGGGGCTCGGGCCTGGGGCTCTATATTTGCCGCGAACTGTGCACGCGCTATGGCGCCGAAATCAGCTATCGGCGCAGCCCCAATCCGGCCCGGCCCGGCAATGAATTCAGCCTGAGCTTGCGCCCGGTGGCGAGCGCCGAAGTCCTCGCCGCACCCCATACGCAGCCCTGCAACCCGCAATGATGAGCCTCACACCATGAGCAACCCTTCCCAAGCTGGCATGGCCTTCAGTTTGCTGGTCGTCGATGACGAGCCCGATTTGCGTACCTTGTACGAGCTGACCCTGCTGCGCGAAGGCTATGAACTCGACACCGCAGGCACGGTGGCCGATGCCTTGGGTCGATTGCAGCGACGCAGCTACAGCGCCGTGATCACCGATATGCGCTTGCCCGACGGCAGCGGTCTGGATTTGCTGCGCTGGTTGGAGGAGCAGGGCCGTCAGGAAAAAACCTTGGTCATCACCGCCTATGGCTCCGCCGAGAACGCGGTGGAGGCCTTGAAGGCCGGTGCCTATGACTATCTGACCAAACCGGTTGACCTGCGGCAGTTCCGTCAGGTGGTGGCCTCGGCCTTGGGGCGCCAGCCGCAGACGGTGCCCTCGGTGGTGCCGGCGCAGTTGCCGGCGCAGGCGTCGGAACAGCAACCGGTGGAGGGGCCGGCCGGCAAGCCGGGCGAGCGCCCAACAGCGCGGGTGGATCTGAGCAAGCCCGCGCCCGGTGCTCCGCGTGGTGAGCCCACGGCGACGCGGGCGGTGGGAGTGGCGCCGCCGGCAGCGCCCGTGACTGCCCTGGCACGGCTGGCCGGCAAGTCGGCGGCGATACAGGAATTGCGTGCGCTGATCGAGAAGGTCTCGCGCAGCATGGCGCCCGTGTTGTTGCAGGGCGAATCCGGCACCGGCAAGGAGTTGGTGGCGCGTGCCATTCACGACAGCGGCGTGCGCGCCAAGCAGCGCTTTGTGGCCGTCAACTGCGGTGCGATTCCTGAGCAGCTGCTGGAGGCGGAATTCTTTGGCTATCGCAAAGGTGCGTTTACCGGCGCCAACGAAGACCGCGAGGGTTTCTTCCAGGCCGCCGATGGCGGCACCTTGTTCTTGGATGAGATTGGCGACCTGCCATTGGCGATGCAAAGCAAATTGCTGCGCTCGATCCAGGAGCGGTCGGTGCGTCCGGTGGGCGCCGTGGTGGAGGCGGCGGTCAATGTGCGTATTCTCAGCGCCACGCACAAGGACCTCGGGGCCGAGGTGACGGCAGGGCGCTTTCGGCAGGACTTGTATTACCGCCTGAACGTGATCCAGCTGCGGGTACCGCCCCTGCGCGAGCGCATCGAAGATGTGGCGCTGATCAGCGAGCGGGTGCTGGAGCGCATTGCCGCCGATGCTGGTGTGTCGCCGGTGCCGCGCTTGACCGCGCCCGCCCTGGCGCAGCTGACCCGCTATGCCTTTCCTGGCAATGTGCGGGAGCTCGAAAACCTGTTGCACCGCGCGCTGGCCTTGTCTGGTGGCGAGGTGATTGACGCGGCGGACTTAGGGCTGCCGGAGTCGATGTTGGATGACGCGCAACTCGGCAGCCTAGACGCCTCGGATGAATTGGCGGACGCCGCGGCATCGGCGGTGTCCGCCGGTGGCGCGTTCGGCGCCCCTGCGACGAAGCCAAGTGGTCTCGATTTGCAGGCCGAGTTGCCGAGCGATCTGGCTGCTTATTTGGATGAGGTCGAGCGCGACATTTTGTTGCGAGCATTGACCCGGCACCGTTTCAACCGAACCGCGGCCGGGGCCAGCTTGGGGCTGTCTTTGCGCCAGATCCGTTACCGGATGGCTCGGCTGGGTGTCGTGGCCGCGGAATCTGGTGCGACCGAGTCTTGAGGCCTGGCGCGTGCGACCCGGCGATGGCGAATTGACTCAACTCAATTGAGCCTAGGTTTGGTGCGGCCTAGCGGGCGATTTGGCTCGCCACGCCAAGCCTGGTGCGGGCTCGCCATTGGAGCCCCCGATGGCGACAGGCCTTGGCCGCGCCTCATGCCGAAATTTCGCTGTTTTTAGCGCGCTAAAAAGGCCCCCGCTAGCTTGAATATCTGCCGCCGTCAACGGGATAGATACGCTATCTGTAGTGCTTGAGGCTCATGGTGACCCCAGATATAGTGGGCTTCATGGTATCCTTCGTCTCTGTTGAAAGTGCTGCTTCTGCCCGCCCGAACCCAGGTTCGGCGTTGCGCCGGAATCAGCCTCGGAGCCACCCGATGTGGCTCCGCCGCAGCCCCCCAAAAAAACCGAATGATTGTTGAGCCGATGTTGAGTCGCGCGTGTCTGGATCCATGTCCGGGCCAGGCGACTTGACGATCGAAACCGATTTCACCGAGCCCCAACGAGGAAAAATTTCTATGCAGACCCCTGTCGCCACAGCCGCACAAACCGGCCATGTCGGAGCCGAAGGCGCGAGCCAGCATGCCGCTGCTCACACCGGTTCAGCCCTGCAAACGGCTTTTCAGGCGTATCACATCCTGCGTCGCAATGGCGCTGTGGTGTCGTTTGAGCCGAGCAAGATCGCGGTCGCCTTGATGAAGGCCTTTTTGGCCGTGCATGGCACGACCGGTGCGGCGTCGGCCAGCGTTCGTGAAACGGTCGACGGCTTGACCGAGGCCGTGGTGCGTGCCTTGGTGCGTTCGCGTCCCAGCGGCGGTACTTTCCACATCGAAGACGTGCAAGACCAGGTGGAGTTGGGCTTGATGCGCGGTGGCCATCACGAAGTGGCGCGCGCTTATGTGCTGTACCGCGAGCGCCGTTTCCAAGAGCGTCAGCGCCAAGGCTTGATCGAGACCCCGGTGGCCGAGCAAGCTTTGACCGTGATCGACAACGGCCAGCGCGTGCCCCTGGATCTGGCGCATCTGCAAAGCCTGATCGTGTCGGCATGTGCCAATCTTGGCGCCGATGTGAAGCCGGAGCCGGTGCTGGCCGAGACCAAGCGCAATCTGTATGACGGCGTGGCGATCGACGAGGTCTACAAGGCCTCCATCTTGGCCGCTCGTACCTTGATCGAGAAGGATCCCGGCTACAGCCGCGCCACCGCACGTCTGCTGCTGCACACCATCCGTCGTGAAGTGGTGGGCGGCGAGATCACCCAAGAGCAGATGCAAGAGCGCTATGCCGAGTACTTCCCCAAGTACATCAAGAAGGGTGTCGCCGCCGAGTTGCTGGATGAGAAGCTGGCTCAGTACGACCTGGCCCGCCTGGGTGCGGCGCTGAAGGCCGAGCGCGATCTGCAGTTCGACTACCTGGGTCTGCAAACCCTGTATGACCGCTACTTCCAGCACATCGATGACAAGCGCATCGAAATGCCGCAAGCCTTCTTCATGCGCGTGGCCATGGGCTTGGCACTGAACGAAATTGACCGCGAAGCCCGCGCCATCGAGTTCTACGAAGTGCTGTCCAGCTTCGACTTCATGTCGAGCACCCCGACGCTGTTCAACTCCGGCACCCGTCGCTCGCAGCTGTCCAGCTGCTACCTGACCACCGTGGCCGACGATCTGGACGGCATCTACGAAGCGCTGAAAGAGAACGCGCTGCTGAGCAAGTTTGCCGGCGGCCTGGGCAATGACTGGACCCCCGTGCGCGCTCTGGGCTCGCACATCAAGGGCACCAACGGCAAGTCGCAAGGCGTTGTGCCTTTCCTGAAGGTCGTCAACGACACCGCGGTGGCGGTGAACCAGGGCGGCAAGCGCAAGGGCGCGGTTTGTGTCTACTTGGAAAGCTGGCACTTGGACATCGAAGAGTTCTTGGAACTGCGCAAGAACACCGGCGACGACCGTCGCCGCACCCACGACATGAACACCGCGAACTGGATCCCCGATCTGTTCATGCGCCGTGTCATCGAGGGTGGCGACTGGACCCTGTTCAGCCCTTCGACCTGCCCGGATCTGCACGACCTGTTCGGCAAGGCCTTCGAGACCGCTTATGTGGCCTACGAAGCCAAGGCCGACCGCGGCGAGATCAAGCTCTTCAAGCGTCTGCCGGCCAAGGATCTGTGGCGCCGCATGTTGTCCATGCTGTTCGAAACCGGCCACCCCTGGATCACCTTCAAGGACGCCTGCAATGTGCGCTCGCCGCAGCAGCATGTCGGCGTGGTGCACTCCAGCAATCTCTGCACCGAGATCACGCTGAACACCAATGACAGCGAAATCGCGGTCTGCAATCTGGGCTCGGTGAATCTGGTTCAGCATTTGAAGGACGGTGGTGTTGATCATGCCAAGCTGAAGAAGACGATCTCGACGGCCATGCGCATGCTCGACAACGTCATCGATATCAACTACTACGCCGTCAAGAAGGCGCGTGATTCGAATCTGCGCCACCGTCCGGTGGGCCTGGGTTTGATGGGCTTCCAGGACGCGCTGTATGCGCTGCGCACGCCTTACGCGTCGGATGCTGCGGTTGAGTTCGCCGACCGTTCGATGGAAGCGATCTGCTACTACGCCTACCAGGCCTCGACCGAGTTGGCCGAAGAGCGCGGCCGCTATTCGAGCTATCGCGGTTCGCTGTGGGACCGCGGCATCTTGCCGATCGACTCGATCGATCTGCTGGCCGAAGAGCGTGGTGGCTATGTGGAAGTGGACCGCAGCACCAGCCTGGACTGGACTTCGCTGCGCGCCCGCATTCAGCAGTTCGGCATGCGCAACAGCAATTGCGTGGCAATCGCACCGACCGCAACCATCTCCAACATCATCGGCGTGGATGCTTCGATCGAACCTTGCTTCGGCAATCTGTCGGTCAAGTCCAATCTGTCCGGTGAGTTCACCATCATCAATGAATCCTTGGTGCGCGACCTGAAGAAGCTCGGCCTGTGGGACGACGTGATGGTCATGGACCTGAAGCACTTCGACGGTTCGCTGCGTCGCATCGACCGCGTGCCAGATGAGTTGAAGGCTCTGTACGCCACCGCCTTTGAGGTGGAGACGCAATGGTTGGTGGAAGCCGCCGCACGTCGCCAAAAGTGGATCGACCAGGCTCAGTCCTTGAACATCTATATGGCTGGCGCTTCGGGCAAGAAGCTCGATGACACCTACAAGCTCGCTTGGTTGCGTGGTCTGAAGACGACCTACTACCTCCGCACCATGGGTGCGACTCACGCCGAGAAGAGCACGGTCAAGTCGGGGCAGTTGAATGCGGTGTCTTCCGGTGCAGGTGCAGGGATGAGTTCGGCTCCAGCGGCTCCGGTTGCTGCACCGGCAGAGCCCGAGTTGCCCGCCACCGACATGAAGTTCTGCTCGATTGACAACCCTGATTGCGAGGCTTGCCAATAAATTTTGAAACTGAATGCAGAGTCGGAGTGATTCGGCTCTGCATTTTTCATGGCGCTCGAGATCCTCGTGTTCATCGATGTTCTGAGCGTTTGGTATGCATAGCTTGAGAGTTATGTGTTTTGAGCAAGCGATGCGACACAGCAACGCGCGAGAGGGCTTTTTGTCAAGAAGTCCTTGGTGTTTGAACACAACACTCTGATAATTCGACTCGATAGGAAAAGCACCATGTTGGTTTGGGACGAAGACCAGAAACCCGCTGAAAAAGCAGCCGCAAATTTCGCGGCCCCCACCGCATCCGGCTCGGCCGGCCATGCGGCTCCTACCGTCTCTTCGATGCCTGCGCCTGCTGCTGTCAGCGCAACGCTTTCATCACATCCAGCGGCTGCTGCCCTAACGCCGAGCGCCCCCGCAGGCCACCGCGTCAAGGCGGCAGACAAGCGCATCATCAACGGCCAGACTGACGTCAATCAGTTGGTGCCCTTCAAATACAAATGGGCTTGGGAGAAGTACCTCGCCACCTGCGCCAACCACTGGATGCCGCAGGAAGTGAATATGTCGCGCGACATCGCCTTGTGGAAAGACCCGAATGGTCTGTCCGAAGACGAGCGCCGCATCATCAAGCGCAATCTCGGCTTCTTCGTGACGGCTGACTCGCTGGCCGCCAACAACATCGTGCTGGGCACCTACCGCCACATCACGGCGCCCGAGTGCCGTCAGTTCCTGTTGCGCCAGGCCTTTGAAGAGGCGATCCACACGCACGCTTATCAATACATCGTCGAATCCTTGGGGCTGGATGAGTCTGAGATCTTCAATGCCTACAACGAAGTCAAGTCCATCCGCGACAAAGACGAGTTCCTGATCCCCTTCATCAACGCGATCATGGACCCGAGCTTCAACACCGGCACGGTCGAAAACGACCGCACGCTGTTGAAGAGCTTGATCGTGTTTGCCTGCTTGATGGAGGGCTTGTTCTTCTACGTGGGCTTCACACAGATCTTGGCGATGGGGCGCCAGAACAAGATGACCGGTGCGGCTGAGCAGTACCAGTACATCTTGCGTGACGAGTCCATGCACTGCAACTTCGGCATTGACTTGATCAATCAACTGAAGATGGAGAACCCGCATTTATGGACTGCTGACTTCAAGGCCGAGATCAAGGCTTTGTTCATGAAAGCGGTCGAGTTGGAATACGCCTATGCTGAAGACACCATGCCGCGTGGCGTGTTGGGTCTGAACGCATCAATGTTCAAGGGCTATCTGCGTTACATCGCCAACCGGCGCGCGACCCAGATCGGTTTGGAGGAGTTGTTCCCTAACGAGGAAAACCCCTTCCCTTGGATGAGCGAAATGATCGATCTGAAGAAGGAACGTAACTTCTTTGAAACCCGCGTCATCGAGTACCAATCCGGTGGCGCATTGTCCTGGGATTGAGCCCGGACAAGCTTCAAGCCCTGCGGCTTGAAGCTTGCCTGGCTCAGGATTAATCGCCTAAAAGCGATTGAGCTGATTGCGTTGCGGCGAGTGCAGCAGGCAGCAGTCCCAGTTTTTGTAAGGTCAAGACGATAGATGAAATTCGCAAGTGTTCGGATGCAGGCCTTGCTTGCCGGTTCGAGGACTTGCTTCCCGATTCACCGCACCGGGGCGCCAACCTTAAGCGACATCTGGGTGGTGAATAACTGCGCTACAGCGGCTCGTCCGCATGTGGGCAGTGCTCTTTCCACTTGATCAAGGAGAACTGAAACATGGCAACTGCAAAGAAGGCTCCGGCCAAGAAGGCCGCGGCACCCAAGGCCGCCGCTCCCGCAAAGAAGGCTGCTGCGCCTAAGGCTGCTGCACCTGTGAAGAAGGCTGCCGCTCCTGCGAAGAAGGCCGCCGCTCCTGCGAAGAAGGCTGCTGCTCCTGCGAAGAAGGCTGCTGCTCCTGCTAAGAAGGCTGCTGCTCCTGCTAAGAAGGCCGCTGCTCCTGCGAAGAAGGCCGCTGCACCTGCGAAGAAGGCTGCTGCTCCTGCGAAGAAGGCTGCTGCTCCTGCGAAGAAGGCTGCTGCTCCTGCGAAGAAGGCTGCTGCTCCTGCGAAGAAGGCTGCTGCTCCTGCGAAGAAGGCTGCTGCTCCTGCCAAGAAGGCTGCCGCTCCTGCGAAGAAGGCCGCTGCCGTCAAGAAGGACGCGGTGCCAGTCAAGCCACCGGTGAAGACTGCTGCTCCTAAGGCCGCGCCTAAGGCTGCTGCAAAGGCCGCGCCTAAAGCTGCACCGAAGGCAGCCCCTAAGGCTGCTCCTAAGGCCGCTCCTAAGAAGGCTGCAGCCAAGCCTGCCGCCGCTGCGCCTGCAGCCAAGACTGCGCTGAGCCCGCAAGCCGCTTGGCCTTTCCCCACAGGCAACAAGCCCTGAGATTCATCGCCGGTCGGGGTCCGCAAGGGCCTCGTCTTCACGATGACAAAACCCGGCTTCGGCCGGGTTTTTTTATGGGGCAATGAGAGTGCTCGCTGTATCAGGGGTAAAAGATTTCCACGCTGTAGCCGCTGACCTTGAGCGGGCCTGTCGTCAGCAATGCCTGCAAGTTGAGGTCGGAGCCGGGCGGCATGGATGTGCGTTCGCTGTGCAGATCGCTTGGGCGCAGCGTGCGCTTGGCTAGCAGGTTACCTGCGGCATCGGTCATGCTCAACTCGACCCAGGGCGTGGCGACTGCTGCCTTGCCTTTGTTCCTCAGGCCCACCAGCAATTTGTAATGGTTGCCCGAACCGGCCTGATTCAAGGCGCTGGTTTCCACGCTGATCGATTCGATGTGCTGCCAGTCCCTCAGCTCGCAAGCCGCCAGTTGGCAGATGGATGTGAGCAGCGGGCGCAAAACGGGTTGCTGGGCCGCCAAAGCGTCGCGGAAATGCAGGGCGCCCTGCAAGCCCAGTGCGCTGACGAGCAGTAGCGCCGAGGCGAACAAACCGAGCCGAACTGTCGGCCGGTGCCAGCGGGAATTGCCGCGGGCGGGTCGAAGAAATTCGGGTACCGACGCGGCTGTCGTGGCTTCTGCTGCGGCGCTGCTTGCAGGTGGGGGCGGGTTCGCCACCTTGTCGGCCGAAGCTGCGCTGCCGGTGCTGGCGCTTTGCAGAGCCGGGCTGAGCATCACATCGGGGCCGTCGCCCATCTCGATGGCGGGCGGTTCAATGCGCGCTGGCTCTTGTCTGCGCACTGCTGCTTTGGGTGCCACAGCATCAGGGCTCGGCTCATCCGCCCATTGCGGCTCTAGACGCGAATCGAAGCGTGAGTCGGCGCTGGTGCGCTGCTCAGGGCTGGGCTCTGTCAATTCGTCGTGCTGGCGCGGCGCATCGTACGAAGGACGCTCCTCGAACTCATCATCGGCGCGCCAGGTACTTGATGTGCTTGGCGAACTGCTTGGTGAGCGATTTTGCGGGTCCGCGTGAGCACCCTCGTTCCAGTCGTCTGCCGCAACCTCTTCTTCGAATGCAGGAGGTGGGGGCGTGTTTGTGGCTGTAGGAGCGGGGTTGGGTGGCCAGGGCGGAGGGGTGTCGCGATCGATGTCGAACAGCTGTTCGCGGGCATCGAAAACCTCGGCGCAGCGGCCGCAGCGAACCCAGCCTTCGGAGACGCGGAGTTGATCTTCCACCACCCGAAAGATGGTGCCGCAAGCGGTACAACGGGTGGCGAGACTCATGCCGCCATCATGCCATGAGTCTCGCAGGGTCTGAGCAACAGCTGCCGCTGGTTTGCGAAGTCACGACCCGCTGCACGGCCTGTTTCAGGCGCGCTGCGCCGTCATCAGGATCCAGCCTTCTTCTTCGTCACTGACCTCTAATTTCAGCCAAGGCGCGTAGGCCTCTTTCAGCTCATCCGCCTGGCGAGCCAGAATGCCGGCCAGAACCAGGTGAGCGCCGGGGGCTAGATGCGCAGCCAAGAGTGGCGCCAGCAACTTCAAAGGCGTGGCCAGAATGTTGGCCAGTACCAATGGGTACTCGCCTTGTGCGGCGTCGGGCATGGCTGCCTTCAAGCTCACTTGATTGGCTTTGGCGTTGTCCTGGCTGGCCGTGATGGCAGCCGGGTCAATGTCCACCGCATCGATGTTCTGGGCGCCATGCAGCGCCGCACCGATGGCCAGAATGCCGGAGCCGCAGCCATAGTCCAGCACGCGCTTCCAAGTGGGGCTCAAAGCGGCGTGCTGGGCAATCCAGCGCAAGCACATGCGGGTGGTCGGATGGGTGCCGGTGCCAAAGGCCAAGCCGGGGTCGAGGCGCATCACCTGCTTGGCTTGCTCGGGCGCTTGGTGCCAGGACGGAACAATCCAGAACTCGGGTGTGATCTCCACCGGTGCAAATTGAGATTGCGTCAAACGCACCCAGTCTTGCTCAGCCACGGCTTGGATGGCTTGCACATGCACATCCTCCGCCCAGTCTTGCGCGAGGATCAGGGTCGCGCACTCGGTCGCCTGCTCTTCGTCCGGGAACAAGGCCTTGACGACCGAGCGCTGCCAGCCCCCTTTGGGGGCAGGCATGCCGGGTTCGCCAAACAAGGCCTGCTCTGCGTCTGTGTCTGCGTCCGCGTCTTCTACCGACACGGCCAGCGCATCCAGCTCCATCAAGGCGTCGCTGACGACCTCAACATCGTCCTCGCCGCAGATCAGCAGCAACTCGTGCAGCGTGGCCGGGTTCGGATCCTGTGCGTCGCTCATCGCTTGTGCTGGCTCATCCAGCCCTCGAGGTAATGGATGTTGGTGCCACCTTCAACAAACTTGGCGTCCACCATCAACTCGCGGTGCAGCGGGATATTGGTCAGGATGCCTTCCACCACGGTTTCCGACAGTGCGATGCGCATGCGGGCCAGGGCCTGCTCGCGCGTATCGCCGTGCACGATGATCTTGCCGATCATCGAGTCGTAGTGCGGCGGCACCACGTAGTTGGTGTAGGCATGCGAGTCCACCCGCACGCCGGGGCCGCCGGGGGCGTGCCACATGGTGATGCGGCCGGGCGATGGCGTGAATTTGAATGGGTCTTCCGCGTTGACGCGGCATTCGATCGCGTGACCGCGCATGACGATATTGCGCTGCGTGAACGGCAGTTTTTCGCCGGCGGCGACGCGGATCTGCATCTGCACAATGTCGATGCCAGTCACCAGTTCGGTCACCGGATGCTCCACCTGCACGCGGGTGTTCATCTCGATGAAGTAGAACTCGCCGTTCTCGTACAGGAACTCGAATGTGCCGGCGCCGCGGTAGTTCATCTTGCGGCAGGCGGCCGCGCAGCGGTCACCGATCTTCTCGATGATGCGGCGCGGAATGCCAGGGGCCGGCGCCTCTTCCAGAATCTTCTGGTGGCGGCGCTGCATCGAGCAGTCACGCTCGCCCAGCCAGACGGCGCTCTTGTGTGTGTCGGCCAGCACCTGGATCTCAATATGGCGAGGGTTCTCGAGGAACTTCTCCATATAGACCTCGGGGTTGCCGAATGCAGCGCCGGCTTCGGTGCGGGTCATCTGCACCGCATTGACCAGGGCGGCTTCGGTGTGCACCACGCGCATGCCGCGGCCACCGCCGCCGCCAGCCGCCTTGATGATGACCGGATAGCCGACCGAGCGGGCAATCTTGATGATCTCTTTCGGGTCTTCGGGCAGGGCGCCTTCGGAGCCAGGCACGCAAGGCACGCCGGCGCGGATCATGGCCTGCTTGGCTGAGACCTTGTCACCCATCATGCGAATGGATTCAGGTGTCGGTCCAATGAAGGTGAAACCGCTGCGCTCAACGCGCTCGGCAAAGTCGGCGTTCTCGCTCAGGAAGCCGTAGCCGGGGTGAATCGCTTCTGCGTCGGTGACCTCGGCGGTGGCGATGATGGCCGGCATGCTGAGGTAGCTCTGCGAAGAGGCTGCAGGGCCGATGCACACCGCCTCATCGGCCAGCTTTACATACTTGGCGTCGCGGTCGGCCTCGGAGTAAACGACGACCGACTTCACGCCCAACTCGCGGCAGGCGCGCTGGATGCGCAGCGCAATCTCTCCGCGGTTGGCAATCAGGATCTTTTTGAACATCGCAACTCCTTATTCGATGACGAACAAGGGCTGACCAAATTCGACCGGCTGGCCGTTTTCGCACAGGATCTTGGTGATCGTGCCGGTCTTGTCGGCTTCGATCTCGTTCATGATCTTCATCGCTTCGATGATGCAGATGGGCTCGCCTTCCTTGATCTGCTGACCGACTTCACCAAACGGCTTGGCGTTCGGGCCGGAGGCGCGGTAGAAAGTGCCAACCATCGGCGACTTGACGATGTGACCGGTCTCGACCGGAGCGGCAGGCGCTGCGGCCACCGGCGCGGCTGCGGCTGCCACCGGGGCTGCGGCCACCGGCGCTGCGACCGGTGCGGCCATCATCATCGGCACGGCCACCGAGCCATCCGACTTGACGATGCGCACCTTGCCATCGGCTTCGGTGATTTCAAGTTCAGAAATATTCGACTCGGACACCAGGTCGATCAGGGTCTTGAGCTTGCGCAGATCCATAGGGTTTCTCCAGCGAGTTTGATTATTGTGTTTTGACTAAACGGCATCGTCCGCCGACGCCCCGGCCAGTTTGAATGTTCAGGCGGGGCTGCGGAGCTTCTCAATCGCGTAGTTCAAGGCCAGTTGATAGCCTTGGGCACCCAGTCCGCAAATCACGCCTTCGGCGAGTGCGGAAAAAAAACTGTGGTGCCGGAACGCTTCGCGCTTGTGAATATTGGACAGATGAACTTCGACAAAGGGCAGGGCCACCGCGGCCAGCGCATCACGCATGGCCACACTGGTGTGGGTGTAAGCCGCCGGGTTGATGATGATGAATCGGCAACCGTCGCGACCCGCCGCTTGAATGCGGTCAACCAAGGCACCTTCATGGTTGCTTTGGAAGGATTTTAGTTCAATCCCGGCATTGGCTGCCTTCTCGGCCAGATCAGCATCGATCTGCGCCAAAGTTTGCGAGCCATAGACCCCAGGCTCGCGGGTGCCGAGCATATTGAGGTTGGGTCCGTGAATAACGAGAATCTGCATCAGCGACGCGGTGTGACCCTGCTTGGCGCAGATTGCGCCGGTTAGAGTAATGACACTAGAAGCGGAAAAGGGCGAACTTTACGCGTTTTAAGCGGATATCGACGCAAGAGCTCAGAAATAAATCGCTTGACCCCGGGCGATAGATGCGCTTACCAAACTAGGGGGGTGACCCGCCGCTTCAGGCGTGCTTCGCCGCCATTTGCTGCAATTCAGCCAAGCTGGTGGCGCCCAATTTGCGCCAAACAATCTCGCCCGAGGCGCCGAAGGCCACGCTGAAAGGCAGGCCCCCCTGGCTGTTGCCCAGTTTGCGACTCAGATCGGTGCCGGTCAATCCGGCCAAACCCAAGGCGAAGTCGAGCGGCAGTTTTTGCAGGAACTCGCGTACGGCGCTGGGCGAATCCACCGCCAGGCCCAAGACCTGCCATCCGCGCGATTGGAATTCACGCTGGAATTGCGCCAGCTCAGGCAGTTCCTTGACGCAAGGTGGGCACCAGGTGGCCCAGAAGTTCAAGAGTAGCGGCTTGCCCCGGAATTGGGCCGCCTGCAGCTCACCCCCCCCTAGGCGATCAAAACGGCTGGCCCAAAACTCTTGCGCCTGGGGTGACAAGGCTGCAGGCTGGCGCCTCAGGGCCACGCCCACTCCGAGGGCCGCGGCGCCAAGCCCCGCTGTGCTCAGCAGCAAGGTCCGGCGTGTGCCTGATTTGTTCTCGGTGCTCATGTCTGCTCCATCAGTTTGCGCAGCGCCGCCAAGTCGCCCCGCTCGGTGCGCCCATGCGCGTCGGTTTTTAAGGCCCCGCGCAAATCGTCAAAATCCAGAATACTCAGATGCAGCGTCACGGTCTCACCCAAGGCCCGGCATGGGGCCGCCAATGACAGGACGTCGATGTCTCGCCCGCGCGGGCCGTTGACGGCGCCGACCTCGTAGTCAATGCCAAGGTTGATCAAGGCAATCTCGGCCGACTTGCTGTCATCGCAGTAGAGCTGCAAATGAATATTCGACAGCCGAGTCGCCGTGCCGCGCCAAACTGCCCCACACAGATGCGGGCGGAATTCGGCCAGACGCTCCATCCAGACCGCAGCCAATTCGCGCAAGGCCACCAATTCCGCCGGTTGTGTGTCGGCGCAGAACAAGGCCAGGTAGTCGCGCACCTGCTCTTCAAGTTCGTCATTGCTGGGCAGCGCGGCGCGGCCATTGCGCGGCAGCCCCAATGTTTTCAGCGCGCGTTGTTTAGCAGGGCCATATTCCAGCCCTTCCTCGACCACCAGGCGGGCGGCAGTTGCGGCGATTTCGGCGGTGATGCTGTTGTCGGAGGGCATGATTCAGGGTAGTTCAACGGCTGGCATGCGGGCCTCGATGGTGGCGGCCCGCGAAAGTACATAGGGCGAGGCCGGGCGCTTTTCAAAACGTTTCGGCGCCGGCAGCATCACCGCCAGCCGCGCGGCTTGGGGTGGTGATAGTTGCTGTGCGTCCAGGCGGAAGTAGTGCCGCGCGGCCGCTTGGGCGCCGAACACGCCTTCGCCCCACTCAACACTGTTGAGGTAAATCTCCAAGATGCGAGCCTTGCTCAGGGTGGCTTCCAGCATCAAGGTGATGAGGAACTCCTGCCCCTTGCGCGCCAGATTGCGCTCGCCGCTGAGGAACAGGTTCTTGGCCAATTGCTGGGTGATGGTGGAGCCGCCGACGACCTTGGGTGGCCTTGCGTTGGCCGCAGCCTTGCCCGGCGTGGGTGATTGCGCCACGGCACGTTTCTCTGCCTTGGCCTCTTCGCGTTGGTTGCGGTTCCAGGCCTTTTCCAGGGCATCCCATTCGACCCCGCCATGGTCCACAAAGCCGGCGTCTTCACTGGCAATGACGGCCCGCTTCAATGATTTGGACAAGGCCTTGTCGTCCACCCACTGCTGGCTCCAGGCAATATGGTGTTGCTCGACGGCCAAGCGCCAAGCCTCCGAACGCTGAAACGTGGTGGACTGCGGCGCCAGCACAGTCATCAAACCGATGCGGCCAGCGAAGTAGATCTGCAGCGCCAACACGCCCAGCAGCAGCAGGGCGAGCAGGCGCAGCAGGAAGCGGCCAAGCGTTTTCATTTGGCTGATGCTTGATCCAAGGTCTGACGCAGTTTGGCCAAAACCGGCGCCGTATCGGGCCGCCGTCCGCGCCAGATCAGGAAGGCCTCAGCCGCCTGCTCGACCAACATGCCCAGGCCGTCACGAGCTTCGGCGCCATGTGCGCGGGCCCAATCCAAAAACGGCGCAGCGGCCGGGCCGTACATCATGTCCACCACCAAGGCTTGGCTACCCAATACCTCGGGGCCTAGCGGCACGGTGGCGCCGGCCAAGCTGGCGCTGGTGCCATTGATCAGCACATCAAAGCCGCTGCCGCAGTCCAGCAATCCACAGGCGCCGAGCTTGACGCCTATTTCATCGGCAAATGCCTGGTGCGAGTGAATCAGGTCGGTTGCCTTGTCCAAGCTCCGATTGGCGAGCCGAATTTCTGCCGGCCGGGCTGCAATCAGACTGCCCAGCACACCGGCCGAGGCACCGCCGGCGCCCAGCAAGAGCACCCGGCGGCCGGCCAGAGGACGTTGGGCGTTGTGTTCAATATCGCGCAGAAGACCGGCGCCGTCGGTGTTGTCACCAAACCAGCCGTCTGTGTCAAAACGAAGGGTGTTGACGGCCCCGGCCAGGCGCGCGCGCGGGCTCAATGTGGCCGCTAGCTCATGGGCCTCGAATTTGAAGGGGACGGTGATATTGCAGCCGCGCCCGCCGGCTGCGGCAAAGGCTTGAATGCTTTGTTTGAATCCATCCAGCGGGCACAGCATGCGTTCGTAGACCAAACTCTGGCCAGTTTGCGAGGCAAATGCGGCGTGGATGTCGGGCGACCGGCTGTGGGCCACGGGGTTGCCGGCAACGGCATAGCGATCAACAGTCATGGGTTTCGCTCGGGAGGGATCTCAAGGGGACGCTGATGAGTCGTTCAAGGGGAATTGGGGCTGATGCTGGTTTCCAGCCCATCCTCGCGGGTAAATCTGAAGCGCGAGGTGATCACCAGCACCTCGGCGCCCTGGCGCATGGCGTTGGTGAAGGTGCCAAAAGGCCCGGCGGCCCGCACGATGGCCTCGGCCCGGCGGTCCAGCACCGGGTTGCCCGAGGAAGTGACGATATCGGTTTCAATGACGCGGCCGCGCTGGTTGACGTGGATATTCATCGTCAACTCGCCATAGAGCTTCTTGCCCTTGTATTCAGGGAAATCGCGGGTGCCGCGCGCTTCGACCCGGCGCCGCAGTGCATCGTAATACTGGGCGTAGACCACCTCGCGAGTGGCGGGGCTGACATATTTTTTGCGCGGCCTGGCGCTTTGTTCGTTGACGCGCTTTTCGATCTCGGCCAGTAACTGCACCAACTGGCGGCGCCGCTCGACTTGATCTTGCGACGCGGTCTCGGCCCGCTCGCGCTTGGGGTCGGGGATAGGCATTGCGGCCAGCTCGCGCCGTACCAGGGCCAGCAATTGCTGCTCTTGCTCGCGCAGCTGGGCGATCTGGGCGCGTTGCGTTTCGCTGGCTTCGCCGACCTCCAGTAATTTGGAGGGGGGCAGCGGCGAGGTAGATCGGCCGCTTTCCTGCTCGCCGCCGCCGGCCAGATTGGCCTGAGCCAGCGCCAATGCCTTGCTCGGCGCCTCGTCCGAGCGGGTGTTGACCAGCACCACCTCCAGCGGCGTGTCCTGAAAGATGCGGTTGAAGCGCTCCGGGTCCACCACACGCAAGCTCAGCAGGGCGCCGTGAACGCCCAGCGAAACTATCAATGCGAGTTGGAGGGTGGAGAGCTTGCCGGCCATCGTCAGGTCGGGGTCGCCTCGGGGCTGTTGGGCGCGGTGCCTGCCTCTTCTTCCAGCGGCGCCATGTCCAGCGCCAGGGTCAGCGGGCCTGCGCCTTCTTCCTCGTCCTCGCCCGAGTCTTCGTCGGCCGCGGCAGGCAGGGCTTCATCCAGACGCTCGATCAAGTTGGCGTGCACATCCAACGTCATCTCGTCGGTGCCGGTGATGCGGACCCGCACATGGGCGCCGCGTGCAAGCGGCTCGCAGCCCAAGGCCTTGAAGACCAGAGGCAGCTCGTCGGCGCGCACCAGACCATCCTTCATGACGGTGGCGGTCAGCTCGGTGATCTGGTTTTGCACCAGATAGCGCAGCGTCCAGAAACGCTCGATGCCATTTTGGAAGCCGTTGTAAGCGGCATAAGCCGCATCAAAGCCCGAGATGATGGAGAAGAGATTGGCGTCCTTGGGCTTGAATGGCGCCACCAAGGCGGCAGTACGGCCATTGCGTACGCAGGCAATGATCTGCCACTGGTTCACGAGGTCCACATAGCGACGCAGGGGCGAGGTCGACCAGGTGTACTGGGCCACGCCCAGGCCGGCATGCGGCTGGGCGCGCGTGCCCATGCGCACCTTGACGCCGGGCGCCATGCTGGCCTGGCTGCGGTAGATGCCGGGCAGGCCCATGTCATTGAGCCAGCCGCCCCAGGTCGAGTTGGCCAGAATCATGGCCTCGGCGACGATCAAGTCCAGCGGCGCGCCACGGCGGCGGGTGCTGATGCTGACGATTTCGCCGCCCTTGGGCTCATGCTCGCCGTTCGAGTCGAGACGGAAGTTGTAGTCCGGCCGGTTGAAGTTCTCCGGCTTGCCGCGCACCACTTCGCGCTGCGCCTTTAAGCTGTTGGCTAGGCGGAAGGCAAAGGCCAACTCGGGCGCAAATGCGTAGTCGGCCGGCGCTTCGCCGGTCAGCGTGGCGGCGGTGATCACCTCGTCCAGCTTGTCGTGGCGCAGATTGGCGGTGATGGGCACGCGCTCCAGCTTGGTCTCGCTGCTCTTCACCGCCAACGTGGCTTCGTCCAGCGTCACATACAAAGACACGGCCGGGCAGGCGCGGCCTTCGATCAGGGTGTAAGCCTGCACCACCTCGTCCGGCAGCATGGTCAGCTTCCAGCCCGGCATATAGACGGTGGACAGGCGCTCGCGTGCCACCTTGTCGATGGCCGAGTCGGGCGTGAAGGCCAGGCCCGGCGCGGCAATGTGGATGCCAAAAATGACTTCGCCCGTGCCCAGGCCTTGCACCGACAAGGCATCGTCGATCTCGGTGGTGGCCGAATCGTCGATTGAGAAGGCGCTGACGCTGGAGAGCGGCAACTCGTCCTTGATTTCCGGCGCGCTCAGGGCCGGGAAGCCCACGCCCTTGGGGAACTGCTCGAACAGGAAGCGCTTCCAGTGGAACTGGTAGGCGCTGGTGATGGCGCCGGCGCCTTGCAGCAGGTCCAGCGGCGCCTTGTGCGAGCGTTGGGTGGCCAGCACCACGGCCTTGTACTCGGGGCCGTTTTTGTCGGGCTTGAACAGAATCTTGTAGATCTGGTCGGCAATCGGCGTTGGGCAGCGGCCGGCCACCAGCTCGGTCGCCCACTCCTCGATCTGCAGCGCTTGCAGGCGCTTGCGCTCCAGGCCCAGCAGGGCGGCCTTGACCACTTCCTCGGAGGCCTTTTTGAACTGGCCCTTGCCGGCGCGGCGGAAGTAATGCGGCGCTTCAAAACAGCGGAACAGGGCGGCTACTTGGTGCGCAACGCTGGCCTTGGCATCGAAATACTCGCGGGCCAAGTCGGCAAAGCCGAACTCAGCCTCGGGCGCGAACTCCCAGGCCAGATCCAGATCGATCTCTTGCGCTAAGCGCTGGCCCTCGGCGATCAATTCGGCCGGGCTGGGTTTATCAAACTTGAGCAGCACATTGGCTGCCTTGACCTTGACGCGCTTGCCCGATTCCAACTCGACCTGCATCGAGCTATCGGCTTCAGACATCACGCGGCCGGCGAGAAATTTTCCGGCTTCATCGAACAGTGCAAACATATGGGCGGCATTGTCGCTGATCGCCGGGCGGTGGCTCGTCACATGCGCTGGAAGCGGATGCCGCGCACCTGATCACTGTCGTAGACAAAGCCTTGCAGGTGGCCCTGCTCATCGCGCTGCAGGCGCAGCGTGAAGTTCAAGCCGTGCAAGAGGTCAGGGCTGAGGGCCTGCAAAACGGGGTCCGCCAAGCCGCGCGAGCGCAGGATCAATCCTTGGGCGCTGTCCCGCACCAAGTCCCATTCAGTATTCAGCTCGGTGCTTTGGTAGCGCCCCACCAGAGCCTTCAATCTGGCTTCGTCCGGCTGGTAGTTGGCGAGTCGACGAAACACAAGGGGGCGCTCGATGCCCGCTCTGTGAAGCGTCAGTCCTTCTTCGCTGCGGGTGATTCGGGTGCGACCGCTGCTGGTTTGCACTCGATCAGCGCTCAGGGCCTGCAGCGGGAGCATCGCATCACAGGCGTCCCATTGCAGCTGCCCTTTGTCGTCGAGTGTGAGGTGCAAGACTTCGCTGCCCTGTTCTTCCAGGTAACGGCCCACAAAGCCTTGGACAGCGGATGGAGACAAAGCCACGCTTGGCGGGGCAGGCGGCAAGGGCTGCAAATGGCGAGCCAGCACCAGATCAGCGACCTGTTCCGCCAAATCCACCGGGTCGGCCTCGGCGCTGTTGCAGGTCAGCGCCAGGCCAAGGCGCTGTTCCGGGAATCGCATATAGACGGCCCGGTAGCCCGCCCAAGCACCGTCGTGCTGAATTCGAGTCAAACCTCGGTAAAGGTCGCGCTCCAGCCCGTTGGCATAACCCAGCGCTTGGCCATTGCTCAAGTGGCCGGGGGTTTGCAAAGTGCGCAGCAAATCGGGTGGCAGCACGCGGGGCTGATCTAACTCGGCATCCCACAGGGCCAGGTCTTGCACGGTGGACTGCACCGCGCCGTCGCCGGGCTGATTCCAGTTCGCCATATTGATCACATAGCGGTCTTGTTGCAGCCGATAGGCGCTGGCCCGGCGCGGCACCACCTGGGTGTGGTCGGTTCGGACATGGGTGCTGGCCATGCCCAGGGGCTTGAAAACGAGTTGCTGCAGCAGCGCGTCCAGGCTTTGCCCGCTCACCCGCTGGGCCACCAAGGCGGCCAAAAAGTAGCCGCTATTGCTGTAGCTGTAGTGGCTGCCGGGTGCGAAGTTGAGTCCGCGCTGGGCGCTCAAGAGGCGCAGGGCGTCCGCATCTTCGGTCACGTCTTCTTCTTTGTGGCCGGCCAGCAGCATCAGCTCGTTGTAGTCGCGCAGCCCGGCGGTGTGCCACAGCAGTTGCTGCAAGCTGATCGTCACGCCCAGGTCGGGCAACTCAGGCAAGTAACGCCGCACGTCATCGTCAAGGCTCAGCTTGCCGTCGCGGGCCAACATCAGCAAGGCCAGCGCGGTGAACTGCTTGGAGGTGGAGCCAATGTCAAACACCGTGTTCGGCTGGATGCGCACGCCATGGTTAAGGTCGGCCAGGCCGTAGCCGCGGGCGTAAAGCATCTTGCCGCGACTGAACACGCCGAGGGCGCAACCGGGGCTTTGCGCCCTGAACTCGGAGAAGACTTGGTCGATGCGCTTGGGCTTCAGCTGAAAGTCTGGCGTGCCGCTCGCGGCGTCAACTTGGGCCAAAGGGCTCAGGGTCAGTGAAAGGGCAAGGCTGCGCAAAAGCAGTTGGTGTTTGCGAGTGTGTAGCTTGTTCTTCATGGTCGGCTCGGCGAGGCGGCCGGATGATAGCGCCGGGGTCACTTTCAGACCCGGCCCTCGTCGTGCGTACACTGCTTCGCTTCGAATTCGCCGCTACCGCGGAAGTCAGTTCTGAACGACAGGCCCAAAATGAAACCCAGCATCCTCATCCAGTCCGCCCTTGTTGCCGCCCTTTGCGCTTCGTTTGCTGCGCAAGCGCAAAGCCCATACCCCGCCACGCCGGCCAAGCCTGTCACCGATGTCTATCACGGCACCTCGGTGGTCGACCCCTACCGCTGGATGGAGGATCAAAAGTCCCCCGAGATGCAGGCCTGGATGCGCACTCAGGCGGACTACGCCGCTGGCGTGCTGGCCGAGTTGCCGGGCCGTGCCGCTTTGCGCGCACGCTTGGGCGCCCTGGCCGATGCGGGCGAGAGCACCGGCGGCTATGAGATGGTGGCCGGCCGTCTGTTCTATTTCAAACGCAAGCCCGGCCAGAATCAGGCCAGCCTGTGGATTCGCGAGGGCCTGGAAGGCGCCGAGCGCGAGTTGCTGGACCCGAACAATCTGCCGGGCGAGCCGGGCAAGCATGCGATCGACTGGAACAGCGTGTCGCCAGACGGCAAGCTGATGGCGATTGGCCTGTCCAAGGGCGGTTCCGAGAACAGCGTGCTGCGCGTGCTGGACACCGCCACCGGCAAATTCTTGCCCGACACCATTGACCGCACCGGCTTGAACGAAGGCGGCATGGCTTGGTTGCCCGATGGCAGCGGCTTTATTTACAACCGCCACCCGGTCGAGGAGCGCTACAACAAGAGCGCCTTGTTCTTGCACAAGCTCGGCCAGGACCCGGCCAAGGATGTGGCGGTGTTCGGTTGGGAAGCCAGCAAGAAGATCAAGTTCGAGGTGCCCGATCTCTTCCATGTGCATGTCAGCAAGGGCTCGCCCTGGGTGCTGGCCGAGGTCTTGCACGGCGACGCGGCCGAGCGCTCCTACTGGGTGGCCAGCCTGGACCAGGTGCAAAAGCTGGGCGGTCAAGCGGCTTGGCGCCAGATCATCTCGTCCAATGACAAGATCACCCGCGCTGCGCTGGCCGGCAGCACCGTCTATGCGCTGAGCCAGAAGAAGGCCTCGCGCCGCGATCTGTTGAGCCTGGACCTGAAGACCGCCAAGCCGGCCTTCAAGACCGCGATGGCCGCTGGCGAGAGCGTGTTGCAAGAGCTGATGCCCGCTGAAGATGCGGTGTATGTGAAGTCACTGGATGCGGGCGTCAGCAAGCTCTGGCGCGTGGCGCATGCGCATGGCAAGTCGACCCAAGTCGGCACCGTGGCCCTGCCGTTTGAAGGCACGCTGCGCAATGTGAGCCCGCTGAAGGGCGGCGAGTTGTTGGTCTTGCTGGAAGGCTGGACCCAAGCGCCGCAAAGCCTCTTGTTGCAAGCCGGCGGTAAACTGGATGCCCCGGCTCGCAAGTTGGACATTCAAAAGACCCTGGCTGTCGATGCCTCGGGCGTCGAGGCACGCCGCGTCATGGTCAAGAGCCACGACGGTGTGATGGTGCCTTTGTCCATCGTTGCGCCCAAGGGCGTGGCGCTGGACGGCAAACGCCCCACCGTCTTGAGCGCTTACGGCGCTTACGGCATTACCCAAGAGCCGCGCTTTGCGGCCACCCGTTTGGCCTGGCTGGAGCGCGGCGGCGTGCAAGCGGTCTGCCATGTGCGCGGCGGCGGTGAGTTGGGTGAAGAGTGGCACCGCGGCGGTTATATCGCCACCAAGCAAAACACGGTGTCGGACTTCATTGCCTGCGCTGAATGGCTGATTGCCAACAAATACACCTCGCCTGCCACCCTGGCCGGCACCGGCGGCAGCGCCGGCGGCATCACCATCGGCGGCGCGGTCACGCAGCGACCCGATCTGTTTGCCGCGGCGCAAAGCGCGGTGGGCCTGTCCGATATGTTGCGCATGGAGTTGACGCTGAATGGCGCACCGAATATTGCCGAGTTCGGCACGGTCACCAACCCGGCGCACTTCAAGAGCATGTATGCGATCAGCCCTTACCACCGCGTCAAGGATGGCCAGAACTATCCGGCCGTGATCGTCACCACCGGCGCCAACGACCCGCGTGTGGAGGCCTGGATCCCGTCGAAACTTGCCGCTCGCATGCAAGCCGCCAACCCCGGCAGCTTCAAGACCCGCCCGGTGATCCTGCGCGTGGACTTTGACGCCGGCCATGGCATGGGCTCCAGCGTGGCGCAGCGCCTGGACGAAACCGCCGATGTGTGGAGCTTCTTCCTCTGGCAGTTTGGTGATGCTGCGTTTGCGCCCAAGCGCTGATCCCGTGACCTGACGGCCACAGGCCTTCAGGTTCGCAACTCAAGCCGGGTCCTCTCAACGAGGCTCCGGCTTTTTTTTGACCGGAATTTTGCGATTTGCGCCAGATCAAGGGCTTTGCAGGCAGATGGTTTGCTAAGGCCGTATTCAAGCGGCTGTAACGCCCTTGTCACGCGGCGCTGAACATACTGGCCAGGCCCTTTATTGCGAGCCGTTTTGTTCCGGCCACCATCATGCAAAAGTCCGATGCCGTTGCTTCCCTGGGTCAGCACAGCCTGCTCTTGCCCGCCTGGGTCAAAACCGCCTTGCTGGCCAATGATCGATTGAAGCTGTGCCTGACGGTCTTGCAAGCCGCCGCCAACCATGCCATGGCGCCGAAAGAGGCTTTGCCGGATTTGCGCCACGAGATGGCCGCAGCCAGCCTGGACGCCGCCTGGCTGCGCGAGATGCCGGCCCAGGCCAGCCGCGAGGGCGAAGACGTGCTCTTGCCAGAGCTGCCGCGCTTGGCCGCGCAACTGGCCGAAGACCTGGCCTTGATGGCGCGGCCCTTGCTGCAAACCGAGACAGATAAAGCCACGCGCGAGCGGGTGGCGCACTGGACTGCGCGCCTGGAGGCTGTGCAAGACGAGGTGCTCAGCCCGGCTTTGCTGCGCAGCCTGAGCCATGGCCACCGCGCCAAGCATGGCGAGGCTGCGGACGATAGCTTGCACCTCTTGGTGATGGATCTGCACAAGCAGCTCAATCAGCTGGCCGCCAGCCTGGCCAGCGAGCTGATCGACGGTGCCCATGTCTGGGCCCTTGAGGATATCGACCGGCCCCGCGTGGCCGCCTTTATGCGCGGCCTGCAGCGCACCGCGCCTTTGAAGTTTGACCACCCCGGCTTGGACACGGCCGCCACCCGCGATGGCGAGCGCTTGCTGATCCAAAACGATATCGGCACCAATGATGCGCATGTGCTGGTGCTGCAGGTGCAAGGTTTGAGCATCAGCCTGACCTACTCCGACCTGCACAAAACCCGCTTCGAGTTTTTTCAGGCGCAGCTGGCCGCCTATGGCGCGCAATGGTCCGTGCCCGAGGCGCGCGTCTCGGCGAGGCTGAACCAGGGCGAGGCCTATCAGCTGGGCAGCGCTCGCTTTGAGGCGGAGGACGAAGCCCAGCTCTTGTGGATGTTGGAGGGCGTGGCTTCGCGCATCGTCTTCTTGATCGACTGGAACCGGGCCCGCAAACGGCTGCTGAACTTTGTCGGCAAGCGCGAGGCGATTGCGGTGCTGGCCGAGGCGGCTCGGCTTGAAGTGGGCCATATGGCCTGGCTGAAGGCGGGCGGCGAGCGAATGTTGTTCGAAGCCATGCAGGCGCTGGGGGCCGATGCCTTTCGCATTGGCGACCGGCTCGACGAGGTCTTGGGCGAGAGCGGCGCGCAGGCCTTTTTGATCGAGGTGCTGCGCCTGGCTTCTCACGCCTTGCTACAAAACCAACCCAGCGCCCTGGTGGCCGATGAAGCCCGCTTGCTGCTGGCGCGGCAGTTGCAACAGCGTGCTCCCGAGTTTGACCTCTTGGCCGAGCACGCCGCCTATTGCCAGACCCTGGCCGAGGGCATCAGCCAGGCCTTGGCGCATGGCTGGGAGCATGACAAAGAAGCTGCCGCCAAGCTGGCTCAGCGCGCCAAGACCTGGGAGCGCCAGGCCGACCATCTGGTCATGCAGGCGCGCGAGCGCGCACGCCGCCAGCCGCGCTGGGCGCCGTTCGCAGGCCTCTTGCAAACAGCGGACGATGCGGCCGATGCGCTGGAAGAATGCGCCTTTTTGCTGAGCCTGATTGCCGATCATCATCACCAGGGTTGGAACCGCGAATTGCGCGACTTGCTGTCGCAGCTGGCACAGGCGGTGCTGCATGCGACACAAGAGCAAGTCAAAGCAGTCGCCGTGGCGCGCGGCCTGAATGCGGCCAGCGAGGCCGCCGAACATGATGAGTTTGTGGCCGCCACCTGGCAGGTCTTGCGTGCCGAGCGCCAATGCGACGAGCTGCTGCGGGCGGCCAAGCGCTGCATGGCGGCCGAGTTGTCGAATGCCGCCGCGCTGATGTTGGTCAACGATCTGGCCAATCAGCTGGAGTTGGCCTCGGACCGCCTACTCAATGCCGCCTATGCCATGCGCGAGCTGGTGTTCAGCAAGACGGAGGTGGGCGCATGAACCCAAACCCCACAGCCACTATGCACCCCGAGCTCTTCCTCTTGGGCTGCGCCGGCCAAACAGCGCTGGCTCAGGCCAGCCCGCAGCGCCTGGGCTTCAAGGCCTTCAATCTGCTGCGCATGGCGCAGATGGGTCTGCCGGTGCCGCCGGCCTTTGTCTTGGGCACGCAGTTCTGCGCCAATGCCCAGACGCGCAGCCAAGCGGCGAACCCTGAGCTTTGGGCGAACGCGCTGCAGGCTTTGGAGGCAGCCAGTGCGGGCCTGCGCTTCGGCCATGCGGCCCGGCCTTTGCTGCTGTCGGTGCGCTCCGGCGCGCCGGTGTCCATGCCCGGCATGATGGAAACCCTGCTCAATATCGGCCTGAACGATGCCACGGTGCAGGGTCTGATTCGCCAGACCGGCAATCCTCGGCTGGCTTGGGATGCTTATCGCCGTCTGATCGCCAGCTTTGCGGAAGTGGTGGCCGGCCTGCCTGCCCACCTGTTCGAAGACGAGCTGCAGCGGCTGTGCGCCGGCCGGGACGAGCGTCAGCTCGACTTTGCCGAACTGCGCAGCTTGACGCAGCGCTTTTTGCAGCTCTACCGCCAAGCCGCCGGCTGCGACTTTCCGCAATCACCGCAGGCCCAGTTGCAGCAGGCGATTGCGGCCGTCTTTGCATCCTGGCAATCCGCCAAGGCAAGCAGTTACCGAGCCGCGCATGGTGTTGCCGATGCGATTGGCACGGCCGTGACCGTGCAAGCCATGGTGTTTGGCAATGCCGGCGCACGCTCGGGGGCAGGGGTCGGCTTCACCCGCGACCCGCTCAGCGGCGCGCCTGGTTTGTGGGTGGACTTCTTGTTCAATGCCCAAGGCGAAGACGTGGTCTCGGGCCGCCGCAGCGCCCAGGGGCATGAGCAGTTGCAGCAGGTCTTGCCCCAGGTCTGGGACGAGTTGCGCGAAGCTTGCGCGCGCTTGGAGCGCCAGATGGGCGAGATGCAGGACTTTGAGTTCACCGTGCAGGATGGGCGCTTGTACCTGCTGCAAACGCGCGACGGCAAACGCAGCCCACAGGCCAAGGCCCGCATTGCGCTGGATCTGTGGCGCGAGGGCGTGATTGATCAAGCGACGGCCCGGCAACGCTGCGCGGGCCTGGACGCCGAGGCCCTGCAGATCAGCCGGGTGATCGCCGCCGATGGGCAGGCGGTGCAGGCGCTGGCGCAAGCCCAGGCGGCCAACAGCGGGGTGGTGACGGGTCGCATCGTGATGGACGAAGCCGCTGCGCTGGCGGCCCAGGCGGCCGGTCAGCCGGCCGTCTTGTTGCGGCGTGATGCCGAGACGGCCGACAGTGCTGCCTTAGCGCTCACGCTCGGTCTCTTGACCCAAAACGGCGCCCGCACCTCGCATGCCGCCGTGGTGGCGCGGCAGATGGGCAAGGTCTGCCTGCTCGCTTGCGAGGGCATGGTGCTGGACGAAGCCGCGCGCGAGGTCCGCTTCGGCGACGTTTGCTTGCGCGAAGGCGACTGGATCAGCCTGGATGGCAACGAGTCCTGTGTCTACGCCGGGCAGGTGCAAACCGAGTGGTGCTGCCCGCCGGGCCTGTTGGCAGAGCTGGAGCAGCTGCGCTTGGACCCGGCGCCGGCCCAGAGTAAGGCGGAGCAAGTTCTGGCGCTTTGAAACCTGGGTGTCTTGCCGGCTTGCTACCATTGCCGCCGCTCAATCCACCCATGAAGAAGGCCTGACGATGAAGAAGTCTCGTATCACCTTGAACGCCTTGCAGGTGCAATCGGCTGCTGCCAGCCTGTGCCTGAGTCTTTTGGCCCTAACGGCCAATCCAGCGGGTGCTGCCAGCTCGACCGCTTCGTCGGCTGCCGAGGGCGCCAGCAGTGCCGCCAGCAGTGGCTCCAAGTCTTCGCAGCAATCCAGCGCTTCGTCCAGCAATGAGAAGACCGCTTCGGCGGGCGACTACCGCATCATCGATGTGGCCGCGGTGCCCGACCAAGCCGGCATGGTGCGCTTGCAGTTGCAAGCTGCAAACGCGCAAGGGCAAGGGCAAGAACAGGCCTTCTTGGTTCTGCCCCAGAAGACTTTTGAGAAGAGCGGCCTGAGCACCGGCCAGATGGTCACTGCACGCGAACACGCTTACGGCCTGGAGTTTGCCGACCACAAGACCAAGCAAGCCTTCTTCCTGGTCTTGACCGACGAGTGGTACCGCGAGTTGAACAGCCAGAGCCTTGTGCTCTGAGTGAGCGTTCTTGTTCAGGCGGCGCGGGCCGCGCTGGCGCTGCTGCTGAGCGGGGGGGGCGCTGCGGCCCTGGCAGGAGGGCTGCGCTTTTGTGAGCAGCCGCCGCAGCTCGATGCGGGTCAGCAAGACAAATTGCTGAGATTTGCCTCGGTAGTCAAAAACGAGCTGGATCGCAGCGGCCATGGCGTGGCCTTGGTGGCGCGGGCCGGCACGGAGCTGGGGCGTTTTGGCATGCGCTACTCGCACGCCGGCTTTGCCCTGAAGGCGAGCGAGAACACGGCTTGGTCGGTGCGGCAGCTTTACTACGCCTGCGATCAGGCCCTGCCGCGTCTGTATGACCAGGGCCTGTCGGGCTTTCTCTTGGGGGCCAATTCCAAAGAAGTGGCTTTCTTGTCGGTGTTGCTCTTGCCGCAGCCGCAGTCGGCCCAAATCGAGCGGGCGGCCCTGGACCGCCGGCATGCGCTGAGCGTGCTGGCCCGCGACTACAGCGCCAATGCCTATGCCTTCAGCACCCGTTATCAGAACTGCAATCAATGGGTGCTGGAGTTGATGGCCAGCGTCTTTGGAGGCTTGGCCGGCTCAGTTGAAGGGGACGGGCAGGCGACGCAGGATTTGCGAGCGCAGGCTCAGGCCTGGTTGCAGGCCCAGGCCTACCAGCCGGCCACTTTCGATCTGGGCTTTCAGCCCTTGCTTTGGGCGGCAGCGGCGGCGATTCCTTGGGTGCATAACGATGATCACCCCAGCACCGATCTGCAGGCCGGCCGCTATCGCGTCAGCATGCCGGCGGCCATCGAAGCCTTTGTTCAGACCGCCATTCCGGGCGCGCAACGCATCGAGTTTTGCCACACCCAGCAGCAGGTGCTGGTGAGGCGCGGCTGGGGGCCGGCACTTGCCCAGAGTTGCCAGGCCGAGGCTGGCGATCAGGTGATTCGCCTGGACTAGCTTTGACTCGCTGCCAGGGCGGCCAGTGCGAGCGAGCCCAGCCGTGCTTGAGCGCTGTCGCTGCGGCCATTCATGGCCACCGGCAGCGCCGCGCCGAGCAGCACGCTGCAACTGACAGCGCCGGCCATGTATTCCAGCAATTTGCCCAAGAGGCTGCCGGACTCCAGATCTGGCACCAGCAAGATGTCCGCGTCGCCGGCCACGGCTGAGTTCATGCCGTGCAGCCGGGCGGCCTCAGGATTGATCGCATTGTCAAAGGCCAGCGGCCCGTCCAGCAGGGCGCCTTCGATCTGGCCCCGCTGAGCCATTTTGCAGAGGGCTGCGGCGTCCATGGTGGAGGCGATGCGTTCGGACACGGACTCCACGGCCGACAAGACCGCCACCTTGGGCAGCGCCAAGCCGGTCGCATGGGCGAGGCTGATGGCGTGGCGCAGGATGTCGGCCTTGGCTTCGAGCTCGGGATGCAGATTGATGCCGACATCAGCGATGAAAAGCGGCTTGCTGTAGGTGGGGATGTCAAAACGTTGAATCTGCGCCAAGCGCTGGCCATCTGGCATGAGCGGCGAGGCCTGCAAAGCTTGCAGCAACTCTTCGCTCGACAAGCTGCCTTGCATCAGCAGCGCCAGTTCGCCGTGCGTTGCCATGGCGCAGCCCTGCTCGGCGGCGGCGTGGCTGTGCGGCGTGGGCATGAAGCGGCAAGCGTGCAGGTCCAGGCCCAGTTGTTCGGCGAGGGCTCGAATGCGGGTTTCGGGGCCGAGCAAGATCGGTTCGATCAGGCCTCGAGCCTGGGCCATCAGGGCGGCACTCAGGGCCTCCGCATTGCAGGGGTGGACCACGGCGCAGGGCAGTGGCGCCGGTAGCTTGATTTGGCTCAGCCAAGCGTCCATTCGGGCTTCGGCGTCGAACAACTGCATCACCGGCAAGGCCGGACGCGGCCGCTCGATCTTGTTGCGCGGCGCCAGCACCGTGGCCATGCCGCTGATGACGGTTTGGCCTTTTTGGTTGCTCGCTTCGCAGCTGAGCTTGACCACGCCCGAGTCGTCGAGCTTTTCCATCACCGTCAGCACAATGGTCAAGGTGTCGCCCACATGCACCGGCCGCGCAAAGCGCAGCGTTTGCTCCATATAGATGGTGCCGGGCCCAGGGAACTCATTGCCCAAGACCGAGGAGATCAAGGCCGCCCCCCACATGCCATGCGCAATCACGCCATGAAAGCGCGTGCCTTCGGCGTACTCGGCGTCCAGATGGGCGGGGTTCACATCGCCCGACACCAAGGCAAAGGCTTGAATGTCAGAAGGCTGGAGGGTGCGCACCAGTCGCGCGCTTTGGCCCAGCGCTAACTCCTCATAGGTGCGGTTGCGCATCCAGTCGCTGCGCAAGAGATCGGGTGCATTCATGCGATCAGGCTCCAGGTGGGGTGAAGCGCCAGGCGGGCTCTCGCGAGCAAGAGCCGGGGTCGACGCCATGCCTTGGAGCATGAGATCAATGCATGTCAGTCACATGACGGCAGGGTCGGCTTGCGCTGGCATTTGCGCGGGGTTTGCGCGAGATCAAAGTGGCAAAAAAAAGCGGCCAATGCGGCCAAAGCGGCGAATGCCGAGCTCCTCAGAGCCGCAGGAACTGGCAGAGATCGGCCAGATAGTCCTCGAAGTCGCTCAGACCGTGGTCGCTGCCTTCCAGCAGCAAGATGCGGCCGGCTTGGTAGCGGGCTTGCATTTCGCGCCAGTCCAGCACCTCATCGCCCTTGGCCACCACGGCCAGCAGGCGCTCCGGGGTGCTGCTGCTGGGGACTCGAATCTGGCGCAGTTGCTCGATGAATTCGGCACGAAAGAAGAAACGGTCTTGTGGGTCTTGCCAGCAGCTTTGTTCGCCAATGTGTTTCTCGAGATCGCGGGCCGGGTCAACGGCCGGGTTCAGCAGCACCGCGCGGCTTT
Organism: Paucibacter hankyongi; assembly: GCF_037482915.1. Taxonomy (NCBI): domain Bacteria; kingdom Pseudomonadati; phylum Pseudomonadota; class Betaproteobacteria; order Burkholderiales; family Sphaerotilaceae; genus Roseateles; species Paucibacter hankyongi. Next base: position 33,870 of record NZ_JBBHJX010000027.1, read on the forward strand.
GTTGGAAGCGTGGCCACTCGGCCAGCACGGTGGCGTAGAAGCCGCCCAGCGAACTGCCCATCAAGGCGCTGGTTTCGCGCGGCCAGTCGCGGGTGAGCGTGTCCAGCAAGTCCATCGCCTCGGCCGGCGAGGGCGGCAGTTGCGGGCAGGCAAACACCAAGTCGGGGCGGTGCTGTGCCACCCAAGCGTTCATGCGCTGGGCCTTGGCAGAGCGGGGCGAAGAGCGAAAACCGTGCAGATAGAGCAGGTGAGTGGTGGTGCTGGCTTGGATGGAACTCATGGGCCACAGTCTAGCCCTGGTGTTAACCCTGGCTGCTGTGAAGACTTGCGACGAAACACGGTGTTCAGGGTCTGAAACGCCGGTCTTCGCATTGACGGGTTTCGCGCGCGCGGTCACAGTTGCCGGCTTTATGATTTGTTCGTCCCGTTGGCAGCCTGGGCCACCCGCCCTGTGCCGCCGACCGGACGTTTTTTCGGACGACGCGTCATCCGCGTTCGCCCTTCCGATCCGTTCAACAGCCCCAGGATGGTCTGAATGAGTTTGACCTTTGTTTCCCCGGCCGGCCAACGCCGCCTGAGTTTGTCGGCCGTGGCCGCTGCCGTGTCTCTGTTGAGCGCTTGTGCGACGACGACGCCCGAAGGTGCCGCTCCAGCCGCAGCTGCGGCTACTGCCTCGCCTGCCGCCCCCGCCGCAGCAGCCACCGCGAGCGCAGTGTCTGCTGCCAAGCCAGCGGCCGCCCCGGCCAACGCCGCTTCGGCCGCCGCCGCGCCCAAGCCACCGGCCGATCCGACCGCGCCCAAGCCTTTTGCTGAAGTCAGCAAGGACGCCAAGGTGCAAGCCGGCTTGTTCCCGATCTGGCGCAAGGATGACAAGGTCTGGCTGGAAGTGCCCAAGGCCCTGATCGGCAAGCCCTTCTTGTTCACCGTCAATATCGCCAGCTCGGTCGGTGAGCGCGGCCTCTACGCCAGCCAGATGGTGGCGGACCAAATGGTCGAATGGCGACGCGTTGGCAATCAGATTCAGCTGGTCGCTTTGAACACGGCGTTCCGCGGGGAAGGCGGCGGCAAGCGCGCGGTGGAGCAGGCCTTCTCGCCCAGCTTGTTGGCAGCCGGCCCTGTGGCCAGCGCCGAGCATCCCGAGCGCAAGTCGGTGCTGGTCGATGCCGGCATGTTCTTGAACGACATCCCCGGCCTGTCCACGCGACTGGAGGCGGTCTATCGCCTGCCTTACGCGCCAGACCGCGCCAACTCTTCGTTTGAAGCCGCCCGCGCCGACGACAAGCTCAGCACTCTGACGGCCCGCGTGCACTTCGCCACGCCGCGCATCCCCGCGCCGCCGCTGGTGGCGCCGCCGGTGCCGGTGCCAACCCCACCGCAGGTGCTGCCGGATGCACGCAGCATGTTCTTCAGCTTCGTCTACAACTTCCAGGCCCTGCCGGACCTGCCGATGGCCACCCGTCAACTGGACCCGCGCCTGGGTCATTTCATGGAGTCCTACTCGGACTTTGGTGATGATCAAAAGGCCAATGTGCGGGTGCATCTGATCAAGCGCTGGCGCTTGGAGAAGCAAGATGCCGCAGCGGCATTGAGCGAGCCGATCAAGCCCATCACCTACTGGATGGACAAGAACATTCCTGAGAAGTACCGCGCTTCGGTGGCGGCCGGCATTCTGGAGTGGAACAAGGCTTTCGAGAAGATCGGCTTCAAGAACGCGGTGGTGGCCAAGCAGCAACCGGATGACGCCGATTGGGACAATATGGATTCGGGCCATGCCTCGATCCGTTGGTTTGTTGGCTCCGACGTGGGCTTCGCCATTGGCCCCAGCCATAGCGACCCGCGCACCGGTGAAATCCTCGACGCCGACATCGGCATGAGCGATGTGTTCGCCCGCGGTTCGCGCCGCATGATCGTCAACGATTTGGGCGCCTCGCTCAGCGCGCAGTCCGCAGCGCTGTCGCAGGGCAATTTGTCGCCCTTGAATCGCCACAGCCGCGACGGCGCCGCCTATTGCAACTATGCCCACGAAGCCGCCTCCGAAATGGGCTTTGCCTTGGACGTGCTGGAAGGTCGCGGCGATATCGAGCCTGACAGCCCAGAGGCCGAAGCCTTTGTGCAGGCCGTCATCAAGGACGTGATTGCGCACGAAGTGGGTCACACCCTGGGCTTGAAGCACAACTTCAAGGCCTCGACCTCGGTCACGCAAAAGCAGTTGGCTGACAAGACTTACACCGAGAAGTACGGCATCTCCAATTCGGTGATGGACTACAACGCCTACAACCTGGCGCTGAAGGGCGAGCCGCAAGGCAGCTACACCAACACCGTGCTGGGTGCGTATGACTACTGGGCGATTGAGTACGCCTACAAGCCGCTGGCGCCTGAAACCGAAGCCGCAGAGTTGGCCAAGATCGCTGCGCGCAGCACCGAGCCGCAGCTGGCTTATGCCGACGATATCGACGCCGGTGTGGGTGGCCCCTACGACGGTTTCGACCCGGACAGCAACCGCTTCGACTTGGGTGACGACCCACTGGCCTACTTCAAGCGCCGTCTGGCCTTGAGCCAAGAGGTCTGGGCCCGTGCGCAAGACCGCAAGCCCGAGCCGGGCACCGATCCGCTGCGTCAGCGTCGCTCCATCGTGGAGAGCTTCCGTCAGCTGGTGCGTTCGGCTGAGCTGGCAGGCAAGTACGTCGGCGGCATGCATGCGGTGCGCGACATCCCGGGCACCACCAACCGCCCAGCTTTCAAGGCCGTCGAACCTGTTCGTCAGCGCGAAGCGCTGAAGTTCATCTCGACCGGTCTTTTGTCGGCCAACTCCTTCCGCTTCCGCCCCGAGTTCCTGGCCTCGCAAACGCTGGACTACAACGAGTGGGATCGCGGCGCCCAGCTGTCGATTCCGGCTGCTGTGTCTGCGGTGCAAACCACGGTCTTGGATCGTTTGATGTCGGGCAACACCGCGCGTCGTTTGATCGATATGCCGGCCTATGTCAGCGAAAAGGACCGCAAGGGTCTGGTGTCGCTGTCTGAGGTCTATGGCACGCTGAACGGCGCGGTCTGGAGCGAGCTCAAGACCGGCGGCGAGATCGACGCGATGCGCCGCAATCTGCAGCGCGAGCATCTGAAGCGTTTGCAAGGCGTGCTGACTCGCGGTAATGGCCCTGGCTTGCTGGCCGATGCCTACGCCATGGTGCGCTTCCATGCGGTGCAGCTGCAGTCGGATCTGCGCAGCGCTTCGGCCAAGGGCGGACTGAGCGTCGAAACTCGCGCTCATTTGGCTGAGAGTCTGGACATGCTGAGCGCCGTGCTGAAGGCGAATATGCAGCGCAGCTAAAGCCTCAGCGCTTTGCTTGAATGAGGGCCGGTGCCGAAAGGTGCCGGCCATTTTTGTTTCCGCGCTTGGAAATTGATTCCGAAGCTGGATCGTGCATTCAGCGATCTTTGGGGTGCCTCTTGCCAAGGGCATCGGGTGCACGGTTCCGCTCATGTCCTCCGGATCTGGCTGCGCCAGATCCTCCCCCTTTACTTCGCTTCACCGTACACCCGACGCCCTCGGCGTTTGCTCTTACTCAACGACCAATCCTGCCGGAGTAGGACGGCTGGGCGC
>NZ_JBBHJX010000028.1:0-18913 GCF_037482915.1 Paucibacter hankyongi
TGGTTCGATCAAGCCGCACACCCACTTCACCGCTGAGGTGTATGTGCTGTCCAAGGAAGAAGGCGGCCGTCACACCCCGTTCTTCAACAACTACCGTCCTCAGTTCTACTTCCGTACAACTGACGTGACTGGCGCTGTTGAGCTGCCGGCCGACAAGGAAATGGTCATGCCTGGCGACAACGTCGGCATCACCGTGAAGCTGATCGCTCCGATCGCCATGGAAACCGGTTTGCGCTTCGCTATCCGCGAAGGTGGCCGTACCGTCGGTTCGGGTGTGGTTGCAACCATCATTGCCTAAGACTTTTGCGTGACCGGTCCGGCTTGTCATCTCGGGTGATAAGTCGGGCTTCACCAACTCCGCAGCTTCGGCTGCTCGCTCTTTGAAGGAATCGTCATGCAAAAGCAAAAGATCCGCATTCGCCTGAAGGCGTTTGATTACAAGCTGATCGATCAGTCGGCCGCTGAAATCGTTGAAACCGCCAAGCGCACTGGTGCGATCGTCCGTGGCCCCGTGCCGCTGCCGACTCGCATGCAGCGTTTCGACATTCTGCGTTCGCCGCACGTCAACAAGTCGTCGCGCGACCAGTTTGAAATCCGCACCCATCAGCGTCTGATGGACATCGTTGATCCGACAGACAAGACAGTTGACGCTTTGATGAAGCTCGACCTGCCTGCCGGCGTCGACGTTGAAATCAAGTTGCAGTAATTTCTGACGGCGCCGGGCCTCCGAGGTCGGCCAGCAGAGTTGCAAGAAGGGCAAGTCGAAAGACTTGCCCTTTTTCGTTGGGTGCTGGCACTAAGGCTTGCGTGTTCGCTAGGGTTCACGCTATACTCGCCAGCTTTTCCGCGCTACTTCATTGCTGCGCGGGATTTGGCGCATCAAGCCAATGCCTCCCGCAAGGAGGCAAAGTCTTGGTGCACTGGTCAGCCCGGCCAATCGATGTCGGGTGTTTGCAAATGGCTTCCAGGGTCAAAACCTGTGGGGCTGGAGAAAAACCATGAGTCTAAGCAATCGTCTCGGATTGCTGGGCCGCAAGGTGGGCATGATGCGCATCTTCACAGACGACGGCGATGCCGTGCCTGTGACAGTGCTCGATGTGTCCGACAACCGCGTGTCCCAGATCAAGACCGTAGAAAACGACGGCTACACCGCCATTCAGGTGGTGTTCGGTTCGCGCAAAGCATCGCGCGTGACCAAGCCGGAAGCCGGCCACCTTGCCAAGGCAGGTGTTGAAGCCGGTCGTGTGATGAGCGAATTCCGCGTTGCCGCTGAAGTCGCTGCTGAATACAAGCTCGGCGCGCAAGTGCCTGTCTCGCTGTTCGCAGCGGGCCAACTGGTGGATGTGCAAGGCACTTCAATCGGTAAGGGCTTCGAAGGCACCATCAAGCGTCACAACTTCGCCTCGCAGCGTGCGTCGCACGGTAACAGCCGTTCGCACAATGTTCCTGGCTCCATCTCGATGGCGCAGGATCCGGGTCGTGTGTTCCCTGGCAAGAAGATGTCGGGTCACCTGGGTGACGTCACCGTGACTACACAAAACCTGGACATCGTGCGCGTTGACGAAGCTCGTCAATTGCTGCTGGTCCGCGGTGCTGTGCCTGGCGCCAAGAACGGCCACGTTGTCGTGCGCCCGGCTGTCAAGGTCAAGGTCAAGAAGGGAGCCAACTGATGCAGCTCGAGCTCCTGAATGAGCAAGGTCAGGCCACTGCCAAGGTGGACGCTCCTGACACGCTGTTTGCTCGCGATTACAACGAAGCCCTGGTTCACCAGGTGGTCGTGGCCTTCCAGGCCAATGCCCGCCAAGGTACCCGCGCTCAGAAGGACCGCGAACAAGTTAAGCACTCCACGAAGAAGCCTTTCCGTCAAAAGGGAACTGGCCGCGCTCGTGCGGGTATGACTTCCTCGCCTCTGTGGCGTGGCGGTGGTCGGATTTTCCCGAACATGCCCGATGAGAACTTCACGCACAAGCTGAACAAGAAGATGTATCGCGCTGGTATGGCCGCTATCTTGTCGCAGCTGGCCCGTGAAGGCCGTCTGGCTGTGGTCGATTCGATCACTCTGGAAGCCCCGAAGACCAAGCTGCTGGCTGCTAAGTTCAAGGCCATGGGCCTCGAATCGGTCATGCTGATCGCTGATCAGCTGGACGACAACCTGCTGTTGGCTTCGCGCAACCTCGCCAATGTCCTGGTCTGCGAGCCGCGTTATGCGGATCCGCTGTCGCTGGTCTTCTACAAGAAGGTTCTGGTGACCAAGGCCGCAATGGAGCAACTCAAGGAGATGCTGGCATGAGCGCCGTGAAATATTCTGAAGGCCGTTTGGCCTCGGTGCTGCTGGCTCCTATCGTGTCCGAAAAGGCCACGGCAGTTGCTGAGAAGCACAACCAAGTGTTGTTCAAGGTGCTGCGCGACGCCACCAAGCCCGAAATCAAGGCCGCTGTTGAACTGATGTTCAAGGTCGAGGTTGAGGCTGTGAACGTTGTTCAGGTCAAGGGCAAGGTCAAACGCTTCGGCCGTTCCATCGGTCGCCGCGACCACGTCAAGAAGGCGTACGTGTCGCTGAAGGCGGGCCAAGAGCTCAACTTCTCCGGGGAGGCTGCGTAATGGCCGTCGTAAAAGTTAAGCCAACTTCACCAGGCCGCCGTGCCGTTGTGAAGGTGGTGCACTCGCACCTGCACAAGGGCGCGCCTGAGGCGTCGCTGCTTGAGCCGCAAAAGCAAAACTCTGGCCGTAACAACAACGGTCACATCACAGTTCGCCACAAGGGCGGTGGTCACAAGCACCACTACCGCGTGGTTGACTTCAAGCGCAACAAGGACGGCATCCCCGCCAAGGTTGAGCGCATTGAGTACGACCCGAACCGTACGGCCCACATCGCTCTGGTGTGCTATGCCGACGGCGAGCGTCGCTACATCATCGCTCCTCGTGGTTTGGAAGTCGGTTCGACCATCTTGAGCGGCGCAGAAGCCCCGATCAAGGCTGGCAACACGCTGCCTATCCGCAACATCCCCGTCGGCTCGACCATTCACTGCGTCGAAATGCTGCCAGGCAAGGGTGCTCAGATCGCTCGCTCGGCTGGCGTGTCTGTGGTGCTGATGGCTCGCGAAGGCATCTACGCTCAGCTGCGTTTGCGCTCCGGTGAAGTTCGTCGTATCCACATCGACTGCCGCGCCACCATTGGTGAAGTGTCGAACGAAGAGCATCAGCTGCGCCAGTACGGCAAGGCCGGTGCGATCCGTTGGAAGGGCATCCGTCCGACCGTTCGTGGTACCGCCATGAACCCGGTGGATCACCCGCACGGTGGTGGTGAAGGTCGTACCGGTGAAGGCCAGGCGCCTGTGTCGCCGTGGAACACCCTCACGAAGGGCTTCCGCACTCGTAACAACAAGCGTACGCAGACGTTCATCGTTTCGCGTCGCAAGAAGTAAAGGGTAGGCCATGACTCGTTCACTGAAGAAGGGCCCGTTCATTGACCATCACCTCTTGGCTAAGGTCGAGAAGGCAGTGGCCAACAAGGACAAAAAGCCTATCAAGACTTGGTCGCGTCGTTCGACGATCCTGCCCGAATTCATCGGTCTGACGATCGCCGTCCACAACGGCAAGCAACACGTGCCGGTCTATGTGTCTGACCAGATGGTTGGCCATAAGCTGGGCGAATTCGCGCTGACCCGCACCTTCAAAGGCCACCCGGCCGACAAGAAGGCCGGGAAGAAATAAGGATGCCAACGATGGAAACCAAAGCAATCGTTCGCGGTGTTCGTCTTTCGTGTGACAAGGGCCGCCTGGTGGCTGACCTGATCCGCGGCAAGAAGGTGGACCACGCGCTGAACATCCTGGAATTCACCCAGAAGAAGGCGGCTGTCATCATCAAGAAGGCGCTGGAAAGCGCCATCGCCAACGCTGAGCACAACGACGGCGCTGACATTGATGAACTGAAAGTCACCACGATCTATGTGGAACAAGGTGCCACGTTGAAGCGTTTCTCTGCCCGCGCCAAAGGCCGTGGCAACCGCATCAGCAAGCCCACCTGCCACATCTTCGTGTCGGTCGGCAACTGAAGGCTGAAGGAAGACTATGGGACAGAAAATACATCCGACCGGTTTTCGCCTGCCTGTCACCCGTAACTGGGCGTCGCGCTGGTACGCGTCGAACAAGAACTTCGCCACCATGCTGGCTGAAGATCTGCAGGTTCGCGACTACCTGAAGACCAAGCTCAAGAATGCTGCCGTTTCGCGCATTCTGATTGAGCGTCCGGCCAAGAACGCACGCATCACCATTTACTCGGCACGTCCGGGCGTGGTGATCGGCAAGAAGGGCGAGGACATTGAAAACCTGAAGGCCGAACTGACCAAGCGTCTGGGCGTGCCAGTGGCAGTGAACATCGAAGAAGTGCGCAAGCCTGAAATCGATGCTCAGCTGATCGCTGACTCGATCACCCAGCAGCTGGAAAAGCGCATCATGTTCCGTCGCGCCATGAAGCGTGCGATGCAGAACGCCATGCGTTTGGGCGCTCAGGGTATCAAGATCATGTCGTCCGGCCGTTTGAACGGCATCGAAATCGCTCGTTGCGAGTGGTACCGTGAAGGCCGCGTGCCTCTTCACACCCTGAAGGCTGACATCGACTACGGCTTCTCCGAAGCCAGCACGACGTACGGCATCATCGGCGTGAAGGTGTGGGTCTACCGTGGCGACCGCCTGGCTAACGGCGAAGCGCCCGTGATCAAGAGCGAAGCTGGTGAAGACGATCGTCGTCCACGCCGCAACGCCCGTCCTGGCGCCCCGGCTGGCCGTGGTCGCCCGGGTGGTGACCGTGGTCCGCGTGGTGAAGGTGGCGATAAGCCTGCCTCCGCCGGTGACGCAGCCCAGCCCGCTGCCAAGCGTGTCGTCCGCAAGGCCGCACCCGCTGGCGGCGAGGCCAAAGGAGAATAAACATGCTGCAACCAGCTCGTCGCAAATACCGCAAGGAGCAAAAGGGTCGTAACACTGGTGTTGCTACCCGCGGTGCTGCCGTTTCTTTCGGTGACTTCGGCCTGAAGGCTACCGAACGCGGCCGCCTGACGGCTCGTCAAATCGAAGCTGCACGTCGTGCAATCTCGCGCCATATCAAGCGCGGTGGTCGCATCTTCATCCGCATCTTCCCTGACAAGCCGATCTCCCAGAAGCCTGCCGAAGTCCGTATGGGTAACGGTAAGGGCAACCCAGAGTACTACGTCGCTGAGATTCAGCCTGGCAAGGTGCTCTACGAGATCAACGGTGTGCCGGAAGCTCTGGCTCGCGAAGCGTTCACTCTGGCTGCTGCAAAGCTGCCTTTGAGCTGCACCTTCGTGACGCGCCAGGTCGGCACCTGAAGCGGAGAACACCATGAAAGCATCTGAACTGCGTGGCAAGGATGTCGCTGCCTTGGAAAAGGAAGTGACTGACCTGCTGAAGGCCCATTTCGGCCTGCGCATGCAAAAGGCGACTCAACAGTTGACCAACCACACTGTGTTGGGCAACACGCGCCGCGACATCGCTCGTGTCAAGACCGTCTTGAACGAGAAGAAGAAGGGAGCCGCGAAATGACGCAAGCTCAAGAGAAGAACACACGTACCCTGGTGGGTCGTGTGGTCAGCGACAAGCGCTCCAAGACCGTGACCGTGCTGGTCGAGCGTCGTGCCAAGCACGAGCTCTATGGCAAGATCGTGGCCATGTCCCGCAAGTACCACGCCCATGATGAAAATGGCGAGTACAAGATGGGCGATGTCGTCGAAATCGCTGAGGGTCGTCCTCTGTCGAAGACCAAGAGCTGGGTTGTGACCCGCTTGGTCGAGAAGGCTCAAATCGTTTGATTTGCCTTGAAAACCTAGGTGGCGTGGGGGCTTGAACCTCCTGTCACCTGGAACGGTCGGAACGCTGGAATACTGGCGGCCGGCCGTTTTTTTTCGCCATTATTTTTTCTCAATACGCATCAGGAGTTAGTCCATGTTGAAGATCGGTGATCGTTTGCCCGCAGGCACCTTGAAGGAATTTATGGAAGTCGAGGGCAATGGCTGCACCTTGGGCCCGAATGCCGTGGACGTAACTTTGGCGACCGCTGGTAAGACAATCGCTGTGTTTGCTCTGCCTGGTGCCTTCACTCCCACTTGCTCCGCAAAGCATGTCCCGGGCTACGTTGAACAAGCAGCAGCCTTGAAGGCCGCTGGTGTCGATGAAATTTGGTGCATCTCCGTCAACGATGCATTTGTGATGGGCGCCTGGGCGCGCGACCAAGCGACGGGTTCTGCGGTTCGCATGATGGCGGATGGCAATGCCGATTTCACCAAGGCCGTGGGCTTGACTTTGGATCTGGCTGCTCACGGCATGGGCCTGCGCTCGCAGCGCTATTCCATGCTGGTGGTGGATGGTGTGGTCAAGACATTGAACATCGAAGGCCCTGGCAAGTTTGAGGTCAGCGACGCAGCAACCATGCTGGCGCAGGCTCAGGCCAAATAACTACTTCGTGCCTGAATGAAGGGGAGTCGCCAGCGCGGTGCGTGGTGACTCATAAAGTTTTTTCGGTAAGTCGCTTGACGAGCCGATGGCTTTTGGTGCACAATCTAAAGCTTCGCCGAACGCAAGGCGCATCTTGTGATGCGTTAAGGCCTCGGATCCGCCCTCAACTGCTGGGCGCATGACTCACACGGGTGTGTGGGAGGTGCGTTTGGTCAACGGGCCCAAGACTGACCGATGATTTTGCTGGCCTGCGGGCGGTGAATGATTTGGGAAAAGTTGGGGATAGACATGATTCAAATGCAATCGCGACTCGACGTCGCGGACAACACTGGCGCCAAATCCGTCATGTGCATCAAGGTGCTGGGTGGTTCCAAGCGCCGTTATGCCGGCATTGGTGACATCATCAAGGTCAGCATCAAAGAAGCTGCTCCTCGTGCCCGCGTGAAAAAGGGTGAGGTTTACAGCGCTGTGGTCGTTCGTACCGCCAAGGGTGTTCGTCGTCAAGACGGCTCGTTGGTCAAGTTCGACGGCAATGCCGCTGTGCTGCTGAATGCCAAGCTCGAGCCGATCGGCACGCGCATCTTCGGCCCGGTGACGCGTGAACTGCGTACCGAGCGTTTCATGAAGATCGTGTCGCTGGCGCCTGAGGTGCTCTGAGCGCGGCCACAGTAAAAGGTATTGCCATGAACAAGATTCGCACAGGCGATCAGGTCATTGTTTTGACCGGTCGCGACAAGGGCAAGCGTGGCGCAGTTGCGTCCCGCGTTGATGCCGACCACCTCGTGGTGGAAGGCGTGAATATCGTCAAGAAGCACGTCAAGCCGAACCCCATGAAGGGTACGACTGGCGGCGTGGTTGAAAAGACGATGCCTATTCATCAATCCAACGTGGCGATTTTTAACGCTGCATCCGGCAAAGCCGATCGCGTGGGCATCAAGCTCGCTGCCGATGGCAAGAAGGTGCGCGTTTTTAAGTCGACCGGCGAAGAGATCAAGGCTTAAGGGGTTCGACATGGCTCGTTTGCAAGAGTTTTATCGCGAAAAAGTTGTGCCCGACCTCTCGGCTAAGTTTGGCTACAAGTCGGTCATGGAAGTGCCGCGCATCACCAAGATCACCCTGAACATGGGTGTCAGTGAAGCCGTGGCGGACAAGAAGGTTATGGATCACGCCGTGGGCGACCTGACCAAGATCGCTGGCCAGAAGCCTGTGGTGACGAAGTCGAAGAAGGCGATCGCCGGCTTCAAGATTCGTGACTCGGTGCCTATCGGTTGCATGGTCACCCTGCGTGGCGTTCAGATGTATGAATTCCTGGACCGCTTCGTGACCATTGCCCTGCCTCGCGTTCGTGACTTCCGGGGTATCTCGGGTCGCTCGTTCGATGGTCGTGGCAACTACAACATCGGCGTGAAAGAGCAGATCATTTTCCCCGAAATCGACTACGACAAGGTGGATGCGCTGCGTGGGCTGAACATCAGCATCACCACTTCCGCCAAGACGGACGACGAGTGCAAGGCCCTGTTGGCTGCATTCAAGTTCCCGTTCAAGAACTGAGGTGATTTGTGGCTAAAACTTCTCTCATCCAACGTGAGCTCAAGCGTGATGCGCTGGTTGCCAAGTTCGCTAAGAAATATGCGGACCTGAAGGCGATCATCAATGACGCGAAGAAGTCTGACGAAGAGCGGTACATCGCTCGCCTGGAGCTGCAAAAGCTGCCTCGCAATGCCTACCCAACACGTCAGCGTAACCGCTGCGCGTTGACTGGCCGCCCCCGCGGTACTTTCCGCAAGTTCGGCTTGGGCCGTAACAAGATTCGTGAGCTGGCCTTCAAAGGCGACATCCCTGGTGTCGTCAAGGCTAGCTGGTAATCGGCACGATTAGGAGATTTCGCAAATGAGCATGAGTGATCCTATCGCCGACATGTTGACCCGTATTCGCAACGCCCAGAGCGTTGAGAAGGTCACTGTCGTGATGCCGTCCTCTAAGTTGAAGGTGGCGATTGCTAAAGTCCTGAAGGACGAAGGCTATATCGACGGCTTCGCGGTGCGCGGTGAAGCCGCTCGCCCAGAGCTGGAGATCGCGTTGAAGTATTACGCTGGTCGCCCAGTGATTGAACGCATCGAACGCGTGAGCCGTCCTGGCCTGCGCATTTACAAGGGCCGCCACGACATCCCTCAGGTCATGAATGGCCTGGGTGTGGCGATTGTCACTACGCCTCAAGGCGTGATGACCGACCGCAAAGCACGTCAAGCCGGAATCGGCGGCGAAGTGCTCTGCTACGTCGCCTAAGCGCAAGGAGAGACACACAATGTCCCGCGTTGGAAAAATGCCGGTCGCCATCCCGCAAGGTGTGGACGTTACCGTTACTGCTGAGCAAATCAGCGTCAAGGGCTCGCTCGGTACGCTGGTGCGTCCGATCCATAGCCTGGTGTCGGTCAAGAACGAAGGCGGCAAGCTGAGCTTCGTTCCTAACGATGATTCCGCAGCTGCCGGCGCCATGAGTGGCACGGTGCGCGCACTGGTGGCCAATATGGTCAACGGCGTGAGCAAAGGCTTTGAGCGCAAGCTGAACCTGGTTGGCGTGGGTTTCCGCGCTCAGGCTCAGGGCCAGAAGCTCAATCTGCAAATTGGTTTCTCTCACCCCGTGGTGAAGGATATGCCGGCTGGTGTCAAGGTCGAGTGCCCGACACAAACCGAAATCCTGATCAAGGGTGCGGACCGCCAAGTGGTGGGTCAGGTTGCCGCTGAAGTGCGCGCATTCCGTCCGCCCGAGCCTTATAAGGGCAAGGGGATCCGCTATTCCGACGAGAAGGTCTCTCTCAAAGAGACCAAGAAGAAGTAAGGAGCAGCGCCATGATGACCAAAAAAGAACAGCGCATCCGTCGCTCGCGTCAGACTCGTGCTCGTATCGCCGTTCAGCGCGTCGTGCGTTTGACGGTGTTCCGTTCCAATCTGCACATCTACGCCAGCGTCATTTCCGACGATGGCACCCGTGTGCTGGCCAGCGCATCGACCGCCGAGAAGGCAGTCCGCGAGCAGCTGGGTGGTTCGGGCAAGGGTGGCAACGTCGCCGCCGCTACCTTGATTGGCAAGCGTATCGCCGAAAAGGCGAAGGCTGCTGGCATTGAGAAGGTTGCATTCGACCGCGCAGGCTTTGCCTACCACGGTCGTGTGAAGGCCCTTGCCGAAGCAGCCCGCGAAGCCGGTCTGCAGTTCTGACGCTAAAAGGATTTCGAAATGGCAAAGTTTCAACCCCGCGTCCAGACCGAAGGTAACGACGACGGCCTGAAAGAAAAGATGATCGCGATCAACCGCGTGACCAAGGTTGTGAAGGGTGGTCGCACACTCAGCTTCGCAGCTTTGACCGTGGTTGGTGATGGCAACGGCCGTATCGGCATGGGCAAAGGCAAGGCGAAGGAAGTTCCTGTCGCGGTGCAAAAGGCCATGGAATCGGCTCGTCGCAACATGATCAATGTGAACCTGCGCAATGGTTCGATCCACCACAACGTGGTGGGTGAGCATGGTGCTTCCCGCGTCATGATGGTGCCGGCTGCTGCTGGTACTGGCGTGATCGCCGGCGGCCCAATGCGCGCTGTGTTCGAAGTGATGGGCGTGACCGACATCGTGACCAAGAGCCACGGTTCGACCAACCCTTACAACCTGGTTCGTGCCACTCTGGACGCGCTCAAGCGCTCCACGACGGCTGCTGAAATTGCTGCCAAGCGCGGCAAATCGGTCGAAGACATCCTCGGCTGATTCGGCTGTACTGGAGAGACACATGTCTGACAAGAAAACTCTGACGGTCAAGCTGGTTCGCAGCCCGATCGGTACGCGTGCATCGCACCGCGCCACCGTGGTGGGTCTGGGCCTGCGCAAGATGAACAGCACCAGCGTGTTGGAAGACACGCCTGCAGTTCGCGGCATGATCAACAAGATCGCCTACCTCGTGCAGGTGCTGTAAGCGCCGACACGAACTGAGGACAAGAAGATGCAACTCAATACCATTCAACCCGCAGCTGGCGCCAAGCACTCCAAGCGTCGCGTGGGCCGTGGCATCGGCTCCGGTCTGGGCAAAACAGCCGGCCGTGGTCACAAGGGTCAGAAGTCGCGTGCTGGCGGCTACCACAAGGTGGGCTTCGAAGGCGGTCAAATGCCTCTGCAGCGCCGCTTGCCTAAGCGCGGTTTCAAGTCGGCTTCCTTGAAGTTCAACGCTGAAATCAACCTCAGCGATCTGCAAGCTTTGGTGGCCGACGAGATCGACCTGCTGACGCTGAAGGCTGTGGGTTTGATCCCTGAGCTGAGCAAGAACGCCAAGGTGATTCTGTCTGGCGAAATCAGCCGCAAGGTCACGCTGAAGGGCGTGGGCGCGACTGCTGGTGCTAAGGCAGCCATCGAAGCCGCTGGCGGCTCGGTCGCTTAATTAGACAGGAACGAGGCGCAGTGGCTACCAACGCAAACCAACTGGCCAAGAGCGGCAAGTTTGGCGACTTGCGTCGCCGCCTTGTGTTTCTGCTGCTGGCATTGGTCGTTTATCGGATCGGGGCGCATATCCCTGTTCCGGGCATCGATCCTGCACAGCTGAAGCAGTTCTTCAAGGGTCAGGAAGGTGGCATCCTGAGCCTGTTCAATATGTTTTCGGGCGGTGCGCTGTCGCGCTTTACCGTCTTCGCGCTGGGCATCACGCCCTACATTTCGGCATCGATCGTCATTCAATTGATGACGTATGTGGTGCCGACATTGGAGTCGCTGAAGAAGGAAGGCGAGTCGGGGCGTCGCAAGATTACGCAGTACACACGTTACGGCACATTGGGTCTGGCTATTTTCCAGTCGCTCAGCATTGCGTTGGCTCTGGAGAGTTCTGCGGGTCTGGTGATCAACCCGGGTTTTGGCTTCCGCTTGACAGCGGTGTCGAGTCTGGTTGCTGGCACGATGTTCTTGATGTGGTTGGGTGAGCAGATCACCGAACGTGGACTCGGTAACGGCATTTCGATCTTGATTTTCGGCGGTATCGCAGCAGGTTTGCCTGGTGCTATCGGCGGTCTGCTTGAGCTGGTGCGTACTGGTTCGATGGGGCCCGTGTCCTCGCTGTTTATCGTCGCGATCGTGGTGGCGGTGACTTACTTGGTGGTGTTTGTCGAGCGCGGTCAGCGCAAGATCTTGGTGAATTACGCCAAGCGCCAGGTAGGCAACAAGGTCTACGGTGGGCAGAGTTCGCATCTGCCTTTGAAGCTGAATATGTCGGGCGTAATCCCGCCGATTTTCGCTTCGTCGATCATCTTGCTGCCGACAACAATCGTGAGTTGGTTCGCAACGGGCGATAGCTTGCGCTGGTTGAAGGACTTGGCCAGTATGGTCAGCCCGGGTCAGCCGATCTATGTACTGCTCTATGCTGCTGCGATTGTTTTCTTCTGTTTCTTCTACACGGCCTTGGTTTTCAACAGCCGCGAAACAGCAGACAACCTGAAGAAGAGTGGCGCGTTCATCCCTGGCATTCGTCCAGGTGAGCAGACTGCGAAGCATATTGACAAGATCCTGTCTCGCCTCACGTTGGCCGGCGCGATTTACATCACTGGCGTGTGCTTGTTGCCAGAGTTTCTGACCTTGAAGTACAACGTACCGTTCTACTTTGGCGGAACCTCGCTGTTGATCATTGTTGTTGTGACGATGGACTTCTGGGCTCAGGTGCAGTCGTATGTGATGAGTCAGCAGTACGATTCGTTGCTGAAAAAAGCGAATTTCAAGGCCAGCTGAAAAGCTGAACCATTGTTTTAACCAAGATCCATCAGAACAGAAACGAAGGCATGGCGAAAGACGACGTCATTCAGATGCAGGGCGAGATTCTTGAGAATCTCCCAAATGCCACGTTTCGTGTGAAGCTGGAGAACGGGCATGTCGTTCTCGGCCACATCTCCGGCAAAATGCGTATGCACTACATCCGCATCTTGCCTGGCGATAAAGTCACCGTTGAATTAACCCCGTACGACTTGAGTCGTGCTCGCATCGTGTTCCGGGCGAAGTGAGCTTTTCTATTCCCCGGGTTACGCGCCTCGAGCGCATTTGAATAGGTCAAGGAGCAATCCATGAAAGTTTCGGCATCCGTCAAGCAGATGTGCCGCAATTGCAAAGTCATCCGTCGCAAGGGCGTGGTGCGTGTGATCTGTACAGATCCGCGCCACAAACAGCGCCAGGGCTGATTGCTGCACGACACGAGCGAATTAGAGGACGCACATGGCACGTATTGCTGGTATTAATATTCCGCCGCACAAGCACACTGAGATCGGCCTGACTTCCATCTACGGCGTTGGCCGTACGACGGCTCAGAAGATCTGCACAACTTGCGGTATTCCGTTCGACAAGAAGGTCAAGGACCTCACCGATTCCGATCTGGAAAAGATCCGGGAAACCGTGGGCCAGATGACCATCGAAGGCGACCTGCGCCGCGAGATGTCGATCAACATCAAGCGTTTGATGGACCTCGGTTGCTACCGTGGTTTCCGTCACCGCCGTGGTCTGCCGATGCGCGGTCAGCGCACACGCACGAACGCTCGCACTCGTAAGGGCCCGCGCAAGTCGGCCGCTACGGGCAAGAAGTGATCTGCGGCTAGTATTGAAAGAAGGTCAAGATGGCAAAGTCTCCCAATAACTCGGCTGCACAGCGCGTTCGCAAGAAGGTTCGTAAGAACGTTGCCGACGGCATCGCTCACGTTCACGCCTCGTTCAACAACACGATCATCACGATCACTGACCGTCAAGGCGGCGCCCTGTCTTGGGCTTCCAGCGGCGGCCAGGGTTTCAAGGGTTCGCGTAAGTCGACTCCTTTTGCTGCGCAGGTCGCGGCTGAAGTGGCCGGCCGTGCAGCTCAAGACCAAGGGATCAAGAACTTGGACGTCAAGATCAAAGGCCCAGGCCCCGGTCGTGAGTCGTCGGTTCGTGCCCTGGGTGCTCTGGGCATCCGGATCAACTCGATCTCTGATGTGACGCCAGTGCCGCACAACGGCTGCCGTCCTCAAAAGCGTCGTCGCATCTAAGGCGTTTGCCTTTCTTGCGAATGATGCGATAATCGCAAGTTCCCCCGCGCCGGCGGGCACGAAAGTGCCGCGCCGGCCGTTTCGTTGAGGTCCCGCTTGGATAATTCATGCGGTAACTTCTTGAAAACCACCGTCTGAGCCGATAAAAACACTCGCCAGACTCGCGTATGCGCCGACGGGCCGTGCGTCAGAATGAAAAAGGAAATACAAAGTGGCACGTTATCTAGGCCCTAAGTGCAAACTGTCGCGCCGTGAAGGCACCGACCTGTTCCTGAAGAGCGCCCGCCGCGCCGTCAGCGACAAGGCCAAGTTTGATTCCAAGCCCGGTCAGCATGGCCGCACCTCCGGCCAGCGCACTTCGGACTTCGGTCTGCAACTGCGTGAAAAGCAGAAGGTCAAGCGCATGTACGGCGTGTTGGAGCGTCAGTTCCGCCGTTACTTCGCCGAAGCCGAGCGCCGCAAAGGTTCGACCGGTACCAATCTGCTGACTCTGCTGGAGTCGCGTCTGGACAATGTGGTTTACCGTATGGGCTTCGGCTCCACACGCGCTGAAGCCCGTCAGTTGGTTTCGCACAAGGGCATCACCGTGAACGGTGAAGTTGTCAACATCGCGTCTTACCTGGTCAAGGCTGGTGACATCGTCGCCGTGCGTGAAAAGGCGAAGAAGCAGCTGCGCATCATCGATGCACTGAAATTGGCTGAGTCGATTGGCTTGCCAGCTTGGGTGACCGTGGATGCAACGAAGTTGGAAGGCGTCTTCAAGAAGGCTCCTGATCGCGACGAGTTTGGCGCCGAGATCAACGAATCGCTGATCGTTGAGTTGTACTCGCGTTAATCGTTTTGCAGTTGCCGGCTGTACTCCATTGAGTGCAGTCGGCGTTCCCTCGTCTGGGCGGGTCCTATCGTGGCGAAGCCCGGTTGGTCCCTCAGCCTTATCGGTGTAACGAACCGAGGGTATTGAAAGAAAGACCTCATGCAAACAAATCTGCTCAAGCCCAAATCCATCAATGTGGAGCCTCTCGGCGGTCATCGCGCCAAGGTCACACTGGAGCCGTTTGAACGCGGCTATGGCCACACCCTGGGCAATGCCCTGCGCCGTGTGCTGCTGTCCTCGATGGTGGGTTATGCGCCGACGGAAGTCACGATCGCTGGCGTGCTGCACGAGTACTCGGCCATTGATGGCGTTCAAGAAGATGTGGTTCACATCATGTTGAACCTCAAGGGCGTTGTGTTCCGTCTGCACAACCGTGAAGAAGTTACCTTGGTGCTGCGTAAGGAAGGCGAAGGTCCCGTGACCGCCGCTGACATCCAAACGCCTCACGACGTTGAGATCATCAATCCTGATCACGTCATTGCCCACCTGTCGCAAGGCGGCAAGTTGGACATGCAGATCAAGGTTGAAAAGGGCCGTGGCTATGTGCCCGGTTCGATGCGCCGCTACGGCGACGAGTCGACCAAGGCTATCGGCCGCATCGTTCTGGATGCTTCGTTCGCCCCAGTTCGCCGCGTGAGCTATGCCGTTGAGAACGCTCGCGTCGAGCAGCGTACCGACCTGGACAAGCTGGTCATGGAGATCGAAACCAATGGCGCGATTTCGCCAGAGGAAGCGATCCGTGCTTCGGCCAAGATCTTGGTTGAACAATTGGCCGTGTTTGCGCAGTTGCAGGGCACCGATGTCGGCGATATGTTCGACGCCCAGCCTTCGCCGCGCAGCTCTTCGTTTGATCCGATCCTGTTGCGTCCGGTGGATGAGCTCGAGTTGACCGTTCGTTCGGCCAACTGCCTGAAGGCCGAGAACATCTATTACATCGGCGACCTGATCCAGCGCACCGAGACCGAGCTGCTGAAGACCCCGAATTTGGGTCGCAAGTCGCTGAACGAAATCAAGGAAGTTCTGGCTTCGCGTGGTCTGACTCTGGGCGCCCGCTTGGAGAACTGGCCGCCACAAGGCTTGGACAAGCGTTAATTAGTTTTTGAAGAAAGGATGGGGCGCTGACCAACCCCATCCGGTGCACCCGGCAGTACCTGATACGGCTGCTGGTATTACATAGTTTGAAAGGAAAGCACCATGCGTCACCGTAACGGCCTCCGTAAGCTGAACCGTACCAGCGAACACCGCAAAGCAATGCTGCGCAATATGTGCGTTTCGTTGCTGCAACACGAAGCCATCAAGACCACTGTGCCAAAGGCCAAAGAACTGCGTCGCGTGGTTGAGCCTCTGATCACTTTGGCCAAGGTCCCGACCGTGGCCAATCGTCGTCTGGCATTTGACCGCCTGCGCGATCGCGACATCGTCACCAAGCTGTTCAACGAACTGGGCCCACGCTTCCAGACTCGTCCTGGTGGCTACACCCGCATCTTGAAGATGGGCTTCCGCGTTGGCGACAATGCGCCGATGGCTTATGTCGAGTTGGTGGATCGCGCTGAAGTTGAGACTGCCGGCGAAGCAGCTGAGTAAGTCACTTGGCCCGTGCTTCAGCTGATTTCAGCTTGAGGCCGGTCCTTGAAAAAAGGTCGGCATTACGCCGGCCTTTTTTTTCGTCTGTATATTCCTTCGCACTGCGCCGGGTGAACCGCTTGGCGAGATGCTTGCTTGCTCATGCGCGCTTCTATCCGAGGCGTTGTCTAAGGCCCTTTTCATTCAGCGCGGCTGCTGCACGCGCCTATGCATGCTTATGAATCGAATCGTTAAACGCCTCGCCATCTTGGCATTCGGCTTGTCCTTTTTGCTGGGCTTTGCACGCGCGGCTGACTTTTTGGATCCAGAGCAGGCGTTCAAGCTCAGCGTGAGGGCAGCTGACGCGCAGACCTTGGAGGTGTCCTTCGATATCGCCCCCGGCTACTACATGTACCGTGAGCAGTTCAAGGTAGAAGCTAAGAATGCCGAAATCGGCGGCCTTAGTCTTCCAGCAGGCAAAACCAAGTTTGATGAGACCTTCCAGAAAGAGGTCGAAATTTACCGCGATGTCTTGCGAGCCACGGTTCAACTCACTAAGGTGGCAGGCCCCTTTGAGTTGACGATTACCGGGCAGGGCTGCGCCGACAAGGGCCTGTGCTACCCCCCGATGACGGGGCTGTTCCGGGTCCAGATGGCCTCAAATGCCAGCGAGGCCACTGTTCAGCGCATTGAGGCCGGCGATGCCTCTGCCTTTGTACAAAGTGCGGAGCCATCAGCGCCAGTTGCTGGGGCGCAAGCGCCAGTGAATGAGTCGAATCGCTTGGATGCGGCCCTGCAGTCGGGTCGTTTCTGGACCGTCGTCGGTGTGTTTTTCGTTGCGGGCCTTTTGCTCTCTCTCACGCCTTGCGTGCTGCCGATGTTGCCCATTTTGTCGTCGATCATTGTGGGCGAGTCGGCAGGGGGCAAAGCCAGCCGCAGCCGTGGGTTTCTCCTTGCCCTCAGCTACTCCCTCGGAATGGCCTTGATCTACACCGCCTTGGGCATTGCCGCAGGGCTTGCCGGCGAGGGGCTCGCGGCTGCGCTGCAGAAGCCTTGGGTGCTGGCGCTATTCGCCTTGGCACTTGTCACCTTCGCCATGTCAATGTTTGGCGCTTTTGAAATCAGTCTGCCTCACGGCGTCAGCGGCGGTCTGTCGCAAGCTTCGCAGCGCCTCCCAGCGGGGCATCTATTCGGGGTCTTCGTCATGGGAGGCGTCTCTGCCCTGATCGTTAGTCCTTGTGTTGCGGCCCCCTTGGCCGGTGCACTGGTGTACCTGAGTCAAACGCGCGATGTGGTGTTGGGCGGCGCGGCCTTGTTCGCCTTGGCCTGCGGGATGAGTGTCCCTCTGTTGCTGCTGGGCCTGTCGGCGGGTAGCCTACTGCCGCGCGCCGGGGCTTGGATGGATGGCGTGAAACATCTGTTTGGCATGCTCTTGCTGGGCGTCGCCTTGTGGACCTTGTCGCCGGTGCTTCCCTCTGCATTGGCTCAACTCCTGTGGGGCGCGTTGTTGATCGGCGTTGCGGCCATGCTCGGCATGTTCCAAGCGCCGCACGCCATTCATCGCCCCCGCACCTGGCTGCGCAAGACTGCGGCATTGGTGAGTCTGGTTTATGGCCTCTTACAGATCGTTGGCGCAGCCAGTGGCGGCACCGATACTTTGAAGCCACTTGCAGGCGTGCTGCGTGCCGAAGCGGGCCCGGTGGGGGCGGCGCTGTCAGCATCCAATGGCCTTGACTTCAAGCGCGTAGCCAGTGTTGCCGAGCTCGACGCAGCCTTGGCCTCAGCGGGGCGTCCGGTGATGTTGGACTTCTACGCCGATTGGTGCGTCTCTTGCAAGGAAATGGAGCGGTTCACCTTTTCCGATCCAGGCGTCCGCAAGCGGCTGTCCGGCGCTCTGTTGTTGAAGGCCGATGTCACGGCCAATACGCCAGCGGACCGAGAGCTGCTCAAGCGCTTCAAACTCTTTGGCCCACCAGGAACCATCTTCTTCGATGCCTCCGGCCAGGAGCAGCAAGGGGCTCGCGTGATTGGCTTTCAGAACGCCGAACGCTTCCTTTCTTCATTAGATGCAGCAGGTTTCTGACAACCGTCACCAAACTGTTGTATACTGCTAGCTTCAGTCGCGGGGTGGAGCAGTCTGGTAGCTCGTTGGGCTCATAACCCAAAGGTCGTAGGTTCAAATCCTGCCCCCGCAACCAAAAAATTTTGCGCACTGAGGCTCGAGTTAGGGTGTCAGTAGTCGCCAAAAAGCCGCCAACGCATGGCGGCTTTTTGTTTCCAGAACAGTCGCGGGGTGGAGCAGTCTGGTAGCTCGTTGGGCTCATAACCCAAAGGTCGTAGGTTCAAATCCTGCCCCCGCAACCAAAAAAACGTAAGTAAATCAAATACTTACGTAAGTAGAGCGCCAACCGAGAGGTTGGCGTTTTGCTTTGTGGCCCATTTGTGGCCCAAAAATGGCCCATCCGTGGCCCATGCCGGTTTCCAAAAGACCCGATTTGACCCTTGGGCTAGTGGCCCAGGCGGCCCAAACCAAATTTCTGAGTGACCATTGGGATTCGCGGCCCATTTGGGCTAAATCGGCTCGATATGACCATTGGGTCACTTTGGGCCAATTGGCCCTTGTGTGGCCCACAGCTTCAGATCAATTGCGACGCATGGTATCGGTAGTGTGAACACGCTGCGGATGGCCGGGGACTCTAGTCTTCTTCCGTCTCACCATAGGCTGTGCCAACACAACATGGCGGCAAGTCATCTGGTAACGGACGGCACTAGGCTGGCAGCAGTCGATCGATTTTGGCGAGCGAACAACGTCGACGGTCGAAACCGGCCATTGAGCTTTTCGTTGGGCGAATGTCTGCTGCACCCCCCGAAGCTGCCGATCGACAAATCTGCGACGCGAGCCCATCAGTGCATGAGGCGTCGGCGACTCCACTGACAGCTTTCACAAGCTGCGAAATGGCATCAGGGCCCGCTGGCTTAAACG
>NZ_JBBHJX010000029.1:0-16800 GCF_037482915.1 Paucibacter hankyongi
CTTCAGTTGTCTACTTGGTGGGTGAGCTTACGCTCTCGCGGCGAAAGGCTTCGACGCCCGTTGGCTACATCGAGCTCGCGAACGCGAGAACAGCACGTCGATGCCAAAAGCCTTGCACAGGCCAACAATAGGCAAAACCTAGCCCTCAAATGAAAGTCGCCCCACGCCCTTTCTCGCAAAGGGCTGAAGGGGAATCAATCAGAAGAGCAAGCACGCCCCGCGGTTCGCCACAACTGCACTTGGCGTTCGCCGGGCAGCATGGCCTGCAGGCCAGCGGTCGCTGGCGTGGCGCCGGCGAAATCGGGCAAGGCCATCACAGCCTCTTTGGAGCCTACCAACCAGACGTCGCCTTGATGGCAAAGCAAGCCCGGCCGCCCCTTTTGCCACAGCACTGCGCGACCCAATTCGGGCGCGAACTTGGCCGCATCCAATAGCTCCTTGCGCCAGCTGTCGGCCTGCAGTAACTCCTTGTTGGCCCAGTCCTCCACCACGATCACCGGGCGCTTCAGCCCCGCATAAAAGGCCAGATCGAAGGGGTAGTTCTCGACATAGGCGATGCGGTCCCCTGCTTTCATCTCTTGCGCGAGCACCTGCCCGAGGGGTCGGGTGGACTTGGGCTGCTGCCGGGCCACCACCACAATCGCCACCACGCAAGCAAGCCCCATGAATACAAGAAGTCCCCGCCACAACTTGGGCGCTAAAAGGCGCGCCTCATACCCAGCGCCCGACACGCAGGCCAAGGTCATCAGCGCAATAAAAGGCGGCAAAGCCGGCGCCACATAGCCGGGCAGCTTTGAATTGGGCAATGAGAAGAAGGCGATGACGGCCGCACACCACCAGAAATAGAGCCCAAAGCGTTCGGCGCCCTGCCCCCCCTGCCTCAAAGCCAAGAAAACCTGCCTCAGCGCCGGCCAAATACGCAGCGACCACGGCAGCGTCACCAAGGGGAAGAAGGCCATATAGAACCACCAAGGCTGAGCGTTATTGAAGCCCTTGCCGGCAAAGCGGCGGAAATGCTGACCGACGATGAAATAGTCGAAAAAACCATCAAAGCGGCTTTGCATGGCCAACATCCACGGCAGCATCACTGCGACAAAAGCCAACAAGCCGACCGGATGCAAGAGCCATAACACCTGCCTCCACCGCCCTTGCGCCAACAGCCAAGGCCCGATGGTCATGGCCGGTAGCACCACCCCAATCAGCCCCTTGGCCAGCACGCCCAAGCCGCAAAAAGCCCAGCCCAACGCCAAGTAAGCCAAAGCTTGGCGGCGGTTCAAACCAGCGCCGGAGCGGCGGGCACGATCCAGTTCAAGCGCCCTGACCAAGCTCAGTACAGCGATGCCAATACAGGCGGCCACGCCCATATCGTGGTTGTTGAACTGGGCGCCATAAAAGTACAGGGGCGTCGTGGCCAGCATGGCCAAGCCAACCCGCGCGATCAACACGCCGTGCCAACGGCGCAGATGCAAAAAAAACGCCGCACCCAACATCCAGGCCATCAAGGACGGCGCCAAGCGCAGCGCGAACTCATTGATGCCGAAAAGGCTCATGCCAAAAATATCCAGCCAATACAAGAGCACCGGCTTGTGGAAATACGGCATGCCGTTAAGCGTAGGTAGCAGCCAATCCCCACTCAGCAGCATCTCGCGTGCCACGCCGCCGTAGCGCCCCTCGTCGGGCACGGTCAGCGTGCGCAAGCCGATGGTCGACAAAAGCCAGCAGGCCAGCAATAGCAATTCGCGCCAGCAAGTCGGGAACGGCGTGGCGTGTGCTTTACCGCGCCCTACTTGTTCCGCCTTCTGCAAGGTCATACCAAGACCTCAAAACTAGCCGGGTGACTGAGAAAACCTTCGGGGCTAGCGCTGCGCCCATAAGCGCCGGACTGAAACACCACCGCAAAGTCGCCGATCTCGGCACAAGGCAACTCCATTCGGTCGGCCAGCAAATCCAAGGGCGTACACAAAGGACCAACCACCGATGCGGACTCGGTCTGGGTCAAGCTTGCAGCAGAGGCTTTGCCCAGCGCCTTGTTGATGGTGACCGGATAGTTCTTCCGAATCACTTGACCGAAATTGCCCGAAGCAGACAGGTGATGATTCAAACCACCGTCAGTCACCAAATAGGTCTGGCCACGCGAGACCTTGCGATCCACGATGCGCGTCACGTAGACGCCCGCCTCACCCACCAAATAACGGCCCAACTCAATGACCAATGAGGCTTCGGGAAGCTCACGGGCGGCTCGCTCAACCAAACCTTGCAAATTGGCACCAATGGGCGCCAAGTCCAAAGTCTGTTCACCTGGGAAGTACGGGATACCAAAACCGCCTCCCAGGTTCAAGAATTTGACCGGCGACGGCGCCAACGCCGCCAAGCGCAAGGCAAGCTCGTAGGATTTTTGTTGCGCCTCGCAAATCGACTCGGCGCGCAGGTTTTGTGAACCCGCAAACAAATGGAAGCCCTCAAAGGCCAGGCCCAAACGACCGATTTCCGCCAACAACTCGGGCATCTGCTCGGCATCGATACCGAATTGCTTGGGGCCGCCGCCCATTTTCATGCCCGAGCCCTTCAGCTCAAAATCTGGATTGACCCGCACCGCCACCCGAGCTGGCAGCCCCAAACGCGCCGAAGCCGCCGCCAAGACCGGCAACTCACGCGCCGACTCGACATTGATCAGCACGCCCGCTGCGACCGCCTGATTCAGTTCGATATCGCGTTTGCCCGGTCCGGCAAAACTGATTTCGGCGGGATCTGCTCCGGCATCCAAGGCCACCTTCAACTCACCGGCGGAGGCCACATCGATCCCGTCGACCAGACCGGCCATCAGCCCAACCACGGCCGGCATCGGATTGGCCTTCATCGCAAAGTGCAGTTTCACCTGCGCTGGCAAGGCCGCGCGCAACTGCGCCACCCGTTGACGCAAAAGCCCGCGGTCATAGGCGAAAAACGGCGTCTGTCCGACCTGCTCAGCCAGCAAAGACAACTTACGCTCACCAATCAGCAACTCGCCCTCTGAGATTGGGAATTGAAACATCGGGACGTGAACCGGGGTGCGCTTAGGTGTTACAGGATCAGTCATGGGTTGGTTTCTATCAGCTCATCAAGGCGAATGCTGCCTCACACAGGGGAGTTTCAGGCTTGTGCTTGGCGCTCAACCCAGGCGGTCGACAACAGCTTACGATCAATTTTCCCGTTAGGGTTACGTGGCAAGGGGCCCGCCTGCACCTCGATTCCAGCCGGCACCATATAGGCCGGCATGTGCTGACGGCAGGCAGCTTGCAAGGCCGGTAAATCGATATCGCTGGCACCGCTTGGCGGGGTAGCAATCACCTGAATGGCCTGACCCAGGCTTGGGTGATCAACCCCGAAAGCGACACATTCGCCGACCAGCTTGGTAGCGTAAAGAATCTCTTCGACCTCGGTAGGGCTGACACGATAGCCCGAAGTTTTCATCATCTCGTCGCGGCGCCCGATGAAGTAAAGAAAACCTTCAGCATCCATGCGAACGGTGTCACCCGAGAACACCGCGTATTCCGGCAACTGCAAGCCCGACTGGCGCCAAGGCGCACCGGGAGGAAGCAGCTTATAACGTTCAGCGGTCTTGTCGGCATCATTCCAATAACCCATGCCGACCAGAGCACCGCGGTGCACCAATTCACCCGGCTCATCTGGCGCACAAGGACTGCCATCTTCACGCAGCACCAGGATTTCAGCGTTAGGAATGGCCTTGCCGATCGAGTCGGGCCGGCGATCCACTTCACTCGGCGGCAAGTAAGTCGAACGGAAAGCCTCGGTCAGGCCGTACATCAAAAAAGGCTTGGCCGCTGGCACGCGAGCACGCAACTGGTCGAGAGTCTCGCGCGGCATGCGACCACCGGTGTTGGCGAAATAGCGCAGGTTTTCATTGATAGCGGCCGGCCATTCCAGCTGGGCAAGTTGGATGTAAAGCGGCGGCACGGCGGTCAACCCTGTGACCTTTTCGCGCTCCATGGCCTTCAGCACATCGCGCGGCATAAGGTAATTCAAAAGTACCACCCGCGCACCGCTGAGAAAACCGGTGGTCAGCTGACTGAACCCGGCATCAAAAGACAAGGGCAAGGCAGCCAGCAAGGTGTCCTGATCATTGTTCTCAAGATAAGAAGCCACGCTCTTGGCACCGGCCACCATATTCCGATGCGACAAGACCACGCCCTTGGGCCGCCCCGTCGAACCTGAGGTGTAGAGAATGGCGGCCATATCAGTGTCGATGACGCGATGGCCAGCACAAGCCGGCGCCGCCAGCAACTCGCTCCAAAGATGCAAACCGTGTCCATGCCCAACTTCTGGAATTAGTGCGCCGTCAGTCAAGACCACATGACGTAAGGCAGGACAAGTCTTCAAAGTCTCGCCCAGCAAGGCATAACGTTCGGGCGATGTCACGAGCACTCGCACATCACAATCCCGCATGATGAACTCGACCTGCTCAGCCTTCAACAAAGGGTTCAAAGGCACAAACACCAGGCCGGCGGCCGGCGCACCAAAGCTGGCGATCACCGTCTCAAAGCGCTTTTCAAGATAAATGGCAACGCGCTCGCCCCGCTGAAGGCCCAGGCCCATCATTCCGCCTGCAAAGGCCCCGACGGAGACGCACAAAGCCTGGTAGCTGAGCGAGTTCTGCCCATAGCTGACCGCCAACGCTTGCGGGCTTCGTTCTGAAGCAAGGAAAAGTAATTCGTTCAAAAGTACGGAATCAGGCATATTCAGCAGTGATCAACCAAGAGACCTAAGCGAACAAAGTGCGCATCGTACTGCTCCAAGCAGGCACTACTTCGAGAAGTATTTAATAGAGCAGCAGATTCCATTCCGGCTGGGGAGGGGACGGGGGGCAATTGGACTCACGCCCAGCCGCTAAGATGCTGAAGTTAGCAGCTTCACCCTAGTCGCAGCCGTTGTCGATTGGATTCTTGATACTAGGATGAATGCAATTCAACTTCCGTAGGCGCCTATGATCTTGGCCGTTTAGGAAATCGGTCTTGTGCAAAAAAGACTCCGCCGACAATGATTTATTGATTGAGATAAAGAATAGTGATCGCATGGGTATTCATCAGCAAGTTTTGCAAGTCTTGGACGAAGTGCTGAGTCTGTCTGGCCGCAGCGCCAGTTTCGACCGTCACACACATTTGCTCGGCGCATTGCCGGAACTGGATTCCATGGCGGTGGTTAGTTTGCTGTCCGCGCTGGAAGAACAGCTCGGCCTGAGCTTTGATGACCAGGATCTCGATGGTGCCGTCTTCGCCAATGTGGGCTCCTTGGTCGATTTCGTGGCAGCTCGGATCCCCTGAGCGAGATGGCAGCAAGGCTCAAAGGCGAGAGCCTTGCCTTTTTCCTGGCCATTGGCAGGGATCAGGGTCAGCGCTTCTGCATCTATCATCCGCCCGGAGAACCCTGCCGCGGCCGAGTCCTGCACATTCATGGCTTTGCAGAGGAGATGAACAAATCTCGGCGCATGTCGGCACTGCAGGCACGCGATCTTGCGCGGCACGGCTTTGCCGTGCTGCAAATTGACTTGTTCGGCTGCGGCGACAGCGACGGAGAATTCGGCGACGCGACCTGGACACAGTGGCTGGCAGACTTGACGGCCGGGTCGGCCTATTTAGCACGTGAGCATGATGCGCCCCTCACCCTTTGGGCGCAACGAGCCGGCTGCCTGCTGGCTACGGACTTGGCCGAGAGCCTGGGCGAAACCTGTCAAACCCTGTTCTGGCAGCCCATGAACTCGGGCGAGACCCAATTGCAGCAGCTTCTACGACTTAAGCAGATGGCCGATTTGTTTGCGGGAACCGCCATCGCCCGCCAGCCCTCCGTCAAGGAACGCCTGAACAGTGGCGAGACAGTAGAAATTGCTGGATATGCCCTTTCGGCCAACTTGGCGAGGTCATTGGCTCATGCACGTTTACGTCCGCCAAGAGCCAGCTCAAAAGGGTTCTGGTTCGAACTGAGCACACATGCAAAGGATAATTGCTCGCCTGCCCTACAAAGAACGGCCGAAGAATGGCGCCTAGCTGGATTCCAGCTTCAAACTCGCTCGTTGACCGGTCCGCAGTTCTGGCAAAGCCAGGAAATAGAAGAAGCGCATTCCTTGATCGAAGCTTCGACGCGAAGCCTGTTGGGGTCAGCCGCATGAATGCACACCAGGCAGCAGGCAACCCGGACACCGCATCGGCCATCGAGACTCGTCCTTTGCGCTTCGCGTGCGAAGGCGAGTCCCTTTTGGGTATGCTGACATTGCCGCAGGATCGCATCGTCGAACGGGCCTTGCTAATGATTACTGGCGGCCCGCAATACCGGGTCGGCAGTCACCGTCTGTACCTGCAACTCGGTCGATGGCTGGCAGGGCATGGCGTCGCTGTCCTTCGTTTTGATTTTCGCGGCGCTGGCGACAGCACCGGGCAGCCCCGCCCTTTCACGGAACACCAGGCCGATATTGCGGCAGGATTGCAAGCACTGAAAACCGAACTCGGAGAGAACCTCAAGGACATCGGCCTGTTTGGACTCTGCGATGGGGCTTCGGCAGCGCTGATGTATTGCTACGCTCACCCAAGCGCCGACATTCAGCGCCTCATTCTGATCAACCCTTGGGTTCGTTCGCCAGAGACCCATGCCAAGGTGCAACTCAAACACTACTATCTCCAGCGTTTTCGCAGCGCAGACTTCTGGAGCAGGCTATTCACCGGCAAGGTGGACCCACAAACTTTGCCCGCTATCCTGGGCCAACTCGCGCTTATGGTTAGAAGTCGGATCTCTGCGGTGACTGCAACGGCTGATTCAACCCCGAGGGGCGACTCCATCGCTAGCAACTACGGCTTTCAAAAGCAAATGCAACAGGGCTTGCTGACATTCAAGGGGCCGGTTTGCCTGATCCTGAGCGAACACGACTTCACAGCTGCAGAATTCCGCGAGGCCTGCACGGGAAACCGACAATGGCGAAGGGCAACTCAGGCACCGCAAGTGCGAGTCCAAACACTTATGGGTGCAGATCACACGTTTTCCGGCGATCAGGCCAAGTGTTCACTGCGCGAATCCTTAGTGAATTTCATGGCCCCCCGTTCAAAATTCAATGCGGACCGTGATGCTTCACCTGCTCCCAGCAACGCAGGTGGCACTTCCCAGAAGCCTTCCGATTGCAATTTAAACGAATCAGTGATAACGCCTACGAATGCTCCAAGCCGATATGAGTGAAAACCTCCGCAAGAACGTTGTGCGAGCCGTCGGAGCCTCCACCCTCGGCACGCTTCTGGCAAAGATCATCTCGCTGGCCTCAACACTGGTTTTGGCACGGTTGCTCATGCCTGAGGACTATGGCTTGATGGCCATGGCCAGCACTGTTACTGGGTTCATTGGCTTTTTCAATGAAATAGGCCTAGGCGCTGCAATTATTCAAAAACAGGACCTGAAAAAAGAAGAAGCTTCGAGCTGCTTCGGTATCGCCCTGATCGCCAGCAGCCTGCTGACCCTGGTTATAGCTGGAATTAGCTGGCCGGCGGCCACATTCTTCAATATGCCGCAGTTGCAAAACCTGCTCTGTGTGCTTGGCCTGGGTTTTGTATTCGGAGCCTTGAACACGGTGCCATTGGCACTCTTGCGCAAAGAGTTGCGCTTCCAAACCGTTTTGTGGCTTGGCGTATGCAACTCAATCGTTCAATCCATGGTTGCCATTCCGCTGGCTTCGCTCGGTTATGGCTACTGGTCCATTGTGGGTGGTTTTTTCGCCGCACAATTCGTAACCACCGTCTGGTACTGGAGCGCCAGCAAATGGCGGCCGGCATGGCCACTCAATGTTCGTCAGGGCCTACCCCTATTGGGGTATGGAGCCAGCATCACGTCGACGCGCCTGCTTTGGCATGCCTATATGAACGCCGACAAGCTCATCATTGGCAAGATCTTGGGCGAAGGGGCTGTAGGTCTCTACGACGTCAGCCGTTCACTTGCCAGCCTTCCGACCAGCCAGATTTCAGGCTTGGTCACGAACATTGCCACGCCAGTTTTCGCAAAACTTCAAAATGATGTTCGCCAACTGAGTGCAGCCCATCTCCGAATGACGCGAGGCGTTGCTTGCATCACCTTTCCACTACTAGCTGGGATGGCCGTTTTGGCTGGAGAGCTAATCGACGTTGTACTCGGTAGCAAATGGCACGACGCCGTACGACCTCTTCAGGCACTGTGCCTCAGCGAAATGGTTGTCTCAATTTCAAGCCTACAGTCGCAAGTCTTGATCGCAACCGACCGAGTGAAGCAACTGGTCCGCTACAACATTCTGTGTGCCATGGTTCTTCCTTTCAGTATGGGCTTGGGAGCCTATTTCTCCGGTCTGGTGGGCACCGCCGTTGCTTGGTCTCTGACTTATCCAATTTTGGCAGGCTGGCTTTTCAAGCAAGCATGCCATGCCACAAAGCAGCCCATGTCAAGTCTCTGGTCGGCGCTCAACCAAGTGCTCGCTGGCACAGCACTGATGGCGGGTGCGGTCTTTTTACTGCTGCAGTTGCTGGACGCAAACGATTACAACTCCGGAAGTAAGTTGTTCGCAGGAGTCGGTCTAGGAGTATTCATCTACCTCAGCTACATCGTCTACGTGGACAGAGCTGGGCTCAAAGAAATCCACCAAGTGCTTTGCGACCTAGGCGTACCCCGGCGCAAACTTGATCGGTGGCCCTTCTCAAGGATAGACAAAGGTTTCAAGGAAAACACATGATTCACTCAGAATGGGCAGTTGTAGTCGGCAGCGGTTTGAATGCACTGGGCGTCGTTCGCAGCTTGGCATCCGAGGGCGTACGAGTGGCCGTGGTTTCGGCAACAGCGACAGGGCCTGCACTTCGCTCCCGCTTCACTGCCAAACAAGTGACTCAAGTGAACTATTCGAAACTGCCCTGCGCCTTGCGCCAACTCGCCGAGGAGATTGGCGGCAAGCCCTTCTTACTGCTCACGGAAGAGGAAGCTGTGCGGGTGTGCTCTGAAGCGCGCAATGCACTCGCCAAGGATTTTCGATTTCGTTTCGGCCCACATGACGTCATGATGAGCCTTACGCACAAGGAAGGCGTTCAGGCCTTAAATGAGCAATGTGGCATGCCCATCCCCAAAGCAATCAGGTTACGCAGCTCCGCTGACTTCCATGCCCTCGGAGGTCTTCGCTATCCTTGCGCCCTGAAGCCCGGCTTGAAGCACGCAGGCTACGGTGAAAAATTCAAAAAAGCGTACGTGGTTCACAGTCCGAATGAAGCGATACGTTTGTTTGAAGAAATTGCACCCACCTTGCCAGACCTCGTGGTTCAAGAGTGGATCCAAGGTGGTGACGACAGCATCTATTTCTGCCTCCAGTACATTGGCGTTGATGGTCAAGCCGTCGCCAGTTTTACCGGCCGCAAACTACGCGCGTGGCCGCCGCAAATCGGAGGAACCGCAAGTTGCACAGCGGCAACCGATGCAGAACACATCTTGGGACCGTTAACCACAAGCTTCTTTCGAGCCGTGGCTTTCCAAGGAATGGGCAGTATCGAATACAAGCGCGATGAACGCGACGGTCAATTCTACGTTGTCGAACCGACGGTCGGCAGGACGGACTTCCAGGAAGAAGTGGCCACCTTGAACGGCTGCAACCTCCCTTACGCAGCATTCGCTTACGAATGCGGTATAGCTCTACCGGACGGACGGCAAGTACCCAAGACCATCTGGCGAGAGCCAACCACTGACCGTTGGTCGGCCCAGGAACAAGGCGAACACCCAGATTTCAAACGCGACCTCGTACGTGACGCCTTTTTCCGCTGGAACGATCCAGTGCCATGGCTTGCGCTGCAATGGAGTCGCGCCATGGGGAGCCTGCAGCGCCGCGCCCACTCTCCGTAACTCAAGATGTAGAAGAAAGGATCGTCACAACGGCAGGGGGGGGCTGAATCACTCCATCCTGGGGCCGGAAAGTGCAACGGAACACTTAAGCTGCTCAACCCGAGAGAATCGGACACCCTTTTCACAACACCACTAATATTCGAGTATGAATCCGAGTTCTCCATATATTTGGATTTCTGTCGCGTGGTCGGCGCAGTAATTGTTGTTATAGCGCACCTGACTCATTTTGGCATTGCCAAAGGTCCATGGTCAGAATTCCTTCCTCAAAGCGGCCGGGATGCAGTCGTTGTTTTCTTCTTTTTGTCGGGGCTCGTGATCTATCACAGCGCATCCAAACTTCGCACAAGTCTCGCCGAATATGCAGTAGCCCGTGCAACAAGAATCTACTCAGTCGCTCTGCCAACCATTCTTTTGACAGTAGCCGTAGATCTAGTCGGGATTCAGTTCCACCCCGAAAACTACCCACTCTATCAGTACGCCAAGTTCTACGTCTACATTCCTTTCCACCTGGCTTTTCTCGGTGAAATCTGGAAAATTTCCGAACAACCTTTTACCAATCCACCATACTGGTCATTGGGTTACGAAGTTTGGTACTTCGTGATTTTTTCTGTGCTTTATTTCTACACCGGACTACGCCGATTTTTGCTTGCCGGACTCTTGCTGCTGGTGGTGGGCTACAAGCTCTGGACCCTGTTTCCAATATGGCTCTCCGGCATTGCGCTTCTCAAACTAATCAATCATCACACGGTTTCCCAGCCCATCGCCAAATTGTTGTTTTTTCTCCACTGGCGTTTTACGCAACTTTCAAATGGTTTCAACTTGACGAGCTTCTACTCGCACTCGGACCGAAACTTTGGCCAACCCAAGAACTGCCACTCGGCAGTGCATCAAAATTTCTATCCGACTATGTCATTTGCGCCCTAGTCTTTGCCCATTTATATGGAGCCAGGTTTTTAAGTTTCCCCCTCTTTGAGCGCTATCGCGGATCAATTCTTCTTTGTGCGTCATACACATTTACGCTCTACATGATCCATGCCCCCGTTATGAAGACGATTCACCATAGTTTTCCGATCGACTCCCAGTCACCCTTGAATTCTGTATTGGTTCTTTTTGCGGTATTTTTCGCCACTTATTTGGTCGGTCAAATCACGGAAAAACGTCGCAATTACTTTTCGCCCGCCTTCTCTGCTTTGATCAGCTTTGCGGAAGCTAGCATTGCTCGAGCCCCCCCCGGCTGGATAGACTACTCAAACCAAACCGAATTTTCGATGAAAAATAAAAATCAAAAATAATAGAAAGTAATTTCTCCTGACGCAATATTCCATTTAATCCCGGAAAAATATACACAAAGAAAACACCTTGCAGATTAACCTCCATGCAGTGTCACCTGCGCAATCAGCGCAACCTTATGAAAATTACTCAGGCTTTTAGTTAAAATTATTTAAATAATTTGGAAGCTTATGCCAAACAGACCTGACCTAATAGCAAACAACATGGTAATCCATTGGTCAGACGCAGTGACCGCAATTGGAACGATAGATGTATGGATCTACCGATTCACTTTCAGCACCCAGCAACTTACACGATTGGGTCGCATTCCAGCGAGAGGCAAAGATTTCAAATCGCGTTTTCGCGACTTTTTGGCCCGAAAACCTTTTCTTCAACGATTCCGCCCAAACGGAGGCATCTGCCACGTCCGCCCTTTCCCCGACGGGACCATACTCCTGATTTATGATCGAATATATCTGGCACGCACACAAGATAGCCAAATGCAGATCGATATCATTGATAACTCGCATTTAGACGAATATGCACTGCCGCTACGAGGAGGTATAGCAATTCACCCAGAGAGTAATAAGGCATACTTTGGCGAGTACCTCAACGGACACAGCCGAAATATAAATATCTTTTGCATTGACCCCGATCGAAAACATATCGAGCGCTGCTGGACCTTCCATCGCAGTGAAATCAAACATGTCCACGCAATACACCATGATCCCTATCGAAATCGCCTTTGGGTGCTGACGGGCGACACAGACTCAGAATCATCCTTCTTCTATACCGACGACGAGTTCAAAACCGTGCAGCGCTTCGCCGGTGGGAGCCAGCAGTGGCGAGCAATCGGTCTGCTTTTTGATGAAGATTCGATGGAATGGGGCATGGATGCAGGCCAAGATGCACCTGCTGAGGCTGTCAATCGTGTATTTAGATACACTTTTTCAACCAGTGAAATCAAAGAGATTGCCATCATCGGCAACCCTGCCTATGCCATGGTTCATTGCGCCGACGGAGGAGCCGTCATGGCCACCACCTTTGAACCACGCCGAAAACAAGATACGTTTCGGGGGGCCGAAATATGGCATCGCCAACACCTCGGCCAATGGCAGCGTATTGCAGGATTTGAATACGAATTGCACCGCCGTATCGGCGTTAGCTCGTACGGAATGGCCTACTTGCCGTACGGAATGCTTCCTACAAGGCAGTTGGCCACCACACTTGTAAATTGCAAATATCACAAATACTCTAGCGTAACCATCAATCTATAAGCCACATTTCAATTCGCCTTCAAGTTGGATTCAAAATAAAATCGTGACTATACGGCATTCAAAACCGTTACACTCGGCACCCGCTCACAAAATCACTAGCAAAGTTGCTTACTACGATAGGCCCTCTTACCACCACACATCATCAAAGTGCAAAGTAATTTGAATGCTATGCCGTGCCCAATCATTCAAAAAGTCACCATGGCCATCGATCCGAATCCATTCGTTCCGGCAACGCTCAATAAAGGCACCGGAACCGCAGAATCTCTCCTGAATTTTAAAACTTGCCCGATAAATTAGATCGAGACACAAATCGACTAAAGCGCGCTATTCCACATCTTCCACAGCGGTAAAATAAATTAAATTCATGAAAATATTTTTCCTTTTTTTACTTCATCACACTGGCATATTTTATTTATTCAGAAAACTCAGCGCAAGCCAGACCACAATACTTTGCTATCACGCCGGATCATACGGCGATGAGTGGCAATTCAACGGCAATCTTTTTATGCGGGCCAGCACTTTCAATGCCCGGATGAATTGGCTTAAGCTTAAAAATTTTGAATTTATATCGCTAGCGGAAGCGACCTCCACCCGAGCAACTGGCAAAAGGAACAGAGTTACTATTACGTTTGACGATGGCTGGCTTTCGACCTGTACCGACTTGATCCCGATTCTACAGTTTCACCAAGCGCCATCTACCCTCTACCTAAGCACTCAACAATTCCTTTCCAATCGCCCTATTACTGGAGTATTGCTCCGATACATGCGAAAGAAAACGCAAACGCGCATGATTTCCAACGCAATACTTCCTGCCGAGCTCGGGAAAGATCAGCCATTTGAATCAGATCAAGAAATCGATGCATACGCCAAAAAGATCGAGCTATGGATAGAAAACACCAAGCCCACCAAGGCGCAAGTTTACGATCTATTTGAAGCAATTGCCGCGAGTATCGGAATTTCATCTGATACGCTTGACATTCGCCGAGGTCGCTTTGAATTCGCCAGTCTTAGAGATTTGCAAACAGCACGTTTAGCTGGATGCCAGATCGAACTGCATGGCCACATTCACAAGTACCCAGTCAATGATCCAACCGCCTTCCAGCTTGATCTACAAATTTGCAGCGAGATCATTGAGTCATTAGGATTCCCAAAGCCCAAACACTATTGCTACCCAAGTGGCCGCCATGATAGTGCCGCTAGCGGCGTGCTTTCCTCCCTGAAAATAGACACAGCAACAACCTGCCTGCCAGGCCAGATCCGATCGCAGGAATTGAGCAGGCTTCATTACCTCCCTCGATTTTTGGATGGTGAAGGTGTCCATCCCTTGGAGTTTGAGGCCGAGCTATCCGGATTGACTCCAGCACTTCGCCGCTTGGTCAAGTTATTCAAGGCTGAGTCCTAAGATTGAATGATTCCCTTACGCACTGCACCAATGATTACAGGCATGACTAAGCCAGTTCCGCTAATCGCCCACTTGATTTACTGCCTCGATACCGGGGGTCTGGAGCGGGTCATGGTGAATTGCATTAGCCAGTTGTCACAGGGGGAATGTCGCCACGTGGTAATCAGCCTGACTCACGTGACCGAGTTTGCAAATCAACTTCCCAAAGGGGTCGATGTGTACAGCATGCACAAGCGCCCCGGACTGGATCTCGTCATTCACCTTCGATTGTGGCGCCTGCTACGCAAGATCCGTCCAAATGTGCTCCACAGCTACAACTTGGCAACCTTGGAGTACCACCCTGTGGCTTGGTTCGCAGGGGTTCGTGGCCATATCCATGCTGAGCACGGACGCGACATTTCAGACCCCAAGGGCGAGAACAAGAAGCACCAGTACTTGCGCCGCATAATCAGTCCATTTTTACAAAGCTATGTGGCAGTCAGTGCCGATCTGCATCAGTGGCTTGCCAAAGTCATCGGTATCAATGAGCGGAAATGCCGACTGATCGCAAATGGCATCAACACCGATCGTTTTCAAGCTTTGGGCGCCAAACTCGCGCCCTTCACTTTCATTCACGTGGCGCGCCTGGCCGCTGTGAAGGACCAGCTGACACTTTTGCAAGCAACAGCTCTTCTGCGTTCACAGACAACTCTGCCATTTCAATTGATGGTGATCGGGGATGGCCCAGAGCGCGACCGGTTGAAGCAAGCGGCCGAGAGTTTAGGCTTAGCCGCCCCCCTTATTCAATGGCTAGGCGAACGCAGGGATATTGCGGAATTGATGGCGCAGAGCCATGTGTTTGTGCTGTCATCGATCGCCGAAGGTATTCCAATGACGGTGCTAGAAGCCATGGCCTCAGGCTTGGCCATTATCTCAACCGAGGTCGGCGGTTTGCCCGAGTTGATTGGCAATACGGAGGGTGTGCTAGTGCCCACCAAGGATGCCCAAGCTATGGCAACAGCAATGTTGGGTTTTCTCGAAGCCCCAGACTCGGCTCGCTCGGCCGGAGCGAAGAGTCGCGAACGGGCTTGCGCCCAATTCAGCGAGCAAGCCATGGTAGCCAAGTATCTGGCGCTTTACCTTGAAGTGAGCTAATTGCCACGCTGCCCACAAGGTCGAGCAAAGCTTCGGGACGACAAAGAGAAAAAATCCACTCATGCCGAGCACGATACTGCGGGACAGCCAGGACACAAGTACCCATTGCGTAGACGGCGCGCTGGATCTCAAACTTATCAAGGCGATGAGGGAGCTGCAAAGCAGGCGGCGTCAACCGTGTGCTAGTGAGGGGCCAAAGGCCCCAGAAGAAAGATAGAAAGTCGCTCAAAACGCGCTAAAACTGCTAGATATCTTACACTTAATGAAATACTCTACAACCGCGGAGGTGAGCGAGCTTGCGGGTGGCGGATATACAGCAGTTTCGCCAAAGAACTATTGTTGATTCAGCTCGATTGGATGATTCGTTTGCCTGAATGTGAGACTGAATCATGCAGCCCAGCAAGCGAAAAGCTTCTTGTAATTGGGGGCAATTCTTATTTGATTGCGGTCATATCTCCCCATGAAAATCATGGGTGAGACTGATTATCTGCAGGTGAATCGGCCCACACTACCATGGCGGCGAGGTTGATTTTTGCAATTTCGAAACTTGTAGGCTGCTTTTTTGCTATTTTTTCGTTTTTTTGGAAAAGAATGTCACTGCGGCTTGAGATTTGCATCGACCTGCTAGGGTGAGCGGTCTTAAAAGAAATTTTCACCAATTTAGCGAACTCTGAACCCATCTCATTGAAATACCCGGAATTAATCTATTTTGAATGTTATTTATGGCATACAAAAGCCTTGCAGCAGTTATTATCAGCAGCAGAGAGACTACCTCACAGTTGCTGGCGTGTCTACACGCCACACTCGAGGCGTTATATTATTGCACTCCGAAATCAATCACAATTGACATCATTGTTAATGGCAATACTGATCTCGCAGAAGCGATGCGAGTTCAACTAGAGACGACACGATTCAGTGCTCACGGAGCTCATTGCCGTGTTCGCCTCTGGAGTATTCCGTTTGGGGATAAGGCGCATGCACTGAATATCTACTGGCACGAAATTTACTCTGATGTAGACATCGTGTATTTCGTTGACGGTTATGCATGTATGGCGCTTGACTCGGCTAAACACCTAGCTAGCGGATTGCAAGGCAACCCTGACGCCTTGGCCGCTGCTGCAGTACCCTCCGAGGGCCGATCTGCACCAGAGCTCCGGCGGGAAATGGTTGCAAAGGGTGGGCTCCATGGCAACCTCTTTGCCGTGCGCGGCCAAGTCGTGCGACAGTTCCGCTCGCTGGGTTTTCGATTACCTTTGGGCCTCTACCGTACAGATGCTACGGTCGGTTCCGCACTTTCCTTTGGACTCGATCCTGCGCAATATGGATGGAGTCCCATGCAGTTCATTCAGGTAGTGGAGACCGCCACATGGACCTTAGCCGGCGTCGGTGGTCTTTCCTGGGATTTGCGGCAACACTGGAGGCGGCGTTTAAGGCAGGCACGCGGAGCATTGGAAAACTGGGCTGTTCGCTACCGTTTTCATCTCCAAAGGCAGCCTATAGCCTGTCTTCCTAGCAGCGTGCAGGAGTTGGTGCAGTCGTGGGCCGAAGATGATTCGGCAGGCTTGAATGAGCGCCTTCGTGGAAATTGGCTTCGACTGATGGCTTGGCGAAATCTTCGCAGTGAAAAGCCATTGAAGCCGGCCTTGCAGAGCCTTACACCGATTCTGTTGTTGACCTGCGATTCCCCGAAAGAAAACTGCCTGCGCCAGCTGTAAGCTTACGGTTGACGTCAGAGATTGCGGCCCAAGCGCAGCCGTAAGCTCCCCTGTCAAGAAGACAGTTGATTTCTAGAGTTTGCGGCGGTTGTGATGATCAATCTGGGCATGAACTGCTTGGGCGGTACGC
>NZ_JBBHJX010000030.1:0-13084 GCF_037482915.1 Paucibacter hankyongi
CGGTTCGATCAAGCCGCACACCCACTTCACCGCTGAGGTGTATGTGCTGTCCAAGGAAGAAGGCGGTCGTCACACGCCGTTCTTCAACAACTACCGTCCTCAGTTCTACTTCCGTACGACTGACGTGACCGGTGCTGTTGAGCTGCCGAAGGACAAAGAAATGGTCATGCCTGGCGACAACGTCGGCATCACCGTGAAGCTGATCGCTCCGATCGCTATGGAACAAGGTCTGCGTTTCGCTATCCGCGAAGGCGGCCGTACCGTCGGTTCGGGCGTTGTTGCTACGATCATCGAGTAATTGATATTTAACGCCACAGGGGCGTAGCTCAATTGGCAGAGCGTCGGTCTCCAAAACCGAAGGTCGGGGGTTCGAGACCCTCCGCCCCTGCCAGTAGCCGCTGATCACGGTTGCTGGGACAAGGCAAGAAAGCAATCGGCCCGCGGGAGTTCATCCCGGCGGGCTTTGCTGCTGATGGGTGCGGTCAAATAGCCGCCGAAAATACTGAATGCCCGCGCTGATGGCCGGGCATGGAAAAGAATCAATGTCCAATTCTCAAGTTGAAACGGTAACAACCAGCGCAGACAAGGCGAAGTTGGCTGGCGCGGTCGTGCTGTTGGCTGCAGGCTTGGTGGCGTACTACGCGCTGGCCAAGCAGGGTCCAATCGCTCAGTGGGCAGCTTTGCTCGTCTTGCTGGCGGCGGCCGTGGGCGCGTTTTTCACCTCTGAAGCGGGTAAGTCCTTGATCGCTTACGGGCGAGA
Organism: Paucibacter hankyongi; assembly: GCF_037482915.1. Lineage (NCBI taxonomy): Bacteria > Pseudomonadati > Pseudomonadota > Betaproteobacteria > Burkholderiales > Sphaerotilaceae > Roseateles > Paucibacter hankyongi. The sequence continues at coordinate 761 of NZ_JBBHJX010000030.1, forward strand.
TTCGGTCCGTGAAGTGCGCAAGGTCGTTTGGCCTACGCACAAAGAGGCCCGCCAAATGACCGGTTATGTGTTTGCCTTCGTGGTGGTCATGGCGCTGTTTCTGTGGTTGACCGATAAGACGCTGGAATGGGTCTTGTACGACCTGGTCTTGGGCTGGAAGCGCTGATCGCTTTGTGCTGTTCGCGTTTTAGAAGCGTTGAAGGATTGCAATGACTGAAGAATTGGCAAATGTCGTGACCGAAGCTGCTGTGGCCGCCCCGGTGGGACTTCCGAAGCGCTGGTACGTTGTGCATGCCTACTCGGGCATGGAGAAGGCGGTCGAGCGCAATCTGCGTGAGCGCATTGACCGCGCCGGCATGCAGGACAAATTCGGTCGCATCTTGGTGCCGACCGAAGAAGTGGTTGAGTTGAAGAACGGCAAGAAGGCCGTGACCGAGCGCCGTTTCTTCCCGGGTTATGTGCTGGTTGAAATGGTCATGGAAGATGACACTTGGCACTTGGTCAAGCACACCTCCAAGGTGACAGGCTTTGTGGGTGGCGCGAAAAATCGCCCGGCTCCGATTTCGGAAGCCGAAGTGATGAAGATCGTCAACCAGATGCAAGAAGGCATCGAGAAGCCGCGGCCTAAGGTCGAGTGGATGGTTGGCGAGATCGTGCGTGTCAAGGAAGGTCCGTTCACGGATTTCAATGGCGCGATCGAGGTGGTCAACTACGACAAGTCCAAGGTCAGCGTTTCCGTCACGATTTTCGGTCGTGCTACGCCGGTGGAGTTGGACTTCGCGCAGGTTGAAAAGGTCTAAGGACTTGAGTATTTAGACCTTTCGCCGGAGATCCGCAGGATCGAAGGCGAAAGGTTTTGGGTTTGGTAACTGCCCCAAAGTTGCCCGTAGTCAGTTCACGACGAGATGTGAACAAGAGGAGCAAGGGTACGAGGTGTAAGCCTCCAGCCCCTTGCGCTAGCACTCAAGGGCGATGGCGAGGCCGCCGTTGTTCTGTAAGGAGAAATTATGGCCAAGAAAATTGTCGGCTTTATCAAGCTGCAAGTAGCGGCAGGTAAGGCTAACCCCTCGCCTCCAGTCGGTCCAGCGCTGGGTCAGCGCGGCCTGAACATCATGGAATTCTGCAAGGCGTTCAACGCGCAAACGCAGGGTCATGAGCCGGGCATGAAGCTGCCGGTGGTGATTACCGCCTACGCAGACAAGAGCTTCACCTTCGTCATCAAGTCGGCCCCTGCGACCGCCCTGATCAAGAAGTTGGCCAAGATCGACAAGGGTTCTTCCAAGGCTCATCTGGAAAAGGTCGGCAAGCTGACTCGCGCCCAGTTGGAAGAAATCGCCAAGATCAAGACCAAGGACCTGACTGCTGCCGATATGGACGCAGCGGTTCGTACGATTGCTGGTTCCGCTCGCTCGATGGGCGTGCTGGTGGAGGGTGTCTGAGATGGCAAAGCTGACTAAACGCCAAAAGGCCTTGCAAGGCAAGGTCGAGACCACCAAGCTGTACTCGCTGACCGAAGCGCTGAACCTGGTGAAGAGCCTGGCCACCGCCAAGTTCGACGAGTCCATCGACGTTGCTGTGCAACTGGGCGTGGATTCCAAGAAGTCTGACCAAGTCGTTCGCGGCGCGGTTGTCATGCCTCACGGCATCGGCAAGACCAAGCGCGTGGCTGTGTTCGCCCAAGGTGCCAAGGCTGAAGAAGCCAAGGCCGCCGGTGCTGACATCGTCGGTATGGAAGACTTGGCTGAGCGCATCAAGGCTGGCGACATGCCTTTCGATGTGGTCATCGCTTCGCCTGACACCATGCGTATCGTCGGTACCCTGGGTCAAGTGCTGGGTCCTCGCGGCCTGATGCCTAACCCCAAGGTCGGCACCGTGACGCCTGACGTCGCGACCGCTGTCAAGAACGCCAAGGCTGGTCAGGTCCAGTTCCGCGTTGACAAGGGCGGCATCATTCACGGCACCCTCGGCCGTCGCTCGTTCGACACCGACAAGCTGGAAGGCAACCTGCGCGCGCTGATCGAAGCCTTGAACAAGGCCAAGCCAGCCAGCAGCAAGGGTGTTTACCTGCGCAAGGTGGCTGTGTCCTCCACCATGGGCGTTGGCGCCCGTGTTGAAGTGGCCAGCATCAACGCTCAAGCTTCCGCTTAATTGCGAAAAGTTTGCGCAGCGCGAGTCTGGCGCTGTGCTTAAAGATTGGTGGGGCGAATGGGGCTTAGGTCCTGTTCGCGTCATCCAAGACCGCTGGCGTGAATGCTCTCGGGCATTTGCTTAATGGAGGGTCGAATTCCGGTTCGACTTGAAGCCAGCGCAGATGGCGGTCCCGCTGAAAAGGATTGATTTGTGTCCCCCTACAAGGTGGGCGCAGGTTGCCTGGACAGAAGGTCGCTGAACCCGGGTGTGTCTAGAGTCGCAAGACAAAGGACACGTTTTTTGTGAGGAGTAGACCTTGAGTCTCAATCGCAACGAGAAAGCAGCCGTCGTTACGGATGTGGCAGCCCAAGCGGCAAAGTCGCAGACCCTGGCGTTGGCCGAATACCGTGGCCTCACCGTTGATCACCTGAACAAGCTGCGCGTCGAAGCGCGTGCCAAGGGTGTGTATCTTCACGTGCTGAAGAACACCCTGGCGCGTCGTGCCGTCGCCGGTACACCGTTCGAGTGCGCTTCGGAGAGCATGGTCGGCCCGCTGATCTATGGCTTTTCTGAAGACGCTGTGGCCGCGGCCAAAGTCATCGCTGACTTTGCCAAGACCAACGACAAACTGATCATCAAAGGCGGCGCCTACGGTGGCAAGGCTCTGGACGTCAATGGCTTGAAGGCCTTGGCTTCGGTGCCCAGCAAGGAAGTCTTGCTGTCGCAACTGTTGGGTCTCATGCAGTCGCCCGTGTCGCGCTTCGCGCGCGTCGTGGCCGCTGTGGCCGAGCAACGTGGTGGTGCAACTGCTCCGGCAGAAGCCGAAGCCGCGCCTGCTGCCTGAACGATCTGCTGTTAAAGCAACCATTAACTGAATCTAGGAGCCAAAAATGGCATTCGATAAAGACGCATTCATCACCGCCCTGGACGCTATGACCGTTCTGGAACTCAATGACCTGGTCAAGGCCATTGAAGAGAAGTTCGGCGTGTCCGCCGCTGCTATGGCCGCTCCCGCCGCTGGCGGCGCTGCTGGTGGCGCAGCTGCTGCTGAAGAGCAGACCGAGTTCAACGTGATCCTGGCTGACGTCGGCGCCAACAAGGTGTCGGTCATTAAGGCTGTTCGCGAAATCACCGGTCTGGGCCTGAAGGAAGCTAAGGACCTGGTTGACGCCGCTCCTAAGGCTGTCAAGGAAGGTGTTGCCAAGGCTGACGCTGAAGCCGCTAAGAAGAAGCTGGAAGAAGCTGGCGCCAAGGTTGACGTCAAGTAATGATCTGGCAAGCTGGCATGCCAGCTTGTTTAGGTTTGACTCGCAAGCGGCTATGCTGCGAAGGTCGCCCCTCCTGACGAGGGCCTAGGGTGATTCAGCGTATAGCAGTTTGAAGAGTTTGAAGGGGTGGCCTCACGGCCTCCCCTTTTAGCGTTTTCAAGGGTTAATCCGCTTGAGGATAGTTGAAAGCTTCGCGCGAGGTATGATGCGCGGTTCTTTCAAGTGTTCTCTGATCCGACTGCAGAGAACCGGTTTGGTCGGACTTCGGTTTCACATGAGCATGTGGCCGGGGTTGTCCGCCAGCGGTTGGTAGTGGCCAACCACCAAGCGCGAGCGCAATGCTCGAGTAGCCAGTCGCCGACGAAGCCCGTCCCACGGCCAGGGGTGGGCTCTCGACACGGAGTGTTTATGGCGCAAGCAACCCCCTATAGCTTTACCGAGCGCAAGCGAATCCGCAAGAGCTTCGGCAAGCGTGAGAGCGTTCTCAACGTTCCCTATTTGCTCACCATGCAGAAAGAGGCTTACGTCGCTTTCCTGCAAAAGGATGTTCCTCCCGCCAAGCGCAAGCCAGAAGGCCTGCAGGCAGCCTTCCTTTCCGCGTTCCCGATTGTTTCGCACAACGGTTTCGTGGAAATGAAATTCCTCGAATTCAATATCGCCAAGCCGCCGTTTGACACTCGCGAGTGCCAACAGCGTGGCTTGACCTATGCGGCCGCCGTGCGCGCGCGCCTGCAGATGATCATCTATGACCGTGAATCGCCCCAGGCGAAGACCGTCAAGGAAATCAAGGAACAAGAGGTCTACATGGGCGAAGTGCCCCTGATGACCGACTACGGTTCCTTCATCGTCAATGGCACCGAGCGTGTCATCGTCTCGCAGCTGCACCGTTCGCCCGGCGTGTTCTTTGAACACGACAAGGGCAAGACCCACTCGTCCGGCAAGCTGCTGTTCTCGGCTCGTATCATTCCTTACCGCGGTTCGTGGTTGGACTTTGAGTTCGACGCCAAGGACATCCTGTTCTTCCGGGTTGACCGTCGTCGCAAGATGCCGGTCACCATCCTGCTCAAAGCCATCGGCCTGAACCCCGAGCAGATCCTGGCCCACTTCTTCGTCTTCGACAACTTCCGTCTGATGGACGTGGGTGCGCAGATGGAATTCGTGGCCGACCGCCTGAAGGGCGAAGTCGCTCGCTTTGACATCACCGACAAGAGCGGTGCCGTCATCGTCGAGAAGGACAAGCGCATCACCGCGCGCCACACCCGCCAGCTGGAGCAATCCGGCACTCAGCACGTCACCGTGCCAGAAGACTTCTTGCTCGGCCGCGTGCTGGCCAAGAACATGGTCGACGGCGACACCGGCGAAATCATCGCCAAGGCCAATGACGAGCTGACCGACGCGCTGCTGAAGAAGCTGCGCGCCGCTGGCATCAAGGACGTGCAGTGCCTGTTCACCAATGAACTGGATGAAGGCGCTTACATCAGCCAGACCCTGGCCACTGACGAAACCGTTGACCAGTTGGCTGCCCGCGTTGCCATCTACCGCATGATGCGCCCCGGCGAGCCGCCGACGGAAGACGCCGTCGAGGCCCTGTTCAACCGCCTGTTCTACAACGCTGACACCTACGATCTTTCGCGCGTGGGCCGGATGAAGTTCAACGCCCGTGCTGGCCGCGACACGCCCGAAGGCGCGATGACGCTGTCCAACGAGGACATCCTGGACGTCGTCAAGATCTTGGTCGAGCTGCGCAATGGCCGCGGCGAAGTCGATGACATCGACCACTTGGGCAATCGTCGCGTGCGTTGCGTGGGCGAACTGGCCGAGAACCAGTATCGCTCGGGTCTGGCTCGTATCGAGAAGGCCGTCAAGGAACGTCTGGGCCAGGCCGAGACCGAAGCCTTGATGCCGCATGATCTGATCAACAGCAAGCCGATCTCGGCTGCACTGAAGGAATTCTTCGGTGCTTCGCAGTTGTCGCAGTTCATGGACCAAACCAACCCGCTGTCGGAAATCACGCACAAGCGTCGTGTTTCCGCCCTCGGCCCTGGCGGTTTGACGCGTGAGCGCGCAGGCTTTGAAGTCCGCGACGTGCACCCGACTCACTACGGTCGTGTCTGCCCAATCGAAACGCCTGAAGGCCCGAACATTGGTCTGATCAACTCCTTGGCTCTGTACGCGCAGCTGAACGAGTACGGCTTCCTGGAAACGCCTTACCGTCGCGTCGTCGACGGCAAGGTGACGACCCAGATCGACTATCTGTCGGCCATCGAAGAAGGCAAGTACGTGATCGCCCAGGCGAACGCGACACTGAGCGCCGAAGGCTCGCTGACCGACGAATTGGTGTCGGCTCGTGAGAACGGCGAATCGGTGCTGACCTCGCCCGAACGTATCCAGTACATGGACGTGGCGCCGACTCAGATCGTGTCCGTTGCGGCCTCGCTGGTGCCATTCCTTGAGCACGATGATGCGAACCGCGCATTGATGGGCGCCAACATGCAGCGTCAAGCTGTGCCAATCCTGCGTCCTGAAAAGGCCATGGTCGGTACCGGTGTTGAGCGTGTGGCGGCCAAGGACTCGGGCACCGTGGTGGCGGCGCGTCGCGGCGGTGTGGTTGACTATGTCGACACCAACCGTATCGTGATTCGCGTTCGCGACGAAGAAACGGTGGCGGGTGAAGTCGGCGTCGACATCTACAACCTGATCAAGTATCAGCGTTCCAACCAGAACACCAATATTCACCAGCGTCCGATCGTGAAGCGCGGTGATCGCGTGGCTGCCGAAGACATCATTGCTGACGGCGCCTCGACCGACATCGGTGAACTGGCTCTGGGCCAGAACATGCTGGTCGCCTTCATGCCTTGGAACGGCTACAACTTCGAAGACTCGATCTTGATCTCGGAGCGTGTGGTTGCTGAAGATCGCTACACCTCGATTCACATCGAAGAGTTGGTGGTCAATGCACGTGACACCAAGCTGGGCAGCGAAGAAATCACCCGCGACATCCCGAACTTGTCCGAGCAACAACTCGGCCGTTTGGACGAGTCGGGCATCGTTTACGTCGGTGCTGAAGTCACCGCCGGCGACGTGCTGGTCGGCAAGGTCACGCCTAAGGGCGAAACCACGCTGACACCGGAAGAGAAGCTCCTGCGCGCCATCTTCGGCGAGAAGGCTTCCGACGTGAAGGACACGTCCCTGCGTGTCGACCAAGGCACCTCGGGTACCGTCATCGACGTGCAAGTCTTCACCCGTGAAGGCATCCAGCGTGACAAGCGCGCTCAGCAAATTATTGATGATGAGCTGAAGCGCTTCCGTCTGGACTTGAACGATCAGCTGCGCATCGTGGAGGCTGACTCCTTCGATCGTATCGAGAAGTTGCTGGTGGGCCGCGTGGCCAATGGTGGTCCGCAGAAGATCGCCAAGGGCACCGTGATTGACAAGGCTTATCTGGCTGGTGTCGAGAAGTTCCACTGGTTCGACATCCGTCCTGCCGAAGACGACATCGCCAACCAGCTGGAAAGCATCAAGAACTCGCTGGAGCAGACTCGCCACAGCTTCGACCTGGCCTTCGAAGAGAAGCGCAAGAAGTTGACGCAAGGCGACGAGTTGCCTGCTGGCGTGCTGAAGATGGTCAAGGTTTACCTGGCCGTTAAGCGTCGCTTGCAGCCTGGTGACAAGATGGCCGGCCGTCACGGTAACAAGGGCGTTGTGTCCAAGATCACCCCGATCGAAGACATGCCTTATATGGCCGACGGCACCACCGCTGACATCGTGTTGAATCCGCTGGGCGTGCCTTCGCGGATGAACGTGGGTCAGGTGCTAGAAGTTCACTTGGGCTGGGCCGGCAAGGGTATCGGTCAGCGCATCGGCGACATGCTGCAGCAAGAAGCCCGTGTGGCCGAACTGCGCAAGTTCTTCGACGAGCTGTACAACCAGTCCGGCGGCAAGAAGGAACACTTGGAAGACCTGAGCGACGATGAAATCGTCGAGATGGCCAAGAACCTGACCAACGGCGTGCCGTTCGCCACTCCGGTGTTCGACGGCGCCAAGGAAGATGAAATCCGCGCCATGCTGAAGCTGGCTTATCCGGACGACATCGCCTTGAAGAAGGGTCTGACCGAGACGCGTACCCAGGCTTACCTGTCTGATGGTCGCACCGGCGAGCGCTTTGAGCGCCCGACCACGGTGGGCTATATGCACGTGCTGAAGCTGCACCACTTGGTGGACGACAAGATGCACGCCCGTTCGACTGGCCCGTACAGCTTGGTCACGCAGCAGCCGCTGGGTGGTAAGGCTCAGTTCGGTGGCCAGCGTTTCGGTGAGATGGAAGTGTGGGCGCTGGAAGCTTACGGCGCCTCTTACATCCTGCAGGAAATGCTGACGGTCAAGTCCGACGACGTGAATGGTCGTACCAAGGTGTACGAGTCCATCGTCAAGGGTGAGCACACGATCGAAGCCGGCATGCCGGAGTCGTTCAATGTGTTGGTCAAGGAAATCCGGTCGCTCGGTATCGATATTGAGTTGGAACGTAACTAAGGAATTGCTGTGACAGAGCGCCGCTGCGGCGGCCGCTTTGTTCCCCGTCATTTTTTAGATTCGTTTCCAACCACAAATTAGGAGAAAGCCATGAAAGGCTTACTGGACCTGTTCAAGCAGTTCACCCCGGATGAACACTTCGACGCCATCAAGATCGGGCTGGCATCGCCCGAGAAGATTCGCTCGTGGTCTTTCGGCGAGGTGAAGAAGCCTGAGACCATCAACTACCGCACCTTCAAGCCCGAGCGTGATGGCCTGTTCTGCGCCAAGATCTTTGGCCCGATCAAGGACTATGAGTGCTTGTGCGGCAAGTACAAGCGCCTGAAGCACCGCGGCGTGATCTGCGAGAAGTGCGGCGTTGAAGTCACCCAAACCAAGGTTCGTCGCGACCGCATGGGTCACATCGACCTGGCCGCGCCTTGCGCTCACATCTGGTTCCTGAAGTCCCTGCCTTCGCGCTTGGGTTTGGTGCTGGACATGACCCTGCGTGACATCGAACGCGTGCTGTACTTTGAAGCGTATGTGATCGTTGACCCCGGCATGACCCCGCTGAAGAAGTTCGCGATCATGACCGAAGACGACTACGATGCGAAGCGCCTGGAATTCGGTGACGAATTCATCGCGCTGATGGGCGCCGAAGGCATCAAGAAGTTGCTGGAAGAGATGGACCTCGACATCGAGATCGATCGCCTGCGCAATGACATGACCGGCTCCGAGCTCAAGGTCAAGAAGAACTCCAAGCGCCTCAAGGTCATGGAAGCCTTCAAGCGTTCGGGCATCAAGCCGAACTGGATGGTGCTGGAAGTGCTGCCCGTGTTGCCGCCGGACCTGCGTCCGCTGGTGCCCCTGGACGGCGGCCGCTTCGCGACCTCCGACTTGAACGATTTGTATCGCCGCGTCATCAACCGCAACAACCGTCTGGCTCGCCTGCTGGAGTTGAAGGCCCCTGAAATCATCGTGCGCAACGAAAAGCGCATGCTGCAGGAAGCCGTGGACTCGTTGCTGGACAACGGCCGTCGCGGCAAGGCCATGACCGGCGCCAACAAGCGCGCTTTGAAGTCCTTGGCCGACATGATCAAGGGCAAGGGCGGTCGTTTCCGTCAGAACTTGCTGGGTAAGCGCGTCGACTACTCGGGCCGTTCGGTCATCGTGGTGGGCCCAACCCTGAAGCTGCATCAGTGCGGTCTGCCCAAGCTGATGGCGCTGGAATTGTTCAAGCCTTTCATCTTCTCGCGCCTCGAAGCCATGGGCATCGCGACGACGATCAAGGCCGCCAAGAAGGAAGTCGAATCCGGCTCCGCCGTGGTGTGGGACATCCTGGAAGAGGTCATCAAGGAGCACCCGGTTCTGCTGAACCGTGCGCCTACGCTGCACCGCTTGGGCATTCAGGCCTTTGAGCCCGTGTTGATCGAAGGCAAGGCCATCCAACTGCACCCGCTCGTCTGCTCGGCCTTCAACGCCGACTTCGACGGTGACCAGATGGCTGTTCACGTGCCGCTGTCGATCGAAGCGCAAATGGAAGCCCGCACCCTGATGCTGGCCTCCAACAACGTGCTGTTCCCGGCCTCCGGCGAACCGTCGATCGTGCCGTCGCAAGACGTGGTGCTGGGCTTGTACTACGCCACCCGCGAGCGCATCAACGGCAAGGGCGAGGGCATGGTCTTCTCCGACATCTCCGAGCTGATCCGTGCGCTGGAAAACGGTGCTGTTGAAATCACCGCCCGCGTCAATGTTCGTATGGTTCAGTACACCAAGGGTGCTGCTGAAGGCGAATGGATCCCTGAGACCAAGCTGGTGAGCACGACTGTCGGTCGCGCCCTGCTGAGCGAAATCTTGCCCAAGGGCCTGCCGTTCTCGAACATCGACAAGGCGCTAAAGAAGAAAGAAATCTCGCGCCTGATCAACACTTCGTTCCGCAAGTGCGGTCTGAAGGAGACCGTGGTGTTGGCTGACAAGCTGCTCCAAAGCGGCTTCCGTCTGGCCACGCGCGCCGGTATCTCGATCGCTGTGGACGACATGTTGGTGCCGCCAGAGAAGCAAAAGCTGATCGAGCGCGCCGAGAAGGAAGTCAAGGAAATCGAGCAGCAGTACATCTCTGGTCTGGTGACAGCCGGCGAGCGCTACAACAAGGTGGTGGATATCTGGGGCAAGACCGGCGACGAAGTCGGCAAGGTCATGATGAGCCAACTGTCCAAGCAAAAGACCACCGATCGTCACGGTGCACAAGTGGATCAAGAGTCCTTCAACTCGATCTACATGATGGCCGACTCGGGCGCTCGCGGTTCTGCGGCTCAGATTCGTCAGTTGGCTGGTATGCGGGGCCTGATGGCCAAGCCGGATGGCTCGATCATCGAGACGCCAATTACGGCGAACTTCCGCGAAGGCCTGAACGTGTTGCAGTATTTCATCTCCACCCACGGTGCTCGTAAGGGTCTGGCGGATACGGCCTTGAAGACTGCGAACTCGGGTTACCTGACTCGTCGTCTGGTGGACGTGACGCAAGACTTGGTGGTGATCGAAGACGATTGCGGTACCGATAACGGTATGGCGATGCGCGCTCTGGTCGAAGGTGGTGAAGTGATCGAATCGCTGCGCGACCGCGTGTTGGGTCGTGTCACGGCCATCGACGTGCTGCACCCTGAGACCCAAGCCGTCGTCTTGCCTGCGCTGAGCATGCTGGACGAAGACACCCTCGACATGCTGGAAACGCATGGCGTGGACGAAATCAAGGTCCGCACGCCGCTGACTTGCGCCACACGCTACGGCTTGTGCGCCCATTGCTATGGCCGCGACCTGGGTCGTGGAGGCTTGGTCAACATCGGTGAAGCGGTCGGCGTGATCGCCGCTCAGTCGATCGGTGAGCCGGGTACACAGCTGACCATGCGTACCTTCCACATCGGTGGTGCGGCTTCGCGTGCAGCGGTGGCTTCGAGCGTGGATGCCAAGTCCGAAGGTTTGATCGGCTTCAACGCCACGATGCGTTACGTGACCAACGGCAAGGGCGAGTTGGTGGTGATTTCGCGTTCCGGCGAAATCATCATTGCTGACCCGCACGGCCGTGAGCGTGAGCGTCACAAGGTGCCTTACGGTGCCGTGTTGAGCATCCGTGCAGACCAGGCTGTCAAGGCTGGCACCATCCTCGCCAACTGGGATCCGCTGACCCGTCCGATCATTACCGAATTCGCCGGTCAGGCGAAGTTCGAGAATGTGGAAGAAGGCGTCACTGTGGCCAAGCAGGTCGACGAAGTCACCGGCTTGTCGACCCTGGTGGTGATCGACGCTAAGCGTCGTGGCGCCGCCAAGGTGGTGCGTCCGCAGGTCAAGCTGCTGGACGTCAATGGCAACGAAGTCAAGATCCCTGGTACCGACCACTCGGTGACCATCGGCTTCCCGGTCGGCGCGCTGATTCAAGTGCGTGACGGCCAGGACCTGGCTCCGGGCGAAGTGCTGGCGCGTATCCCGATGGAAGGCCAGAAGACTCGAGACATTACCGGCGGTCTGCCGCGCGTGGCCGAGTTGTTCGAAGCCCGTTCACCGAAGGATGTCGGCGTCTTGGCCGAGATCACCGGTACGGTGTCGTTCGGTAAGGAGACCAAGGGCAAGAACCGCCTGGAAATCACCGACCCCGATGGCAAGAAGCACGAAGAGCTGGTGCCCAAGGAAAAGAACATCTTGGTGCACGAAGGCCAGGTGGTCAACCGCGGTGAACTGATTGTGGACGGCGCTGCCGACCCGCAAGACATCTTGCGTCTGCTGGGCATGGAAGAGCTGGCTCGCTACATCGTCGATGAAGTGCAGGACGTGTATCGCTTGCAAGGCGTGAAGATCAACGACAAACACATCGAGGTGATCGTTCGCCAGATGCTGCGTCGTGTTCAGATCGTCAACCCGGGCGATTCCAAGTACATCATCAACGAGCAGGTCGAGCGTTCGGAGCTGCTGGACACCAATGACCGCCTGCGCAAGGAAGGCAAGCTGATTGCCACCCATGTGGACGTGCTGATGGGTATCACCAAGGCTTCGCTGTCGACCGACTCCTTCATCTCTGCGGCTTCCTTCCAGGAAACCACCCGCGTGCTGACCGAGGCTGCCATCATGGGCAAGCGCGACGAGCTGCGCGGCTTGAAGGAAAACGTCATCGTCGGCCGTTTGATTCCTGCTGGTACTGGTATGGCTTTCCACCGTGCCCGTTACGCCAAGGAAAAGATGGACGACGCCGAGCGTCGCGCCATTGCTCAGCAAGAAGCCGAGGAATTGGCTTCTGCGCAAATGGCGCATGTGGATGCAGGTGCCGAAGGATCGGCAGAGTAAGGTCCAAGGAGCGGTGCTCAGCACCGTTCTTCCATCCGACCTCTTTCGCCAAAAGGCCGCCCTCGGGCGGCCTTTTTTATTTCGC
>NZ_JBBHJX010000031.1:0-5594 GCF_037482915.1 Paucibacter hankyongi
GGGCGTTTTGCTTAAATATTAGCCTGACGATGACCTACTTTCACACGGGAATCCGCACTATCATCGGCGCTGAGTCATTTCACTGTCCTGTTCGGGATGGGAAGGAGTGGGACCAACTCGCTATGGTCATCAGGCTTAACTGGTTGGCTTCTTGTTGAGTTTTAAATCAACAACAAACCCAATTTGTAGAGTCGTATTATGACACCGCTTGCGGGTTTGTCATAACACTCGAATCAGCTTTATTGATTGCGCTAACACGGACTTCATTGAAGAACGGTATAACTTGTATTGACTACTCAATAATCCTTGAACACGTTCATTTCTGAACTGTCAAAGTTATAGGGTCAAGCCTCACGGGCAATTAGTACTGGTTAGCTTAACGCATTACTGCGCTTCCACACCCAGCCTATCAACGTCCTGGTCTCGAACGACCCTTCAGGGGGCTCAAGGCCCCGGCAAGACTCATCTTGAGACGAGTTTCCCGCTTAGATGCTTTCAGCGGTTATCTCTTCCGCACTTAGCTACTCGGCGATGCCACTGGCGTGACAACCGATACACCAGAGGTGCGTCCACTCCGGTCCTCTCGTACTAGGAGCAGGCTCTCTCAATCTTGCAGCGCCCACGGAAGATAGGGACCAAACTGTCTCACGACGTTTTAAACCCAGCTCACGTACCTCTTTAAATGGCGAACAGCCATACCCTTGGGACCGGCTACAGCCCCAGGATGAGATGAGCCGACATCGAGGTGCCAAACACCGCCGTCGATATGAACTCTTGGGCGGTATCAGCCTGTTATCCCCAGAGTACCTTTTATCCGTTGAGCGATGGCCCTTCCATACAGAACCACCGGATCACTTTGTCCTACTTTCGTACCTGCTCGACTTGTCAGTCTCGCAGTCAAGCACGCTTATGCCAATGCACTATCAACACGATTTCCGACCGTATTTAGCGTACCTTCGAACTCCTCCGTTACACTTTGGGAGGAGACCGCCCCAGTCAAACTGCCCACCATACACTGTCCCCAATCCCGATAAGGGACCAAGGTTAGAACCTCAAACACACCAGGGTGGTATTTCAACGTTGGCTCCATGAGAACTAGCGTCCTCACTTCAAAGCCTCCCACCTATCCTACACAGATCTGTTCAAAGTCCAATGTAAAGCTACAGTAAAGGTTCATGGGGTCTTTCCGTCTTTCCGCGGGGAGATTGCATCATCACAAACATTTCAACTTCGCTGAGTCTCTGGAGGAGACAGTGTGGCCATCATTACTCCATTCGTGCAGGTCGGAACTTACCCGACAAGGAATTTCGCTACCTTAGGACCGTTATAGTTACGGCCGCCGTTTACTGGGACTTCAGTCAAGAGCTTGCACCCCATCATTTAATCTTCCAGCACCGGGCAGGAGTCACACCCTATACGTCGACTTTCGTCTTTGCAGAGTGCTGTGTTTTTAATAAACAGTTGCAGCCACCGATTCTCTGCGACCCCATTCGGCTCCGAGAGTAAATCCCTTCACCTAATAGAGGCACACCTTCTTCCGAAGTTACGGTGTCAATTTGCCGAGTTCCTTCTCCAGAGTTCTCTCAAGCGCCTTAGAATACTCATCTCGCGCACCAGTGTCGGTTTGCGGTACGGTCGTCAATAGCTGAAGCTTAGTGGCTTTTCTTGGAAGCAGGGTATCACTCACTTCGTCTGCAAGCAGACTCGTTATCACGCCTCATCTCATTCCCCCGGATTTGCCTAAGGGACACGACTACACGCTTGAACCAACATATCCAACAGTTGGCTGAGCTAACCTTCTCCGTCCCCACATCGCACTATTGATCGGTACAGGAATATTTACCTGTTTCCCATCAGCTACGCATCTCTGCCTCGCCTTAGGGGCCGACTCACCCTACGCCGATGAACGTTGCGTAGGAAACCTTGCGCTTTCGGCGAGGGGGCTTTTCACCCCCTTTAACGCTACTCATGTCAGCATTCGCACTTCTGATACCTCCAGCAGGCTTCACAACCCACCTTCACAGGCTTACAGAACGCTCTCCTACCACGTGCAATAAATTGCACATCCGCAGCTTCGGTAACTGGCTTAGCCCCGTTACATCTTCCGCGCAGGACGACTCGATCAGTGAGCTATTACGCTTTCTTTAAATGATGGCTGCTTCTAAGCCAACATCCTGACTGTTTTAGCCTTCCCACTTCGTTTCCCACTTAGCCAATTTTGGGGACCTTAGCTGGCGGTCTGGGTTGTTTCCCTCTTGAGTCCGGACGTTAGCACCCGGTGCTCTGTCTCCCAAGCTGTACTCATCGGTATTCGGAGTTTGCAATGGTTTGGTAAGTCGCCATGACCCCCTAGCCATAACAGTGCTCTACCCCCGATGGTAATACTTGAGGCACTACCTAAATAGTTTTCGGAGAGAACCAGCTATTTCCAAGTTTGTTTAGCCTTTCACCCCTATCCACAGCTCATCCGCTAATTTTGCAACATTAGTCGGTTCGGACCTCCAGCACCTGTTACGGTACCTTCATCCTGGCCATGGATAGATCACTTGGTTTCGGGTCTACACCCAGCGACTAATTCGCCCTATTCGGACTCGATTTCTCTACGGCTTCCCTATTCGGTTAACCTCGCCACTGAATGTAAGTCGCTGACCCATTATACAAAAGGTACGCAGTCACCCTTGCGGGCTCCTACTTTTTGTATGCATACGGTTTCAGGATCTATTTCACTCCCCTCCCGGGGTTCTTTTCGCCTTTCCCTCACGGTACTAGTTCACTATCGGTCGATTACGAGTATTTAGCCTTGGAGGATGGTCCCCCCATATTCAGACAGGATTTCTCGTGTCCCGCCCTACTTGTCTTACGCTTAGTTCCACACCGCAGCATTTCTCATACGGGGCTATCACCCGCTATGGCCGGACTTTCCATTCCGTTCTGATATACACGATGCTAAAACGTAAAGGCTACTCCAATTTCGCTCGCCGCTACTTTCGGAATCTCGGTTGATGTCTTTTCCTCGAGCTACTGAGATGTTTCAGTTCACCCGGTTCGCCACAATGACCTATGTATTCAGTCAGAGTTACCCCTCGCGGGGTGGGTTTCCCCATTCAGAAATCTCCGGATCAAAGCTAATTTGCCAGCTCCCCGAAGCTTATCGCAGGCTATCACGTCTTTCGTCGCCTGTAATCGCCTAGGCATCCACCATATGCACTTAGTCACTTGACCCTATAACTTTGACAGCGCTGACTGCACTGTCGGTCAAGAACTCGTACAGACCCCATTCATGAGTCCATACGTTATTGAGTATTTACGCGTTACGCCGTTCTTCATACCCTAAACAATTTTGCTTAAGTTGAAGTCTTGTGTTTGACGCAATCAAAATGCTACTAGCGGCACGGTGCTCAGAACCCTTTACGATTCTTCGCTTTCCGCTAGCAGCGCTGATTCGACTCTACAAATTGTTAAAGAACAACAGCCAATAAAGACTGGCAAACCACAACATCTCACTAGACACTGGGGTTTGCCAACTTTTGAATGAATATCAATGGTGGAGGATAACGGGTTCGAACCGTTGACCCCCTGCTTGCAAAGCAGGTGCTCTCCCAACTGAGCTAATCCCCCGGATAACCGTGGTGGGTCTGGCTGGATTCGAACCAGCGACCCCCGCCTTATCAAGACGGTGCTCTAACCGACTGAGCTACAGACCCACGCGTTATTCACTTGTGTGGCCTGCCGCTTTGCAGCTTACCCGCTTCTTCCCAGCTATAAGGCCAGCTCCACAGGCTCACTTCATCTTCTATTCATTCACTGTTGTGATACAGCCGATAAGTGTGGGCGCTTAAAAATGAGTCATTTGGATCTCGCTGACTCCCTACTGCATGCAGTAAGCAGTTGCTCGACCACTTTCTAGAAAGGAGGTGATCCAGCCGCACCTTCCGATACGGCTACCTTGTTACGACTTCACCCCAGTCACGAACCCTGCCGTGGTAATCGCCCTCCTTGCGGTTAGGCTAACTACTTCTGGCAGAACCCGCTCCCATGGTGTGACGGGCGGTGTGTACAAGACCCGGGAACGTATTCACCGCGGCAAGCTGATCCGCGATTACTAGCGATTCCGACTTCACGCAGTCGAGTTGCAGACTACGATCCGGACTACGACCGGTTTTCTGGGATTAGCTCCCCCTCGCGGGTTGGCAGCCCTCTGTACCGGCCATTGTATGACGTGTGTAGCCCTACCCATAAGGGCCATGATGACCTGACGTCATCCCCACCTTCCTCCGGTTTGTCACCGGCAGTCTCATTAGAGTGCCCTTTCGTAGCAACTAATGACAAGGGTTGCGCTCGTTGCGGGACTTAACCCAACATCTCACGACACGAGCTGACGACGGCCATGCAGCACCTGTGTGACAGCTCTCTTTCGAGCACTCCCAAATCTCTTCAGGATTCTGTCCATGTCAAGGGTAGGTAAGGTTTTTCGCGTTGCATCGAATTAAACCACATCATCCACCGCTTGTGCGGGTCCCCGTCAATTCCTTTGAGTTTCAACCTTGCGGCCGTACTCCCCAGGCGGTCAACTTCACGCGTTAGCTTCGTTACTGAGAAGAAACCCTCCCAACAACCAGTTGACATCGTTTAGGGCGTGGACTACCAGGGTATCTAATCCTGTTTGCTCCCCACGCTTTCGTGCATGAGCGTCAGTACAGGTCCAGGGGATTGCCTTCGCCATCGGTGTTCCTCCGCATATCTACGCATTTCACTGCTACACGCGGAATTCCATCCCCCTCTACCGTACTCTAGCTATGCAGTCACAAAGGCAGTTCCCAGGTTGAGCCCGGGGATTTCACCTCTGTCTTGCATAACCGCCTGCGCACGCTTTACGCCCAGTAATTCCGATTAACGCTTGCACCCTACGTATTACCGCGGCTGCTGGCACGTAGTTAGCCGGTGCTTATTCTTCAGGTACCGTCATTAGGTCTCTGTATTAGAGAAACCCGTTTCTTCCCTGACAAAAGCGGTTTACAACCCGAAGGCCTTCTTCCCGCACGCGGCATGGCTGGATCAGACTTGCGTCCATTGTCCAAAATTCCCCACTGCTGCCTCCCGTAGGAGTCTGGGCCGTGTCTCAGTCCCAGTGTGGCTGGTCGTCCTCTCAGACCAGCTACAGATCGTCGCCTTGGTGGGCTTTTACCCCGCCAACTAGCTAATCTGATATCGGCCGCTCCAATCGCGCGAGGCCTTACGGTCCCCCGCTTTCACCCTCAGGTCGTATGCGGTATTAGCCACTCTTTCGAGTAGTTATCCCCCACGACTGGGCACGTTCCGATACATTACTCACCCGTTCGCCACTCGTCAGCTTAACCTGTTACCGTTCGACTTGCATGTGTAAGGCATGCCGCCAGCGTTCAATCTGAGCCAGGATCAAACTCTACAGTTCGATCTTGTTTTACTCAACGGAATCGACTAAAAACCATTTGCATAGTTCTCAATCTATTTTCCGTGAGCGTTTAAAGTCTAAGAGACTTGATACTCGTCACCAAGCATCAAAACTCACCTTCAAACGCCCACGCTTATCGGCTGTTAATTTTTAAAGAACTCAA
>NZ_JBBHJX010000032.1:0-4394 GCF_037482915.1 Paucibacter hankyongi
TGCACGTCACTTTGTCTGCGGCATGTGCAACCCACCGGCCCGCGCAGGCAAGGGCCGCGCCCAGGGTTCGATTCAGATGCACTGAAGCATGTCGGCGAGCCCTCTCTTGCCGACCGCGCCACAAAGACTTGCCGCCGGGATCGCCCCGCTGATGCGTTGGCCGCTGCCGGCGCTCTTCAGCTGGGGGGCTGCTTGGGCGGCATTTCTATTCTTGTCGCGCTCCGGCCTGGGTCTTCTTGCGGCCTTGCTGCTGGCAAGCGCCTTGGGGGCGGGTTTGGCTTTGCTGCACTCAGCCCGCTGGCGCCGCATCATGGTGGCCTTGGGCTTTCCTTTGTCGGTGCTGATGTCCGGCCAACTTACGGCCATGCCGGCGTGGATCTGGTTGCTGCCCCTGGCCTTGTTGGCCTTGGCCTATCCGAGCCGCAGCTGGGGCGATGCGCCGCTATTCCCCACCCCTCGCAACGCCTTGGCCTCATTGCGCGAACTGGCCCCGCTGCCCGAGGGTGCGCAACTCTTGGATGCAGGTTGTGGCTTGGGCCATGGCTTGCGCGAGCTGAGGCGCGCCTATCCTCAGGCCCGCATCGAAGGCATCGAGTGGAGTGGCTTGCTGGCACTGGCCGTTGCCTGGCGCTGCCGCTGGGCCAAGATCCACCGGGGTGATATGTGGGCGCAAAGCTGGCGCACTTACGCCTTGGTCTATGTTTTTCAGCGGCCGGAAACGATGGCTCGGGTGTGGGCTAAGGCCTGCTCCGAATTGTCGCCGTCGGCCTGGCTGGTCAGCCTGGACTTTGCTGTTCCCGAGCAAAAGCCGAGGGCGACGCTGGCATTGCCGCGCGGGCACAGTCTTTGGATTTACCAGATTCCTGTCAAGCAATGAGCGCGTTAGCACGGTCAAAACCGCTCAGATGCAGGGACTGAGTCCTCAGGGCTGAAGGCACACTCAAGAGCCATCAATCCCCGCCGATATGGGCAGGGAAGCATCACTCAAAAAACACTATGTTCGTCATCATCGGCTGGGCCATCTCCATGGCTTGCATCTTCGGCGTCTACATTGCCCACGGCGGCAATATCAGCGTCATCTTGCATGCCCTGCCATTCGAGGTCACCACCATCCTGGGGGCCGCCATCGGCGCCTTTCTGGCCAACAACCAGATGAAGGTGGTGAAGGCGGCCGTGGCCGGTTTGGGCAGCTGCTTCAAGGGCAGCAAGTTCAGCAAGGCTCGCTATATGGAGTTGCTGGCGCTGATGTACGACATCTTGCAAAAGGCCCGCAAAGAGGGTCTGATGTCGATTGAAAAAGACGTCGAAGACCCACATTCTTCGGCTCTGTTTCAGAAGTACCCGACGGTGGGCAATGACCACCATGTCACCGAGTTCATTACCGATTACCTGCGCATGATGGTGTCCGGCAATTTGAACGCTCACGAGATCGAGTCCCTGATGGATGCCGAGATCGACACCCACCACGCCGAGGAGCATGCCGCTGTGGCCGCTTTGCAGCGCATCGCCGGCGGCTTGCCGGCCTTCGGGATTGTGGCGGCCGTGCTGGGTGTGGTGAACACCATGGGCTCGGTGGGCCAGCCGCCTGCCGTGCTGGGCGGCATGATCGGCTCCGCGCTGGTGGGTACCTTTCTGGGCATTTTGATGGCCTATGGTTTTGCCGAGCCACTGGCCGGTTTGCTGGAGCAAAAAGTGGAAGATGCGGGCAAAGAATTGCAGTGCATCAAGACCACCTTGCTGGCGAGCATGCAGGGCTATGCGCCGCAGGTGGCGATCGAGTTCGGCCGCAAGGTGCTGTTCTCGGGCGATCGCCCCAGCTTCTCTGAACTCGAAGGCCATGTGAAGGGCAAGAAGTGAGCCTTGTGCTTGATGCCTTGCTCTCCTTGATGGCTGGGCCCGCTGGAGGCTGCCATGGCCGGTGACGCCAAAAAGCTTCAGCCCATTATCATCAAGCGCGTCAAGAAGGGCGGCCATGCCGCGCATGGTGGCGCTTGGAAGATTGCTTACGCCGACTTCGTGACGGCCATGATGGCCTTCTTCCTCTTGATGTGGCTGCTCGGCTCCACCACCGAGGGCGACAAGAAAGGCATTGCCGATTACTTTGGCTCGCCCTTGAAGGTGGCCATGCAAGGCGGTTCCGGCTCAGGGGATTCTTCCCATATCGTCAAGGGCGGCGGCAAGGACTTGAGTCGAGAAACCGGACAGGTGAAGTCCGGCGACGTTGAGGCTCAAAAGCGCACCTTCAATTTGCGAGCCCTGAAGGAAGAGCAGCGCAAGGCTGAGCGCGCTCGGCTCGAGCAGCTGAAAGAAAAGGTCGAGGATGTGTTGGCCAACAACGCGCAGTTGGCAGCCATGGGCGGGCAGATCCGGCTCGACATGACCAAAGAAGGCTTGCGCATCCAAATTGTTGACGAGAACAACCGGGCCATGTTTGACAGCGGCAGCGCAGTGGTCAAGCCGCATATGCGCCAGTTGCTGCGCGAGTTGGGCTCGGTGTTGTCCGAGGTGCCGAACCGCCTGACGCTGGAGGGGCACACCGACGCGCAAGCCTTTCCGGGCGGTGACCGGGGTTATAGCAATTGGGAATTATCCGCCGACCGTGCCAATGCTTCGCGGCGAGAATTGATCGCCGGAGGCCTGCCCGAGCCGCGTACATTGCGGGTGCAGGGTTTGGCTTCCAGTAAGCTATTGGACAGCAAACAGCCTGAAAGTCCGATCAACCGACGTATCAGCATCATCGTCATGAACCGCGACGCGGAAGATGCCGTTTTGAAGAACTTGCCCCCCGATGAACCGGCCGGTGAGGGCGATGATGCAAGTGCCGAAAAAAACACCTCAAGTTCCGCTCCTAAGCCCCGATAAATCTCTCTAGCCCTTGCGAGGAAAGCCATGAGCACAGACATGAAATTTTTGGTTGTTGACGACTTCTCCACCATGCGGCGTATCGTGCGCGGCTTGCTGAAGGAAATCGGCTACAACAACTGCGAAGAAGCCGAAGACGGGGTTGAAGCCCTGAATATGCTGAAGCAAGCCAAGTTTGACTTTGTGGTCAGCGATATCAATATGCCCAATATGACGGGCTTCGAATTGCTCAAGGCCATCAAGGAAGACCCCAATCTGAAGCACCTGCCGGTGCTGATGGTGACCGCCGAAGCGCGCAAAGAGGACATCGTGTTGGCCGCCCAGTCGGGTGCCGCCGGTTACATCGTCAAGCCTTTCACCAAGGCGACGCTGGAGGAAAAAGTCCAGAAGATCATGCAAAAACTGGCCGCTGCGGCCTGAGCGGGGGGAACACCATGTCGATTGATCAACTGAGCAAATTGCATGTGGGCACCGACCCCTTGTCGGTGTCTCCCGAGGTGTTTCAGCAAATCGGCACCATCACCCGCGTGCTGCATGACACCATGCAGCAACTGGGCGTTATGCCCAAGCTGCAGGTCGCGACCGATGGCTTGCCCGACGCACGCAGCCGCCTGAGCTATATCGCCACCAAGACCGCTGCAGCAGCCAACAAGGTGCTGAACTCGGTCGACCAGGCCAAGGAAGACCACGCCTTCATCTCCAAAGCCACCAATGAAATGGCGGCGGCTCTGGTGGCGGACCCGGTCAAGGCGGTGGCCAGCGGTGCGGTGCTGAACTTCGTCAAGGAAGTCGACGCTCGCACGGCGCGTATCGACGGCCACCTGACCGATATCATGATGGCGCAGGACTTCCATGACCTCACGGGTCAAGTGGTCGCCAAGGTGGTGACGCTGGCCAATGATTTGGAAGACAGCTTGGTCAAGCTCTTGGTGTCCATCGTGCCGCCCGAGCAGCGCGAGAAAGTCGACCCCAATATCTTGCAAGGTCCAGTGGTCAACCCCGAAGGCCGTACCGATGTGGTGGCCGATCAGGGCGAAGTGGATGACTTGCTGGCCAGCCTCGGTTTCTGACACCTCGTCCCGCATCAAAAGAACCCGCATCAGGCGGGTTCTTTGTTTTTTGGCCGCTAGCTTTCGGTAGAGGCTGAATTTGGCACATTGCAGTCCTTTGTTTGGGCGGTGATCAGGCCACTTGGGGGCTCTGCGCCGCTCCTGTCCCCCGCCTCGGGCTTGCGCCCGGGGCTCCTCCTCGCATCGCAAAGCCCCCAAGCGTCCTGATCCAGATCGGTCGTGCTACTTCCACGCGGACACACATCGATGGAACTGCCGAGTGGCGTCGGGGGCGTGATTCCGCGAGGTGAAGACACCGTTATGAGTCAAGCCGTTTGCGCACCTATTTTGGTCGGATCGAACGGACGCTTGGACTTGAGCACCCCGTAAATGATCGCCAGCAGCTTGTGCATGCACGCCACCACGATGGCCTTGCCCGGTTTGTTCTGGGCTTTGAGCCGCCTCCAAAACGCAGCGATTAAT
>NZ_JBBHJX010000033.1:0-4155 GCF_037482915.1 Paucibacter hankyongi
GAATTTACTCTTTGCCATGGTATTGCTCCAAAAAGAACAGATTGCCAGTCTGAGGGTTTAGCGTTTCCATCAAGTCTTTAGATCCCGGCGACTGGCAACCGGGTAGACGTTGACGAAGACGATCTCAAATGGGGAAAAGCGCCGGGCTTCGATTCGAGCCCAGCGCTTCAAAGGACTTACTTACCGCGAGCGGTAATGATGGCGTCGGCCACGTTCTTCGGAGCTTCGCTGTAGTGCTTGAACTCCATGGTGTACGTCGCGCGGCCTTGCGTTGCGGAACGCAGGGTCGTCGAGTAGCCGAACATTTCCGACAGCGGAACTTCGGCCTTGATGACCTTACCGCCACCGACCATGTCGTCCATACCTTGAACCATACCGCGACGGCTGGACAGGTCGCCCATCACGTTACCGGCGTAGTCTTCAGGCGTTTCGACTTCCACAGCCATCATCGGCTCCAGGATCACCGGCGAAGCCTTGCGGCAACCTTCCTTGAAGCCCATCGAAGCGGCCATCTTGAAGGCGTTTTCGTTCGAGTCCACTTCGTGGTAGGAACCGAAAGTCAGCGTGACCTTCACGTCCACGACCGGGAAGCCGGCCAGCACGCCGTTCGGCAGGCTGTCGATGACGCCCTTTTCAACCGCAGGGATGAATTCACGAGGAACCACACCGCCCTTGATCGCGTCGACGAACTCAAAGCCCTTACCGGCTTCTTGCGGCTCAACGGTCAGCACCACGTGGCCGTATTGACCCTTACCACCGGACTGACGAACGAACTTGCCTTCGACATCGGTTGCGGTCTTGCGGATGGTTTCGCGGTAAGCCACTTGCGGCTTGCCGACGTTGGCTTCCACACCAAACTCACGCTTCATGCGGTCGACAATAATTTCCAGGTGCAACTCACCCATGCCGGAAATGATGGTCTGGCCCGATTCTTCGTCGGTACGCAGGCGGAATGAAGGGTCTTCCTTGGCCAAACGGCCCAGGGCGATACCCATCTTTTCCTGGTCAGCCTTGGTCTTGGGTTCCACAGCCTGCGAAATCACCGGCTCAGGGAACACCATCTTTTCCAAGGTGATGATCGAATCAGGATCGCACAGCGTTTCGCCGGTGGTCACGTCCTTCAAGCCCACGCAAGCAGCGATGTCACCGGCCAGAATTTCCGAGATTTCTTCACGCTGGTTGGCGTGCATCTGCAGAATACGACCGATACGTTCCTTCTTGCCGCGAATCGGGTTGTAGACCGAGTCACCCGACTTCAACACGCCGGAATAGACGCGCACGAAAGTCAGCTGGCCAACATAGGGGTCAGTCATCAGCTTGAAGGCCAGAGCCGAGAACTTGGCGCTGTCCGACGCTTCACGGCTGTCAGGCGCATCGTTCTCGTCGGTACCCGGCACAGGCGGCACGTCAATCGGCGAAGGCATGAAGTCCAGCACGCCGTCCAGCATGCGCTGCACACCCTTGTTCTTGAACGCGGTACCGCAGAACATCGGCTGGATTTCAGCAGCCAAGGTACGGGCACGGATGCCCTCCAGGATCTCGGCTTCGCTCAGCTCGCCGGTTTCCAGGTACTTGTTCATCATTTCTTCGTTCGACTCGGCGGCGGCTTCAACCAGGTTGTCGCGCCACTTTTGAGCTTCAGCCTGCAATTCAGCAGGGATCTCACGGTAGTCGAACTTCATACCCTGGGAGGCTTCATCCCAGTAGATGGCCTTCATGACCATCAAGTCGATCACGCCCTTGAAGTTTTCTTCGGCGCCGATCGGCAACACGACGGGAACCGGGTTCGCCTTCAGGCGAGCCTTCATCTGGTCCACGACCTTGTAGAAGTTCGCACCGGTACGGTCCATCTTGTTCACAAAGGCCAGACGTGGCACTTTGTACTTGTTGGCCTGACGCCAAACAGTTTCCGACTGAGGCTGCACGCCGCCCACTGCACAGTAAACCATACAGGCGCCATCCAACACACGCATCGAACGCTCAACTTCAATGGTGAAGTCAACGTGTCCGGGGGTGTCAATGATGTTGATGCGGTGCTCGGGGCGCGAAGCGTCCATGCCCTTCCAGAAGCAGGTCGTGGCAGCCGAGGTAATCGTGATGCCGCGCTCTTGCTCTTGCTCCATCCAGTCCATGGTGGCGGCGCCATCATGCACTTCACCGATCTTGTGGTTCACACCGGTGTAATAGAGGATACGCTCGGTCGTCGTGGTCTTGCCAGCGTCGATGTGCGCCGAGATACCGATATTGCGGTAGCGCTCGATGGGGGTCTTGCGTGCCATGATGTCACTCCAGAAAGGCAGGAGCCGCCAGCGGGTCAGTAGAAACCCGAGGCGGCTGAGTCGAAGTAGTTTAGAAGCGGAAGTGCGAGAACGCCTTGTTGGCTTCGGCCATGCGGTGAACTTCGTCACGCTTCTTCATGGCGCCGCCACGGCCTTCGGCCGCTTCCAGCAGTTCATTGGCCAGACGCTGAGACATGGACTTCTCACCACGCTTGCGAGCCGATTCTTTCAACCAACGCATGGCCAGAGCCATCCGGCGGACAGGGCGAACTTCCACGGGAACTTGGTAGTTCGCACCGCCAACGCGGCGTGACTTCACTTCGACCATTGGTTTGACGTTGTTCAACGCGACCAAGAACACTTCCATTGGGTCCTTGCCGACCTTCTTTTCGACTTGTTCCAGGGCACCGTAAATGATGCGCTCTGCAACAGCCTTCTTGCCCGATTCCATGATGACGTTCATGAACTTGGACAGATCAACATTGCCGAATTTTGGATCAGGCAGGATCTCGCGCTTGGGTACTTCGCGACGACGTGGCATGGGATTCTTCCTTATGCTTCAGTTGGTACGGGCATATGCCCTGCACCGTTGGACGATCACCGACATCTGGGACCATCCACTTACTCGGTTTGCTGCATCCTTAATGGATGACATCGAAACCGCAAAAACGCCTGGCGCCCGCATGATGCCGGAACCGGGTGACTCTTTGATTACTTCTTCGGACGCTTGGCGCCGTACTTGGAACGCGACTGCTTGCGGTCTTTCACGCCTTGCAAGTCCAGCGAACCGCGCACAATGTGGTAACGCACACCTGGCAAGTCCTTGACACGACCGCCGCGCACGAGCACAACGCTGTGCTCTTGCAGATTATGGCCTTCACCGCCAATGTACGAGATGACCTCGAAACCATTGGTCAAACGAACCTTAGCAACCTTACGCAAAGCGGAGTTAGGCTTCTTAGGAGTCGTGGTGTAGACGCGGGTGCAAACGCCGCGGCGCTGCGGGCAATTCTGCATTGCCGGCGACTTGGATTTCGTGACCTCGGCCTGACGGCCGTGGCGCACGAGCTGATTGATGGTTGGCATAGGTAACTTGTTCCCGTTTGAAGTCACACGCTTCGGCAGAGTCGCTCAGAATGAGCGCAAACCTTGAAATAACGGTGTCGCGCCGGCCTCAAAATCCTTGAAGTCACTCGCAACAAGGTGATTCGGCCACGCAAAATGCGCAGCAAGGCCTGCCGAAGAGCCTGCGATTGTAGACCAGATCGCTATTAAGATACAAGCCCAGCCCTCTCCGAGGCCCTTGCGGTACGCTACATCTGGCATTTTTATGCCTGAAAAGCCACGTCGGGAGGGTTGCTCGCTCTGCCCTTGACCGCCTCACACACCCCTACGTGACCATGCTTGAAGAACGATCTGTCGCAGGAAGCCCAAGTTGCGAAGGCGGCATCACGACGGTCATTGACACCCAGGTCGTGATGGACTGGCTGGTGTTCAAAAACCCTGCGGTGGATCCGATCGTGGAACGGGTGGAGTCAGGGGCTCTGCGCTGGCTCGGGCTGATGAACATGCGGGAGGAAATGCTGCACGTCCTGGGTCGTGGCATCGCGAGCAGCTACGGCCCTGACCTGGATTACATCGTGCGCATGTTCGAGCAGCACTGCCAGATCGTGACCTCAGTCCCGCCTCCTGCGGTGCGTTTGGTTTGCCGCGACAAGGACGATCAGATGTTCATCGATCTGGCTCTGGCCTCGGGCTCGCGTTGGCTGATTTCGCGGGACCGAGCCGTGTTGGCCTTGGCCAAGCGCGCGGCCAAGGTCGGCTTGGAAATCCTGACTCCTGAGAAGTGGATTCACCTCCACTCGAATTCCTTCGC
>NZ_JBBHJX010000034.1:0-2672 GCF_037482915.1 Paucibacter hankyongi
TTCTCCGGGGCCTGTCAGGCAAATTCCTACATCACTGCCCCTGGCGAGATCTGCCTGCCCAGGCAGGCCCCTGTTTTCAGGGAAAAACGGCATTTTTTCCTTGTAGGAATGTAGGAAGTGAAGCTAGGTCTTATCCACGCTTTGCAAAACAGCGGAGCCCTTTAGATTCAAGCTCTGTTTCTACTGTGGAGCAAGTCGATGATTCCACGCACCCTGCATGTGATCTGGATCGGCGACGAGAGCAAGCGGCCCGACAACTGCATCGCCACCTGGCGCGAGCAGAACCCCGACTGGACGCTGAAGGTCTGGGGTAACGCCGAATTGGGCGACTATGGCTGGATCAACGCCCGCCATATGCGCGATATGTCTAGGCGCGAACTCAATGGCGTGGCCGATTTGATGCGCTGGGAGATCCTCTACCAAGAGGGTGGCTTTGTGGTGGACGCCGACAGCGTTTGCCGCCGCCCGCTGGAGCCCTGGTTGTTCGAGGGCGAAGCCTGCGCCTGCTGGGAGAACGAGTTGGCCCGGCCAGGGCTGATTGCCGCAGGCTATGTGGCCTCGGTGCCTGAGAACCCCTTTTTCGGCCAGATGATTCTTGACCTGCAAAACACCGAGCGGGTAGATGACCGCATGGCCTGGCAAAGCGTTGGCCCGCTGTTCCTGACCGAGTGCCACCGCATGCACCAGTACGCCGGGCTGACGATTTGGCCCAGCCACTATTTCATTCCCAATCATTTCAGCGGCGCGCAGTACAGCGGCCCTGCCCTGCCCTTCGCTGACCAGGCCTGGGGCAGCACCTTGCAGTGCTATGACGAGTTGCACAAACGAAAGGTCGCCTGAATGACGACAAGGCAAGTTCCGCAAACGCCGGTGTCAGCGCTGGAGCACGCGCACGCCCCCTACTTTGTGCAAAAGACTTGGGTGGGCGAAGACTTGGTCGGCAAATCGCGCATGGAGGTGTTTGGCCCAATGTGCGAAGGCAAACGCGTGTTGCATGTGGGCTGCGTGGACTGGCCCATCACCGACCTGAACCAGTCCTTGCATCTGCGCCTGGACCCGCTGTGCCAGCTCGATGGCTTCGGCATCAACCATGAGGCCTTCAGCAGCATGCAGCCCCATTTGCGCGGGCGGCTCTTTTCCGATTGGCCTCAGGTCAAGGACCATTACGATTTGGTGCTGATGCCCGAGGTCTTGGGGCATGTGCCGGATGTCGAGGGCTTTTTCCGCCACCTCGACGCACTGGGCGCGGATTAGTACGTTATCACCGTGCCCGATGCCTACAGATGCTTTCGCCGCCACTTCGACTACAGCAGTGGCGCGCAGACCTTTGTCGAAGTGGTGCACCCCGACCACAATTGCTGGTGCACGCCTTTCACGCTGAGCAATGTGCTGCGCAAGTTCTCGCCCTGGGCCATCGAGGGCATGTGGTTCTTCAACCGCATGTCTTTGCTGATGGTGGCGAATTGGGTGAAGGACGGCGCCCCGGGCTAAGGTTCGCCGTCACGCCTGCGCGTAGGTCTGCCGCAAGGCCTGAGCCTCGTCAGACCGCCCGGTTCCTTCCAGCACCAAAGCCAGGTTGTGCGCGGCCAGATGACTTCCGCGACCCTGGACCGCGCCACTCAGATCGGGCCGCTCACCAATCTCAAGACAGCGTCGCCAAGCGTCTTCGATCATCGGCAAAAGCGCTTCGCCTTGATCGGGCTGGTCGGCCGCCAAGTCAAGCAAGAGATCGCCCAGCGCGAAAAAGAAGTCCGGCGACTCTGCACAGTTCTGCAACTGGCTTTCGGCAAACTGCATGGCCGCGTCATGCTGTTTCAACTGCTTCAAGGCAAACAGCCGGCGTGCGACCAGGTCCATCCACCAGCCCTGCGCCGTCGCGCCCAGTTGCGCAGCGCGAGCAAAGCCCTGCTCTGCGCCTGCATGGTCGTCATAGACCGCACAATTCTTGCCCAGTTGGTACCAAAGATAGGCATCGGCCGGCTTGTGCTGCAAAGCCTGTTTGAGCAGGGCGTCATTGCGCCCACGCTTGAGTTCCAAGCGTTCGGGCAGATAGCCGTCATGCCCGACCTGCAGCGCCAAGGGCTTGACCGGTAGATGGTGCTGAGGCTGCTCATGCACGCGCCCCTCGTAGCGCACATGCCCTGGCAAGACGCGCGACAAGCGCGAGCGGGCATGGCGAATCTCGCCATCATCGAACTGATCCATCAGCTCAATGCTGCCGACAAAGTTGGGGCGAAGCTGCTTTAAAGAGCGCAACAACCCGCCGCCCTCGATCAGCCATTCATCCGCATCGAGGACCAGATGCCAGTCGGCCGCGGCCGCGGCCAGCGCCGCATTGCGCGCGGCCGAAAAGTCATCACACCAAGAAAAATGTTCGAGCCGGGCGCCGCAGGCTTGTGCGATCGCAGGCGTGGCGTCCACCGAGCCGGTGTCGAGCACCAGCATCTCGTCCACCCAGGGTTCGACGCTGCGCAGCAGCCGCTCTATATGCGCCGCTTCGTCGCGGGCAATCACCACCAGACAAACCCGCCAACTCGACTTGTCGGCGCAAGCCGCGTGACCGGCCTCGGTCGAGACCTCCATGGCCTCAGTGCATCTGAATCGAACCCTGGGCGCGGCCCTTGCCTGCGCGGGCCGGCGGGTTGCACATGCCGCAAACAAAGTGACGGGCG
>NZ_JBBHJX010000035.1:0-1109 GCF_037482915.1 Paucibacter hankyongi
GCCACTCTGAGCAGCTTGCGAGCCAGGATGGTTAAGGCCTGCGTCGTGGCAAAACCCTTTGCTCTAAGGCTTGTGTAAATGTGGCCCAGCGCCTTGCTACGGCATGCAGCGAAGGCCGCCAGGTACAACTGGCGCCGTAACAGCGCAGGCCCTCGCTTGGACAGGTGCCTCGTCCCTTTGTGCGTTCCTGAATCGCTCGGCCTGGGGTCCAAACCGCTGTAGGCCACCACAGCATTGGCATTGTCGAATTTGATTCGACTGAAAAGCGCAGCCAACCGAATCGCAGCCTGCGCGCCAAAACCTGTGATCGTGCGCAGTCGCTGTACGCCTTGCTTCAACGCCGGCTCGCTGTCCACCAACTGCTCCAACTGCCGATCAATCTCTTCGAAAGCCGTTTGGTACGCCTGCTCCAGGCGATGCGCTGTCTCACCGAGCGTCGCCACCTCATTCAGGCTCAATCGCAGCGTGACCAGTTGGTGAGTCAGCATCACGCGCCGCCCTAGCAACTCTTGCAACTGGCTGGGTACACCTTGGGCCGGTTGCCAGGGCCTGAGTCGGTCTCGATGCTCAGCAACATAGCGGGCAATGACTCCGGCGTCGAGTCGGTCGGTCTTGCCTCGTGCGCTGACCGCTCGCGCATAGAAGTACACGTCACGCGCGTTGAGAACATAGACAACAAAGCCCTCAACATGCGCCAACTGCGCGAGCAACTGGTGAAACCTTCCGGTCGCCTCCATCGCAATGATGCAGCCCTCCGGCAACGTTTGAAGCCACTTTTGAATGGCTGCAGTCGCGTTGGGGATGACTTCACTGATACGTTCTGCGGGATACCGGGCTGCAACCAACTCGGCTTTTGCCACATCCACACCCACCACTTCAACTGATGCTTGCATGGTCAAGACCTCCATAAGCACAATCAAACTGCTGGGGTGATAAACCCACTGCCGCGTCAACTTGCTTCAAGATCGGCGGTCTGTTGCGTCAGCGTCAGCCGCTCAGTTCCTCATCGACGCTGGAGGTGGGGCGAGAGATGTCTCACTTCGTCGGTCCAACGCTATGGCCGATAGTTCGTCGAGGCTCTCCACCCCAGCACCTCAACCATACAAGTT
>NZ_JBBHJX010000036.1:0-1101 GCF_037482915.1 Paucibacter hankyongi
GCATCATGGCGCCTACCAGCCGCGTAATCGAGGCATCGTTGGGGAAGATGCCCACGACGTTAGTTCGGCGTTTGATCTCGGCGTTCAGCCGCTCAAGCGGGTTGGTGCTGTAGATCTGCGGCCAGTGCGCCCGTGGGAAGCCCATGAAGGCCAATACGTCGTGCTCGGCGTCGTTCATCATGGCGCTGAGCTTGGGCAGCTTGTCGCGAAACTGGTCGGCCACGCTGCGCCACTGCGTTCTGGCCGCTTCGGCCGTCTCCTGTACAAACACTGTGCCGATGGCTGCACTCACCATGCGCCGCTGTGTCTTGTTGGCATAGGCCAGGGCATTGCGCATGAAGTGCACCCGGCAGCGCTGCCAGGTGGCCTTGAGCGTTTTGGCTGACGCCGCCTTGATGCCCTCATGGCTGTCGCTGATCACGAGCTTCACGCCGCGCAGGCCACGCCGGTTCAGGCTGCGCAGGAACTCTGTCCAGAAGGGCTCAGCCTCGCTGGCGCCGACCTTGAGCCCCAGCACCTCACGCTGGCCTTCCGTGTTCACACCCACCGCCACTATGACGGCCACGCTCACGATGCGCCCGGCCTCGCGCGTCTTGACGTAGGTGGC
This sequence comes from Paucibacter hankyongi, assembly GCF_037482915.1. NCBI lineage: Bacteria > Pseudomonadati > Pseudomonadota > Betaproteobacteria > Burkholderiales > Sphaerotilaceae > Roseateles > Paucibacter hankyongi. Next base: position 608 of record NZ_JBBHJX010000036.1, read on the forward strand.
GTCGATCCACAGGTACGGCCAGTCACCCTCGATCTGGCGGTTCAGGAACGCGCCGACCCGCTCATCGAGCTCAGCACACAGCCGCGAAACCTGGCTCTTGGACACGCCGCTCATGCCCATGGCTTTGACCAGGTCGTCCACGGAACGGGTCGAGATGCCCTTGATGTAGGCCTCCTGGATCACGGCAGTGAGCGCCTTCTCGGCCGTGCGCCGGGGCTCCAGGAACTCCGGGAAGTAGCTGCCTTGGCGCAGCTTGGGGATCTTCAGCTCGACGCTGCCGGCACGAGTCTCCCAGGTGCGCTCACGGAAGCCGTTGCGGCTGTTCAGACGCTCGGGACTCTTCTCGTCGTAGGCAGCGCCGCAGCGTCCTTCGACGTCGATCTCCATGAGGCGCTGGGCCATGAACTGCACCATCTGGCGCAGAACATCGATGTCGGCGCCCTTCTCGGCGAGTTCAGCTAATGCGATAGTTGAGGCGGTCATTGTGTTTCCTT
>NZ_JBBHJX010000037.1:0-928 GCF_037482915.1 Paucibacter hankyongi
ATCTCGTGCGGGTGCGTGACGAAGTGGCCGCCGCAGTCCGAGCACTTGGTCATGGTCAGCATGCCGTTGTCGATGAACTTCACCAAGCGCCAAGCGCGGGTGATGGACAACATCGCTTCCAGGCCTTGCGCCTGGGTTTGTTCTTGGTAGAGCTGGTAGGCCTTGATGACCGCATCAATCTCGTCCAGCTCCGAGACCTTGTTCAGGTACTCATGCACATTCAAGAACAGAGAAGCATGGATGTTCGGCTGCCAAGTCATGAACCAGTCTGTCGAGAACGGCAGCTGGCCCTTGCTGGGGCTCTTGCCCGAGACTTCCTTGTACAGGCGCAGCAGGCGCTCGTAAGACATATCCGTTTCCGACTCCAAGACCTGCAGGCGCGCGCCCAGGTTGATCAGGGTCACCGCACGTTCGATTTGGCGGGCTTCGGTCACGATGCTCTTGTTGCGCATGATGGGGTCTCGGTCAGAAAGAGGTTCGGAGAGATTCTGGAATCAGGCGGCTTCTTGGTGGCGGCCGGCCATCAGGATCGAAGCGTGCAAGCGAGACACGCCGTCGTTGGCGGCCGACTTGCCGTGGCTGGTCAGCAAGCCCCAGACCAGGTCGTCGTCCATGCGGAAGCGGCACAGCAGGGTGTTGCCGGAGGCAATCTTCATCAACTGGGCCGGGCTCAGCGTGGCGATCAGCGTGGCGGTGTCTTCCGAGATGCCCAAACGGTACAGGGCCTGCTCACGGTCAGCGCGGATCAGGTTCTGCGCCAGCATCAGGTAAGACAGATTGGCTTCACGGATTTCGGCGAGGATTTGGTCTGCGTTCATTTGGCGGCTCCAGGTTTTGGACTTCACGATTCGTAACAACTTGGAACGAATTGTGAAGACTCAAACAAGACCGCAACATCAGCCCAAATCCAGGCCTTGAGTCCTTGTTT
>NZ_JBBHJX010000038.1:0-875 GCF_037482915.1 Paucibacter hankyongi
GGCTTGCTCAGCACTTGGCCGCGCTCGACGTCTTCGCGCTTGGTGCCGCGCAGCAAGATGCCGACGTTGTCGCCTGCTTGACCTTGGTCCAGCAGCTTGCGGAACATTTCCACGCCAGTGACGGTGGTCTTCTGAACGTCGCGGATACCCACGATTTCGATTTCTTCACCGACCTTGATGATGCCGCGCTCGATACGGCCAGTCACCACAGTGCCGCGACCCGAGATCGAGAACACATCTTCCACCGGCAACAAGAAAGCACCGTCCATAGCGCGCTCAGGCGTCGGGATGTAGCTGTCCAGCGCGTCGGCCAGACGGAAGATGGCCTGCTCGCCCAGATCGCCCGTATCGCCTTCCAGAGCCAGCTTGGCCGAACCCTTGATGATGGGGGTGTCGTCGCCAGGGAAGTCGTACTTGGACAGCAGCTCGCGCACTTCCATTTCGACCAGTTCCAGCAACTCAGCGTCGTCCACCATGTCGCACTTGTTCAGGAAGACGATGATGTACTTCACGCCGACCTGACGAGCCAACAGGATGTGCTCGCGAGTCTGGGGCATTGGGCCGTCAGCGGCCGAGCACACCAGAATAGCGCCGTCCATCTGAGCAGCGCCGGTGATCATGTTCTTCACATAGTCAGCGTGGCCGGGGCAGTCCACGTGGGCGTAGTGACGGCCAGCGGTTTCGTACTCGACGTGAGCGGTGTTGATCGTGATGCCGCGAGCCTTTTCTTCAGGCGCAGCGTCGATCTGGTCATAGGCCTTGGCCTCGCCGCCGAACTTCTTCGACAGCACGGTTGCGATCGCAGCCGTCAGGGTGGTCTTGCCATGGTCCACGTGACCGATGGTGCCGACGTTGACGTGCGGCTTGGTGCGTTC
>NZ_JBBHJX010000039.1:0-780 GCF_037482915.1 Paucibacter hankyongi
CTGGTCAACGAGCAGAGGCTTCGTCAGCCGCGGCTGGGCACGCGCAAGCTGCATCACCTGCTTCGTGAATCGCTGGAGCGAGCAGGCGCCGGGCTCGGGCGCGACGCTATGTTCGACGTGCTGCGCAACGCCAGGATGCTTGTGCCGAGGCATCGGGCGTATCACAAGACCACGGACAGCCATCATCGATTCCGCCGGCACCCCAACTTGGTCAAGGAAGGGCCCGAACAGATCCAGGTGACGCGAAGCGAACAGTTGTGGGTAGCCGACATCACGTATTTGCCCACGGCCGACAGGTTTGTCTACCTCAGCTTGGTGACCGATGCCCACTCGCGCAAGATCGTTGGGTGGCATGTACATCCAACTTTGCAGACTGAAGAGGTCGCCCAGGCGATGAAGATGGCACTGCGAGGGCGTCAGACGCAACACCAGCTCACGCATCACTCGGACAGGGGCATTCAATACTGCTCCAGCTACTATCAGTCGCTGCACCGACGTCACGGCGTGAAGTGCTCGATGACCGACGGCTATGACTGCTATCAAAACGCACTGGCCGAGCGTGTCAACGGCATCCTCAAGCACGAGTTCCTGATCAGTAGGCCCGCAGACCTCTCGCAAGCTCGGCGCATGGTGGCCGAGTCGGTACAGATATACAACCACGAGCGGCCGCACCTGTCGCTGAAAATGCAAACGCCTGATGCGATGCATCAGGCGTCCTTGGCCGGCTAAGCCGGCTCTTCTTTAACCGTTCTGAGTGTCAACCTAATTCAGGACGGGTCA
>NZ_JBBHJX010000040.1:0-648 GCF_037482915.1 Paucibacter hankyongi
GGTATCCAGCCGCGCCACCAGCGCTTGCAACTCCCGAACTCCACGGCTGGGCGCGTCCCAGGGCTCGGGTTCATGCATCCCGCAAAAGCGCGCGATGGCCTTGGCATCTCCGCCATCGGTCTTGTTGCGCAGGCCTTCGGCCTCCATGAAACGCTTCACCAACAGCGGATTCACGATGGATACCTTCACGCCATGATCGTGGAGATAGAGCGCCAGCTGCTCGTGATAAGCACCCGTAGACTCCATGCAGACATGGGTTTGCGACTTGCCGCCAGGCGCGTGGAGGTCCATCCACGCCAAGAAAGCGCCAAATCCGGCGACGCTGTTCTCGAACACTTTGGACTTGTATTTGCCCGGGGCGACGATCAAGGCCGCATCGAACTTCTTCTTGCTGACGTCGCAGCCAATCGTGGAAACCATCGGCAATCTCCAAAAGGTGCTGAAGGCATTCGACTTGCGCATCCTGATATGCGAGGTCACCGCCGGAGGCAACTCCGGCGGCGCCTCAAGACACCGTTCGAGCTACAGCGTCGAATTCACCAAGCGTCCCAGTCTTTACCGCGGGCTCTAGGCCCAAGGAGGATCGCGGGATCGTTTCGGCGAGCTCCGGTCAGCACGGACGGAGCGGAATGAGTAGATATCAGGAGG
>NZ_JBBHJX010000041.1:0-644 GCF_037482915.1 Paucibacter hankyongi
GTATCCAGCCGCGCCACCAGCGCTTGCAACTCCCGAACTCCACGGCTTGGCGCTTCCCAGGGTTGGGGTTCATGCATCACGCAAAAGCGCGCGATGGCCTTGGCATCTCCGCCATCGGTCTTGTTGCGCAGGCCTTCGGCCTCCATGAAACGCTTCACCAACAGCGGATTCACGATGGATACCTTCACGCCATGATCGTGGAGGTAGAGCGCCAGTTGCTCGTGATAAGCACCCGTGGACTCCATGCAGACATGGGCTTGCGACTTGCCGCCAGGCGCGTGGAGGTCCATCCACGCCAAGAAAGCGCCAAATCCGGCGACGCTGTTCTCGAACACTTTGGACTTGTATTTTCCCGGGGCGACGATCAAGGCCGCATCAAACTTCTTCTTGCTGACGTCGCAGCCAATCGTGGAAACCATCGGCAATCTCCAAAAGGTGCTGAAGGCATTCGACTTGCGCATCCTGATATGCGAGGTCACCGCTGGAGGCAATTCCGGCGGCGCCCCAAGACACCGTTCGAGCTACAGCGTCGAATTCGCCAAACGCCCCAGTCTTTACCTCGGGCTCTAGGCCCAAGGAGGATCGCGGGATCGTTTCGGCGAGCTCCGGTCAGCACGGACGGAGCGGAATGAGTAGATATCAGG
>NZ_JBBHJX010000042.1:0-594 GCF_037482915.1 Paucibacter hankyongi
GTTGCTGGAACTGCGCCAAGGCGAGCTCAATCGGCTCGAGATTGCCCATGAAACGGTCCAAGCCTCGATCCACAAGATCATCGAGGCGCTGGACGCGTCGATCTTGGCGCTCAAGGCAGCGATCCGTTCGACCATCGACGATGACCCCGATCTCAAACAACGTCAGGCGCTCTTGGAGACGATTCCTGGACTCGGCGATCGGACCATCCCGCAACTGCTCGCCTACATTGGGCGGCCAGAGCGCTTCAAGACGGTCAAGGCCTTGATCGCCTATGCCAGCCTCACGCCAGCCATACGCCAGTCCGGCAGTTCCTTGAACCAAACCAAGGGCACGCATCCGATGGGCCATCGGGAGCTCAAGCGAGCCCTGTACTTCCCGGCACTGGTGGCTGGTCGCTACAACCCGTTGATCGCTGCGTTCTGGAGGCGGCTCAAAGCCCAGAACAAACCGGGCAAGGTCATTGTGGTGGCTTGCATGCACAAGTTGCTGGCGATCATCTACGGCGTGCTCAAGTCCAAGCGGCCGTTCGATCCGACCAAAATAGGTGCGCAAACAGCTTGACGCATAACGGTGTCTTTACCTCGCGGTTCAGA
>NZ_JBBHJX010000043.1:0-439 GCF_037482915.1 Paucibacter hankyongi
TTGGAGACAGAGAACGCCCGGCTCAAGCGCATGTACGCGGACCTGGCGTTGGAGAACGCCGCGATCAAGGATGTACTGTCAAAAAAATTCTGACGCCGTCCGTGAAGCGGCAGGCGGTCGAGGTCATGGTGACCGAGCACCGCTTGTCGATCACGCGAGCCTGCCACGCCGCGGGCTTGTCACGGGCGGCGTACTACAAGGTGCCACCGTTGCCACAGGAGAAGGATGCCGAGGTCATTGATGCGCTCAACGGCATCGTCGAGCGCAACGGTCGCTGGGGATTCTGGAAGTGCTTTGACCGGCTGCGCCTGGATGGTCGGCCATGGAACCACAAGCGAGTCTGGCGGGTGCACTGCGATTTGGGCCTGAACATTCCTCGGCGCACCAAGCGCCGCATTCCCAAGCGCGACCCCGTGCCTCTCGCTACGGGATCGTTCGT
>NZ_JBBHJX010000044.1:0-439 GCF_037482915.1 Paucibacter hankyongi
ACGAACGATCCCGCAGCGAGAGGCACGGGTTCGCGCTTGGGAATGCGGCGCTTGGTGCGCCGAGGAATGTTCAGGCCCAAGTCGCAGTACACCCGCCAGACTCGCTTGTGGTTCCATGGCCGACCATCTAGGCGCAGCCGGTCAAAGCACTTCCAGAATCCCCAGCGACCGTTGCGCTCGACGATGCCGTTGAGCGCTTCAATGACCTCGGCGTCCTTCTCCTGAGGTAACGGTGGCACCTTGTAGTACGCCGCCCGCGACAAGCCTGCGGCGTGGCAGGCTCGCGTGATCGACAAGCGGTGTTCGGTCACCATGACCTCGACCGCCTGCCGCTTCACGGACGGCGTCAGAATTTTTTTGACAGTACGTCCTTGATCGCGGCGTTCTCCAATGCCAAGTCCGCGTACATGCGCTTGAGCCGCGCGTTCTCCGTCTCCAG
>NZ_JBBHJX010000045.1:0-411 GCF_037482915.1 Paucibacter hankyongi
AAGACACCGTTATGCGTCAAGCTGTTTGCGCATTCATTTTTGTCGGATCGAACGGCCGCTTGGACTTGAGCACGCCGTAAATGATGGCCAGCAACTTGTGCATGCAAGCCACCACAATGACCTTGCCCGGTTTGTTCTGGGCTTTGAGCCGATTCCAGAACGCAGCGATCAAGGGGTTGTAGCGACCAGCCACCAGTGCCGGGAAGTACAGAGCTCGCTTGAGCTCACGATGGCCCATGGGATGCGTTCCCTTGGTTTGGTTTAAGGAACTGCCGGACTGGCGGATAGCTGGCGTTAGGCTGGCATAGGCGATCAAGGCCTTGACCGTTTTGAAGCGCTCTGGCCGCCCAATGTAGGCGAGCAGTTGCGGGATGGTCCGATCTCCTAGACCAGGAATCGTCTCCAATAGCA
>NZ_JBBHJX010000046.1:0-381 GCF_037482915.1 Paucibacter hankyongi
CCGAACCCTCAACGTCATCGACGAAGCCAATCGCGAGGCCCTGGCGATCCAGGTGGCCCAATCCCTGCCGGCTTCGATGTTGATTCGAACGATGGACCGTCTGGTGGATTGGTACGGTGCGCCGCAGTCGATTCGCATGGACAACGGCCCCGAGATGACCAGCCATGACTTCGTCGAATGGGCCCAGCGCAAAGGTATTGCCTTGAACTACATCGAGCCTGGCGAGCCCAACCAGAACGCCTACATCGAACGGTTCAACCGGACATTCCGAACGGAAGTGCTCGACGCCTACCTGTTCAGTTCCATCGAACAAGTCCAAGCCATCGCCGACGATTGGCTGACCCAATACAACGAGTACCGACCGCATGACGCACTGGGGGG
>NZ_JBBHJX010000047.1:0-286 GCF_037482915.1 Paucibacter hankyongi
CTTCACCACCACCTCGGCGCGCTGGCCGCGCGCGGCATTTCGCTGCTGCCCCTGGTAGAACGCCTGGCGGCTCATGCCCATGTATTGACAAGCCCTGCTCACGCTCAACCCTTTGACGAGGTCTTGCGAGAGAACTTGCCCGCAGGCTTTTTTACGACACGCACGCCGTAATCCTTCTTCAGCACGTCCACAACGGCTTCGAAGAACTTGGCTCGTTCCTGCGCTTGCGCGAGTTCGACTTGCAGCGCCTTGATTTGCTGCTCCGGTGTCAGGGGTTTGGGGGTCT
>NZ_JBBHJX010000048.1:0-257 GCF_037482915.1 Paucibacter hankyongi
TGTTTATCGGCATCGCCGCCAATGATGCCGCACGACCCCAACCCTGGCGACCGTGTTTGCGCATCCACGTCAACACCGTCGTGCGGCCCTGGATGCCGTACTTCGCTTGCGCCTGTTTGTAGGTCAGCTCGCCCTTTTCGACCTGCTCGACGACCGACAGCTTAAAAGCCATCGTGTAGTCGCGCTGCGTTCGTTTAACGCCTGTATCCATCACACATGCCCTTTCTTGAAGGCAAATGTGTCAACGCAGATCAGGA